>JBGSJZ010000138.1:0-12857 GCA_041741455.1 Anaerolineaceae bacterium | reverse complement strand
ATGCTGTTGTTAAGGTTCGGCCCAGCCAGTTCGCTGGCTGGTAAATCGCTTCAGTTTAGGGCTTCAGCTAGCCCTGTTCGTCCTAAATTATTTTTGCCGTTTTTTACGATTCTTGCACTGATTGTGCAAAAGTTACGCTAGAGATCAAAAAGCAAGAATTATCGGTGCGATTTACGGTTTCTACTCTGCCAACTTCAACTTCTGACGATATATCTCTTGCCTTAATCCATCTACAAACGCTAATTAACTTAATGAAGGTTGATGGAGTTACAGACAAGGCCGAGATCGAATTCCTGAAAGAACTTTTGTCTGCAGCGCAGTTTAATGCTGAACAGACGTCAGACCTCCAAAGTCGTTTAGCGGCTAAGAATTTGGTAGGGATTGATTTTTCACCATATCAAAATCATCCTGATGAAGCACTAAATCTCATATTGGATCTGGTGAACATGTCCAAGCAAGATGGCAAGCTTCAGCCCACAGAGAAAATGTACATCAAGAAAGTTGCCGAACAACTGAACTTGTCCCAGAATGATGTGGAAGAACTCTTGAATGATCAATGAACCGCCTAACAATTGCTTGTGCACCGACACGACACGGCGTTTCACGTCTTGCGAACTTGTGTGTGGTGCAAACCGGTTTTCGGTCGCATAATTGTCAGTTCGAAAACGCGTTGCGTGGGTGAAGCAGACGTTAGAAAATCACCATTACGTCCGCCGCGCGGACCAAGTCGTATCTACGGGTATAAATTTAGGCCGGTGATGCAAGGATAAGTTAATTGTGTTGAGAGTAAAACGCCTTCCAGAGATGGGGGGCGTTTTGATTTCTATGCCATAATTGTAATACTAGCGACCTGACATTTTTGAAAATAGAAAGTTAACCTGCATGGATTCTCCAATAATATTGGTTTCCCGAAACAATTTTATAAACGGAGTAACCCAACGACAATCAATCACATCTTTCTCGGTTGGCGATTGCACCTTCCATTCAGGTCAACGCCATCTTGTTGATCGCAATGACCGCTACGATTTGTGCATCTTTCAGATCGGCTTTCGCTTTTTTCATAGAAGTTTGATCAATATTTTTCTTGTCTTTGTTCCTACCTATGACACCAAATTGCTAGGTGGTTTGTTCATTTTACAGGAATATTATCCCAGACTAAACGGATAGAACATTCGGTTAATTGTGCCCCCTCATTAGGGGATGAGAATTTGCTATTTTCACAATCGGTTACTTTCATCTCCAGACTTTCAGTTCCATCATTCTGTATGACCAATTTAAAGGTGCCAAAAACAGTAACTTCAAAATCGACATCATGATAAACCAGGTATTTTATATACCTTGGTACAAGAATATTATTTTTATAAATAGATGATGCAAATTGATTGGGTTGATGTACACTGCCTGTGAAAGTCATTTCAAAAGGTGCTGTAATAAATTTTGTGTTCTGATCATCCTGGATCGTGAATTGAGAAGAAGGAATGCTTCCAATGATATCCGCATGTCCTTCTGAAACTGTAAGCTTGTCTTCATCTTCGTAGTAATATAAGGCGATTGCCGAAAAATTTCCCAGGATTTTCTTCTCAGTATCATCAGTCATGATTGACATAACCCACTTCTCGATATTCTGTGGCGCAAAATACCAGGCAGATTCTTTCCCCTCATTAGAGAAATACTGGCCGTTGGAAGTGAAAGGCAACGCAGGAATTGGCCCTCCCAAGGCAATCTCCACATTGTCAGGCAGATTATTTAAGTTATCAAACGTGAAGGTATCTTCTGCCACCGGGCGTTGATCTTGATCGTAACCTTCAAACACCATTGTGAAACAAGTTTTCGGGGTTTCAAGCACGTATGGCAGGAAACTTCTGGTATAAGGCGGATCATTGAAAACCCGGACTGTGTAACCATCTGTATCAAGATAGACACATTCCACGAAGTTCTGTTCATTTAATCTACAGAAGGTGTTCGGTTTCTCTTTAATAACGATTTTATAGGTAAGTACATGGTTTTCGCCTGCCTCGATTTCGATCTGACTACGGTCCCAATCATCATCAGCGTCAAAACGCATAATCGAATTATCGGTCCAACGGTCACCAAATTCAAATCCAGGTTTACACTCGGTTGAATTCTCAGCTCCGGGAAATGGTTTAACGTGATAGGTTTGAAACCCTTCAAAATTACGGTCGATCTCAGAATTGATCTGCTCGATTTCCTGGTCAAGCTCTTCAGCGGTGGGCTTTTTCAATGGGTTATCAATTAGGTCAGCAATAGGCATATTACAGGCGAGAATGAACACCAAGGTAAAAAGAAGAATAGGTATTTTTTTCCATAGGACCATTTTGCCATTGGATACTCCCAAACTCAACAGTCTATGAGTGCAGATGTATAAATTATAGCCTTATTATAAAAGATCTAATCCGAACATTGCGTCCGCTAGATAAATTGGATATGTCGCCACTTCGGCTCATTTTTTTGACTTCGATTATTTCTGTTCCCAAGTATTATCCACTACCCGCCCACACGCAGGTACCCTAAATGGCGCTACGCGGACGCCAACTGTTAGATCGTTAACTTAACTTCCCCCACGCGGACCGAGTCGTATATACGGGTATAAGTTTAGGCCCCTGGGACTTGGTATAGCCAGATAGAGGGTAAAAAAAATAGGAAAGACGAATTTTCCTCTATATATAGGGGCCTAAGTCTCATCTTCCATTCCCATACATAATAATGCCACATGCCTTATGAATTTTCATAGGGCATGTGGCTTTTTCTGACCTCCCTGTTCTGGGGGTGCTCCGATCATGGTGTTTGGGGAAGGAGGAGAATTGCTATTCTTGCAAGCGGCACCCATTTGCCGGGTAGCTCTGAAAGAAATGTGGGGATTCTGACAAAGCTCTATGAGCTTTGAATGAATCATTCAATGCAGGGATGATGACCCTTTTTACACAAAATCGTGGATAGAATGATATTCCCCACAACCTTCACATGGCAAGCTGATTCCATAAGTGCAGCGATTACAACGCGGGCAATGCCATTCACGCCAGTCACGGCAGTGGTTGCAAATTTTGCAGTGCCAGGTTTGATTCTGTTCCACAACCATTCCCCAGCAAAACGAGTACCAATAGGGCGACTGGCACTGCGAACACGAGTAGGTGTCAAGCAGCTGGCGAAGCGGAACGGTTTCATGCTCGCACGGCAGTTGGTAATTCTTGCTCAACTCGTCCTCTGTCAATGCCTTTACCATAGTGATGTTTTGGATAGCACAAATGGACAGATGTTGAACATCTACACCATTGAGTGGATTTTGGCAACCATGGCAGCCGCACTGTTCATCACAAGGTTCATTGTTTTTAAGACAAGCACAGCGCCGATTCTGGCAGTGAGTCTTGCAGTTGCAGTGGATTTTTTTAATCTCTTTGTACATTGATCACCTCAGCCCTGGCGCGGGTACATCGAACAATTTAATACACAAGCTCGACACTGTAATGTTCTTCGTGTTTTGCCAACCCCATGCATTTTTCGCACAGCACCACTTCCTGACCTTGTTTCTCAGAACAGGTAATACAAATCCAGGTGGCTACCGTCTGTTTACCCCGTTCTTTGCAGTATGTGCAGTACTTGTGCTTCGGTTTGTTGCGAGCCGCCTCAAGCGGATACTTCACATCTGGTTGCGGGGTGCTCATAGATCTTAAGGTCAGGATGTGTTCGATCCAATCACCAAAATCGTATACATACTTAAGCATATCTCCGACTTGTAGACCTAGGCTAGAAACCTGAAAACCGGCTGCCTCACCCCCCTCGAATGGGTTGATGTTCCCAATATCAACTTCGCGATAACGTTTCTGCTTCCCTGTGCCGCGTGCTATTAATTTCCAAAACCCAGAAAGGTGATCGTAAGAATCGTGATTGAAGGCATTTCGTAATTCTCGATCTAGGTCAAACAAGGTTTGATCTCCCTGAATCTCGATATCTCGCCAGGTCGATGTTCGGTGTTTGAAGGCGGTGCGAAAATGATAGACCTCCTTTTGAGATCTCTTTGCAGGTTTCATCTCAGGCGTCGCCTTTGGTGAAACTTCCTTGTTAAACATATTCGCATTGAGAGAATCCCACAGGGTGTGGCTTTCTGCGTAACGGATATCAAAGCCATCCGTCTTCATCCGTTCATCCTGTCTTAGGATGAAATGCCAATGATCGGGCGGGCAGCCAGCTTTATCGGGTAGCTGGGCATATAGGGTCGGAAGGGCTTTAAATAGATAAATGGACTCATGCCTGGCGTTTTCTAACATGGTGTAGAGCATATCTGCCACTACCTGATTGCGCTCATTGATCTGTTTTGATCGTTGTTTTTCCAATGGCTCGCGCTCCAGGCGGAAGATGCCCCTTTCCCAATCCTCAATCGTTATCAGAAGGTGATCCTTAGGTCCCATTTTTTGTTGCCGGAACCATTCTTTTAACACGATCCATCTTGTTTCGATCGTGTATGCGCCAAAAATCGGGCTTTTCTCCGCGCGGGTTGTGACCTTAATTTTGAATGGAATGGGGACACCAGCTCTATCTATCAGCATCATGTTGTCTACTTCTAATAACCGCGGGAAAAAATGATCAAACCTGTCTGCCAGGATGGCCTCCCGGTTGATCATTTCTTGATTCAGTCGAATGCGAAATCGTGCTCCTTTGTATGCCAAAGGAACAGCCAGCACATGATCGGTGTCCAAATAAATTAGCACTCCACCTTCAAATTTGCGCAGTTTGTTCCTTACCAACTGGCGCGGATTTTTTGAAGCGGTCGTTTTCAGTGCCAGAACTCCGTCCACCAGTTTGTCCACTGCAACCGGGCCTCCGGCCGCCGACAAAATTTGCTGTACTACTTCTTCGTAAGTCGGTCCTTCCTCGCGTCTCATGTCACCTCTTTCTACTTTTGCCAGCCCGGACGTTCTGTTGTCTTGATACGCCCGGAACTTTGAAATGTTTTGGATCCACTTTTTCTTTGAACATCCGGTAATGGCGTTTAAGCCGTTCGATATATGCTGGATCTTTCAGTAAGGTATCGCGAACAAGTCTTAGCAGCGCGGGCGCTAATTCGGATTGCTGACTGGTGGGATTTAGAATAGGCCCTTGCATTTCTTGAATAAGTTGTGGATCATTTCGCCGGTACCAGCGAGCGTAAAATTCGCTGTCTTCCCATCCATAAGCAATGACCGCTACATCTTTGCCGCGTTTACGGGAAACGACATTGAAAAACACTCTCTGGCAATCACAGTTTTCGTCATTACAGTACAGTTCGAAAAAACCGTATTCGTCATCGGGCAGATCGGGGTTGTTACGAATGGTGATACTGCGCGTTTCTCTGATGGCAATTTCTTTGAAGCGCTCATAAAATGGCTCGTAAGGCATAGTTTGGCTCTTTAAATCTGTTTGATTATATCTAGCAAATTTTCTGCTTCGTTCCAAATCAATCGACCGGTTTCTTACAAGAGTGAATGAGTCCACTGAAAAAAGTTCGTTTTACCAAAAGCCCTGTGCAAAAGTGGTGTCATTATCAACTATAACAAAAATTGTTCGCTGATTGTCCTGAAAACGCCGAAAAACCTGTCCAAGTGGGAATCCCGTATCCGTTCTTGAATTTGAGGATTTTCAGTGGAATCATCTGTAAGATTATCCACTTTTCTTACGGCAAGGTCAGCGCATACCCAATTGCTTTATAACCCTTCTTTCTTTTCCCAAACATCCCTGCGAGCACGGGTACCTGATCATCTACGTAGTCGTAGATGATCACCTCTTTTTTGCGCTCGTAATTGCGGTGTAGCCGACCCGCATATTGAGCAATTGTTCCTCTCCAGGCTACTGGTAAGGCCAAAAATAATGTGTCAAGGCGAGCGTCATCAAACCCTTCACCCAAATAACGTCCCGTAGCAATAATTAGGCGTTCGTCGTCATCGGGAATGTTCTTCAATTGCTCCATGAGTGCGTTCCGCTGTTTTTGTCCCAGGCCACCGGCTAAAAGGATTATATTCTTGACTTTACCGTTAAGAGCATCAGCAAAGTAAGTGAGGTGTTCCCGGCGTTCAGTAAGCAACACTGGAGACCGGCCGGCGTGTATTGCCTCCAAGATGTCATTAACAATCATTTGATTTCGCAGCATGTCTGTTGTGAGCATCGCATAGATTTCTTGAATGCCCGGCTCTGGGGTGTTTTCCATTCGACGCGGCACCACAAAGTTTGTTCTGCGAACAATTACTGTATGGGTAAACAAACGGGCAGCGGCTTGCTGGCGATCATCCACACGATATCGGATGGGGCCACATTGCATGAAGATAATGGGGTGGTGGCCATCTTGTCGGGTGACGGTAGCAGATAATCCAATAACGAACCTGGCTTTTGCCTGCCGGATCACTTGTTCGAAACTAGTCGCCGAGATATGGTGACATTCATCAACAATAACCTGACCATAGTTGCCGACCAAATCATTGACTTTGCCTTTGTCCGTCAGACTTTGGATCATTGCCACATCAATCATTCCATTCGATCTCTGTTTCCCACCACCAATTAATCCGATTTCTTTTTTGGTTAATCCTAAAAATGTTTGCAGGCTTCCAACCCATTGGTCCATTAACTGCCGGCGGTGGACGATTACAAGGGTGTTGATTCTCCTTTCAGCAATCATCCAGGCACCTATCACCGTTTTGCCAAAAGCAGTTGAGGCCGAGAGCACACCGATATCATGCTGAATCAACTGGTCCACGGCAAGCTGCTGCTCGGGTCGTAAATTCCCTTGAAAGGATAATGAGATAGGTTGACCGACAACACGTTCATCTTGTATCTGTGCCCGGATTTTTAACTCATCCAAGAGCGTGGACAAATCATCCAGGCACCCTCTGGGCAAAGCCAAGTGTTTTGGAAATTCCTCACAACAACTGATGATCCTCGGCTTTCCAAATGTAGAAAGGTGCATCGCCTGGGCTTTGTAAAATTCTGGGTTTTGAAAGGCAGCTAACCGGATCAGGCGATTTCGTAAGGGAGATGGGAGGTTTTCTTTCTCGATAAAAAGTAGATTGCTGATCACAATAGAGATGGCTTCTGGTAAAGGACCTGATATTACTGGTTCTCTTTGTTTACGGGATGGTGACAGTTTCCAGGGCTCATTTTCTGCTTCATCCAATACAACTGCTCGAACTCCGGTTATTTCGCTTTCATCTGGATCGTTGCCAAATAATAGCTCTACTTCGGGCTTGGTCATCTTGTGTATGGACGACAAAAATGCCCATTGATCCGAGTAAGGATTTAGCTCTTGGTCAACAAATACACTGTTTCCTTGCTCGCGAGGCTTTTTCTGCAAAGGTAAAGCAATTAGATTGCCGAAACCGCCCCTTGGCATCGTATCTTGGCTGGGGAATAAACGGTCATAGGAATCCATGCCGAGTTCAGGTCGTCGGTTCATGGTTTTGGTTAGCAGAAAAGTCCCGAGCCTCCTGGCTATTGATGCTGGTATAGGAGTTTCAAAAAATATCCAAACGTGCCCGCCATTTCCGGATCGTGATCGTTCGAGCGATGCGGGTACTTGATAGATGGCGCAAGTCTCAAGAAATGCTCGGGCATCTTCTGCCCAGGCTGATTTGTCGAAATCAACCGCCAAAAACCAACATGTTTCATCAGACAATAGAGGGTAGACGCCTATCGTAAAATCTTTCGCGGCGTATTCCTGAGGGTCATTCCCCTGCAGGTGGTTCCGGATAATTTCGTCACTGACTGGGACAAACGCCCGGAAATTACACTCCTGGCAAGCAATCTTAGGCTTTTGGCAGACTCCAGCGGCCCATTCGTTACGGCAAACAGGTGAATAACCGGATTTACCTGTTCTTGAGTTTTCGAATCTGCGCGGAAAGAGATCATCTCGCCCTCGGAATAGGGAACGAAAGAGCCGAATCTTACTCTCTTGTGAAGATTGGTTGTGAACCGTAAAACTTTGCAAGCCTAGTGAAAATTGAGAAGGTGAACCGTATTGGAGCGATTTCTGGCGTAGTTCAGTTAATTCTTTGATCAATTGATTGCGCCGAAAATCCAAGGAGGACAATTCAGCTTCTATCTCGAAAATTCTGTGATTAAGTTCGGATCCATTTACCATGCTTTAATTTTACATGTAAGTTGGGACAAGCAGAACACCTTTTTCTCCTGCAAAAGACGGTCTTCAATCCCATAAAAAGGTTTGAATTATTGCGGAGCAGTTACCAAAATGGTAACTTTGTAGTATAATCTTCCCATGAGGATCATCAGCAGACGCATTCTTCGCGAATTCTGGGAGACACACCCAGATGCAAGTGTTCCTTTACAAACCTGGTTTCATGATGTGGAGCGTGCAATCTGGAACACGCCATCTGATATAAAAACTGCCTATCAGAACGCCAGTTTTGTGGCAAATAACAGGATTGTGTTCAATATCAAAGGAAATCATTATCGGTTAGTGGTGGTGGTGATTTATCGACATGGTGTGGTTTACATCCGATTTGTCGGAACGCATGAAGAGTATGATCGAGTCGATGTGACCACAATATGAGGAGCGTGGAAAATGGAAATTAAACCGATTCGCAGCGAAGCCGATTACCAAGCGGCATTGAAAGAAATCGAGGCACTATTTGAATCTCAGCCGGGCACACCCGAAGGCGATCGGATGGATGTGCTTGTGACCCTGGTTGAGGCATATGAGGCAAAAAACTTTCCGATCCCTGAGCCGGATGATCCGGTACAGGTTTTGGAGTATTACATGGAAAGCCGCGGGCTGAGCCGCTCCGATTTGATCGCCTACCTGGGCAGCAAGGAGCGCGTTTCAGAAGTGCTCAACCGCAAACGTGGGCTCTCTCTTCTGATGATTCAACGATTGCATGCTGGCCTCGGTATCCCCGCGGATCTTTTGGTTGGAAAGCATGATTACAAAGCAACGTCTATAGTCAAGCCGCGGACCGAGTCGCGTGTACGGGTATAAGTTCCGCCCGCGCCTCGCCACTGCCGCCTGAGTTTAGGTTGACGATTGAATCGCCCTCCCGCAAAGCGTGGAGGGCGGTTTTGTTGTATAATCACCTTAAGGGAAGCATAAAATGACCAGCCAGCACCTCTCCTACATTTGGGATTACAATCTCAACGAACAGGAATTCAAGGAAATCCTGGCAGGTGAGCGCGTGATTGGCCGGCTGAACCAGGACTGGGCAGCACTCCGTTTGCTGGAATATGCGCCTTATGAAGAAATAATCCGCCTGCTGGGGTTTTCCAGCCTGGTGCAGAACTGGCAGCGCTGGAGACCTCACATCCGCTCGCAGAGCCGTAAGCGCGGTTTCGACTTCCTGGTCGCCTGGCTGCCTGTAAAACACCCCGAAGTCTGTCATGAATAAGCCAGATTTCTATTTCAAACAGTTGTATCCCTTGCAGGATCAGGTGTTGAGCCTCATCCGCCAGGTGGATACAGGCTTTTACCTGACCGGCGGCACAGCCGCTTCACGGGGCTATTTGCAGCACCGCTTCTCTGATGACCTGGATTTTTTTGTTAATGATGACCCTCGCTTTTCCCTGTGGGTGGAACGGCTGATTCAGGCTTTGTCACATTCTGCGCTGTGGCAGTGCCGTGTGCTGTTGAAAGAGGAGCGTTTTGCCCGTTTGAATCTGACCTCTAATAAGCTTCAGCTAAAAATTGAAATGGTCAATGATGTTCCGGCACGGGTGGGGAAGGTTATAGGACATCCTGTTTTAGGGCGGTTGGACACTGCTGAAAATATCCTCGCCAACAAGGTGACCGCGCTGCTCGACCGTGAAGAACCCAAAGACCTGGCGGATATCTGGGGATTCTGCAGTCGCATGAACCTGTCACTTCAGGATGCCATCACCCATGCCTGCAGCAAAGCAGCGGGTGTTTTCCCGGCGGACCTGGCTCGCCTGCTATGTTCTGCCACTTTGGCAGACTGGCAGGTGATCCGCTGGATTGAAGCGCCACCCGCAGAGGAATTCATGGAGCAATTGAATGCCCTGGGAGAACAAATCCTGCTGATTTCTTAAGCAGATCGGCATGCCGGTCGAGATGGTCACCCGCAAGATCCGCACGGATGACAACGATGCGGGGATTATTATGTACGGATATAAGTTTAGGCCAGTGCTTACCGATCCGCGGTAAATTATTATTATTGATAATGGAACGCCCTCCTAACCGAAATAGAGGGCGTTTTTGATTTTTCATTTCTTGCGAGAGGTAAGGTTTTTCAAAAACAAAAAATCAATCATTATCATAATCTTTCTTGAGCATAGCGATGATCTCCTCAAGTGAAATGCCGAGGGTTTTGTAATATTCCATTTGAAATACAAGGAATTATTGTCGAAAGCAGATAGCCTTGAGGTTTCATTGGGGGTATGAGGAATATTTCGTTTTAACATCGTTGGCTCATAGCAGATGTTTAGCTGAATTAGGGATGGCGGATACTGCTCGCTACAGTTTAGAAAGTGACGTGAAATTTTGGAAGGATGAATCGAAAAGGATTGCCAACGATTTACTTTTAGGGGACAATCCGGAGCGATTTCTTTTCAGTGATTTTGCCAAAGAAGTGCCTGTATCAAATTTAATAGAGTGGCTGGATTTTGCTCACGGTGAAGAAAAAGGGTATGAACAGTTAGATGAGTTGAGAGCAATGACAACTGGTTGGTATACAGGAATAGACAGAAAAGAGATTGGTAGGAAAACCGGGCGAGCGTTTTCCACTATCGGACAAAAGATTTCACGAAAAACGGATGCCGAGATGGAATGGCAATTGAAGAAAGTTGTCCCATCATTCCAGAAACTTATTGCTCGAAATAGCGTTTTGGATGGGTATGTTGGGCAGTATCAATATTTGGAAGAGCATAATATTTTGCCTTCAACATTTGAAAACGAAATAGCAAATATTTCACCGGAATTCCATGTTGATGGGTATATTATCCTGGAGCCATCCTTAAATTAAAGCATGTAGGGTGCGGTCGATTTTTGACCGCACCCATTTACCTGCACCGGCCAGGGGTGCTTGCACCCGTTTGGGCGCAAGCTGCGCGGCGACGGCAGCCAGCGCGGCATGCTGGTGTACGGGTACCCTCTTCAGGGCGCCTGAAGGGGCGTAAGTTTTGGCCGGTGATGCAGCATTAGCAGCAGCGTTGATGAAAACGTGAACCGCCTTCCAGAGATGAAAGGTGGTTTTTTTGTTTTATAGCTTATAGGAATCAGTATAATAACATTGGATGGTCTATATCTTTCACCTGGGCATGATCCACGCCCGCCATCACGCGGATAACGCTAACCGTTGGTGCGCCAAGCGAAGCTTGGCGTTTCTTGCAGGGTGAAAGACCCTGTCGAACAAGGCCTAACCAGCCAATCGTACCGAGAGTTGCAGTGATGAAGGAAGCCGATAAGGCCGGTTACAGGAGTAACCGTCGAATAGAGAAAACCTGGGCGTTGAAGAAGGGATGCCAGCAACTTCAACGAGCCTGTGTAACAGGGACACAAACTTCTGACATCAGCGACTGAACAACATCATTGAAGCGTACACAGGGAATGACGTAGGCCACAAGGAAGTCCGCACTTCCTGAAGTCTTGATATAGCCCCGTTATTAGCGTCGGTGGAGCAATCCATCAAAGCAGATGGCAATGGTTTTAACGGTCCAGAAGCCAATACAGAGGAAGCGTTTTGGTGAGCTTTCCGAAGGTCTGTCGGGGTCCGCAAAGAGCGTGGCATGTGTCGAGAGAAACGCACAAGAACTTGGGAGGCCCGAGCGTTCCCGCCGCAAGGTAGGTAGGCTGAACGAAACATCAAGTAGAGAAGCCAGAAACAATCGGGAGTCAGATTAGCTCATAGTACCAGAAATATGGGAAGGGGCTAACAGGATACGTAGTTTGCAAAGGAAAACACAACCGTACATGTCGGAACGGAACGCAAGTGTGCTAACCTCACTGCAAGCCATAGCAAAGAAGGCAAGCGAACGACCAGAGTACCGGTTTCGTGACCTATTCAGGTTGCTGAACGAGGAAATGCTCAAGGATAGCTGGCACTATATCCGCAAGAACGCCGCTTGCGGCGTGGATCGGGTCAGTGCTGCAGAATATGAGCAGAACTTGGAGGGCAACATTCACCAGTTGGTGGAAGAACTGAAACAGAAACGCTATCGGGCCAAGAACGTCCTGCGGCGCTACATTCCAAAAGGGAATGGCAAAATGCGCCCATTGGGAATACCGGCCACCCAAGACAAGCTGCTGCAAATCGCGGTCAAACGCATCCTGGAAGCCATCTTTGAGCAAGATTTTCTACACTGTAGCTACGGGTATCGACCCGGCGTTGGAATTCTCGATGCCGTGGACAAACTCACCGTCAAGTTGCAGTTTGGGAAGTACAACTACCTGGTCGAGGCAGATATATCCGGTTACTTCGATAACATCGACCATCCGTGGCTGCTCAAAATGTTGGCTGAAAGAGTGGATGACAAATCGTTTCTGTGGCTGATCGAAAAGTGGCTGAAAGCGGGAGTGCTGGAAACAGATGGAAAAGTGCTGCATCCGGTCACGGGTACACCACAAGGCGGAATAGTCACGCTTCCAACAATAGTGCAAAAAGCATGATAGAGTTTCTGATAACCATCTCACGTCAGCGATTACGCCCCCAGTACGGGGATGGCTTCCGAGGGGCACCTCTGGTCTCCTCGCTACCGGTTCAAAGCCCAATCCGGCGTAATCGGGGAGCAAGTCAAGATGCATCAGGAACCAAAGCGGAAGCGGATCCTTCGGGTGAAGCGGATGTTTGAGCCCGATCGGATGGCGCCGGTCAATTTGCGGGTTGCTTACGAGCAGGTGGTGCCGCCTGATCAAT
>JBGSJZ010000137.1:0-8286 GCA_041741455.1 Anaerolineaceae bacterium | reverse complement strand
GTGCGCAATATGGTATCATCCGGATGATCACTCACCCAATGGCAAGTATCCCGGGTCGGAACCACCAAACAGAACTTCAGCGCACTCCCTCCGGAAGCGTTGGTGACTTCGTGAACCGCATAAATCACCCCTCCCCGGCTGACCACTAGCGGTACACCCCGACTATGGGTGGTGATGTCCAACACCTCAGCTTGTATCAGATTGTCACTGCGTAGCATCCAGGTGGAGCAGCTATTGGTGCTAATTTCACAATTTTGCCAGACCGCGATTGCCAGTCCACCATCCGTCACGGCAATATCAGGATTGCGAAAGGTGAAACCAGTAATCGGCGTCCATGGTTGATAGGCAATCTGCCTGCCCATACTCATCGCCTGGTAGATGACCCGGCAGTTATTCTGGTCATCTGTCCGACATTCCAGCCGGACGATGTGGCTGGTGCCGCTGGCGTCCAGGTCAATCGCCACGGGGGCGGTGTCGCTGGCTTCATACGATGCGCCGGAGAGCGAGAGCGGCCTGGGGGCCGGGTAGGTGGTGGGGACGGTGCAGGCGGAAAGCAGCAAACCTGCCAGAAGGACGAGCGTAAATAGCCTACGTTTCATGAGGTTCCCTCCCGGGGGAATGTGGGATGAAAATATTATCGCGCTTAACAGGGTGTTTTTTGCCATTTGTCATCCCCCTTTCATCTGCTTTCGATATAATAATTTCATGCGTATTTTGCTGGTCGAAGACAATAAAAACCTGAACAACTCCCTGCGGCGCACGCTGGAAGATGACGGTTACGCGGTAGACCCGGCCTTCGACGGCCTGGAGGCCGAGGACCTGGCTTTAACTTACCCCTACGACGGCATCATCCTGGACCTGATGCTGCCCAAGAAGGATGGGGTCACCCTGTGCCGAGAGCTGCGCAACCAGCGCATCACCACCCCGATCCTGATGCTGACCGCCCGGGATGCCCTGGAAGACCGGGTGCTGGGGTTGGACAGTGGGGCGGATGACTACCTGGTCAAGCCGTTTGACGTGGACGAATTGCGCGCCCGCCTGCGCGCCCTGCTGCGCCGCAACTCGGAGGACAAGTCCACCATCCTGACCTCGGCCGACCTGGCACTCGACCCGGCCACCCGCAAAGTCACCCGGGCTGGCCAGCCGATTGAGTTGACCACGCGCGAGTACGCCCTGCTGGAATACTTCCTGCGCAACCCCAACCGGGTCATCAGCCGCGAGGAAGCCGAGAACCACATCTGGAGCTACGACTTCATGGGCGTCTCCAATGTGATCGATGTCTACATTCGCCGCCTGCGCGCCAAGATCGACGACCCCTACGAGTTCAAGCTGATCGAGACCATGCGCGGCGTCGGCTACCGGTTGGTCAAACCTCCCACAGGCTAAATTTTTTGAACCACAGAGCCACACATCGTCCCCGCCAGGGGAGAGAACACAGAGGAATTTACAGTGCTATCTGCGTCATTCGAAAGCATCGATACGGATTATTTCTCAGTGACCTCAGTGTCTCTGTAGTTTTAAAATAATGAAGAAAATTAATCCACTCCCCCACCTGCGCAGCTTCTTCAGCGGCATCCGCTTCCGGCTGACGCTGTGGTTCGTGTTAATCCTGGCGCTGGTGCTGGCGGCCTTCATTGCTTCGGTCTATTCCCTGCAGGCGCGCGATCTACGCCGCCAGACCCTGGCCCGGCTGGAATACAACCTCACTCGCCTGCAAACCGCCTTTCAAATCAATTTTGGGGCCATCATCTTGACCACCCCCCGGCCCGACCTCAGCCTGGTGTTGCAACAGGACGATGTGCTGTACATCCACGACCTGACCGGCCAGACCCTGGCCAGCTACGGTCCTCTGACCCAGGCGGATATGGAACACCTGCTGCAAATCTCCACCGGTGAAGACCTGACGAGCAAAGCCTTTCAGATTAACCTATCCACCAACCTGGAACGCAGCGCTGGATCGGATTATATCTTCGTCTCCACCGCACTGCCGCTCAGCCGCAGCCAGGCCGTCCACCTGCTGCTGGGCAGCCCGGTCGATCCGGGCAACCAACTGCGCGGCCTGTTGACCACCCTGATCCTGGCCGGGTTCGGCCTGCTGGCGCTGGCCATGTTCGGCGGTTACTGGCTGGCCGATCGCGCCATGCGCCCGGTCAAGGCCATCACCCAGACCGCCCGCCAGATCAGCGAGAGCGACCTGACCCGGCGCATCAATCTAAAGGCCAATGACGAGCTGGGCCAACTGGCCGCTACCTTCGACGAGATGCTCGGCCGCCTGCAGGCCGCTTTTGAGCGCCAGCGCCAGTTCACCGCAGATGCCAGCCACGAATTGCGCACCCCGCTGACCATCATCAGCCTGGAGGCCGGGCATGCCCTGGCTGCGGAACGCCCGGCGCAGGAATACCAGCGCACCCTGGGCGTGATCCTCACTGAGAACGAGTACATGGTGCATTTGGTCAACGACCTGCTGGTTCTCTCCCGCATGGATGCCGGGCAGACCAGCCTGAAGCGCGAGCCGTGCGACCTGAGCGATTTAGCGGTGGATGTGGCCGAGCGCCTGACTCCGCTGGCCCGGCGGCGCAGCGTGACGATTGAGTTCACCGATCTGCCAGAAACCCCGTTACAGGGTGACCGCCAGTTGCTGACCCAGATGATCAGCAACCTGCTGGAAAACGCCATCAAGTACAGCCCGGAGGGTAGCGGCCGGGTTGAGTTGGCGACCGGGATGGATGGAGAAATTATCTGGTTAAAGGTAACAGACCATGGCCAGGGTATCCCACTGGAGCACCAGGCGCACATCTTCGAGCGCTTTTATCGGGCGGATGCCGCCCGCAGTCATAACGAGGGGGGAGAGACGCCGGCTGGCTCCGGGCTTGGCCTGGCGATTGTCAAGTGGATCATTGAAGCCCACGGTGGAGAAATCCAACTGACCAGCGCTGAGGGGCAGGGCTCCGTATTTGAAGTACGGCTGCCTGCCCGTAATTCCACAAACTAAGTTCGGTCTGGCATATAATAAGTGCAGAAGGTTATTCTTGGAGCAACGTCAGTTGGGTGAAAAACCTACAACGACTGACGTCGTTATTACATAAGATCGTCCAAAAATAAAAGTCCGACACATCCATGAAGAAAATCCTAAAAAACCCAATCAGCCTATTCCTGGGGCGGCACCTGGCGGCGGTGTCGGCCATTGCCATCACCACCCTGATCCTGCTGCCGTTTGCGGATTTTCTCTCCCTGCAAATCATCGTCCTGCTCTACCTGCTGCCGGTGATCCTCTCGACCACCCTGTTTGGCCTGACCCCTGGTCTGCTGTCCGGCTTCCTGGCATTCCTTACATTTAACTACTTCTTCATCAAGCCTTACCATACCCTGCAGGTACACGCCCTGCAGGACCTGATCAGCCTGATCATCTTCCTGGTAGTGGCAATTGTGATGAGTCAGCTCATTGGGCAGGCGCGCCAGGGGATACGTCTGGCGCGCAGCCGGGAGTGGGAAGCCACCCGCATGTACGAGTTGATCTCCGCCCTTTCCGGCCTGCAGGATGTCGACAGCATTGTCCAAACCCTGGCTGGACATATCCTCGGGACTTTCCCTTGTGAATTTGTCGAAGTGAGCATCCCGGCCCGTTCGGGGGAAGCCGCCCGCACCATCCGACTGCCGGAAGGAGCCAGCCGCCCGGCCGCTGAGCCGATGAAGGTAAACTTGGTCACCACACGTGGCCCGGAAGGCGCATTGAATCTGTGGTTCCAGCAATCCACCCTTTCCCCGGGGGAAACCCGGCTGTTGGATGCAACCGCCAGCCAGGGCGCCCTGGCCCTGGAGCGGGTGCGCCTGACCCGCGGTGAAAACAAAGCCCGGGTGCTGGAAGAGAGCGACCGGATGAAATCCTCTCTGCTCAACTCTGTCTCCCACGAACTGCGCTCGCCGCTGGCTGCCATCAAAGCCTCGGTCTCCAGCCTGCGCAGCGGCGCGGTGGATTGGGACCTGAGTGCCCGCCAGGAACTGCTGGCTACCATCGAGGAAGAAACCGATGCGCTTAACCTGCTGGTGGGCAATTTACTGGATATGTCACGCATTGAAGCCGGGGCATTAAAACCTCTGCAGCGCTGGAATTCGCTCAGCGAAATTGCCCTGGGTGTAGCCCTCAAGATGCGTAAAAACCTGCAAGATCATCGACTGGAGTTGGATTTGCCGGCCGATCTGCCACTGGTGCCGACTGATTTCATTATGATCCAGCAGGTGTTCACCAACCTGCTCAGCAACAGCGCCAAATACGCCCCCTACGGTACGCAGATCCGCGTCTCGGCCAGGAACGAGGGAGATGGACTGCACGTGCAAGTGATCAACCAGGGACCCTCCGTGCCAGAACGTGACCTGGAACGCATCTTTGATAAATTCTATCGCATCACCGCGGCCGAGCGGGTCACCGGCACTGGCCTGGGTCTGTCGATCTGCAAAGGCATCATCGAAGCTCACGGCGGCAAGATCTGGGCGGAAAACCAGCCGGGATCCTTCGTCTTTCATTTCACCCTGCCGTTAACCCTCAACGGTGCACTACCAGAAACACCCAGGGAGGCAGTCGATGGATAAAGACCCGTTGATTCTGGTGATTGACGATGAGCCGCAGATCCTGCGCGCCCTCAAAACCATCCTCTCGGCCAATCGCTTCCGGGTGGCAGCGGCTTCCACTGGGGAAGAGGGGATTGCCCTGGCTGTAGCCCAGGAGCCGGATGTGATCATCCTTGACCTGGCCCTGCCGGATATGGATGGCATCCAGGTATGCGGGCAAATCCGGGAATGGTCACGCGTGCCCATTATCATCCTTTCGGTGCGGGATAACGAAAAGGACAAGGTGGCCGCCCTGGATAAGGGCGCCGATGATTACCTGACCAAACCCTTCGGCATCGAGGAGCTGCTGGCGCGCATTCGGGTGGCCTTGCGCCATGCCGAACGGGCCATCGGCAACACCGGCAGCATCATCAAGGCCGGTCCGGTGCAGATTGACCTGGCGCGCCACATCGTCACCCGCAGCGGAGAAGAGCTACATTTGACCACTACCGAGTTCAAATTGCTGTCGTACCTGGCTGCCCATGCCGACCGTGTCCTGACCCACCAGGCCATCCTGACCCAGGTCTGGGGCTTTGAGGATTTCGACCATGTGGAATACCTGCGGGTGTACATCGGCCAATTGCGCAAGAAGATCGAGGTCAACCCGGATGAGCCACAATTCCTGTTAACCGAGCCGGGCATCGGCTACCGATTTAAGACGGGGGAATAGTTCTTTATTATTCCTTTATAAACTCCGGCTATTTTTTGTGACCAATTTACACAATCTGCGTACACTCTCTTTGTTCTATCAAGGAGAGTGTCATGACTTTAACCATTGAATCTGGTTTCAAAAAACGACTGATCGTCCTGCTGCCGGAAAGCCTGGCCGGAAAAGCCGAGCTAGCCCGGACAGTGCATCAAATGGCGCTGCAAAACGGGGCGGATGTGCTGTACCTGACCCTGGTGGATGATGATGAAAAAAACCTGACAGCGGCGCGCGAAATGGCTACCATGAAAGCCATCACTGCCGATAACCGCCTGGTCGCAAATTCCCGGCTGGTGGCCACCAACAAATGGTTGAAACTGCTGCGGGAAACTTACCGGGTGGGCGATATCGTGATCTGCCATGCGGAACAGACGGTGCGGGATGGGGTTTTCAGCACCCGGCCGACCAGTGAGTTTCTGCAGGAAACATTGAGCGTACCCGTGATCACGCTAGCTGGATATTACCGCCCACGAAATGAGCACATCAAAGCCCTGTTAATCAACCTATTAACCTGGGTGGGGTTTTTAGTAATCCTGACAGCCTTCACCTTACTGGAATTCAGCCTGGATTCTGCAATTCACGGGGCAACCCATACCATTCTGCTTGTATTGCTGGTGACGGTCGAATTTGGAGCCGTGCTGGCCTGGAACAACCTGTTCAGCAAGTAATCCTGCGAACCCTGTTTCCGCGCTTAAGAGTAGATAGATAGAGGAATTATTAATGAGAGCAAGTCAAAATACTGACGCCACCATTTTTGAAGAAACCGCGAGCATCGAACCGCAAAAGAGCTGGCGCAACTTCTTTATCGGTCGTCCGCTGCAGACTGCGGATGCCCCGCACCAAACTATAGGAAAGGCCGTAGGGCTGGCAGTATTCGCCTCCGATGCCCTTTCCTCCACCGCCTATGCCACCCAGGAAATTATGTTCATCCTGGCCGCGGCGGGCAGCGGTGCACTGGGTTATGTCTTCCCGATCTCAATTGCCATTGTTACGCTGATGACCATTGTAACTATTTCCTATCAGCAGACCATCCACGCTTACCCCGGTGGCGGCGGCGCCTACATCGTTGCCCGGGATAACCTGGGCGAACTGCCGGCCCAGACAGCCGGGGCCGCCCTGCTGACAGATTATATCCTGACGGTGGCGGTCTCCATCTCATCCGGTGTCGCCCAGATCACCTCGGCCTTTCCACAGTTATTCCCCTACCGGGTGTGGATCTCGGTCGGCCTGGTGTTCTTTGTGATGTTGATCAACCTGCGTGGGGTCAAAGAATCCGGCCTTGCCTTTGCGGCACCGACCTATTTTTTCATCATCACCATGTTCATCACGGTTGGACTGGGATTTTTCCGTTTCTTCAGCGGAACACTCGGTACGGTGGTTAATCCGCCCGAATTCCATTTAGAAGGAGTCATCCTGACCGTGACACCCTTCCTGCTGCTGCATGCCTTCTCCAGCGGCACAGCAGCCATGACCGGCATCGAAGCCATCTCCAACGGCATCACCGCATTCAAAGAGCCACGCAGCAAGAACGCTGGCATTACCCTGATGTGGATGGCGGGCATCCTGGCTACACTCTTCCTGGGGATTTCCTTCCTGGCTGGCAAGGTACATACCATTCCTTCCGAGTCGGAGACAGTGATTTCCCAGTTGGCGCGCACCATTTACGGCACGCAGGGGTTCCTGTACCTGGCCATCATCGCAGGTACTGCCATCATCCTGATCCTGGCCGCCAACACCGCCTTTGCTGATTTTCCCCGCTTGAGTGCCTTACAAGCCAATGATGGCTTTCTGCCCCGTCAGCTCACCTTCCGCGGCAGCCGCCTGGTATTTTCACGCGGTATCCTCACCCTGGCTGTGGGCGCTTCTTTGTTGATCATCGGCTTTCAAGCCAGCGTCACCCGGTTGATCCCGCTGTATGCCATCGGGGTGTTTATGTCCTTTACTTTATCCCAGACCGGCATGGCCCGGCGCTGGTGGAAATCCGGCCGGTTGCAACCTGGCGAGAAGATTGTAGAACCCGGTTCCACCCTGACCCGGGATAAAAACTGGAAGCTGAAGATGATCGTCAATAGCTTTGGCGCAGTTTGTACCTTTGTGGTCATGGTCACCTTTGCCATCACTAAGTTTAACGATGGCGCCTGGATCATTCTCGTCCTCATTCCCGCCATGGTCAGTATCTTTTTTGCCATCCATTTCCATTACAAATCCCTGGCGAAGAAATTATCGATGGAAAATTACACCTCGCCCGCCCGCATCTCGCATAACCGGGTGTTGTTGCTGATCTCGGGGGTTCACCGTGGTTCACTGTCTGCCCTGACCTATGCCCGCACATTGTCTGATGATGTGACTGCCATTCATATTTCGGTTGACCCGAACGAAGCCAAAAAGGTGGTGGAAAAATGGAGCATCTTTGGTGAAGGCATCCGCATGGTGGTGCTGGACTCACCCTACCGCCTGTTCCTGGAGCCGCTGATGGTTTACATCGAAAACTTACTGTCGATCATGCAGCCTAATGAGCGGTTGACCGTGGTGGTTCCGCAGTTTGTGCCAAAGCACTGGTGGGAGAATTTGTTACACGACCAGACAGCGTTCATGTTGCGTTTTGCCCTGCTCTTCAAGCCCGGGCTGGTGATCCTGGAAGTGCCGTACCAGGTCTGATTCTGCTGGACGTCAAGCCATCCCCTGTTTGACGTGGAATGTGGCGGGTCATCCGGATAAATACTCTGGATGACCCATATTTTTTGCAAGACAGCGCCTGGATTGCCGGGTTTGTGAGTTTTCCCTATAATTACCTGTATGCATTGTGCCCTTGTCCTGCCAGTGCTTTTTAATAGCTAGCGTAACTTTTGCACAATCAGTGCAAGAATCGTAAAAAACGGCAAAAATAATTTAGGACGAACAGGGCTAGCTGAAGCCCTAAACTGAAGCGATTTACCAGCCAGCGAACTGGCTGGGCCGAACCTTAACAACAGCAT
>JBGSJZ010000136.1:0-66184 GCA_041741455.1 Anaerolineaceae bacterium | reverse complement strand
GGGGCTTTTTGATTCTTACTATCATGATGGAAGATCAGTTCGAATCGTTGATCGTGTTTCAATCCCCTTCAATGGGGCTTTTTGATTCTTACTATTAGGTGCTTTTTTAGGCAATCCACAAAAAGCAGTTTCAATCCCCTTCAATGGGGCTTTTTGATTCTTACTCTTCCCAAAATACCTCTCTCCAACGCTCTCTACCCCTATTATACAACTTCCTTGCTCTTGCCTACAACAGGCTTGCGAACCATATTTTACTGAACGTAAATTTCAATCAAATCGCCTTATTTTCAGTCGTTCAGTATTAATCAAATCTCTTACCAGCTCTTTATATCTCCTAAATCCTGGCTCCAACGCCATTTGCGAACGGTAATCGCGCTGGATCGCTGGTTCAATCATTTACCAATGGCGATTGAATTGTTGCTGATCGTTCAGTGGTCTGTATCCAGATTTTCATCATGGATTAATTCTAATCGATCTAGTCGAAACGTGCGCAATGCACGCCGTTTGTGACAAAACGCTATCAAATAACTTCGTCCACTGCGGGTCTCAACCAGGATTGGCGAGATCATCCTTGATTCTGGTTTATTCTGGTATGAAGCCTGGTATCGTACCTGGATGGCCTCTTCCCGATCTATGGCAGCCTGGATCAAAGGCAATAATTCTTGAGATGAAATTCCTGGATATTTTTCATCATGACTTTCATAAGATTCTCCCTCAATCACTGATTGAAGCTGTTCTGCTTTATGCGCAGCTGAAGCACAAAGCCGAGGCGGAATTGACATTGAAATACGATCAATCAGGTTGTGAGGTGGAGGGAAAGAAGGCAATAACTTTCTTGCCAATATGGCTAACGCTAGTAGATAAGAACGATCGGCTTCAGACAACATCCTTCCAGGATTAGAACGCTGTTCATCCATGATCGAAGGTGAATTCCAATCCGCGCTGCAGAGGACTCCTTTTCGCATCAGCCGCCGAATGACTGGCTCTGCCTCATTTGGATTCAACAGAACATGCCGTGGAGATAATAAATGGTCCAGCACCTTTCGCATGGCGGGTGATCGTCTCAGTGTTTTAAGGTCATCAACATGGCTGAATTCCAACACATATCCGGGAAGGATACGAATTTGAGGTTGTTCGTTCAATAATGAAAAAATTTCTTCTGGAAGTTGAGCACCCAATCCCTGTGAAAGGATATCTACCATCGACGGCGATTTCTCCAAGGCTCCTCGTTGGATGGCGAGGCGTAATGTTTTTGCATCCAGTGCATAAACGCCAGGTGATGTTGGATCAAAGAATTCTTCCAAATTCCATAACAATTTCCAATCGGGCGGGAACGGAATTACGAGGTGTATTCCATCCATACTCCATGACTGCCGTGTCTCGATCAAACAATGCGTCGAAAAGGTCTCTGAAAGGATGATTTTCCCCCACTCTGACAGAGTATCCTTATCACAAATTCCCAAAGCCTGCAGACCAACCAATTCTTTGCGGTGGAAATTGGACAATTCTTCTGCCTGAAGCAAACGTCTTAAGAGTTCTTTTCGAATGTTCCGATAGGCTTGTCCGGAAGGTGCTTCCACCCACGCCTTCAGTAAATGTTTCATCTTTCTCAAGGCCGGCCACCCCAGCCATTCCTCCACCAACAGGGTGGGGTATGGAACCGCATCTGCGCTCAGGAGATCGGCAGCCTGGCACAGGCGCAGCCAGAAGGTGATGCGCGGCAGGCTCGCCGGTTTTCTTTGAGGATCGGTAGAAGCAGGTAACAATTGTCGGGCTTGAAACTCGCGCGAAATTGAGCGCAAATCCCCCCCGGCCTGTTTCCGGCAGATGCTGAGCAGGTTGAAGATGATTTCAATCGGCCGCAAGCTGGCGGCCGCCAGATCGGATTCACTCAGTGGTATCGACATTGGTTCAACCTTCCCTCGGGCTGTGCCAGCCTTATTGAATAAAAAACAGCTTGTCCTCGGTCACTTTGCCAGTCCCCAGCACCTGGATGCGGCTGACATCTTCTGCGCCGATGAAATAGAAACGGATGGAATCCTGCGTTTCCAGGATCAACGGCTTCAGGCGTTTCTTGAATTTTTCGAATTCAATCGGAGTCAACAGGCATTCAAACACGCTGTATTGAACCCGCTTGCCAAAGTCTTCCATGGCTTTCATCACCTTGCGGCGGCGTTTGTCATCGGTAATATCATAGCTGGCGACAATGAATTGTTTGGCCATGCGGCTCACCGGATGGTAAATGGAACCAGGCGTTCCGCTTCACCCAGGATGACTTTGGCCACGGCGTAGGCTTGCAGCTCAAAAATGCGCCGGTAGGTGGTGCGCTCGCCAGTGGCCGGGTACAGGACGGATTCATTGACGCGGGATTCGTAGAGGTCGATGAAGCGCCGGCGGGCGGCATCTTTCATATAAATCGGCCGGACGGGCTGATCCGCCATGATTTTTGCCGGGGCGGGCCGGGCAGCAGGCCTGGTCTGCGTTTGATCCCTGCCGGCTGGAACGGATTCTCCCGGAAGGTCGTCTTCATCCGGATCCTGGATGGGCTTGCCGATTTCAAAATCCCGCAGGCTGAAATATGGCCGGTTGATGGCGGTCAGCACGATCGAGTCGACAATGACCGCCCGGAAGATCTCTTCCAGGTCCAGCGCCATGGCCGGCTTGTTGTAGTCGATGACGTGGAAAAAGCCCAGGTCTGGGTCCAGGCCGGTGAGCTGGCAGGCGGCAATCAGGTCATTGAGCAGCAAAGTGTAACCGAAGGAAAGCAGGGCATTGACCGGGTCGGTGGGCGGGTAATAGGCGCGCTTTTCAAATCCCCAGGCCTTGCCATCGGAAGGCGGGCGCAGGATCTGGCGCAGCAGGGAGAAATATTCGCGGGCTGCCAGGCCTTCCCGTCCGCGCAGTTCATCCAGGGTGCTGGATGCATCCACCTGGCGGCGCATTTGGTCCATGCTGGCCAGGGCCCTTCCGGCCCAGGCTGCGCCTTCGGCATGGCGCTGCACCAGGACGCGCTGGTTGCTGACCTTGCCGAAGACAATGGCGCGGGCCAGGGCCAGGCAGCCGGCCGCATGATCGGAATAGCGGGCCTGGGCATGGCGCAGGCGGCTGTGACGGTGCTCATCCCCCACCGTGCGCATCACGAAGCGACCCTGCGTGCTCAGGTAATACACCCCCACCTTCTGGCGGGCCAGGGCATACAGGGTGGGGGTAGTGATGCTGGCGCCCTTGCCCATCAGGATGACCCGGTCCACTTTGATCATCGGAATGTCCTGCAGCACCTCGGTGCCGCGTTTGACCAGCAGGCGCTGGCCTTCTTTGTGGACTTGCACACCCATTTCAGTCACGTATAAGGTACCCATGTTCATGCTCCTCATTATTAATTTAAACATCCAAGCTTCTTGGTAAGGGCGAAGCAGCCGGGGATGAACGTATCTGCCAAGGATTTCTGCTATTCCGGCCGCTTCGCCCTCACCTGGGATCGGATTGCTTGGCTGACAACTGCCCGACCAGTTTGACCAGGGCTTTCGGGAGCAGCCCTGCCAATGGGCTGCTCCCGGTCAGTGGACCGCTCAGTCAATCACCTCGCCCAGCCATTCCAGCGGATCGGCGGGGGAGAGAATGTGCGTTTTTTCCGGGTTCACTTTGAGGTGAATTTGCGAAAGCGCCAGGATGGACTGGTTGTAGGCCTTTTCAGCCGAATGCTCATCCGGGCAAAGGATGACCCAGTCATCGGCATAGCGCACCATGCGGTAGCCGCCCCGGGTCAGGGCGTGATCAAAGGCGTGCAGGTAGATGTTGGCCAGCAACGGCGAAAGCGGGCTGCCCTGCAAAATGCCTGCCGCAGAAGGACCCACCTGGCGGTAGACCAGGTAAGCTGCCACGGCCACCCCGGCAACCGCCCCCAGGGTGCCGCCGCCCACCATCAGGCCCTGTTTGAGGATCGCCCGGCCAGCCGGGGTTTTGAGGGCGGCTGCCGCTGTCGGCACGGCTTTGGCCAGGCCGCGCCGCGCCCATCCCAGCCCCAGCAGCAAGCCGCCGCTGCCGATTTGCTGCAGTGCCCGTCTGCGCATGGAAGTGCCTTCCGCATCCGGGTAATTCCCCGGCTGGTAGGGATCAGCGTCAACCGGTTGGTAATCCGCATCGATAAAGCCCTCTTGCTCCGGATCCAGGCCAAAACCAGGCTGGGGAACCCCTGGTTGGTTCCAGGGATCCTGGGCCGGGTCCTCCCAGCGCTGCTGGCCGAGGGTGGTCAGGGTCCAGTCCACTCCCTTGCGCACACCGTTCTGAGCCTTTTTCCAGCCTTGCACCAGCCAGTTTTCGTGCTCCGCCGGGATGCCATTTTCCAGCACGCCTAGGTTGAGCCACTGGGTCAGCAAGTCCATCAAGCGGGAATCCCCAATGTGTTTGCCAATGCGCTGCAGTAGCAAGCGGTGATCGAGGCTGTCAAAACAGGAGGCAATATCGCCATCCACCACCCAACCATAGCCATGGCCGCGCATGCGCCGGGCACAATAGACGGCATCTTGAATGGAGCGGCCCGGGCGAAAGCCAAAACTGCAGGGCAGAAAGGTCGGCTCATACAGCGGCTCCAGCACCTGCTGGGCCGCCCGTTGGGCGATGCGATCGCTGACATTGAGAATGGCGATCTGGCGTTTGCCGCCATTGGGCTTTTGGATGCTGATCAGGCCGGGCTGCTGGGGCTGGTAACGGCCCTTCAACAGCAGGTGGCGCAGGCTGGAAAGCTGGGTTGTCAAATCCCGCTCATATTCGGCCAGCGTCACACCATCCGGGCCGGCGCTGCGCTGCCGGCGATAAACCGGGATGTTGCCGCGCACCGCCCGCCAGGCCGCCAGCAGGTTATCTGGCGCTGCCACTTTTTCCATTAAATTCATGGTTTGATTCATCTTTACACCTCTCCATACATTCGAAGGATTTGCTCGTCAAATTCATCAAAACCCAGTTCCGCAACGGGCATTGGGATGGACACCAGCACCAGGTGTCCACAATCCAGGAAGATGACCCACTTGCAGGCCTGGCCAAAGGTCAGGTCAATCAGGCGGTCCTCCGCCCGGGCCTTCTTGACGGCCCGCTTGATCGGAGCCGAATCCCAGCGCCCGGCGACAATCACCCGCTCCGGGGCAATCAGACCGGCCAGACCCACCGGCCACAAATACGGAACCCGATGCTTTTTTTCAGGGCTCATTCATTCCTCCAGCTTGCTTCAAATTGTTGCCAAAGCTCCAGGTTGGGCTCGGCTTGTTTTGGCGATTTCACCTGTATCGGTTCATCGATGGCATCGAAGGCCAGGGCGTCTGCCAGCCGGTTGTGCTCGCGGGAAATATGCTGGAAAATCACTTTACGGAATTTCCCGACCAGCGGGCGCAGGCGCTCCTGGGCCAGGCGCAAAGCCGGGGCATGGGCAGCCGCCCGCCCCATCATTTGGTCCACCATCACCCGGCTGTCTGAGAGCAACAGCAATTCTTCAATCCCCGCCACCCGGTTGGATTTGATCATCTGCTCCAGGGCGAAGATGGCGGCGGCATACTCGGCCTCGTTGCAGGTCAAGCGCCCCACCCGCTTCTGCCACCAGTAACAGATCTGGCGGCAGGGATTGTGGACAATCACCCCCAAACCGCTGATGCCCCGCTGCGGGCAGATGGCCCCATCGGTATGGATGGTCCAGATGGCTGCCGGTTTCAACTTTCGCTCATTCATTGGATTTCACCTCCCAACGCACTCAATCTCTGGTTACAGGCCTATTTTCCATCGTTTGGCGCCAAAATAATATCCAGGAAAGTAGGATATTTTTCACAAGTTCGTCGTGCTATAATGATTTTTAATCAGGAGGGGAGCATGCCAAGTGTAGTCGCTGCGTGGAATGGACAGTGTACTGATCAGCAAGTGCAAAAAGCCCTGCGTAGAAAAATGGTCGGGTTGGGCCAGCTATCCTGCCGGATGCACAGCGAGTTTTTCAATCAGCCGGTGCATCCGGTTTTATTTGATGGGAAAAGGCGGGTGGAACGAGCACTGATCAGCAACATGCTCACCTACGATTTTCCGGAGGCCGCCGAGGTGGAAGCTGTGCGTGAGGGAATTGGGCTGGTGCGACAGGTAGGCCTGTACGGGGTGGCGTTTAAGCTGTTTGACCCGCGACATTACAATTCCAGCTTGATGGTATCGCACACGTATGATGTCAGCTTTGTGTTTATCCGCTCCAGCAACCCACACCTGGATGGGCAGCTGGTGAATGTCATCCCGCTGGTTCTACAGGAGAAATCCAACCTGGGCTGTCCCTATTTTCTGGACACACCTGAAATTGACCTGAGATATTACCTGGAAAAGTGGATGAGACGTTTGCTGGCCTGGGTCAAACATTTTTACCTGCCAGGCCTGGAATACTGGCTTTACGGCGATAATCCCTATTCAAATATTTATGATCATTATGCCCCCGGAAATGCCCGCGCCCGCAATAAAATCTTTCGAGACTTATGCAAATCCTTTGTGGCCCAGGCCGAATCCTGGAAAGCTTATTGCCTGAACCGGGATGCAAACAACAATGATCCCTTTGCATATTATAGGATTGCCATCCAAAACAACATTTTTCTGCCCACAAGATCGATCAACCCGGAGGAAAGCCCGGGCGGGGATGATTTTGACCCGGATGATCCTGACCGGGATTGGTTAGCTGGATTAGGGGATTAGCCGGGTCTGGCCCAGGCCAACCGTGGTATCCTGGCCGGTGCCGCAGTAGAAGGAATATAAACCCAACATGCGCACCAGGGTCGCCAGGTGCTGCCAGTTGGCGCCGAAGCGGCTTTTGCCCTTGCCGCCCAGGATGGCAAAACGCACCCGGCCGACAAAACCGGTGGCAGCCCGTTGGCTGTGACCAAACTGCAATTGCGCCCGCTCGGAGTGGATCTCCAGCTCGTTGACCACCAGGCACTCCTCCACGAACTCCCATAAAATTTCCGGCAACTGCTCCCCGGAGAAAGCCGACCAGTGGTTCAGGTAATTGCCAAAGACCATCTCCGGAACGGGCAACGGGATATCCACCTCAAAACCGTTCTGGCGCATTTTTTTCTTGAAGGAGGTGATCGAGGAGAACTCCATCTCCAACCGGGTTTCTGTGCCAAGGGCGGCCTGGCGCACGAGGGAGGCGTAGGTATCCGCTGCCACCCAGGGATTATCCGGTCGTTGCGGCTGCCAGGGCAGCACGTCCAGCTCCACCTGGCCGATCTTGGCCACCGGGATCAGGTCCGGCAGCACCGTTTTGACCAGCAAGTCGCTCAATTCCGCCGTCAGGGAGGTGAGGCGCAACCAGCACCAATCGCCCTCGGCCAGTTTCCAGGCCACGTGTGGGCCTTTATACAGCGAGGAGCAGGTGTAGGGTCGGAAGCCGTGTTTGTCTTCCGGGTTGGGCCGAAAGCCGTCGTGGATGAGTGCCACAAGCACGGGGCGGTGGCGTTCCACCTCCCGCAGGAACCAGGCCTGCACCTGGCGCCCGGAGAAGCACAACTGGTCAGCGTTCTGGCGGGCACGGAACTGGATGACGGTGGAGAGAAGATCCATAATGTCCTACTTATAAAAAAAGATTTTTTCTGACAATTTCCATGGGTGGATCTTTCACCATTAGACACGCCTT
The DNA here is from genome assembly GCA_041741455.1 of Anaerolineaceae bacterium. Taxonomy (GTDB): domain Bacteria; phylum Chloroflexota; class Anaerolineae; order Anaerolineales; family Anaerolineaceae; genus CALESS01. The sequence goes on along the minus strand of JBGSJZ010000136.1, from coordinate 58,542 downwards.
TTGGAGACATTGTTAAAATGGCAAAAGAAAACTGGATAAGCAGTTACTCTATAATATCCTTCACCTTAAATTTGAAAAGGATCGGGAAAGGGGTTCCTTCCCGAACGCCAGAATCTTTGTAGTGTGAGCCTATATATTGCAACATGCGGCGATGATCCAGGCAGGCTAAAATCATCCCCATGGACATGGACTTGGTGGTACCGGTGAAATCAGCCACAATCAGTTCATCCTTCAGCCCAAACTTATCATGTGCTTCGGTAAAGATCTCACTGACAATTTTATAAGTTTTCATAGTGAGTGCATCATCATCCTGAGCTGGAACGATGTAATTTACTCCGAAGTGAAATTCACACTTCATTTTGCATTCATCTTTTAAGTAAGCAACCAACACCCCGGCGTAAGGGCTCGAAACCTTATACCCACTGGTATTTTTGGTGGTAATGATCCAACAGTGAGTTAGTTTGCTCCTGTGAGCGCAGGCTGCCACAATCGCTGTATTCAGATTCGATTTTGTTAAATTCAGGCTGGCGTGATCCAGGTTCTTGGCGGCTATCAGGCGTTCATCAACCGTCATTTTTGCTGCAGGAGAATCGGCATCCGGAGAAAAATCCGAAAGCAGTAGGATCAGTCCGGCCTGGGCGTGACGCTCATACTCCTCCTCGTGAAGAGTGATTGCCTGGTCGAACTGGACACTCACATGGGGAGGATTCTTATACATTTTTATGTAGAAATACAAAATTGCTGCTAGGCCAACAATGCCAAGCGCCAGCCAAATATAGCGCCAGCCACTCTCCACTGTTAAAGTAGCCAGGATATTGCTGCCAACATTTAGTACAGCGGAAATAATCATGCCCGTGATGTAACTTACCGAATACTTTTTCATAGAAGCCTCCTATCACTTTTTTCTTTACGGCACAGGCGCTCGGAATCTAGCGCTTTCTTCGGGATGGTAACCTGGTTAACCTCCAACATAAGTGCGGCTTGACAACCAGGCTTTATGTCCAGTCTTGGTCACCTGAGAGTACGGGCCTGGTCGCGGATTTCTTGAAGGTTTAAAATTTCAGCCACTTCAAACTGTGGGGGATTAGCCCCTTGAACTGGACGTAGTCGAATGCAAGATGGGAAGTATCCCATCCTACCATGCAGTTCAGATAACAATGCTATTGCAATTGAATTCAAAGACGGCGGATTGATCAATATTTTTTCAGTTTGCCACTCTTCTGCACTCAGATCAATTTCATCCACTAATTTTTGAACTTGTTGGTTAAATCCTGTCATATGATCGAATTTTGCTGGCAAATAAACTACTCTCTCCAACGCAATGCCACTAATTTCAATAATCTTTTGCAGTTGAGTTTCTGTAAGGGGATGCCCAAAATTAATTAAGATAGACACACCTTTCTCCTGTGGAAAAAATTATTTTTAAAAATTTCGGTGTAAAAAAATTTGCTATTGGTTTTGAAGATAATCTGAGATCAAAGTCTGGTTGATCTTATCAATTATCCTCCATATATCAAAACACAGATAATTCCTTTGCAATTTATTTAAACCATCAATTGTTGTCACAATCTATCTTTGATGAGAAGAAAGCTGATCTACAATTAGATTGCCAACAATCTCAAGTTGATCAAGATAAATTACCGATGAAACATATTCATTTGCGCGTGCTTTAAATTGATAGGACGCTTCTGAGGTCGGGCAGGTTGTCACAAGATAAGATTTGGCAAAGGTTCCTCCAAGAGACTCTTTTAGTGCCCGTAATCGGTTTAGGATACCTTGACCAACCGGCCCCTTTAAAGATCCGCTTTTACATTCCACAATGCCTAACTTTCCATTTAAAGCACAGGCCACATCGATTTCGTTTTCAATCCCTTTGATCTTCAAACGGCAACCAATGTTCATCTGTTGTATACCCGTTTTTTGTAAGCTGCTTGCAACATAATCCTCAAGCCAACCTCCATTCAAAAAATTATAGAGCAGTTTGCTGGCTCGGATCTTTTTTTGAGCTAGTGTGATAATGCGTAGATTCGCCAACTCCGGAATAAACCAGGGTTGATATTGGCCTGGTTTGAATTCTGTTTCATAACCACCATCAGGTGTAGGCGAAACTGAATGAATTACTTTCTGGATTTGTTGGACTGTCTCAATCAATGGATGGTTGTTTGAAAATAAATTTTCTACAAGTTGACAATAATCAGGTTCTTCCTCAGAAGGGGTAGCCTTTTCACGAATGAGCCGACCGTGAATTTTCAAGAGCAACTCCACACCAATCGGTTCAAGCTTAAATGTTTCTACCCGCATATTATCTGCAAAATATTCAAAGAAGGTTTCCGTCTGTGTATCCACATAAATCACGTGAGCACCAGATTGAATTCCTGCAGTGTATGCTCCTATGGACATGGGTTTTACACCACCCGTGATATTAATTGTGACTCGATCAGCATTGGCTGCTTGCCGGACGATCTCCTTACAAATTCTTTCGGTCGATTCAGGATTCATGGGATCTACTGGCTCAGGATATAACTCCCACTTTGCTCTTTCTGCAAGAGCCTGACTCATTTCACTGGCAATTTTTGTAAAGCGAGGATTGATTCTGCCGAATCCATCGCCTGAGGCAAGCATGATGACGTGTTGATATCCTGCCCCTTTTTGAAAAAGGGGCAGGATGTTCTGCATCCTTTGATCAGAAATCAGACAAATGTATACAGATTCATTTTTCATGTTCAAGCAAACTTATCCTGGCTTTTCTGGACTTGCAGAATTCTTCTTAACTCCCCAGCCGTCTGAATATTCAACAAAAAACCTGGCCTGGTAATAGTTGTTAGGCTATTACCAGGCCATAATTTTAGATTTGTTAGTCCGGCTCAAGTAATATAATTACATCTTGAGCCTGATCTTTGCCGTTAAACACTCCCATCTGATATTCAACCACCTGACCGACCACGATACTTTGGTTTGTCCCATTAATTTGATTTATATGAACGAATATGGAGGAGCCACCTCGTGCAGGATTGATTTTTCCATAACGGCCAGAAGTATTAACCTCAGAAACGGTCCCACGAAATCTACCTGCAGGCGGGTTTTCATGTAGTATGCGGCGCTTTTTTAAATCAAATGTCTCAACAGATGCACCAGCTTCAGGATTTGGCTGATCGGAAGAAGATGAATTATCAAACTTCATCCGCCCATAACCGCTGGATGTTTTTGCACCAATCCCCTCATTATCAAGCGCCAATCCTAGTATCTCAAAGGCTTTTTCCACCCATTCCACCGGGCCAAGCAAAGCCACTAAATACTTTCCGGTTGCGCTCAGAAAAGGAATGGGATCCGGACTATCCCAATCAGCAGGCGGCGGGGGGGTTTTTCCAGCCTGATAATAATCTGGATGATGGACCGTAATCACATCAGGCCAAAGAGCTTTTCCTTTAAAACCGGTACCAGGGATATAGAGCGCATCAAAGAAGGTTACATAACCAGCAGAGTTGGTGTTTCCAAAGAGAACTTCATGGGCTGGACTGCCTTTCCTCCATTCAACCCCATCCAGATGTTTGATGTAATGAGCTGCCAAACCCTTGAGGGCACTTCCCGGAATAAAGGGAACACCATATGTATGATGTAGAGCTATTGAAGTCTCCAAAACCGACTCCGAGCCCAGATTGATGGCAAGCCTGCCCAAGACCAGGGCTTCTTTCATTACCGCGCCAATACTGGACAGCTCCTGATGCCATCTTTGGTAAAAGGCATTATATGATGTAGAAAACTGAATTTCATTGGCAATTTCATCGACCAATGTTTCCTTCGAAGTTTTCTCCTGTGGTGATACTTCTCTTTGGTCGAAATACTTGTCCAACCACAGACTTGCATTGGTGGTTGCCTGTGGTCTAACAGATTGCACAGCACTGCGTCGGCTTGGAGTCATTAGCCTTCCTCCTCACCCGGTTCAATCTTCAGCACAGATTGAGCAAACCGTTTATACCACTTCAATGCCAACAAAGTTTTTCGAGTCAGGTAAATGTAATCGAGTAAAGCGGCTTCTCTAGATTGCGCCAGGAAAACGTCAACCGTTGCATCGACTGTCACTTTCGCCAGATGCTCAAGCAGTACTTTGTGTTGTTCTTTCCCGCGGCTCTCCACAAAAGCCAATGCCTGAACCAGGCCAGCGGATAGCACCAGAATTGGAAGTTTATGGGCCATGGAGCCATAGCTTTTCCGTTCAGGGCTATCTTCTGCAGGATATCTTTTCCCAAATTTTTCAACTTGGCTGTAAATCATCCCAGCATACTCTTGTTCAAGTGTTTTCATTGGCGCCTCCTAATTTAAGACCAGGTGCGTCTTACACAACCCTCTACCGACAGTTGCGTTACCACCAAATTGCAGGGTTTTCTCTGCCAAGGTTTTAACGGTGTCAAAAACAATCTCTGCGCTGACCTTGACTGGCACTGCAATCACAAGGCTGACAAGAACCGTTTCTGCTGGCAGCGCTTCTTCATACCAAAGGGCCCCGCGTTTGGTTGTTTTCTTGTCATCATCCATTGCAATGCGGGCGGTTATTTCAGTTGCAGTTTCAAGCAAGAAGCTGAAAACATCATCCGAAACCAGGCACAGATGGGAAGCTAAAGTCTGCTGCCACTCCAGGTCCTTTGGATAAAGTTTTTTGGCAAGGAATTCTGCCCACTTCTTAAGGTCTTGTGAAATAGCTGCTTTTTGAAGTAGATCTTCCAGGATCACTTGTTCCTGGATCGGGATTTTTATTGCTGAGTCTTGGTCAGTGACCAGACAATGGTCATCATCCTGTACATTTGGAATGGAGGCAGGAAGATCCGAAAACTGCATATCCTTCACATCCCGCAGCAAGCGCCGAAGTAATAAAGGACAGGTTACCCAGGCAAAGACCCCTCTTAAGCTGCGAACTGGCAGCAGAAGAAGCCGGCCATCCGTGAAGTTTACCGCGCCCGCATACAAATCTGCATTATTGGTGTCTGGGCCAAAGATATTCTCGCGATTTTGGGAATCGCAGGCATCGCGGAAAACCCCTTTGAGGGTTGAGCCCGGCAGGAAAGGAATGTTGGTAGCTTTTTCACGGGCGATTGGGAGGTCAATCACGCCCACACCCTGACCCGTCCCTGCATGCAAAGGTGAAAGAGTTTGAATTAGAAGAAGTTTAGCATCCATTTTATCTGCTCCTATGCTCATAATTGGTCTAGAAAAGCCTGGAAGATATCTGTCTTACCGCCCAAAGGCGTAATATCTCTCGCCTCACCCAGGGTAATATTACTTTGAACGGGAGGATCCCCTGGTGCGCCTTTGAGGATTAGACCGCCCGGGGGAGTGTAAGATTCATCACCTGGATGCATTGGCTTCCACTCCAGGATTACCGCCAGTCCGACCGATCCACCTTCGCAGGTAATTGGTCGAATAATAAGAGGACTTGCCAAACGGTCATATTCTTTTCCTTGAAGCGTGGTTGCATGAGGATCGCCTGGATGCAAATTTTCATCTGCTTCTTTGAATTGATAAATGATCGGAAGACCAAATTTTGCCCTGGGGAATTTATCGACAGTACTTGTCGGGGTTGCATGTTTCGTCGCAGCACGATGGGTCAGTCTGCGAATGGCATCTGGTTCAGGCCATAGGCTTCGGCCAAATCTTCCTGGTCTTCTTTGCCGAAAATCTTGTAACTTATGTACCAAGAACCTCCAAGATTCGATTTCAGTATTAAAGTTTTGGCCAACAACTTTAGAACGGAGCGTTTGGGTGAGATGGGGTATGCCAACCAGAGCAACCGTACTGGCAGCGACATATTGGGCAAGACCTGCTTGGATAGTTTGTTTTATCTTTTGAGCTTCTTTACGGAGGATTTTAGTGCTATTTATTTCTATACAGGTAAGTGCTCCAAACCCTCGCCGAGTCCTTGCGCCAATTCCTCCAAAAGTTTCCCAGGCCCAAAGAGAGGCCTCAACATCGTTTTTGAATTGTTGAGGATAACGAATTTTCACTTCAAATTCAACATTTTCTAAAAGCACAGGATTATGTTTATCTCTCAATGGAAATGCAACGTATCCATCTTTGGAGCTTGGAGATCCGACATTATTAATCGGTCCGCCATTTCGATGGGTGGCCTGAAACACTGTTCCGCGTTTGATAATATTCGTTTGGATAGTAACCTCGGATGGACCAGGCTTGCCAGGAGCGGCTGAAGATCCCCAGATCTTTTCCTCTTCGGCTTGCATTTTCAGCAAAGAAGAACAAGCCCAACCACGAGTAGCCCGCCACCAAAACCGCAGGTGCCCGCGCACTTCGGTAGCCCGAACAACCGTCACCGGGTCTGCTTCAGATGGTTTGACACCACCACCGAACAAAGGAGTAACGACCTTATACCGACGGACTTGAATAATCATAGAAGGGTCGGTGCTCTTCTTAACTTCAGGTACTGAAATATTAGAGGGTGGTTTGCGGCTCATGATTGCACCTCCATTTTTCTTATCTGTCCATCCCAGGCTCCGACAACTGCGATCCCAAAGCCATCCAGACAGGATTGTGGATCGTCGCTGACGGCATTCATCCAGATCTTATCCACAAAGTTCTCAATTACTTTGGGTTCACCAGATAGTTGTAGATAATACACGCTGCCAGCCGGTGCCAGGCGGCGAGTTGGTTTAGGACGACCAGCCCGATTACCATTTTGGTAGGCGTAATCCCAACCCGATATTGTCTGATACCGATTAATGGCTACAGAAATCAAATCAACTTTAACACCGGAAAATTGTTGATTCACCCATTCTGGTTTGAAACCGTCCTTAAAATAAGCCGGTGTGACAAGGATTAAACGACATGCTTTTTGCTCAACAATTTTTTGCTTCACTGCTAATGGGCAAGCCGGCAGTTTTGAATTTTTTTCTTCCGGTTGTCTCCAATGCGCCACTCTTCGTTCGCCACCTAAAAAGCCCAGGTCTTCCCTCAACTCCGCATCCGTATCAACTGCAATCGCTAATTTGCATATATTTCTGAGGGTGCCTGTTTTACTTTGTTTAAGACTGGTAAATTCAAGCCCGGCTGTTTGATACAGCGCTCCTGAAAGGGAAGCCAGCGTGCCAGGATCAATGCTGACATGAGTTCGGCTATCGATAGGTAATCCCTGGATCCCCAGATCTGGTAAATTTACTTGGCCATCAGCGGGAGAAGATAACCAGTTTAAGAATTCCTTTAGATGCCAAAAATGGTATGGCGGTGATAAAGGTTTTTCTTTAATAATTTTTGAGAAGGCTACCACTTTCAGGTCATTCAGATCAGAGGAAGCTCCATTCGGAAGATTTATAGGTGCAAGAGCATAACGCATAGCTGTTTGGTCGTCATTTGTTTGAAACAAAACAGCATCGGCAGGTGCTGGCATCAACCAATCCGCCAAGCCGCCATCATCGTCCAACTCAACCAGGAAGGGACCTCTCACTTGCTTCTGTAGAACAGCTGGAATTCGCTGCTTATCAAAAATACCAGTTGTGGGATCAATCCCTGTCTTGGTACGAACCGCTCCTGCTGATGTGGAGGGGAAAAGGAAAGGCAGCGTTTTTGCCCGGCTCCCGGGTGAGTTGGTAAAGGGTTTACCATCCCGAAAAATAAGTGGATCGCGGGGAATAATTAGCCAAAGGGTCATTGGATTTCCTCCTTTATGGCTTGCATAGGACTATTCGCTAGATCGGCTGCATCAGCAAATATTTTTGCAACCATCATTTCTTGTGCCAATTCTGGTAAAGTTACTTCAGGTGACGTTCCAACATTATCTACCGCCAACCATTGTTGGAATAGCTGGATGATGTCTTGATCGATCCGCTTTTCACTACCAGATTCACGCTTACGCTTGATAATTCGGATGGCCTCAACCACAATTCCACTCATTGGAATGCTCGTACCAGAAAGATCCCGGTCTAGCTGTTGAAGTTCATAAGCCGTGCCCGAGCTGATCGCATCGTGTCGAGTAAGATTAATTAACTGATCTAAACGACCATCCAACTTGCCCCATTTTCCGTAAATCGTACGATCCACGCCTCCCCGTTTACTGAGAGTAATTGCCAGACCGTTTTTCCCAGTCACCTTTTTTGCCTGTTTCTCGGCTTTCCTGGCCAACTCAAGCACATCTGAAAGAGGGGTAAGGTGGTGAGCGATAACAATGCCGGTGGATAATGTCGGTGAGATTTTCGTTCCCTGATCCTCAAATGCAAATTCTGCCATGGCTGCTGAAAATCTTTCTGCGAGTTCTTTTGCACAGGCAAGAACAGTGTGTAACGGCAGATAAGCCAAGACATCATCACCGCCTGCATAAATGGGCACTCCTTTGTATTTACGAATGATGTCGGGCACTGCTTGGGCAAATTTGCTTAGCAGTTGTGACATCTTTTGATGTTTTGCTGGATCTGTCTGGGCATCAATCGTTTTGCCCATGTTGTCACCATCGGCCGCCAATAAAGCATAATACGGGCTGAGTTTGCTAGACCATTCCCCAGAATATTCTTTTAAGATTTTCCCCAATTCTTTTCTAAGTTCTTCAAGTTCTGTTCCGGCAGGAACCAGATCCACGAGGCGACTTTCAAAAACCAAGGCACCATCACGCTCATCAACTTCCCAGCCAGCAACTTTAAGCGTCCGGGCGATTTCTTCCAGCAATTTCTTGCGGGTTCCTTTGCCCAGGGCCTCAACTCGTTCCAAAAAAGGCAGGGCTGCCATGTGTGAAGTACTATAGAAGTTTGGTTCTACGTTTGTACCTCCCAGTCTTTTCAAGAGGTCAACCCCAGACAGCCGTTCACCCTGGCGAGCACGAAAACGATCATAGAGAATTTTTATCTTCTTGATTCGCTGAGGATCATTGCTTCCTTGTGGGTAATCGTTCTCGGGTATTACAGATTCTCGCGCACCATCCAAAGATGATTTCGGTTGATAATCCCCCTGAATTTTTTGGAAATTGCGAGTGTTTTTACGAGCAGCCAACAATGCTTCTGCCTGGTCTCTCACGATTTCGTAATTATCGTCGGTTCCATATGGCATACTCACCCAGTAGATTTCAGGAAGATCCAATATCTGTACGAGCGCCAATTCCAGGTTAAATTCCGATTCTTTTAACCTAGTAAAAGCGTCATCCTGCAGTTCAGATAAACGAGTAAAGATTGCCTTCCTTACCAGTTCCCCGAGTTTATCGGGGGAATCATCATTGGCAAAGGTAACCAGGGCAATGATTTTATTCGGCGCATTTATGGCAGTTGCAGGTTTTAACATTGCCACACTATCCACTGCCGGGAAAATCAAACTAGCCACCCCATATTTTTCGGCAATAGCTCCTGCTGCAGATTTGGACAATTCGCTCAACATCCACGAACCATACCACAAATCGCGGCTCCGTCTGGCCGATGCAATAAAATCTTGAACCGGGCCAATTGCACAAATAAATAATTGTTTCATTCTCACACTCCTTCATTTTGCTACCGACTTGGAATGTTGTTTAATTGAAAATCAGAAGGCAAAATTTGATGCTAATTTACTTACTCCAGTACATTTGGATATATTTCGGAACAAATAACAGCTATCTGTGAATTAAATCCCGGATATTCTCTTCGCCACCTTTATCCAGACTGACCGGCCATAGTTGCATTGACCCCTCCTTCTATTGCAAATTACCTTCCCGAACCTAATGTATATTATTGCACAAACAAAAATTAATACAAGCGGTTTTTGAGCTTTTACCCGCTCAAATTTACAATTGGTGGCAAAATAAACCTGTGGAAGGCCTGGACTTCCTGCGAGTAACCTTGCAGGTTGATGCCCAGCAGGAAGCTTTCATCGCCCCACTGGGTGGCCAGCACCTGGTAAGCCACCTGCATGTACTTCTCCACCGAGGAGGGCGCCAGGTGAATTTCATTGGCCACCATCGGGGCGCTCATGCCGTACAGCACCCGCATGGTGAAGACCTGGCGCAGTTGGCTGGTCAGACCCGGATGCGGGGACCACGGGTTGATGCGCGCCACCTGGGGGGAGATGCGCCAGTATTCCTGGTGCAGCAAGGGCAGCAGGCCGGGTGAAACCAGGAAATCCGTTTGCGCAGCCAGCAGGAGGGCGGAAACGATGCCCATTTGCACTTCCTGCTTGAGCAGAAAGCCGCGGGCGCCCCGGGTCAGCGCCAACTGGAAGGCCTCTGGCTGGCCGTATTGCGACAGGAAGAGAATGAGCGGATTGGCATAACTTGACTGCAGGCGGCAAATCAGGTTGCCCAGGTCCATTTCGCAGGCGGCGTATTCCGGATCCAGGATGACCGCATCAATTTCCGGGCAGTGCTCCACGGCGCTCAACAACCTTTTTGGCGAGCTGGTTTCAAAAGTTACGTGAGTGCGTAAATCCCGGGTCAGCAAATCGGCAATCCACTTCAGTGCAAAGCAATCGTCATCCATCAGTCCAACCCGGATCGGCAGTTTCATTTTCATTAAATCCTCTCCTTGTAAGGATTAGCAAATCCAAACGGCGGATGACCGCTTCGGCCTGGCTGCTTTGCTTACAGAGTATTCGATGTTGGATGATGGTTTTGGGGATGATGATCCGGCCACCCTATCGTTGAGCAGAATGTAGCATATCCTCCGGGGTGGCAACCCCAGATAATCTACGGCATTAGCCTATTCTGATAGATTGTCACCCTGAGTGTTGGCGAAGGGTCCGTTTTGTAGATGTTTCGCTCCGCTCAGCATGGACATCTTTTCTTTTGCGTGCCCCCCGTACGGGGGGCGTGACCCACCCCTCTGGGTGTGCGAGTTGCGTCCATGATTTGTTTGTTCGCTTTCAATCTGGGCTCAATCCTCATCAATTAAGATGTTGATGGGCAGAATGGCGGGTGTGATGGTTCGATATTTGGGCGGAATCTTGCCAAGATGCCAGCCTTTTCCAGTGGCTTCACCGTAGAAATAGCGCTTGCCTGTTTTCGGATCCATAACATATTCACCCACCAAATGATCAGCCCCGGCAACCCCAAAGGCAATGTGCCCCGGATAGTGCAGCAAGACGACCTGAAAGCCCAGCCGGGCGATCACCGCGGCGCACAAGATGGCCACGTCTTCGCAATCGCCGTGCAAATCCATCAGGGATTCAATCGGATAGCGCGGCCATTCAGAGTAGCCGGTTGTATCCTCATCATAGGCATAGGGGATGCAGTTTTGCACAAACATCAACACATCCAAGGCCTGGTTATAGGTCGACCACTTCTGGGCTGCATGTAATCGCTGAAATTCCATGGCCAGGGTGCGGATTTCGGGCATCTCTACCTCGGCATAGCGATTCCACTCTCCCGAAAACCTGGGAAGCGTGTGGTAGTGAGCATAGCGTTCTTTGCTCAGATTGAGAACAATGGTTTGTGTCATCTCAACCGATGAACCTTTGGGCTTAAATGGCCAGGTGAAGGTGCGTTGAATCATATCCGGGTTACTCGGATCAACCGTATCGGATGAGGAAATACCCCCTCCCCCGCCGGGCCGATGGATGATTTTGTACTTGCGCCGGGCTTCCTCCGGCATATTTTCCCAACCGGTTTTACCGGCACGGATCATATCCACCAGGGATTCCAGTGGCACTGAACGCCGAACACGCAGGAACAGCCCGCTGAAAGGATCGCCAGTGTACACAATTTCTGGCAGATTTACACCGGGACGAACAGGCGGCAATACAAAGTACGCCCAATCCGGTCGACCCAACAAGGCCAGGTTGTGTAGTGTGGAAACCCCACCGCCGCCGATGGCATCAAAATCCGGCCGGACTAGGGGTTGGTTGGCAGCCAGGCTCTGGGATATCAGGCTGGGGGTAATCGGTGTTGCAGAGTGGAATTCTTCCGGGTTGGTTGCCCATTGTCTCAGGATCTCTTCCAGGCTGGTCTGCCAGATGGCGGCATAGTTAACCATGGCCGCTTCAATCAGGCATTGGTCGATCGAGTCCGGGCTGGCGTTTCTCCAATCCTGGAATAGCCCTCTTTGGCTGAGTAGTTCATCATTCCATTTTGGATAATCCGGATGCCATTTCTGAAAGCTCCAATCAGCCAGGCACAAATCCACCAGTGGAACCCGGAAGAATTCCTCCCAGCCATTCTCGGATTGTCCCAGCGGGAAAGCCGGCCAATCCACAGGAAGCTGTTTGGAAGCTGCCACGACCTGATCGTTCAAGGTTCGATAATCTTGCTGGCCCCTGGTCAACATTCCTTCCAGTTGCGTGATGATTTTTTGCAGGTGAATCAAGGCCTGGTCTTGCATCTCCATGGCGGCCTGGGCCTGGATCAAATAAAGGCATTCATCCCGCAGGGTGCGGACCAGTAATAATTCTTTGCTATAGCGCCAGGCATAATAAAATGGCGCAAGCTCAAGCCGAATGGTGCGCGGGAAGATGCGCACCAGCCAGATCAGTTTGGGAGCCGCTTCAAAAATATCCTGGATCTGATCAAGTTTATGCTCGAGTTCATGCTCCACCTTTGTCTTCTTGTTTTTCAGAAGGGTCTGAACATCTTTCACCAGCCCGGTCTGTTGACCCAGGTAGGCCGTCAGGAATTCGAGGGTCCTGATCGCATTTTGAATTCCACCCGGGTAGAGGTGAGGTTTCGCCGGCAGGCAATCCATCAAGGCGCTGATCTTCCCGCTGAATACCTCAAGCATCTGTTGGGCATTTTTGCGCAAGGCCGTGCTTACCAGAGGGGATGTATCGCTCCGGTATCGAACCAAATAATCCCGGAATTCCTGCGCCCAGGGCGTGCCGGGTACCTGCTCATAATCGATCTCGGATAGCTTCAAATCGGTGAGCAGGATCGCCAACTCGTTGGTTGCGGTCAGGATATTCACCTGGCCAATGGCCGGCGGCAGATGGGAAGTGACCTGTCCCAACCAACCCGGCAATCCACCCAGGTCATCCTGCAATTGTTGGGCCTCTTTGGCCGCTGTTTGGACATCGGCTGTTTCTGCCAAAAGATACTCATCCAGGAATTGGCGTGATAACCGGCGTGCGCAGGCAATTTGCAGGGATTGCGGATCGCTGACCAGGGCAACAGCTCCGATGCTGTTGTAAAAGCTCTTGCGATCCGCAATCTCAAAATCGTCATTGCTGGCCTGCAATCTCTTGGCCAGGTTATCCTGCAACAGTGCCAGCAACGCATTGCCAACCATGATCCCCATCTGGTCATTGTCCCGGACGACGTAAGTGCCGGGCTTGTTCCGGTCAAACAAATACACGGTGGGATTGATCGGCGCTTCGCCATCCCAGGCCGGGGTGGAGGGAATAAGTTTTCGCAATTCCGATTTGTCCTGCAGCAGTTCATCCAATTCCAACAGGAAGGAATAGATCTCCACATCCTGATCGGGAGATTTTTCATCTTTGGTTTGGCGGGGAAATACGGCGGTGTTCAGCAACAGGTGCACCTGGCATAGATTGGCCTCACGCACCAAGCCATCCAGCAGGATGCTCAGGGGCAGCAAAAAGCCAGCCGCTTCAGGGTCCTTCAGATCCGCCACGAGATAGATATTCAAGGGAACATCGATGGAGTCTGACCAACCGGCGGTGATCAGCCGGTCATGCGAGCGGACATCATATATTACTTTCTCTACTTCTTGCCTAAGTTTCCCAGAATTCTGCATAAGTTTCTGAAACGATTTCTGCCGGAGAATGGGCGATTCTTGTTTGACCCTGGCAGGCTGTGGGCTTTGTCTGGGATCCTGGAGGATCGTCTCCAGAGGTGTGACCATCAACGACTCCTCACCGTCCTTGCGGATGCCAAAAAAATGGGTCACCAGTTGGCGGCGGCAATCCCCCCTCTGGTAAATACTTTGAACCTGGGCGGTGACTTGAACGGCAAATTCACCAATTGCAAGGATGATTGCAGGCATTGGCAGTGAGATATCTTGGTTATTTTGCATCGTAGATCACCCCAGATTCTGGCTGGCAGGCAACCGGCCGCTACCGGTTACCTGCCAGAAAAAGGATTTTCAAACCAGGTTGTCAATTACATCAGGCGGCGCTGCAAGGCCTTGAAGGCTTCGATCTCTTTTTCATATTGTTTGCGCATCTTTTCATCCGGCGGCATCTTGGCGATGGCTGCCAGATGAGCATCAATTGCCCGTTGTATTTTGAGGCTGGCTTCTTTATTGCCCATCTCCTCAATCTCATTATCAACTTTTTCTTCAACTGCAGTCACCCATTCGTCGCGATGCGAGAAGACATCTTCCGCTTTATCACGCCCTTGTTCAAGGCGGAACTCTCTCCCAGGCCGCACCTGGTGCGTCTTATAGGTGCGCTCTGGATCATAGTAATACCAGGCCCCAACCTTGACGATCAGATCGAATTGCAGGCCAATCGCAAACATTTCACGGTTGTGGTGGCCTTGTTCCGGCAGAAGATCATCTGCCTCATCCATTCCGGGAAGGATATGCAATGGATCACGCTTCTTCCGCAGATCCTCATAAACCAGGCGATATTCCTCCATTTCAGAAACCAGGAAGGCAGGGATCCCATGCCGGTATTGAACAACGTAGACCCGATCGCGGAAACCGGTGGTTTTGACAACATATTTCCGATGATTGCGGAAGCTGGCTGGCAGCAGTGGGTTGTTCTCATCCTCAACCCCAATCAGGCTCACATCTTCAAAATTCTCCAATCCCCGGTTCTTCTGGAAGGTACAAAACGGCTGGCAGTACGCCACCAGGCTGTTTAATTCCGCTTCAATGTAGGCTTCCGGGGTTTTGCCATTTTTCTGTGCAAGAATTACCAGGGCTTCCAGCAAGGATTGGTTTTCAAGGTCGGTCACAAAATGGAACCCGGCATATTGGATCGTCGCAGATTGCAGTGATTTCTCGACCCAGGCGGCCAGGGTGGCCATATTGGTCTGAACAGTGGCCGGGATCAGGTTCCGGAAGACGCTGGGGCTGAGCTTGGCGGCATGAGCCTGGTAGTAAGCAGGGAAATCAATATCGATTTCCCGCATGAATTCAAAGCGGTTCTTTTCCGCTTCCTTGGTGCTGCCCAGGTCCGTGCTGGCCAGGGTCTCAGAAACGGTGGTCGTCTTGCTGATGGCTGCCTCCAGGATCGTTTTCAGCCCGAGCGCAAAGGTGGCCAGCTGGTCGTAAATACCCACGGCGTGCTTTTGCGCCGCCAGTTGCAGGGTCAACTGGTTGATCTTTCCCATGGCAGTCAGGCCATCGCGCTTCTTGAGGGCAAAGCTGTTCTTCCAACCGGATTTATCAAAAAAGCGCTGGACTTTATCCTCAACCCCATCATCCATCTGCTTTAGCTCCGTATGAGCTCTGGCGTAGTCTTTGCGCGCCAGCTCCACATCCGAGTCTCTGGCGCCTTGTTGGCTGATGCGGGCTTTGCACGAATCCAACCGATCCGCTTCCTCGATTGTTCCTCCCGGGGCAGGTTGCAGCAGCTTCTCCAAAACGGCCAGGGCAAACTGAAAACCCTCATTAGCCGCAAGATTCGTGATCTCCTGGTCGAAGGCCTTCTTGATACTGACGAAGTGACTCCTGCTAACCTGGTCGATCATTTCAGCTTCTGAAGTCCGGGCTGTTTGATTTTGGGCCTCCTGCGCATCCATCTGGGCAATGGCCGCGGCTACCGTATCCGCTTTCATAATGGATGCTTCCATAATCATCTTGACTTTGCGGTTTGCCAGGAGATCCGCCAATAAATCATTATCTTTCAGGCGCAGCCGGGCCAGCAAGGCCGCCGCTGCCACCGCAACCTGGTGCTCCTCTGGTTGACCCAATACGCCCTGTTTGAGCAGGACGCTGCCAAACTGGTGCGCACAATAGGCCAGCAATCGCTGGCGGGGGAAAACCAACGCCGCAGAGGCCAGGGAGCTGAATGAACGCAGTTTTCCTTCAAACTCATCCCCCAGGATGGACAGGTTCTGGGTAAAACCAGCCGTGGAAAGAATGGTTTGAGTGAAAAGCGCCTGGGAAATCATGTTGTACACATCATCTGCCGAATTTAAGCGGTAGCCGGCCTGGTTGACGATATCCACCACAAATTTATAGGAAAATGGCGGGGCGTAAACCTCCACGGGCTGGTTGCCGGGGTACATCACATTCCAATGCGCCTGATCTGTCAGCACGTCGTCTTCCCGGAACCAGGCGTAGGCATTGGCGCGCACTTTTTGTTGCTGCAGGCGCGTGCCATCTTTAATGGCTTTATCAATGACGCTGGGCAAGACCCCGATAGAAATGATATCCGGGTTTTCGTTAGCCAGGAATTTTCGACACAGGTAAGCCACATCAAAGGATAAGGCGCTGCCGGTGCCGCCGCAGGGTGAAAAGACCAGCACCACCCGGCATCCATCGGCAACCGAGTATTCCATCTTCTCGTTCGATTTGGCGATGGTGGCCTCAATGTTCTGGATTTCTCGCAAGGCCTGGGTGGCCGCTTTCAGTTTGGTGTAGAACGATTCATCCCGGTCGGTATCATTAAACATGCGGAATAATGCCAGGCGTCCCACCAGGCGCATTTGTTGTGGAGCCCCGCCGCCCCCGGCCAGCCGGCCAGCCGGAACCTTGGTGCCTGGCCACCAGGCTTCGATTTCCTTGTAATGCTTGATGTTTGCGATAACATCCGCCGGGACCATGCCCGAAAGTTCCACCCGTTCAGCTTTGGAGAACCAGGGCTGGGCCAGGGTATCCATGGTTGCATCAATATCGATCCACAGGAAACGAAAGATGGGAACCTCTCCGTAGGCTTCGTACAACAGCTTTTTTAACCGCCAGCCGATTTGCCCCGAACTGGTACCCATGAAGATGAACAGGGTGGGTTGAAAATTTACTTTCGTTGTCATCGCAATCTCCTTAAGACAATGGTTGATTTATCTAGATCTGAAAATCTGGAACATAGTTGAAGCGGGTGTTTCCCATCTGGTAATCAGCATTCTGTTCCAGTTCCACTTCATCGCCAATTTGATAGGTCTCATAACCCTTCTTGAGCGGCCCGCCAACCACTTTCATCTTAATGCGGATCTCTTCACCCAGGCGCTCGGTGAACAGCGTGAGGTGGATATCCGCCAGGGTATCGTCCGGGATCATCACCTGGCTGGGTTCCGCCCTGCCAATTTGGATCACGGGTGAGTTCGACAAGGATAGGTCCACGCTGGTGGTTTGATTCGGCCGCTGGCTTTCCCAATAGGTCAAAGTGCCGGTGACTAGCGGTGGCCGGTTTCTATCTCTCACCTTTTTTACCGCCACGATTATGATGATAGCCAATATCAGCAGGCTGATGCCGAAGATAATCAGTGGCTTCGAGCAACTCTTGATGAAGACATCCACCTGAAAACCGGCCGGCAGCGGTTCCACCGGCAGCACCTGGACACCAGGGCGCTTGGCTTCAAGCTCAATTTGCCCCTCATATTTCCCAGGTTTGAAGGCGGTCTGTGGCTGGATCTCCAGTTCTATTCGAGCGCTGCCTGGCTGTACTTCAATGCTTGTGGCAGACAGGCTGGCCCCTGCCACCCCTGCCAGGCGGATGTCCACCCGCTCTGGATGCAAACTGGTGGATTGGCTGTTCAGGATCAGGCGGACCGTCGACCATTGCCAGCAACGACCTTCGACGCAGGTGGATTGGACTTCCACGTCTGAAAAAGTGAGCGTGGGAATGAAAAGCTCAAGCGCCAATGGGAACCGGTTGTTGACCAGGTCAACCTCTCCAGAAGATGCCAGCACCAGGGTTCCAGCATAAGCACCGGGCTGCAACTGCGCATCTCCCAGCAAGTGCAGGGTGAAGGTGGCCTGACCATTGGCCGAGACAACGAAGGGGCCGGTTTCCTGCAAGCTGAAGCCGGCCAATCCTTCCAGGTTGAAATTTACCGGCTGCTCCTGGGGTGAGGTGGATTGAACCGTGACCACCAGCGGGATGCCCTGCTGCGCCTGCTGGACTTCAAAGCGCTGCTGGTTGGTGTTGGACAGCCCCAGTTGCGCAGACAGGCCGCGCAACTGGGCGATCGTCACATCCTCAAACGAAACCGTGGCCTCTTTCTGGAAGGGCAGACCCTGGAAATAGGCTTTAACGGCCAGGAATGTTACCGAATGCAACCCAGATTCAACCGGCAAGAATTCACCCACATAGGCGTCCCCTTGCGGCACCAGCTCCAGCTGGCTGGTGTGCCCACCGGGGGTGGTGATTTTTGCCAGGAAGCCGCCCTCAAAAACCGAGCCTTCCGCCATGCCTTCCAGGTGGATGCTGAATGGGATGGGATCGGTGCGGACTTCGTAGAGCTGGTTGAGCGGCTGGTCAATTACAATCTGCGGAAAGCCGATGGCCTCCACCCGGGTGGAAGCAGCCACCGGGATGACACCTTTCCAGCCAGCCACGTCAATGCTGTAGCTGCCAGGTTGGGAAGTCTCAACAAATTCCCGGCTAAAATTGCCGTCCCCGGCCGTCAGGTCGCCATGGCTGCCATCATCATAAAAAGTATCCAGGCTCTGGCGACTGCCATCCGGCAGGGTGACCCGCGCCGTAAAACTGGCATCCCCCACAATTTTGACTGTGGAGCCATCGGCCTGTTCTTCGATCAGGTTGACCACAATCCGCAGCGGCTGGCCGGCTTCCACCATGCCCGCAGGGGAGATGATCCTGGTGCGCAGGCGCGAATGTAAAATAGCGCGCACCTGGGCGCTGCCGCTGCCAGAGATCTTGAATCGCCATTCCCCGCTGGCCGGGAAAGGAATGGAATAGGCGGCGAACCCGGCATCCGAGGTAACCGCAAAGGAAACCTGGGAATTTTCCGGGAAGATTTCCTGGTCAGAAGGATCAAATAAGCGGGCGGTGACACCCGCCTCTTTGCTGACGATGAAAGTGACCTTGCTGATGTAAGGCATCAGGGCCGGGTCCAGGGTCAGGTTGACCTGCGCCGGCGAGGAAACTGCCCCGGCGCCCATCACGGTGCGGTCTTTCAGGTTTTTTAGAATCTCCAGGTATCGATCCAACAAATCGTTGGCCGTGTGGGCTGGCAGGACCTGGCCGCCGGTCTGGCCGGCCACTTCGGTCAGGAAGGAGGTCTGGCTGGCATTGGTCAGGGCGATGGCATACACCGGCACATTTAATCGCCGGGCAACCTCCAGGGCTTCCTGCTCGTAGCTGGCGGATTTGTTCGGGACTTCCGGCTGGCCGTCCGTCAAGAAAATGACGATCTTCCTGCTTCCGCTGCTGGTGGAGGTCTTGAGGGTGCTCTCGGCCAGTTCAAAAGCCGCTTTCACATCCGTGTAACCATCGGCAGCCACCGGTTTCAGCAGGTCGATCAGCCCGGCCTGGTTGGCCGGATTGGCGATGGGCGTCATCTGGGCGATGATCGGCTGGCTGGTGGTGGAAAAGCGGATCGCCCCCACTTCGTCCCCGTCATCCAGCGCGGCGATAAAGAGTTTAGCTGCCGTATAGCGCAGGTTGGTCGGGTCATTGCCCAACATACTGCCGGAATCATCGAGGATGAAAAGCACGCTGACCGAGTTGGCCTGGGCGGATTGGGCTTCCGCTGGCGCGGAGAGTATACCAGCCGTGGTAAGCACCAGCAAAAGGATGATCAGGCTATAAACGACTTGGGTTCGTTTCTTCATAAATGCAGCAATCCTGGGTGATAAATTTGGTTTCATGCGAATATGATACGCTCAATTGGATGGATGATGGCAAAGATTATCCCGGGTTATCGAAAAATCCCTCGTTCGTTTTCAGGGTTGGCAGACCTCTGGTCGTGCCCGGCAGGCAAACACCCACCTGCTGGCATTGATGGTAAACTATTCTATAGAAAATAGTAAATAGGTTCATGGCCTGGCATTCCCCGGGACCTGCTGAACATTTAATGGAACAGACTCTCTGGATCGGATGGCCTGATGGATCAACCCCTGTGCGCAGAAGGATTGCAATCATTATAGATAAATTAAGGAATTAATACAACCAATTAATGACAGGAATTTAATATGACACTTAACCCAGATTAAGGGAGGGGAATCGTAAATTCACTCATGATCCATTGATTGCTTACGAAAATATTCCAATTGGTTGAGATGACTGAGAAATATTATTTATTTTATTATACTTTCAAGTATAATACTAATAAGTATAATAACCCTGGAGAAAATCATGAAAGCTGAGTTCATCGGCAGGCAAAAAGAACTGGCGGTTCTGGATCGTTTGTGGAAATCAACCCGTGCAGAGTTTCTGATTCTGTATGGCCGACGCCGGGTTGGGAAAACTTCTTTGCTCACCCAGTGGATTCGTAAAACTGGGCGACGTGCACTCTACTGGGTGGCTTCTCCCGATTCAGCCCTGGCTCAACTGCGATCTTTTTCCCAGGCAGTCTACAATTTTGCTAATCCGGATTCGCCCGCACCGGAGCAATTCACCTATGCAACCTGGGAACAGGCCTGGCAGGAAGTGGTGCGCTTGGCAGAAATTGAACGACTGGCGCTCTTCATAGATGAATTCACATATCTATTGGAAGTCACACCAGCTCTCTCAAGCTACCTGCAGCATTTCTGGGATCAGAAATTTCAGAACTGCAATTTATTCTTATGTATCTCAGGATCCCATATGGGGATGATGATGCGTGAGGTACTGTCGTATCAGGCTCCCCTTTACGGCCGGGCAACAGCACAAATACACCTTCCACCGTTGCCTTTTGGCCTGACCCGAACTGCTTTCCCAAACTATTCTGCGGTGGATCGGGTGGGAATTTATACAATGTTCGGTGGAATTCCGGCGTATTGGCAACGAATTGATCCAGAAGTATCGGTTTCCCAAAATATTAAAGACCAGCTCCTGTCGGATAATAATCTAATGCAGTCGGAGCCACGGTTGTTGCTGCAAGATTTCATCTCGGAGATCCATAATTACTGGGCAGTGTTGACGGCTATTGCCAATAATGCCCGAACGCCGAAAGAAATTTCGACCTACTCCGGCATCCCCAATGTTCAGGTGCCGAAATATCTTAGCGTTCTGCACGAAGCAGGGTTTGTTGAGCGACGTGTCTCGGTGACATCAAGTCCTAATTCGCGCTCTGGCCGGCACCACATCACGGATCCATACCTGCGTTTCTATTTCCGCTTCCTGGCATCCCGAGCAAGGCAGCTGGCCATGGATTTGCCTGACCAGGCGCTGGTGGAGATTAGTCGCCATTTGATCGATTTTATTGGAACCCATACTTGGGAAGAACTTTCCCGTGAATGGACGTTGCGCGCCGGTGCAAGAAACGAATTCCCTTTCCTTCCAGACGAAGTTGGTAGTGCATGGAATGCCGATGCCCAGATCGATGTAGCTGGAATCAACACGATGGAAAAAACTTTAGTTTTAGGGGAATGTAAGTGGACACTTTCCCCGGTTGATCGGGAAATTCTCGTCAGTTTGGTGGAGGAAAAGACCACTCACATCATCCCGAAACAGGGTTACTGGCGGATTTATTACCTTGGTTTTTCACGCAGCGGCTGGACGAAGGAAGCGTTAAATTATCAAAGAATGCTTTCCACGCGCAGAGAGCCAGATAGAAATTGGCAAGTTGTCGGAATGCGTTTGTTGGACTTAAAACAGGTCGATTTGGATTTGGAAACATGGTCATTGCAAACAGATGCGAATCAAGAAGATGCGGTCCATACCGAATAGGAGCAATTCCCAGAAAATAGAGAAAAAAGAATTTGAGGTTTTTCATGAGAATTTTCTCTATCGTAGCTTCCCTATTTCCTCCCACCCCGGCTTCATATTAAGCGATTCTTCTATATACCTGTAAATAGGTTCGAAAAGTACCTCCCCATTCTTCAAATCCTTGACTACTCGAGAAATTGCAACCACCCGCCGGGCTTCGTGGCGGATGCCAATCTGCACCAGGAGATCGACCGCATCCGAAATCATCTGGTTTGCCTCACGGGGATGGACACCGGCGTCCGCACCCAGGATGGTGGCCAGGCGCCGGGCAGCCTCGCGCGGGCTATCGGCATGGAAGGTGCAGGCGCCGCTGTGGCCAGTCATCAGAGCACGGAACAAACTCATGGCCGCCACGCCATCTCGCACTTCACCGATCACCAGGTAATCGGGCGACATGCGCATGGCATCATCCACGCCATCCGCCAGGGTGTAAGGCCGGACGTCCGTGCCTATTGCCTGCGGGCGGGCTTCGATCGTCTGCACCGTCGGGCGGTCCACCCAGATTTCCTCCGGGTCTTCGATCTTGACGATCCGCCAACCTGCCGGCAGAAAATTGCACAGAGCGCTGAGCAGGGTGGTCTTACCGGTGCGGGTGCCGCCGGAGATCAAGATGCGGTCTCCCTGTTCCATTGCCTGGCGCAGACAATCCATCATCTCCGGGCTCATCACCTGGCGCTCCAGCAGCCAGTCGGGTGTGACCGGTTTCTGTTCGTACAGGCGGATGTTGATGCTTGGATTGCGCCCAGGCGGTGCAATGACCGGATGCAAGGCCTTGATCCGCCCTCCACCAGGATTAGCAGGCGTGGGCGGCAGCTTGGCATTGATACTCGGGTTAGTTTCGTTCAGGGTCTTGTTCTGTGGACCGATCAGGCGGTCCAGCACTCGCCAGATCTCACCGGGTTCCGGGTGCATCGCAATTGTCTCCCAGCGCACCGATCCCTTGGGCATGATCTGCAATAACCCGCTTGAGTAAATGGTGATTTCGGAGATGTCGGTGCGGACAGGGGGTAGGAGCCTGTCCAGGAATCCCAGGCCAAGCAGTCGGCGGGTCAATTCTTCAGCAACCAGGGTTTCTTGTTCAAAGCCCGGACGGCAGTTCCTGCGCCGCAGGGCAGTTGCGACCAATGCCTCAATCCGTTCGCGGATGCGCTGCCGGTCAGTCTCGGCTGGATTTTGCAGAAGGGCGCTTGAGAACTCTTGGTTGATCTGGTCGATCACCTCGTTTGAGATTGAATTCCGCATGGCATCATCGAGCTGCGGGGAGCCAGCCGGCGCGTCATAAAGGCCCAGGATTCCGGACATCTTTCCTCCAGGTGATTAGGTAATGCGAAATTTTGGCAACCGCAAGACACCTCGCGAGTCACGCCTGGCGGATTCGGCCGGACTGACTGCCGGGAACAAGGTGTTTACAATGGCCCGGATGCCTTTGGCAAAATCATCCAGGCGGGTGATGGGCGGTATCCCGTCATCCTGGGCAACCGGAACCCCGGGGTCTGCCGGCAGGATGGCAGCGATCGGCGGCGCCCAGCCCAGGGTTTTGGCCAATTCCTCCTGGAAGGCGCGCGGAGTGAATCCACTCCGCTCACTGTGTTGGTTCAGTACCAGGAAAATCGACTCACGGGCCAGGCGTTTTTCACTCTTCAGGCCGGTCAGGAGTAGTGAGAGGGTATGGCGGATGGCAGCGAGGTCAGCGAGCGTTGGCCGGGCGACGACCAGGGCGTAATTGGCAAAGACGATCGAATGCGCCATCCATAGATCTTCACTGGACGGCACATCCATCACGATAGCTGCATAACGTCCATCTTCCGAGTCGATCAGCATGCCATTGATGCTTCCTTCGCCAGTGCCTTTGGCCGAGCTTTCGAGAATCCGCATGTATTCGAGCGAAGACTCAGGGGCAAGCAACACTTCCAGGCTTTCCCGGCGCTGGATGGCGGCCTGGAAAGAGGCCTTGCCAGGGCGGTCAAAGTATTCCGTCAGGTTCGGCAGGTAGCGCAGCCGTAAGTGCGGTGCCGCCGCCGGTGGCAGTCCCATGGACACCAGCAAGGTCTTGATGCTGAGCCGCACAGAAAGTTCAAATGCCAGGTTCTCAGCAACAGTCGAACAACCCGCACCCCCCGCATGGGAGAGCACAGCAATCCGCTTGGTGCCCGTAATGTAGGCTGAGGTGCTGCTGGCTTGAAAACCGCTGGCACCCTGTTGCATAGGGGCTGCCTGGTTCAAGCGAGCCCGGGCGGTCATCGCCGAACCGTAGGCAGCCTGCATAATTTCTGTCCAGTTGACCGGCGCAACGAACACCCCCCGCACCGTATCCAGTCTGCTAAAGGCGCCCTGGAAGTCTTTGTGCGTTTGCGGGAGCACCACAACTGCAATTCCACCCCAGGCCGAAATCTTCTGCAACATCTGGAGCAAGCTATCCGGATCGGGGGCAATCTCGGCTTGGATGATCAATAAGTCCGGGCGAAGGGCGGCAAGATTCCCCTCGAAGTTCGACCATTGAGTGGCATGTCCGGAGATGATAAAGCGCTGGTCTGCCAGGATCGGTGGTTGCATCTGGTAATAGACCATCTCATGGCCGGCCCCTGCCAGCATCACCGTCACCTTGCTGGTCTGAAACGGGTTCTCGCTCATCGCCTTTCACCGTTATTCATTTCCTGGTACAACACGCCGAGGTTCAGCGTCAGGATGTCCGATACATCCAGCCCCAGCCCGGAGCTGGGTTCCAGAGCCAGGTGGATCAGCCCGTACTGGTCGAGGGCAGCGAGCAGGGTGGCAGCGTCCGTCTTAAAACCAGGTGTTACTTCTACCAGTTGAGTCGGCACATCCAGCACAATTACGCTCCCATCCTGGGCAGACATATTATTGCGGGCAGCCGAGAAAAGTTCTTCTTCGCTCGTTCCAGCCGGAAGTTCTTCATATCGGAAGGATTGCGGTACCATCAGGATGCGTAACCCCGTGATTGCCAGGCGCGCCACCGGTGCAGAGGGCGGTGCAGGGGTCGGGGTAGGGGTGGGCGTCGCGGGGACAGTGCCGGTCGTGGTGGAGCCAGGCGACATGAATTCGCTGATCGGGGCTGCAATCAGGCTACTGGTATTTTGCCGCAGGATCTCCGGCGCGAGCATGCCGATCACGGTAACGGTCTGGCCGGGGCGCAGGAGCCCGGCGACACCGCTGGCTAGGTCCACGGTGATCGCGATGGCCACATGGCCTTCGGGGAGTTCGGCAGGAATACCGGCCCCGGCCAGTTCACCCAGCACGCCGCTCGTGATGAAGTCACCGGGTGCCCTACCAACCGCCAGCATCTTTCCGGTGACTTCCTCGATCGTGGCAGCCGCGCCGCCTGGTTTCGCACCCATGGGGATGGTCACGATTTGCAGCAGGTCTTCGGTCAGCAGGGTGCCGGGGGCAATTGCGACTTTGGCGGCGACAACCTGGGTTGGCCGGATGACGCCAGTGAGTAGGGCAATCACCATCAGGCCGATCAGGACCGCCAGGATGATCGCGGTCAGGGGGGAACGTTTCTTGCTTTGCATAATACTTTCTCCTCAAAAAAAGATTAGACTCTCAAAGGGTATTTGTCAGGATTTAGGCTCTGTTCCGCTCCAGGGAGACTGCGCCAAGTTCCAGGACAATCTCCTGGTCGGAAGGTTCGGCGCAATTTAGGATCATCGGACGCACCAGCACCGGCTCCAACCAGAAGACATCCTCGCTGTAGCCCAGTTTGGCGATCGCATAGGTGCGCGGGATCCTTGCCAGATAACGTTTGTATTCAGTATTGACCAGACCTTTTTCGGAACGTCCGAGATGTGGCAGGATTAGATCGCGGTCCTTGGGATCCTTGGTTTGGAAGACAAAGAGATTGGCGCAGGAAGATAAGATCCCGGAGGGCAGGTCGCTAGCGGTTTGAGCCATTAGGTGCAGGTAAATGCTGTATTTTCGCCCATCCCGCCACATGGTCTGGAACAGGTGTGAAACCGAGTTTCCACCCTCCCCGCCGCCGAGATCCGAGGCTGCCCCGCCAGAAACACCGGTCAGGACTTTATTGGCTTCCTCAAAAAAGATTTGCATTGGCGGAAAGCGCTGCCCGGAAAGGGTCTCCCGGCGTCTCGCCACTGCATCGGAGTACAGGATGCTGCCGAGCAGAGAAAGAAGGGCAGCCTTGGGGTATTCATCCATTTCCGCCCCGCCTTCGATCACTGAGATCCCCCAGGGATCCTCGATAGAGCCCAAAAGCCCCAGGTCTTCCACGCTGGCGCCGCTGGCTGCCGGGCCGTATTGGCGGGCCATGCTGCCTTCAGCAAATTGCTCAAGGCGCAAGAGCACTCCTTCCAGGCTGGTGCGGCTGGCCTGGTCGCGACCGAGCTTTTCTTTGTAGGTCTGGAGCCGCTCAACCCAGTCTGAGATATCCAGCTTCTGGCTGCGAAAGACGGCCAGCGCCTGGAGTTCGGTGGTCGAGAGCGATTCGAGCAGTGTTCCCGGATGGAGGTGAGTAGACGCACCGCCTTCGGCCTGGCGAAAATTATGGATAAGTTGAACCTCGCCATCGTTTTGCAGATGCCCAAGCGGGCCATTTTGCAATTTGGGATCACTTGTCAGGACGCCAGCTTCGAAGAAGAGTTCGGTTAACGCCCGGCGCATGAAGCCGAGCTGACGGGCGCCCATCCGGCCAGCATTGGCAAAAAGCTCGGCCAGCATGCTGCGGTACCGTCCGGCTTCGATCCGCCGCGGCACTTGCAGAATGTTCCAGCGCAAGGGTCGAGGTGACCCCGGGTACAACTGGCGAATGTCGACATGCTGCTGGTGGTCTGAAGAATTATCCGTCCCGATACCAGGCCAGTTCATGGCTTTCCGCCAGCCCTGGCCGAAATCCAATACAATCGTGCGGTAATGCCAGAAACGGGTTGTTTCGTATGCCAGACGTTCGGCAGCAATCGACTTACCAAAACCGGTATCCCCGATAAAGGCCGTGTGAAAATGCCGCTCACGGGAAAGCTTGAGAAAGGCGCTGCTGAGGAGTCCAGTTTCGCTCGAATACTGCCTGGCGAGGGTCAATTCCCCTGGCATCTGTGGATAGAAGGCAAAGGCAGGTGTCTCTTCCTGGGTCGTCAGAGCTGATCCCTGCTCGAACATTCCCGGCGCGGTATAGGCCGCAACCTGTAGCATGGTCAGCAGGGTCGAATCGGCATAACCGCTCAGGGCCTCGGGGATCGTTTCGACCCGGGTGGAGGGGGTGAAGGCGCGGGCATGCAAGCCAATATAGGCCTGTTCCGAGGCGCTGAGGGAGCGGGTTTGCACACCCATCACCACGTCCTCCGTCCCATGAAAGGCTTCTGGGATCAGACTCATCAGAGCCTGGACCCCCTGCTCGCTTTTTGCCAGGGCATACAGGTCGGTGTAGAAGGCGCCTTCACGGCTGGCGATATCCAGAAATTTGCGTTGGGTGCGCATGATATCCGTCAAAAGAATGGCTGGATCGTCCTGCCACTGGTAGGCATTGGAAAGGGAGAAAGATGGCGCCACCCCTACGCTCATCCCGGAGCTGATGCCGCGCCCAATCACCTGCCCTTGACTGGTGGATTTACCTTCCGAACGGGCCTGGCTGGTGCTCTCGGCATGGTTTTGGGAAGTAGACCGGCTCTCTGTGTCTGCGACCGAATCGCTTTCAGAACCCGAAACACCCCAGGTCTCGGATTGGGCAGTTGAGTGACTCTGTGAAACGGTCTGGGATTGACTGGCGGTGATGGATTGCGAAACGGTATCCGATTGGCTTACGGTTTCGGAATGTTGGCTTCCCAGAGCCTGGCTGTTTTGGTTCGAAATGCCTTCCGCTGAACCCCAACTGACATTCCCGCCCAGGCTACCAGAGACCCCAATCCCGGCCGGGGCGATATTGCCGCCCAGACCACCCTGGAAACCATACGCCTCGCTTTCGGTATGGGAAATTGCCTGACCGACTGAATTGGTTTGTGATGAACCATCTGTCACGGCGACACCTTCGGTATGGGAGATTCCCTGGCTGACAGCGCTTCCGACGGTCGAGGAAACCCCGACCGTATCGGTTTCGGTAATTCCGTTGGTGTTTGACCAGCCTCGGCTGCTGATGTGTCCCACGGTATGAGCCTGGCCTTGAGATTGTGCCTCCCCATCGCTGATTGTTTCGCCCTGGCTCTGACTGGTAGCATGGCTGGAGCTAGCAGATTGAGAAGCGCTTTCAGCAAGTCCGCCGGTCAAAATCGCTGGCAGACTGATGCCGAAAGAGGCCGCCCGGGTGCCGAGTTGGCGAGAGGCATAGACCGAGGTGTCTTCAAGCAGCCCACCAAGCATCCGGGTGATTTCATCCAACTGGACATGACTGGCAAGCAGCATCAACAAAAACTCTTCTTCCAGGCTGGTCATGCCGCGGAAAAGCAATTCGTTTTGTTGCAAGGTGTAGCTTTGGGCGGTGGAATTGCCGCCTGTGAGCGGATCCCGCAGGGAAGGATCTCCGCCGCGCGAGTTTTCTCGTGGATCGGGGTGGCCGATGGCCACCAAGGCATACGGCATTTGTTCCAGCGACTTCGCCAACCATTCGGCGATCTCGGTTGAAATTGGATCCAGCCGCATCTGACGAAACGCACCGAGCAGGCTGGCACGGAGTGTCAGGAGATCTCGGGCTGAGCGTGCGACGGCCTCCTCTTTTTGCCGTGAAAAGGTGGAGACACCATAGCACTGAATAATCCCGAGATTGGGATTATTGAAGATACCAGCAGCCAAATACACCAGGTTTACCCGGGCACTATACAGGCCACGCAGGACAGTCCGCATTTTCTGCAGGAGACCAGCATCCCGGCGAGCCTCGAGTGAAATGTACCGAAGCTGCAGTAACCGCACTGCCCGGTAGCCCCGAAATTCTTGTCCGCCTTCGTGCTCAATCACCTCGAAAAGCAGGGTGTCGAGTTCGTCACGCAGGTTAAATTGCAGCTCGGTGTTCAGGACCTCCAGATCGTTCGGAATGGAGAGGCGCGTCCCGCTCCGGATCCAGGGGATATGCTCGGTGAGTTTTTTGAGAATCATCACTTTTCCTTTGTGCCTTCTTCGGCCTCAGCAACCTGCCTTGATTAGCAAAAGACAAGCTATTGAGGCTGCTCTTGCTGGAGGTTTTTGAAACCTGCAAGAGAAGCCCTGAATTTAGCGCCTAATCTATTTTGCGCCAGTCAGCATCGATCACCTGACTATCTCCTGTTCCCTTCTGCTCAAGCGGCTGTTGAAGCAGCGGCAAGCCCAATTCAGCAAGGTGCAGTTTCGATCCTGCAGTTCGCCATTGGGTAGCCATGCCAGCCCTCGAATGGATCCGGGTTTTCATTCGCAGCAGCAGTCCCATTTGCGCAAGGAGCGCAGCAATTGCGGTGCTTAGAATAGCACCGGCAATAAGGAAGATCAGGAAAACCACCACGAGCGCCGGGTTGCGCAACAAATCCAAAACCTGTGACATTCATACCTCCAATCGTTGAAATAAAATCCGACGTTTGAAACAAACCCCATCGTTTACAGCTGACTCAATCCAGTGAACTGAGTTAGCAAACCAAACAAGCACAAGCAAGTTGTGCCGGTCAGGTTTGCCAGCTACCGCCGGGTGCGGTAGCGTTCGATAATTTCGTTCAATCCTGCCAGCGGGTTCACCAGCGAGATTGGGTGGATCAGAACGTTTTGGAGTAGCATTGCGAAGTAACCGAGTGGGATCACGAGCCACAGCGCCCACAGGATGATGGTTGTGACATTGCCGCGCGTCGAAGCGATGACCGTCGCAGCGCTTTCCGAGGAACCGATCAGGGCAGCCCATTGATCCGAAGTTAATTGGGCAGTGTAGGACAAATACAGTCGACTGCCCGCTACAGCCAGAGCATATAAAACCAGTCCGGACTTGATGTTCCAAAACAAAGTATGCTCCTGGGTGTGCACCAATAACACGATAATGGAACCGAAAAACCACATACATGCCCCAAGCCAGGGAACCGGTGCGCCCATACCCCATTGGCAGATAATCCAAAGTCCCAGGATCAAGCCTGTGCTGATCTGAGCAGTTCTGAATTCTGTCGAATTTCCAGTGCGACCTGTCCGACCTGGACGAAAGTTTGCCCTGGATTGCAGGCGACGATCCGGATATCGAATGATCAAAAATGCGGACAGGCTGCATAGCAAAATCGGACCTGAATCTGCCAGGAAGTAAATGGTCGCCAAAATCCCGTTGATCAGGTAAATCGGCAGGGCAATCAGGAAATCTCCGATGAGTAGTAGGACACCTGTCATTCATTCCAGCCTTAATCATTTGGGTAAAAATTTGGATGATTCTCCGATATTGGTGAATCATTGAATATTTTAAGGAACCAGGGCAGGCAGGGTCACGTATACCTGTAGCTCACCACTCGCAGCAAGTTGTCTGGGTTGGGTGATCGGGATGCCGCGGAATTGGGTGCCTGATGTTTGAATTTCCAATCGCAAATTGAAAGTACCTGGATCGGAAAATGGCACATTCAAAGCCTGGCCGGATGCACTGCAGGTCCCATTGCTACTACAACTGGCAGACCAGGCGCCGAATCCGGGTACCAGGCTATATCCAGCCTGATGAACGAAAGCACCATAATGCGTCTCGCCAAGCTGTCCTGTGATCCAGTCCTGGCT
Organism: Anaerolineaceae bacterium; assembly: GCA_041741455.1. Lineage (GTDB taxonomy): Bacteria > Chloroflexota > Anaerolineae > Anaerolineales > Anaerolineaceae > CALESS01. The sequence continues at coordinate 28,221 of JBGSJZ010000136.1, read as the reverse complement.
GGCCGGGTCGAGAGTCGCAGTGGCTTGAAATGAAAGAATTGAATCTTTCAGGCGTTCAACGTGGATTTTACATTCTTTGAAAACCAGTTCAAGATCTATCACACCATCCAGAACGCTGGCATCATCGCCGGTACTGCAGCTTGCGACCTCACCCGATTGGACGAACCGGCATACTGAGAGTTCTTCATAGATCGGTTCATACCAGGTGAATATCACGGGTGGTACCGCGACCAGAGCTTCAATATCTGCTCCGCGTTGGCTGGTTGGATCCTGACCCAGGACCAATGGATAGGTGGGGGCAATCTTTTGGATTGAAAGTACAGGTTGCTGTAGATTGACTGTGGGGGTCGGGCACAGGTTTGTGTCTCCGGGAGGAGAAACGATTCCCGAGCACCCACCGGGAATAGCCGAGCAATCTACTGCGCCGTTCAAGTAGAGTAGATACGCGGTGCGAAAGGCGACATCCTCCCAGGACATTTGCAGAAGATTTGTGATAAACCCCCAACCTGAAAAGTAAGTCCAGGCGCTTTGCTCCCCACGCAGGACCGCACCCCAAAAATCGTCAGGAGTCGCATATTCCGGGTGATCTGTCAGCACCTGAGACCAGTTCAGATTGTCACCAACTACACTGCCGAGGAAGGAAATCAAGCTGGCGTAGCCATTACCGATCATACCGTAGGAATTGTTCAAGCCACTATCCCCCGGATTCATGGCCATGAAGAACAGCGTCGAGGCGGAAGGCAGGATGACGATATTGCCACTTGGCGTCTGAAAGCGATGGTAGTTGGCCGGTAAATCCAATGTCTGACCAAAAGGCAACTCGACGCTCATCCAATCCGGATGTTCAGTCGTCTCACCAAGATCGATTAGATTCGGATTCAAATTGCCATCTTCTGTAAAGATTTCGTTCCACGGATTTTCAGCCTGCCCGAAAACGATTGAGGAAGGGATTAGTGCCAGAAGAAGCAGAAAAGCCAGGTACTTTCTCATTATTTCACCTGTGAGGGGGTTGGAACTGGAGAAACAATCGTTGCAGCTAAAATCGCTTGGACTTCTGGTGCGAGAAGGAAGCGATCGAACTTCCAACCACCTGGTGTATTTATCAGACTGATATAGGCGCTATCTTCGGTTTTGTTACTACCCGGCAACGGAGCAGACAAATGAATTGACATCTGCCAGACTTGTTCGGTTTTTGAAACCTTGAGCAATTTTTCCGCCTGGACAGTCGCATCAACCATGGTTTCTTCAGCCTGGAAATTGGCCCACATGGGATCTGCGGTTAAACGCAACAGTTCACATCCGGCGGGTGTGCTTAACTCGCACACTTGCGCTAACCAACCATCCTGCCCCTGGCGATAATCCACCTGGAAGAAGGCTTCGAGGGCAGCCACCGCTGCGCTTGACGCTGGATCTGGTTCGACCGGGTTATCTGAAAAATTCTCGTGAACAGAAATCGGCCAGTGATCAATCACCAAGATGCAGGTGATGAGGACAAGGGCCATGACGAGAATGGCTTGAAGATTTTTTTTGGATATCGTGATGAGTTTCATGAGACTCCTGATTTTTTCATAACTCTGGTTTAATCCGTGAACGACCGCCATCGCCTGGTACCTCCCGGGGTATGGGGAGGAGGCTTAAGGGGTCGCTCCTAGGATGAGGGGAAGCTGATTATTTTCAGCGACCTGGATGAATCGTTGTTGTGGTGATCATAGCGAAGATTTATGGCTGATCCCAGGGGGAAATGTCTGATAATTTCAATTGATCTCTTGACAAATATATACTAGAGTATTACATTTTAGTTAATTCTGCCGACAAGGAAAACGTGCATGCCGAAAACAAATTCAACCCCCAAAAACGTCCGCTCATTTCGGTTGAGCCGAGAAGCCGTGAGACAGTTGATGAGCATGTCCCATTGGATGGGAAGAAGCGAAAGTGATGTTCTTGAGGTTGCATTGGATCGTATGTACCGTGAAGAGATCCGCTTCAATCGCGCCTTGAGGGAAGCAAGTATGACAGAATATGAGGCAAATAGTGATCACAATGAGGAGGAAAGAGATGAAAATTTTGGGAGGATTGCTTAATGGATTGGTCATTTTCTTGAAGGGTCTGGTCATTTTGATCATTTGCGCCAATGGATTTTTTATTGCCTACAAGGGTAATCAGCCGATGAATGTGCCGGATGCACCGCAGGGCATGACCTACTTTCAGTTTTTATCAGACCGGATTCAGGCAGCCAAGGTGGTTGAACCTGCTCGGTGTGGCTGGGGGATGCTGGTTTCGATGGCAGTGCTAACTCCCATTTATGCAACAATCTATACAGAGGTCGGTATTCATCCGGATGGTGACCTGGCTCGAGTAACTGCTCAAGACCCCGATATCCCGCACAATGTCACCGGTGCAAGGTGGGTCGAAGTTCCTGCGATTTGGTGGAATACGGTTGAGCGACTGTCATGGACGATGTTGGGAAGACCGGTAAAAGCCGGGTGTCAGTTTAGACCAGTACCATTATCCAATCAATAATTGGTCATTTTTCGTTGCTACAGCAGTACCCAGCACCGCTGATGCTTGCAAGCAGACCGGGGTGGGTCATTTTTTAGTCTATGTATCGAAGATTACTGAGTTCTAAAACTATTCATGCTCCGTTCCCCTCTTCAGCCTCTAGAACAACGGAGTTTGGTGAACAGAGTGCACACCGTTCCCGGAATTTTTTTCGTGATGTTGTGACAGCCAGATACTGCCATCCTTTTCGGACCGTTTGCCGGTTCGAAGTCCATGCAAATTTGTCAAAAAGGAACGAAAAGATAATCCATTCAAGGCCAAATTGATCTCTCCCTGAATTGCTCTTTGGCAATTTAAATTGTCACAAAGAACATACAGGTTCCCAAGAGATGCTTCGAACAATTTCATCCATTTTAGTCTTCGTGAGACCAGGTCTTTATGTACGTCTCGCTCGACCTCAATAAAAATGAATTCACCGGTCTTTGGATCAACTGCGAGGATATCCGGGATGTAGGTTTCACCATTTAATAATTGAATCGCCTGCGCCTGACTACGAATCTGGTAACCTTCGTCAGCCAAAATTTCTACTGCTTGAAGGTTCAAGATGGTTTGATCAGGAGAGGAATGGCTTTTGATCAACTTTTCATATTGATTTTCCTTTGGGGTTTTTCCAGCTAACCATTGATAAGCCATTTCCCCATCGGCTGTCAGCTGAAGCACAGCAGGTTGATTTCCACCGGCGCTGGAATCACCTGTAGTGATCCCAGGGATTTCTTGGACGAGAATTGGAAAGAGATATTCCTCAGGATGCATAAGCCAATAGATGGCTTCATCCAGATTCATATCCGTCTCAGAAACAGAGAGCCGTTTCGACATCTGTTTGATAATGGATGGCCGGAGTGCCAGACCCGTATCACCCATAATCAGAATGGCCATGGAGGATTTTTCAAAATTCCTGGATGCTTGCCAGGTTTTGAACCAATCTGGAAGGATGATGGTATTTGCGAAATCTTTGTCCGTTTTTTCTGGCGGATCCTCCCGTGGTTTATTGCCTTGAATTTGTTGGAAAACGGAGAGATGCACTTCAAGGGCTGTGAAATCCGCCCGGAGTTTCTGGATAACCTCTTGGGATCGACTAAGGTCCTCAGTTAGCTTGTTGTTCAATTCCCTCAAATCTCTTACTTCGTCTCTGAGCGAGGGAATTTCGTTAATCTCCTGGTTTTTTGCTCGCACACCTGAATAGATTCGGAGTCTTCCTTGGATGAGGCGTGCGAGCTCATCGTCGCTAAAGGTTTCCAGTGAAGTATTGGATTTCTCGCAGGCTTCGTCAAAATCTTGATCTAGCAAGCGAAGCAGAACCACCAGGTGCTTATGGGCGGTTTGCCATTGTTTTTCCACACCGGTCCGCACCCGTTGTTCTTGCCTTGCACATTGGCCAATCATATCTTGGGAAATTTGATTGCCACTTCTCCGTTGATATTCCTCTAGGGTGTAATCATCCAAGGGTTCTTCTCCAAAACAGATTTCAAGGCACGTGCTTCTTCTAATTTTTGCTGAGCGATCTCAAGATTTTCTGGTTCCGTGGTGCTGATCCATTGTAGGCTGCTGCGGGCTGCTTCCAGATAACTCAGTGAGGTTGTCCGGAATTGTTCATGCAACGTGGCCGCCATCGGCGGAACCTGGAAGCGGTCGACCTCTTGCGTCAACTTCAACGCCTGTTCGAGGGTCTTCTGAGCCGAACTGGAACGGGAAAATAAATCGCCTTGCCCTTCGCCAGAATGAGTTTGGAAGATACTGTCATCCAGGTTGGAGAGCCTGGTAAGCCAGCCATGACCGGCCTGTCGATAACGCTGCATTGCGTTAACTTCCTGACTGAGAATAATTGGTCTCTCAGATCCATCCAGGGGTGAGACAAAAACTCCAACAGTGGTGAAGAATAGGATCAATGCCAGGCAAATGGCCACGGCCCTTGGAAATTTGATTTCCTCAAGATTTGAATAATTATGCAATGTCCTCGACCTGATCCTGATTCCCGATGAATTGTTCGAGTACTTCCAGATCTACAGCGCCTGGGTTCTTCTGCTTCCCTCGTTGTTTCAAGGCAGCCACAACTTGTTTACCGCGCTCATAATCGATATTTCGAATGAATTCGACGCGTTCAGCAACCACCTCAAAGACGGGTGTTGCGATGCCTGGGCGGTTTCGCATTTGGATATGACCTTCCACTCCAATCCGGCTGCCTTTTTGGACATGCCCAAAGACGAGTTCAGCCAAAGTGCCGTACACCAGAATCCGTAAGCACTTGACAGGTTTCGCTTCTGGGCTTCCGTCGATCATCAAGTGCAGACGAAGATAGGGGACTGGATCCATGTTTTCAGGTCGTAAGTAGTCGAAGTATATGTCGCCTGTGATGTCACCGCGTTGCCAGGTCATATTTCCTTGTGCCATAATTTTTTCTCCTCAGGTTCAAGATAGGTTACTAATTTTTACCAACTTGTGTATCTTTAAATATCAAGGAATCTTTACTACTCTTAAGTATCTTTAAAAGAGTCTCAAAACAATCTTTGTCTGCCAACTTGAGCGTCGCAAGACAATCATTCAATAGATTGGAGAGAGTCTCTGAACAACCTTCGGTAAGAATTGAGAGTCTCAAATCAACCCTTGACTGGTTTTTGAGCGTCTCATGCCAATCTTTGGCGGCCCGATCCATCCAACCCGATAATTCTTCGACAATGCCCTTCTCAAGGCTTGCTGTAAGTAAACAAAGAACAGCTTTTTCTATCTCCTGGTGTTGGGGAGTAAGGGGATCAAAGCGCTGCACTTTGAATTTCCAGGCATATCTCCCAGTCGAGTTCATCCGATAATCAATGCGCTCCACAAATAAACCTACGAGTTCCTGAAAACTCTGGCGCCGCCCCAATTCTTGCTCTGTCCGAATCGTTCGAATGGACCCACGCCTTGGGCGTTCGATTTTTGCGGGCAGCCAGTTCGCCACCAGCCGCGGATTCGAAATCCCGAGGCGATTGGCAATTCCCTGGTAACCGCCATCCAGCCATACTTCATCCCGGATTTCACCCGTTTCATCGTTGAAATAGCAATGGTTGCGGAGAACCAGGACAAACATGGCGGCTTCTGGGCCCAGAATGGGTAACCAGTGTCGTAAAAAGTACCAACTGACCAGGACAAAATCACCTGAGCTCACCAGATGGGCTGCCAATTGATCCAGCAGACGAATCACTTCAGGAGAAGGATGTTTCCCGACAAAATCGCGGATTACATCTTGCGGAGTTTGATAACTGGGCAGTATATGGTGGAATTGGTCCGGAGGCATGCGGAAGGGATATTGGAATATCTGCTTTGGACTTTCCTGCAGTGCGTTTTCAAGTGCATCGATTGGAGACTCATGAATTCGATGAGCCAAAAGGTATGATTTGAGATCTTCCCGATCCCCGGGTGTCAGGCAAGAGCTGAGCAAAATATACTTATTGGCTGACTTCTTCATACGCCCATTCATTGGATTTAGTTCGTGAGCAGTTTCAATCTTTCGAACAAACCATTCCAGGCGGCTGCCGGGTTGGAATAAGCGAAAGAATTGTGCCCGGCTGATCCCTGCCCACCGGCAGACCTGCTCGGCCCGGATCGAGACTCGGGGGTTGCTCGAATTCGATTTATTGCCGGAGGCCAGATAATATTCTTGCCAGAGGGCGATTACCACAAAAATGGTTTGTGGCTGGACATACGGCAACCAGCGGAAAAGATACACCGGGAACCGTACAATCCGGTTGGGTTCAAGGAAAATATCATGCACCGAGGTTTCAAGGATCTCGAGATCCAGTACATCCTGATCGGGGAAAGGATCTGCCGAATGTGGAAGCTCTGGCTCATTTTGGAAAATTTGCGGATCATGAGCTAAAAATTCAATTCTGACAGAGCGATTCAAGACACCATTTAACTTCCGCTCAATCGGGTTTTTCATTCGGCTGGTCAACCAGTCTTGATTTTCTTCCGTTTGGCAATCGACATAGAAGACTTCGTCCACCACCTTTGTTAGTTGAAGTGGTTTGATGCGAATGGAAAATGTTGACCTGGACATATCCATTTGCAAGTTGTCAATGACAATCTGCCAGGCTTGTTGTGGATCCATGTCCATCCGTTGTTCCATGTGAAAACCTCGCCTACGAATTTAATGATGGTAATGCGGTCAAAATCATTCAAATGATAAATTCAAGACCCGGTGATGCTTTTCACGGATATCTAAAAATTTCCGCTTCTACAACCTTCCTGGTCAACCAACGTCTGCGGCAAAGTCTGCGTGTCGGTCAGCGGCGTGTCAGCAGGTTGTCTGCGGCAGGTCAGCCCGGACGCAGACCTTTGTCTCTGACCTCTTTGATATCAATCGGATTTACTCGATCCGAAATAATATGGTTTTTACGCATCAAACAAAGTCTGTCCAGAGAACTTGGGTGCTGCATTCAAATCGAGTTTTCCTTTCTGCATGGCTTTCTTGGCTTGTTCAAAGAAGTACCAGACTACTTCTCCAACGGGCAAAGTGTGCTCCTCGGCGATGGACCGGATGGTGTGTTTTACATCCACCGGAATCCGATAGGTAACCCGGGACTTCCAATGTGGATCAGGGGATGATTGATCGCGACCTTTCTGATTGCATGCTCGCTTGGCGTTTGGGTTGACAGGAGGGAAGGTCTGGTTCAACCAGACTCTTTGGGATGTCGCAGTAGTGGAAGTTTTTACGTTTTTCCCATCCTTGGGGAATAATGTCATACGCTGCGCTTTTGGGCGAGTATAGAACAACAGCCGACCACTCTGGTATTCAGCAATCCCATACTCTAGAAACTTGCGTACCACCTCATCCCTGGGAACGGATAAATTTTCCGCGATTGTGGTCAACCAACGATGGTATTCCATCGGAACACCCCGGTAGGTGGTCGTTTCAGCCCGGCGAGTCATTTCCCAACCTCGATTGCGCTTCTTTCTGAGTTGGGCAGCAGGAATCAAGTCCAGGGTTTGCATCCCAGGTGAAGAGCTCTTAAAAGGATCCTCGTTGGACAGGTTGGTGTTTTCAGTAGATTTCAGTAAACCGATAAATGCATCTCTTCTCGCCATGGTTCACCTAATATTTCAAGACAAAATAGCCCAAATCCCGATATTCTTCGGCTGACCTGGAATCTGGTGCGTATTCAAAGATGGATTTCCCTTCTGACCAACATTCTCGTAGAACGGTAGCCCGGTGTATCGGTGAAAGGATATGCTTACTAAAATTTTTCTGTAAATCGGACAATGATTCGCGAGATTCACGGGTCGTATCATAGAAAGTAGGCAAAATCCCCAATAAACCTCCTGCCCATTGCTTTTTATCTCTCAGGATCTGGAGGGTTCCGATTGTTTTCGAGAGAGAATCAAGGGATGCGAATTCTGTCGCAGTAGGCACGATCACCAGGTCAGCTGCCCAAATGGCGCGTTCCTGCAACCCTCCCACCGAGGGGGATGTGTCAAAAAGAATGTAATCCAAGTGATCTTTTGAGAAGGTTTTAAGCAGATCTCGAACGTGGGAAATGGGTTGTTCTTGCACACCCAACATCATTTGTGCGGCAGAAGTCATTGAATTACCGGGAATGATTCTGAAATTTTCTCGCCCGGATTCCCGGATCCATTGCCTGACAAAATGAACCTCTTGGGTGGAGCCAGGCAGGGTGGTCAGAAAATAATAGGCCCCCATTTGTCCATCCATGCCAAGTTGAGTTGCACATTGGCCTTGTGGATCGAGGTCGATCAGCAATACCTGCTTATTTCTCAGGGCCAAGCCATGCGCCAGGTTGACAGCTGTGGTGGTTTTTCCAACACCACCTTTCTGATTGCTTATCGTGATTACTTTGGTAGTCATTCTGCGCTCCTCATTCAGGTTGTATGCATTCGTCCATAAACACAACCTGAGATGCACCGCCGTGACCATGCACCGTGATCAGATCATCGAGGCTGGGATAGACCCCGAGAGCGAAAGGGGACCGCAGCCAACGAAGAATGGATAATCCGTCGGAAAAAACAGCCCCTTCAGCCACTACACCGGTGCCTGAGATTCCAGTCAGGTCTTTGCTTCGGATCATAATAAATCGTCGTATCTGAATAGGGGAAGCAGATGGATTGGTATCAGGCGTCAACGGTTTTTCCTTTTTCTTTGGAATTCTGGTTTTTCTAGCCATGGAAATAGCCTTGGTCAGGTCAAATAAAACCCCATTCTGGAAAGTCAAACGATGCCCAGTGTACACGTTCTCGAAAACGATTCCATCTGGCCAGGTAGATTTCTCATCTCGGTCCAATCGAAAATCCACCATGCGAAACAACCCTCCCAGAAACAAACCTGATTCCTCGTTTGTTTCGGTAGGATCTACAACGACTTTCCATTCATAACCTCGTTTTCCACATGGAATGTAGTTCCCAGATTCATCGTTTTGGTTTAGGACATTCTGGTTTTGTGCCATTGGATTTCAGATATACCTTTGATCAAAGTTTGATAAGTAGGCGTGAAAATAGAAGGGCAGAGGATGACAGTCATTGCCCATGTAGATGCTGGAGATGGATTTAGACAAATTCCGAGATGAAACTTTCTTAGATTTTTAGAATAGTAGAATCATCAGTTTTTTGCATAGAGGCGTATCAGCTCGAGAGTAGAAACATAATACAACGTCAGTCGAGGATCTTCAATTTACCAATTTCATCCATTTTTTATTAAATATTTACCTGAATCGGTAATTCCTGCATATTCCGGGGCAAGTCGCACAGGTAAACCGGAGCATGTCGCACACCCAAACCGGGGTATGCCGCACACTTTTGGGAGAGGGGGAAGAAACTGGTTAATCAGACAAGAGGCATGCTAGACTCCAGTCGGAACAGGAGGAAGCATGTCCCAGGAGCAATTATCCTTGCGAAAGATCAGAGAAATCATACGATTGAAATACGAGGCAGGCCTGTCCAACCGGGCAATAGCCGGAGCCTGCAAGATCTCCAACAGCACGGTTGGAGAGTATTTGCGTCGGGCAAACCTGCCGGAGTTGGCAGGCCGAGCGGGGCACGTCCCTGACGTTGCGGCTGGTGAAGTAGCTGTTGGGCGGCCGGGTGCCGGATGCCGTGCTGGAAGCGCTGCGGCCGGAGGATTGGAGCGAGCAGGCACTGGCATGGGCGCAAGTCCGCCTGTTCCAGGTCAACCCGGTGCCCAGTGAAAATTACATCAGCGTGATGCACGGCTCGCGCCTGTCGGAGAAATTAGCCGCCCTGCGCACGGGTTTGTTTCCCTCCCGGGGCGTGATGGCCATGCTGTACGGCGTCCCGCCCGACTCCTGGCGAATCGCGAGCCTCTACCCGTGCCATGTGGTCACGCGGATTAGAAAATACTGGGGGCGCGCCTGGGATTTGGCACGCGGGGATCAGCTTCAGACCGTCGAATCGGAAAGCGATCAGGCCTTGCAGGATTGGTTGAAAATTGTGTAGGGTTCTACGGCGCAAATTATGAACAGTTCCAGGCAGTTTGCAAGGACAGATTAAGAAATAAGAATTCCTCCCCAAAAAACAGGAGAGGAATTTTGTTATGGAGTAATTTTATAAGCTAGATGGCGCTTTTGGCAATCCAATGGCCATCTTTGCGACAATTCTGCACTTTGCAGTTTGGATCTTTACAAAGGATCCACTGGGCACCGCGCAAAATTTCTTTGCGGGTGGCCGGCAGACCTTTGGGATCCAGCGCTTTGCGGATGTTTGCGAGCGTGCTCTTTATAAACATTGCATTCTGACCGTCAAAAACGTGAATGCAGTTTCCCAACCGAACGAGCTGGTACATGGTTCACCTCCTTTCTTCAATATTGGAACCCGCCATAGTCCGAAACCCAGACTGGTCACCGCGCTTGATTAAATAGCGCAACTTCCGGTGATCCGGTTAGGATTGGGCCGTTAGGCTGGTCCGCTAGAAGAATGGATTAGATCAAGGTATTTCGCTCCTCAGGTTGGGGTGATTTCCCCGTCGTGAGAAGAATTATATCACTATTTTTTGAGCGTAGATCCCTTGAAGCGGGCGAATGGGGACGCTGAACCCACTTAAACGTAAAACCCGCCTTGCGGCGGGAATTATTGTGACCGACCAGGGGCTCGAATCGCGCAGCACCCCCTTGTGGGGTAGCCCCTCCCGGGGACCCTGAAACCATTGATTAAGAGTTGACACAAAGAGTAAATCTAACTTATCCAACCAGTCTACTGCGTACAGTGGGGGTACCGCATCAGTTAAACCCCCACCTATTGTGGAGCAATCGTCCTATTATTTTAATAAATCTATTGTTTCCAACGTAATTGCACATGAATTGCATCCGATTTCTGGATAAGGTTTGTTGCAATTACTCCACAGATAGATTTCTCCACACTTGTGAGGATCAAATCCCTTTCAATGGAAGCCTAGATTAAACCCGTCAGTCTATGCTTGGCTAGAAACAACCCGATTTAATCTTTCGACTCCTTCACGGATTTCGGCCGGGGTGAGACCGCAGAAAGGCAGGCGGATGAAATCCTCTCCACTGCCATCCGGGTAAAAGCCACGCCCATCCGTCAATTCCAGTCCAAAAGTGCGAGCGGCCTGGAGTAAGTTTGCCGAAGATAACCGATTACCATCCAGGTTGAGCCAGAGGCCGATGAAAAAACCGCCTTCAGGGTGGGTCCAGGTGGCTTTGCCCTCAAAATATGTGGCAAGAGCCTCCAGGGCAGCCTCCAGGCGCTGGCGGTACAGGTTCTTCAATTCCGCCAGGTGAGTGGTAAACCAGCCACGGCGGATATAATCGTAAACGATGGCCTGGTTGATGTAGCTGGCATTGATGTAGGTGTCTTCCGCCATTTTGGCCATTGGATCAGTGAATGGTTCAGGGACGAGCATGTACCCGACACGCAGACCGGGTGCGATGGTTTTGCTGAAAGACGACATGCGCCAGACCTGCTCCGGGAGAAGATCGTGCAGGGCGGGCAGATCGGCGCCAGTGTAACGAAGCTTGCGATACGGGGTGTCCTCAAAGATCCAGAAATTATATTGCTTCGCCAGGGCTGTAATCGCCCGGCGCTTTTCTTCCGACATCACCGTCCCGCTGGGATTCTGGAAGTCGGAGATGAAATAAGCCAATTTGGGCGGAGGACCGGCTTTGAGCTGGCGTTCGATCTGATCCGGGTCAGGGCCGTCATGGTCCAGCGGGAAACCGGTCACCCGGGCGCCCGCTCTCCGCAGGGATGTGATGGTTCGATCATAAGTCGGCGCTTCGACATAGACCTCATCCCCCGGTTTAAGCAGCAGCCGGGCAGCAAGATCCAAGAGTTGCAGGGAGCCCTGCCCAAGCAAGACGCGCTCCGGTTGGGTATGATGCTCGATGGCAAGGTGTTGACGCAAGGGTAGAAATCCGCGGGAAGGGTTATATTGTTGAATGACCGGCCCAAACTCGGCAATGGCGGCTGCAGTACACTCGACCAGCGCCAGGTTTGGGAAGCTCTCCGGCGGGGGAACGCCGCGGGTAAATTTGATCACACTTTGAGTCATGACTACCTCGAGAAATGATGAGATTGGCTGAATGTGAAAAAGACTGGCATGATTTTCTGCCTTAATGCCTGGTTTGGATGCCTAACTGAGATAAAAATCAAACAGGATATCTGCCAGGACATCATTGGAAGCATAGAGCGGATAGGAGACATCGGATTGGGCGAGAATGATGGGTAAATCTGTACAGCCGAGGACCACACACTGGGCGCCGCGCCTGATCTGGTCGTCCGCCAGGCCTTGCAGCTCGGCCTTTAATTGCGGCGTACGCTCGCCCGCCAGGATGGAGGCAATGACCTGGTCGACGGACTCCTGCTCAACCGGGGGCAGGGCAATGGTTTTAGCGGAATGATTGGCGATGGCGTGCTCATAAAGCGGGCGCGCCATGCTGGAGGAGAGGAGGCCGATCTGGTTGTAACCATCCTTTACTACTCTTCCAGCGACCTCGTCGATCATATCCACCAGCCAGACTTCAGGAGAAAGGGCGGCGCGCATCTCCGGCCAGAAATAATGGGCACTGTTGCAGGCTACCCCGATGGCCCTGGCCCCGGCGATCTCCAGGATGCGAGCTTGCTCACCCAGGTAGCGGCCGGTTTCCTGGTTTGGACGTTGAAAAATATTCGGGGTAGGCAGGTTATTGATCAGGATATGGGGATAGGCGTCCATATTCCCTGCCGCGTGGCTGTAAGAGCGCTGGATAATTTTCAGGTAGACGTCGGCAGAGGCTTCGGGGCCCATGCCTCCCAGGATGCCAATGGTTTTCACGTCAGGCCTGGCCTTCGTCTGCCAGGTCTTCAAACATGTGGCGGGAACGATTCTTGCGACAGCTGTGCGGGTTAAAAATGCGCCCATTCATTGCCAGGTAGACCCCCTCCGGCAGGGCATTGAGCGCCCCGACCGCGACACCGATGTTGAAGACGGCATCGCTGGACTTAAAGTTGGCCGGCTCCATTGCACCTGTCAGAACGATCACCTTGCGGGGGATGCCCACCAAAGCCCTGGCAGTCTCGACCATGGTGTCGGTGCCATGCGTGATAAGGATGCGGTCGCAGCTGTCCTGTTCGACTGCGGAGCGAACCTTCTGGCGATCCAACTTGTCCATGTCCAGGCTGTCCTTACGAAGTAAGGATTCGATTTCGTATTCGAAGGCGATTGGCAGCCCGCCCAGGATCTCGCGAACGGTGGGGGCCCCAACCTTATATTCACTCAGACTGTCAAAGTAAACTTTATCAATCGTGCCACCGACTGAAAAGATTTTGATCTTCATGTCATCTCTCCTATTTACGTTTCACCGGCTACCCCAGGTCTGCATCACACGGGCGTTGAACTCGACCATCACCGGGAGCTGGTTGATCTCGATCCGTTCGTCAACCCCGTGCGTGCGGTCATCCTCCGGCTTTTGGAAAGTGAACGGCGTGAATCGATAGATGCAGGTACATAGATCCTGATAATGCCTGGCGTCTGAAGCTCCGGTCATCAACATCGGGCAGATGGGCACACCTCCAAAAAGCTCAGCGATATTGCTTTCCATGTCGTGATACCAGGGCGTCTGGATGGACACTGGTCGTTTGGATGGTGCGCTGGTGTCGGTACAGGTGATGCTCACGCGCGGGTCGTGGATGACCTTACGCATGTAGTCCAGCAGCTCGTCCACGCCCTGCCCGGGCAGCAGCCGGCAGTTCAGCACCGCGCTGGCATTTTCTGGCAGGACATTGGATTTGTAACCACTTTGCAGGATGGTAGGCGCCATGGTGTTGCGCAGCATAGCATTGGTGACCGGCTCCTGGGCCAGCACCGTCTTCACAATCCCACCGGTCAGCCAGAGCGATCCGAAGATGGCTCGAAAGGGCAGCGGCAGGTGCGGCAGTAAGGCCCGGATCGTGGGGCGTACGAATTCCAAGCTGGCGGGCATGGGGTGCTCCTCCAGGCGGGCAATGGCCCGGCTGAGGATCCCGATAGCGCCCGTCCGGCGAGGCGTTGAGGCATGTCCGGCGCGGGCGGTCACGTCCAACCGGACGTTGGCAAAGGATTTCTCAGCATAGGCTATGGTGGCGATCAGACCCTGGATACCAGGCGCCATGCCACCAGCTACCCCACCGCCCTCATCCATCAGGGCGTCCAGACGGACGCGGCGGGCCTGCAAAGTGCGGGCGATTTCAGATGCGCCTTGCCTGCCACCAACCTCTTCATCGTGCCCAAAAGCCAGGTAAATGGTGCGGCGCGGCTGAAAACCAGCCTGGAGCAGGGCTTCGGCGGCTTCCAGCAGGGTGATGAGCTGGGATTTCATATCAACGACGCCCCGGCCCCAGATGAAGCCGTCTGCAATCGTGCCAGAAAAGGCCGGACAGGTCCAGCCAGCATCCCCATTGGCAGCCGGGACGACATCCTGGTGTGCCAGAAATGCAATGGCTGGCAGTTCTGGACATGAACCTTCCCAGGTGTAGAGCAGGCTCAATTCGTTGATAACCTCTTTTTTAAGGGACTGGTGGACGAGCGGATACATGTTTTCCAACAAGGCATGCAGTTCCAGGAACGGTCCGGTAGGACTGTTTTCGTCATAAGAAACCGTCTGGCAGCATACGGCTGCGCCCAAGCGCTCTGCAATAGACAGCTCAAGAGGAATGGTGAGTTTCAGATCAGGCAGTGGCATATCGGTCTCCTATCCTTGAGAGCCGGGATTTGAGGAATCGGTGCGGCAGCCCGGGCCGCGCACAAACCTGCCCGGTTTGGCACCGGTATGGACGCCTTTTTCAACCACCAGCTGTCCGTTCACCAGGACATGCTGCACGCCAGCAGCATACTGGAGTGGCGCTTCGTAAGTGGCAAGATCCTGGATGGCGGCTGGATCGAAGACGGTGATATCGGCAAAATAACCCGGCCGCAGCCAGCCACGGTGGTGATCAATGCCCAGCAGGCTGGCGGGCAAGGAAGTGATGCGACGGATGCCCTCCTCAAGCGGCAGCAGACCGAGGTCGCGGCAGTAATGGCCCAGGAAGCGGGCAAAGGAGCCGAAGGCCCGGGGGTGGGTGACCTTGCCGGCTTCCGTGGAAAAACTGCCGATGTCTGAGCCCAGGCAAACCCAGGGTTGTTGCAAAATGGTTTGGAGATTCTCCTCGCAGCCATGGAAGAAGATGGCGGTCGGATCACCCATCTCGGCCAGGATCAAATCGAGGATCGCTTCTTCAGGGGACTTGCCCAGGTGAGCGGAAATTTCTTGCAGCGAGGTGCCGTTGAAGGACGCTAATGCGGCACTTTTCATGTCCAGGATGCGGGTGCCCGTGGCTCCACCGGCCAGAACGTAGAGGTTCTCCCACTCGTCCTGGTCGAGCGCCATCTCGGCCATTAAGCGAGGACGCTGATGCGGGTTGGCAACGGTTTCCAGGATGGAGGTCAGGCCGCCTTCGCGAGCCCAGGGAGGGAGGACATTGGAAAGGCTGGTCATGCCGGCGGTATAGGGATAGACGCAGGCCCCTACCCGGGTACCGGCTTGGCGGGCCTGGGCGATGCGCTGCAAACCCGACTGCAGCTTAGGCCAGTTTTTCTGCCCTTGCAGCTTGAAATGGTAGAGGATACCCTTGCCACCCGCACAGATCGCAAGGAATTCCTCCAGGCCTTGTTCGAATTGATTGGCCTCACTGCGAATATGGGAAATGTAGGCCCCCCCAGACTCAAATGCAACCTCAGCCAGGGCACGCAGCTCGTGGGTTTGAAAGTACATGCCGGGGACGTAAATCAGGGCAGAGCCGACCCCCATCGCACCTGCTCGCAGCTCCGCTTCCAGCAGAGCCTGCATCTGGTTCAGTTCTTGAGCGCTGGCCGGCCGGCTGGACATGCCGACCGTGTGATAACGCAAGTTATCCACACCGACAAAGGAGGCGATATTGACCGAAACACCCAGGTGGCTCGCCAATAAGTTCAGGAAATCTGAAAGGGATGTCCAGGGGATCTCTGGAATCCCATAAACCCCCTGGATATATTGCTTCATTTCCGGGGAAAGCGGTCCCTCTGACCAGCTTTCGCCGAAAACCTCAAGAGTGACCCCTTGCAGGGTATCGCTCATGGCCCGGCCATCCGAAAGCAAATCCTGGGCTGCCCAGCTATGCAGGTTGATAAAACCTGGCGAGACGACCAGCCCGGCGCAATCAATCTGGCGGGAAGCAGCCCCCTCGATTTTCCCGGCGATGGCGGCGATACGTCCAGCCTGGATGCCGATATCCCCAAATATCGGAGCAGTCCCGCTGCCGTCGATGAGCAAGCCATTGCGGAGGATCAGATCAAAATTGGGCATATTTTTCCTTCCTGGCGGGCGAATTCCATGTGCGGGTATGCGGTGATACCCGCACATGGTTCTCAAACTAACAATGAGTGATTTGATTTATTGAGCTGGTTTTTCTGACTTTGGTTCACCCATGGTGAGAAAAGAAGCAACAAGGGCAACCAGCAGTCCAGAAACAAGGACTGCGACCCAAACCAGCTGGTAATTTTTGAAGACATCGATCATCTTGCCCCAGAATGGAACCGCCACCGTAGTCGAGAGAGCCAGGCTGAAAATCATAATCCCGATCATCGAACCAAAGGTCTGTTCATTGGGGAGAATATCGCTGAGGACCGGGTAAATGGTAACCTGAGAAGCAGAGGAGCCAAAGCCCATCACGCCGATCATGACCAACAGCAGGGTATAGTTGGGGACGAGGAGGATAACCAGGGCTGAAGTTACGGAAATGAGTGCTCCCAGAATGAGCGTACCGCGGCGGGTGATCAACTTGGGCAGGTAGCCCATCGGAATGGTGCCCAACAGGTAACCGATGAAGTAGATGGCGCCCATCGAAGCAGCCATACCTTCATTCAATTTGAGCACATTGACCACGTAAGAACTGCCGTAGGTAGCAATCGGGCCGATGCCAAAATTGAACAGGAAAGCAACCGCCAAAATCAACCAGACATTCTTTTTCTCTTTGGCAGTGAAATCTTTGAAGACATTGAAAACTCCCTTGAGGGATTGCCCCTGGGCGGTGGTCTCGGCGGCTGGAACCCAGTTGGTGGGTTCTTTAACTTTACGGAGAAAGAAGAAGATCACCCCTGCAAAGTAAAGACCGAAGACAAGGAAGGGCAAGAAGGTGGCTTTGGCATACAACATACCTGCCAGACCGTAGGCGAGCAAGCTGCCAAAAGCACCGATCAGTTCAATGTAGCCAGTGGCCTGGCTGCGGAATTTGGAAGGGATTAACTGGTAGCGCAGGGCATAGGCAGGAACCCCGGAGAAGACCGAACCGACCACAATGATCAAGACCAACAAGGCGAGGATGGTGAAGGGTAACACGAGCCTGGATAACTGGCCGTTATTCTCAGCACTGACCATTTTGACGACAAAGGGAATGGCAACGAAACAGGCGATGGCCAACGGTACGCCAATGCGGATGAATGGCAGCCGTTTGCCCATCCGATCGCTAACACGACCAATAATGGGGCCAGAGATCAGATTGAAAAGGTTGTCAATCGACATGAGCAAACCCGCCGTAAATGCTGAGAGACCAAAGCCGAAGGTGACGGCGGTCCCGGTCTTATCGAAGATCGGATTACCGGCCTGCAAGAAAACCGGCACAAAATTGTTGTAAACTGCCCACAAGGCACTCCATCCGGAAAGCAGCAAACCGAAGGGGATAATGATATTCCAGGGGAGTTTTTCTTTCGTCTTTTCCACGGGAATTGATTCATCCAGAGCGTTTTCCATCATACTCTCCTTGTCTTTTACAAAACAAAAGTTGATCAACTCTCTTCCAAAGAAGATTTCAGACACATTTCATAACCAGGCGAGTTGGAGCAGAACTTAATCTTCGACGAATTGACCTCCTTTGAGGATGAGCTGACCATCTCCCAGTAATTCGCCCCCATTGCGCAAATCAGTGATCAGGTCCCAATGCAGGGGAGACTGGTTCTTGCCGCCCGAGGCTGGATAGGCAGATCCCAGGGCCAGGTGAAGCGTACCGCCGATTTTTTCATCGAACAGGATCTGACCGATTGCCTCTTGAATGTTGAAATTTGTGCCAATGCCAATCTCACCCAGCTGGCGAGCGCCCGGTGTGTTGAGGGTTTCCTGGAGGTAGTCATCGCCGCTGTCGGCTCTGGCAGAAACCACCCAGCCATCTTTGAAGGTCAGTTGGATGCCGGAGGCCTTGCGGGCAGGAAAGCTAAATTTAATGGTCCCATTGACCGAGTCTTCGAGAGGGGCGGTGAAGACCTCGCCATCCGGAAGATCTGCCAATCCAAAACAATTTAACCAATTGCGGCCCTCCACCGACAACTCCAGATCTGTTTCAGCAGACCGTATGCGAAGCTGCTTGACCTGTGAAAGCCGATCGATGAGCTTTTGCTGGGTGGCGCGCTGGCGTTCCCACTCTCCGGCCGGATCAGGAGAATCCAGGAAACAAGCCTGCTCCAGTCGTTGGTTCAATTCATCCAGGCTCATGCGAGAAATCACTGCCTGCCCCTGGGTCGGCCAGGCCATGGACATGAAACGAAAACCGGGGGTGTCTACGCGCTGCATGAACGACATGAAGACGCCAGCTTTACCCATGCGGCGAAGGTTCAGCCTGGATGCCGGCAGTCGGCTGGTTTCGAAGGGATTGGGATCGGATTGGATCAGAATGAGAGCGTCGCAATGCTCGATGATATGGCGTTCGACTGAGCTTTCCCTGGATAAAAGTTCATCCGATGATTCGGAGACATGGACATATTCCTGGCCAGGGAACTGGATGGCCAATTCTGGATAAGCCCCGGCGCGCAGGATTTCCCGGTACAGCTCTTTGATTAATGGGGTAGCTTCGGTTGAGCCCTGGATGGCGACCATCTGGCCTTTTTTCACATCCAGGCTGTAATGAACCACCAGTTTGGCTAATTTTGAGGGCAGTTCGAGAATACTCATGTTGAAATCCCTTTCGTGAAAAATTTCGTGGTTTAAGCTAGCAGGCCGCTTTCAAGAGCTACTCGTGCGGCAGCGCACCTTTCAAGTTGTTAATCATCAACTGCAACATGACCGCCTGGTGTTTATCCACATCCAGACCAACTTCTTTGATTAACTGGCGCTTTAAGCTGGCAATGCCGTGGAGGGTTACCCAGCACATGTACAACATTGCGCCGCTGTCGAAGTTTGGCTGTTCTTTAAAAACACCCTGGTCGATGCCATCCTGAATGATCTGCAAAGCTGCGAAGTAGGCTACCTGGGTCTCTTTATGCAATTCTGGCCAGTTGCGATCCAATTCAATATTGGTGAAGATAATGTGCGTAAACATCAGTTGGTAAAGTTCAGGGTTCTCGGCAGCAAACTGCAAGAAGGTATTGGCGGTAGCCAGCAATCGCTCCTCAGGCGTTAAGGTCGGATTGATGGCCTTAATACGGTCCCCCAGGCGGATAAAGCCATTGTTTGACAGCTCGATCAGAATGTCTTCACTGCCAGAGAAATAATCATAGAGGGCCGGTTTGCTGTACTCGGCGCGGGCGGCGATATTCGCCAGAGTCACATTTTGAAGGCCGCCTTCAGCCAGAAGTGATTCTGCGGCCAGTAAAATCGCCATTTTTGTGCGTTCCCGCCGGCGCTCACGGGGTGTTTGAGTATTTTCTGAAGTCATCTTTCCCATTTTGCCTTTCCATTCAGGTTTTACTATCCACGTAATGCGTTCAAAGCTTTATTCAGGTTGGCCAATCCTGTCTGAATTTCCTCAGGGGTTGAACCAAAACCGAGCCGGAAGTAACGATTGTCCACCTCGAAACAGCGTCCGGGGATGACGAAAGTCTGGTAAGCCTGGGCCAGGTGGCGGTAGAGTTTTTCCGGATCAAGATGGACATGATCCTTTAATCTCGGCAGGCTGACAACGCCCGCTTCCGGAAAAATCCATTCGAAATCTTCCTGGGTTTCCATCCATTGGGAGACAATGGCACGATTGCGCAAGATGGAGGCACGCGCCCTTGAAAGGTAGTGCTCTTTCTGTTTGAGGACCTGGAAAGCAATCTCCTCGCCGATGGCGTTGTTGGTGATGGTCACCTGCTCCCGGATATTCAACACACTTTTCAACAGCGCCTGATCCTGGGTTACCATCCAACCAATGCGGATGCCCGGTAAGCCGTAGCATTTCGACATGCTGGAGAGGCTGATGGCGCGGGGGCTCAAGGTGGCTGCGGGTGGAAGGGTGTTTTCAAAGCCCATCTCACGGTAGGTTTCATCGAAGAGCAGATAGAGGCCCCTGGCTTCGACCCAGGCGATCAGTTCTGATAGGGCCTGGCTGGAAATCATGGATCCGGTCGGATTATTGGGATGGGTCAGACTAACCAGCCGGGTGTGGGGGGTGACCAAGCGATCCAGTTCAGTTAGATCGGGTTTAAATTGATTTTCAAAGCGGAGCGGTAGGAAACTCACCGAGCAGTTCAGGGAGCGAGGAATTTCGTAAAGGGATGGGTAATTTGGATGCTCGACGATGACATGATCCCCAGGTTTGAGAAGGGCGGCCGCAATCAGGAAAATGGCCTCGCTGCCACCGCTCGTCACCAGGATATTTTCGGATGATAAAGGACGGTATTGGTCGGCAAGGCTTTCCCGCAAGTCCGGACGTCCCCAATGATATCCGTAGCGAATTGGGAGATGATCGAGTGAGATGCCCAGCTGCCCAAAGGTCAAATACTTTACGGCACTTTCGCCGATGTCGTATTTAATCGCATACTGGTAATCGTCAAACCACTCCTCCAGGATCATTCGTTTGAACCACATGGTTATTCTCCTTTGAGACCTGGTAAGGTTAATCCCGGTAAATGATTTGTTCCAAACGGCGGAACCGGATGTTGAAGGCGCGATCTCCGCTAAATTCAAGGGCGATGACCTGATTTTGCGAGTTGCGGATGAACTTCAAGCGTTCGAAGTTTTCGGTTTCTGACGAGAATTCATCGTTCAAAACCGGGAAGAGCTTGATCTGGGGGAAATGCGGGTGGAATAATGTCAGGCTTCCATAAGCAAAAGCAACTTCCCAGACGTTCAGCAGTTCCTCGTTCATGTACCGGCCGGTGAACTCAGCCAGGGTATGTTCGTCCATCTCAACCGGCGGGAGTTTAACGGCGCGCATCGCACCGATGGGCGATTGGCTGTTGAAGGCGACCAATTTTCCTTGCTCGTCATACTCCGGCACCAGGTCAGAATTGAGCAACTCAATTTTATAGAGCCGATCTCCAACCTTTTTCAGAGGAATCCGGGTCGGGTAAAACGGCGTGTGGATCATCAACCGGTCATCGACCGCTTCAACCGTCGCCAGCAGCCCATCGGGCAGGCGATAATAACCCGGCAGATCTTTGCCTTCCGTTTCCGAAAATGCGACTGACTTGATTCCCGCGGTCCCTCCCGCTTTAATACCCAGTCCCGGCAATACCAGATCCAGGACTTTATTGCCGAGTGTGGCAGCATCCATAGAGCCATTATTGGAAAGGACACCCACGGCCACACCTTCTTCGGGAACAAAGATCATCTGGCTGCGGAAACCACCTGCGCCGCCGCCATGGGTCCAGAGCTTTTGGCCGGCGCGCTCAGAAGTCTCCAGGCCGCAGGCATACGGATTGGGGCTGCCATCATTGAATGAATGGGTGAGGTCCAGACCCAGCATCACGGATGGCTCCAGGCGGGGGGCGGTGTAATTGGCAAGCCAGTGGGAGAAATCCAGGATGGAAGTGATGATATTGGATGAACCACTGACGGATACGTTCTCGAAAGCTTTGGTGTAACTGCCATCTTCCATCAGGTTGTAATGGCCGGCAAAATTCGGGATCATTTCCTTGTGGTTATCGCACAGGAATGAACTGGTCATCCCCAGGGGTGTGAAGATCTCGGTCGCCAGGAATTGGCGCATATTCTGGCCGGTTAATTTGTGGACAATCTCGGCCAGCATGACAAAGCCAGTGTTGTTGTAGGTGAACCGATCACCGGGCTTGAAGTTCAACGCCGATTGGCGGCGGGTCAATGCCAACAATTGCTCCCGGGTGTGGACATCATCGCGGCGGAAGCCGGCGTAAGCCTGCAGGTTATACATGTCGCGAAAACCGCTGGTATGGTGAAGTAAATGGTGGATGTGAATATCCTGATAGATTGAGGGCAAATCGGGCAAATACTTGAGCAAGGGATCGTCGAGCTTGAGCATTCCCCGACTTTCAAGCAAACGAATGGCAAACCCGGTGAACTGCTTGGAAACAGAGGCGATATTGAAGCGGGTGGTTTCATCGATGCGCAGCCGGTGTTCAAGATTTGAGAAGCCTGTGTAGGCCAAGATCGGTTTTTGATCTTGAAGCACGACACAAACAGCGACGCCTGGAATCTCCCGCCAGGGAGAAAGCAATTCTGCAATTCCGTCCTGTATCTTATTCATAGAACTTATCCTTTCCACAAAGATTTTTGCAGATCCATTTATTGGATGAGATGGCAGTGTTTAAGGGCAACTGGCTCATCCTTCTTAGCGAATCACCTGGTGATTGGACGATCCTCGCAGCGGTAGGGTCAGTTGAAACCAGGCCAAGCGTGTGCTCCGAATCGACGGATCGGTTCGGATTGTGCCATTATTCATAAGATTTCCGATAAATTTCCAGAATATCGGCAACCGTGACATCTCTTGGATTTCCGGGCGTGCAAACATCATTAAATGCCGCAACGGCAAGTGTTTCAAGATCCTCCTTTTTTACACCGATCTCACGCAGCTTTTGCGGAATGCCAATGTCTAAGGAAAGTTGACGAACAGCAGCAATTACCTGAGAGGAAGAATCGCCTTCTGGACCAATTTCAGCGCGACTGAGTCCCATTGCCATGGCAATGTCTTGAAATTTCTCCCGGGCAGCCTGAGCATTAAACTCCATCACATACGGCAAAAGAAGCGCGTTGGCCACACCATGTGGTGTATCATAGAGAGCCCCCAGTGGATGCGCCATTGAATGAACAATCCCCAAGCCAACATTGGAGAAACCCATGCCAGCGATGTATTGGGCTAAGGCCATTCCACTGATCGCTTCCATATCTGAGGGGTTGTTGACTGCATTCCGAAGATGCCTGGCGATCAAGTGAATGGCTTTCAATTCCAGAAAATCCGTCATCTCCCAGGCATCTTTCGTAATATAGCCCTCAATGGCATGCGTTAAAGCATCCATCCCGGTCGCGGCTATCAATCCCTTCGGCATGGAGCGCATCAACTCAGGGTCAATAATCGCCATTACCGGAATATCATTAGGATCGATGCAAACCATTTTCTTCCGGCGATTTTCATCTGTAATAACATAATTGATGGTGACTTCGGCAGCCGTCCCGGCAGTGGTTGGAAGGGCAATCAGCGGAATGGAACGGTGTTTTGTGGCTGCAAAACCTTCCAAAGACTTGACGTCCGAATATTCCGGGTTGTTGGCAATGATACCAATGGCTTTGGCGGTGTCCATTGGAGATCCGCCGCCAACCGCGATAATGAAATCGCATCCTGATCGAATGAAGGCATCTACCCCATCCTTAACATTCGAGATTGTTGGGTTTTGTTTGACATGATCGTAGACTTGATAGGCAAGCGAGGATCTATCGAGAACTGCCAAAACCAATCCGGTTACATTCGATTGCAGCAGAACTTTATCTGTGACGATAAAAGCCTTATGAAAACCTCTGCGATTGATTTCTGCGGGTAGTATATTCCTGGCACCCGGGCCAAAATAAAAAGTTTCATTGAGAATCATCCGTTTGATTGTCATATTCCATCCTTTTCACTGGTGAAAAAAATTACGATTCATGAGTTGAGCAACTCACGACAATCTCAAATAAATTCAGATTCAGGCTACACTTTGATTCGACCTGGCCGAAAGTTGGCTGGCAGTCTTCGGAGTACCTTTCAGCCCGCTTCCGGTCAGCGGAACGACAATACAATCTTCTTTGCGAGCCATCTGGAAAACGGCATCCAGGGCTGCAATTGCGGCTGCGCTGGTGGGTTCAATATAGAAACCCTTCTGAGCTGCCTGTTGTTGAGCGGACTGGATTTGATCTTCTTCAACTGTTACACAATCTCCATGCGATTCGCGGATGGCCTGCAGGATTCGCTTCCCCCGGACTGGCGAGGCAATAGCCAACCCCTCAGCAATGCTGGCCTGGTTTACCGGCACTTCAGGAACTTCCGTTAGTCCCAACGCCAGGGCGTGCTTGATAGGCGCCAGCAATTTTGGCTGGACCGCGATCATGCGCGGGACTTTCTTTGTCAAACCCATTTGTTTTAACAATGAAAATCCCAGCCAGGCCCCCAACAGGTGGACACCCTGACCCACCGGAACCACATACCAATCCGGCGCCTTTCCACCCAGTTGTTCCCAGATTTCCCAGGCTACACTCTGCTGACCGGCCAGAAAACCCGGGTGATAGGCATGGGAAGCCAGAACCGCCTCTCCAACAGCAGCATCGAAAGCAGCCTGTTTGGCCGCCGCCCGGGGACCAGGAATGGGATGGATGGTGACTCCATAGATGGCAATCTGGGATTGCTTGGCCGGCGAGGCATAAGCCGGCACAAAAATATCCACGGTCATTCCAGCCCGGGTGGCATAAGCGGCAACCGATGCACCTGCATTGCCAGAGGAATCATCGATGACGTGCCGAGCTCCCTGATTTGCCAGAACGTTGATCATGACTGCAGTGCCACGGTCCTTAAATGACCCGGTTGGAGAGATATATTCCAGTTTCAGATTTACTTTGCGATCATTGATTTGGACTGGAAGCAAAGGTGTGCAGACATTGCCCATGGAAACATGTGGGTTTTTGAAATCGACTCCGAACATGCGGTAAAATCGCCAGAGGCTTGGATCAGATGAATTGACAGTAAAAAAGTTGGGCTGAACCGGTTCATAAGCGCTGCCACAGGCACAGCGCCAACGTTTAGGGGATAAATATTCTTTCCTGCCGCACTCCGGGCAAATTACCTGCATGTCATCCAACTCCTGTTCGATAGTTGAAACAGATGATGACGAGTAAACGTCCTTGGATTAATCACTCCGGATTGGTTTATGCAAATATTCTTTAATCGCCTCGAGTAATCCATCTACATAATCCCTGGAGCTTGCTTTTCCCATGTGGCCAACGCGGAAAATTTCACCTTTCGTCTGGCCCAGCCCACCGGCAATCTGAATATTCTTCTCTTCAAGCAAGAATGTAATCAAGGAGGGTACATCCATTTTTGGAAGTCTGCATATCGAGGAAATACATGAGGATGATTGAGGTTCATCCACGAACAACTGGAAACCAAGCTCTTTAACCGCTCGTCGGAAAGATCCGGCGGTCTCTTTGTATCGTAGAATGCGGTTTTCCAACCCCTCTTTGACCAACTCTTCCAAGGCTGCATTCAACGCCATGACCGCTGGCGTGGCCATGGTTACTGGGGTTGGGTGCCAATTGCCCCATTCTTCCTGGTAATGCTTCCAGAGGCGTAGGTTTAAATACCAACCGGGAGCATCGAATTGCTTACCTTCCATAAAATTCCAGGCATTCTTGCCAACTGCGACTGGCGACATCCCCGGCACCGATTCCAGGCACTTGTTGCTGGCAGCCACGCAAATATCGATGCCCCATTCGTCCATCTTCAACTCCTCGCCCCCAAGAGAAGAAACAGCATCGACCAAGAATGGAATATTATGATTCCTGGCAAGGCTACCTAGCTCGCGAATTGGGTTCAGGACCCCGGTTGAGGTTTCGTGATGGACTGCAATTATGCCGGCAATTGCGCTCTCTTCTTCCAGGAGATTTTCAACAACACGAAGGTCAACCGGTTTTCCCCATTCAGCAATGGCTTCTGTATATTTAAGATTGTGTGCGCTGGCAAGTTGGATTAATCGATCCCCAAAGAAGCCATTGTTGACAATCAGCACCTTTTCACCCGGAGTGAACATGCTGTTGATTGCAGCGTCCAACCCACAGGTGCCCGAACCGACCAGTAAGAACACGTCCCCATCCGTTTGAAAGACGGCCTTGAGGATATGCGTGGTTTCGGTGTAGAGCCTTGTCCATTCGGCCCCATAATGCGGCATGACCCGGTTAGCCATGGCAGAAATGACAGAATCCTGCACATCAACCGGGCCAGGGATCATCAGCTTCGGATAATGCAACGAATTTCTGCTAGAGAATTGTGGTTCCATTGGACTGGCCCTCTGCGTTTGCGCTACTTTTGTTGGAATTCAACCTGTGCTTCTTTTATGACTTCCTCAATAGTCTCTTCGATCTTCTTCTGTTGATCTGCCATCTGCAAAGCAAAGGGGGCAGGGATTTCGATGGCAAACGACCCCATATCGAAACCTCTTGCCTGCATGCCCAGCTTATACCCATAGGGGAAGAAGACTTTTTTCATTTCCTGTGTAGCCCTTGCCACCAGTCGTTGGATTCGGGCAGCCTGGCGGAATTGGTTTGCATGATAATGATTTAAGATCATCGTCATCAGCTCGGGCAAAATTCCTCCGGATGCCACCATGCAACCGTGGGCGCCAACCGTCAAAGCAGCAAGCAGCATCTCTTCCCAACCCACCATGACCTGAAGATTACGGTTCAATCCATCGGCTAGATTCAAGATGCTTTGTAAATTTGCCAAACTGCCACTGGACTCTTTGATGGCAACGATGTTGTCGATCTTCAGCAGGCGGCTTAAGGAATCAATCGAGATTTCGTTGGCGAATAAGGGGACGTTATAAAGGATTACCGGTAGATCCAGGCCCTTTGCCACCGATGACAGAAAACTTTCGACCATTTCAGGGGGGTATTTAAAATAATATGGAGCAGAGACGACCACAGCATCTGCACCTGCCCGCAAGCAATATTTGCCAAACTCGATGGATTGACGAGGATTGGGACTGCTGATCCCCGGAGTTACCTTAACACGCCCCCTGGCTGTATTGATAACTGCAGCGACGAAATCCCGTTTATCCTCTTCCGATATCTGGATAAATTCGCCGACGTTGCTCACTGGAAAGATCCCGTCCACCCCTTTTTCAACAAAAAATTCAACCATTTTCGTGACCGTGTTTATATTTACCCGGCCAGAATTGTCGAAGGGGGTTAACATCGCAGCATATACACCGTGAGGATGGAACATGGATGGCTCCTTCCAAAATTGATGTCAAAACAATCATACTACTATTCGATAAGTTAATCAATAGTCAATTTGTTTAACGTTAGTAAATTTATTGGGCCATGCAATTCTATCTGTCAGGAGAGAAATAATCTTCATGCCCTCCACATAGTGATTATTTGGAGAGTTTCTTTTTACAACTTTTATTTACCATCTGAGAT
This sequence comes from Anaerolineaceae bacterium, assembly GCA_041741455.1. Lineage (GTDB taxonomy): Bacteria > Chloroflexota > Anaerolineae > Anaerolineales > Anaerolineaceae > CALESS01. Next base: position 847 of record JBGSJZ010000136.1, on the reverse strand, counting down.
TTGAATGAACAACCGTTGTTTCGAAGGCGGTCGATTCCAAACGCTACACATTCGCTACCCTAGATCCTCTTAAAACTTTAATGACCCCCGAAACCGCTATATGTGGGGGTCATTGCATTCAAAACGTCTTTATTTAGTGACCGACCAAGGGCTCGAATAGCATCCCCTTTCGGGGACCCTGAACCCTTATAAAAAAAGAACCTGCGAGTATGCAGGCTCTTCAGTGACCGACCAGGAGCTCGAATAGCATCCCCCCTGTGGGGACCCTGAACCCATTGATAAGAGTTGACCCTGAGAGTAAATCTGATATGTCCAAACAGTCTATTACGTACAGATGGGGGTAATATGTTTTATTAACCCCCGCCTATTGTGGAACGCCCGTCCTATCAATCCAATGATTCCATGATGTCCAACGTGGTTGCACCCGAATTGCACCTGATTATTTACCACTAGAAGTAGACTAGCCACCTGACAGTTTCCGAAATCATAGGTAGGTACACAGCGATAAGTAAAGCGGAAGGGCGTTGATCAATTGGCGTTCAATGAAACGCAAACCAATTTGAAAAATAGCCAAGTCACTGTGATCTTTGCGATCGACCAATTGTCTGCGTCCTTCATGGATGGTCCGTGCTCCGGTGGACACCGACCAAACATACAGCAAGACCACGGCCAGGGTCAAGCAGGATAGGCGGTTGGCATGGTGAATCCTCAGTTCAACTGGTTAGGTCAGGAGATGATGTTATGCTGGGTGCATGACGGCAGACACTACAAGAAGTTGATGCCAGTGATTGCATTGCATCGTGAATTACTGGATGATTTCCTGAAGCAATTCTGGCAATATTACCAC
>JBGSJZ010000135.1:0-11706 GCA_041741455.1 Anaerolineaceae bacterium | reverse complement strand
CACCGACCAGGTCTGCCAACTGTTCTTGCGTCAGGCCTTTTTCAACCCGAGCCAATTTGACACGGTTTTCTATGCTCATTTCTTCCATAACACATCCTCCTTTCTGTATCTCGTTTCTGATCATATTGTAATATATATATTTCTTTTTGTCAAGTATGTATTACCTTTTCGTTTCAGCTTTCACCGATTTAAGCCGGGCTGATTGCCCTCCATACGGGGAACAGGCCCCTGAAACGGGGGCCATTGCCGAATATGAATCGTTGCTGATGTAATAGAAACATTTAAAAATCCGCCTTTCGTTGGCGGATTTTGCTGGTATGTTCCGGGGGTAACTCTATTCTGTCTCTAGATCATCAAATCTTCCAAGAGGTGCGGTGCAATTTCCGCTCTATCCCCCTGCCATAGCGCCGACCACCCGCAGGGGTTCTTCACCGTTCACCACGGCCGTTGGCAGGGGGTAATCCTCCGGCTCGTGGGAGAGGTCCTCTCCGCAGGCAAAGTAGCGAATGAACGGCCGCCGCTCCCGGGTGATGTGATCGCGGCTGGTGCCTGAGCTACAGTCTGGATCAGCAGCTAACCCTGGAAGCCCTCAGAATGGCGCTGGAAAAGGCTGTGCCGCTCATCCATCTTCTGATCTCGGATAGTTTTTCTTTCTTGCCCCCACCTTTGAAATGTCTCTCCTTCACACTATGGGCATTTCTCTGGCCGTTCGCTGGTTAGGCTCTTGATATCTATGAGTTTGATGGTGACAATTGACATGGTAGGTTCCTTTTGGTGTGGCCTCGATAACCAACACCGTGTAAGGAACCTGCCATTTTATTCGCTACCTACCAATCTTGGGACAGATACCTTGCAGCCCTGCCTGCAATGCTGAGACCAAAAGACAGCAAACAAGATAGCCCTCCAGGTTTTTGAGCCAGGCTCTAACTCCACAGTCATTCCATTTTTTGTTGGGTAACCACAAAAAAACTTCCAATGACGACAGCATTTTGCCTCAAGAAATCAATATGCCAATGATTTTTCTCTGTTCGCGCAAAATATCGTTCGACCCGTGAACGTAATCCCCCGCTGTTCTGGGCACTTCCCAGATAGAGATAATCACCCGCTGGAAATGGTAAAACGCCAAGCCTGCCAACCGTGATTTGTTCTAAGGCACTTTTACGCAGCTATAAGGCATAAGAACCAATTTGAGCAGGCAGATCACTCATACAAGAGGAGTTTGAACCAGAAAGTCCATCTGGTGGGCAATATAAACCAGTTCTGCCTGTTCAATTTGACGATGCCGAAAACTCTCCCAGGCAACCAAGCGCTCAGAATCAATTTCAGCGTTATTAATTAACGCGTCAGCCACAGTATGGATAATAAAATGCAGAAAATATCCCTCATCTTCAGGATATTTTCCGTTTCTGGCAAATACCACCCAATCCGAGCTGCCCGCTTCGATTGTTTCGCAGCCAGCTGATTGCAGCCAATGAAACATGTGCCTTCCGCTGCGGCTGTCTCCTGAAGATTTCCCCTCTACCAAACGCTCATCCATGGTTCGATGGTAGGCCGCCTGTATCGCATCATCCAATCCCGGATCAAAGACTGGTTCAAATAAAGTCAGGCCGTCAAAATTGATTGTGAAATACATCAGGCCACCAGGGCGGATAATGCTGCACAACTGAGGCAACGCGGTAGGCACGTTTACCAGATCAAGAAAAGCGTGTGCCAGCAAAAAATCCCATGTTTTCCGTCCACGAACCGTTGGAATAAATTGAAAAATGTCCTTTTCCTGGAAAACTAGATCGATTTTCGCGTGTGAAGTGTGCAGCTCAAAACCAGCGGGGTGAGGTTTTACAATTCCGCCGTGATTCCTGGCCCAACCTGGCAGGTTTTCAAGCGCGAAGTGCACATTTTCTGATTGGCTGTCCAAAGCGGTGTACTCCGCATTTCGCAACAAACCAGACGAGGTTAACCGTTGAAACATGGTGCCAACTCCGGCACCAATCTCGATCAGGGATGCGCTCTTCATTTGTTGAGCGGATTGCAATGTCTTAGAAAATTGCTGCCAGGTGCGGCCATTCAACGCGCGGTCGTCAACGCTTCGTTTTGACAATAAATATCGTTGAAATGAATATTCCATTTTTTGTTATCTCCCCGTTTTCAACCATTCCAACAAAAAGTTCCGCGCAGACGCCATACTCTCTTCCCAGGACGGAAACTCAGCAAATCGCTGCCACGCCCCAAGACTGAGCGTTTCCAGATAATTTCGATCTTTGCACAATTTGCGAAGGACCGTCTCCATTGCACCCACATCCTCCGGTGGAACCAATACCCCATTCTTTCCCGGAGTGATAATTTCATGGGCTGCCCCCGCGAGAGAGGCGATCGCGGGCAAACCAAAAGCCATCCCTTCCAGATATACGATTCCAAAACCCTCATAAGACGAAGGCATGACCAGCACCTGACTGCGTCGAAAAACGAGCTTCATTTGTTCGTCTTCAAGCCGATCCAGCCAGGTTACTCTCGAATCAAGTCCGCCTCGCATCACCTGCTTTTTTAACTCAGCCACATAATCTGGGTCCACATCCTGCCGCCCAACGATCTCCAAGGTCCAATTTAGTTCACTTAGATTTTCAAGCGCCAGTAGCAAGGTATGCAACCCTTTTCTTGGAATAAGATTGCCGACAAATAGTATTTTCAGCGGGCCTTCATTTTGGCAGCGTGAAATCACCTCTTCACGATCCATGCCGATACCATATAAATCTCCGGCGGGGTGAGCTACAATCCCCGAGACGGGCTTGCCTGACAGATCTTCCACCGTTTTCCGGGTCGTCTGGCTGTTAAAAATAAAGCCGTCCACCGTATGAAGATATTTTTTTTCAATCTGGCGGTAAAAAGCCAGAGCAAGCGGGGGATGTTTTTCGCTGCTGCGCAAATGATGCACAATTGAGATGATTGGAAAGTCAATCTGCTGACGAATTTTTTGATTGAGCCAGAATAAAGATGGGTGATTTAATTCATCCTGCAAGAGGATATCCACTTTCAGATCTGCAATTCGATCGCGCCATTCTTTCTGCCAGTTCTGCAGCAGCAAGCGCGAATACTTCTCCCAGGGCATAGAAAGGATGGTTATCTCATCACCCTGGTTTTGGAGATGTTCCACCAGTTTCCGATCGTAAATAAAACCGCCTGAAAGGGTATGAATACTGCCGTAAAGAATCAAACCTACCCGCACAAGTTACCGCTCCTTTTCATAAGACGCCCAGGCAATGTCATTTTCCCAAAGGCGTATCGTGATCATTTTAATGTTTTTTGCCACAATACGGGCAAACAATGCTTCGCACAGAATTCGGCAGAAATGCTCAATAGATGGATTGAGTCCTTTAAATGCCGCCAGATCGTTTAAGGTCCGATCGCGATATTCTTCCACGAGGAGATCCATATTGTGTTCAATATCGACAATATCTACCAGAAACCCATGCTCATCTAATGCTTCACCCGCAAGCTCCAATTCTAACTGGTAGTGATGAGAATGCTTTTCATTCTCTGCGCCCCAGTTTCCTCCTACCAGGAAATGTTGGGCAACAAATTTGCGTTGAACGGCGATTCTATACATTTTTTCCTCTCAGGTTTCATTTATCAAAATAGTTAGTCATACACGAATACAACTTGAACCGTATCCTTTGCGTGCCGGTCGATATGCTGATAGGCTGCTTGAGCCTGATCCAGCGGAAATCGATGCGTGATCCATTTGGATGGGCCTATTCTTTGAATTTGCCGCCAGGCGGTCTCAAAACGACGTTTCTTACTCCACCGGCCGGTCAGGCCAGATTGTACGGTGCTGACCTGACTGGATATGATTTGAATGCGACTTCGGTGGAAATGCCCACCCAGGTTCAGAACAACCGGTTTATTTCCATACCACGACCCAATCACCACCCGGCCTTCATAACCCGCCGCCGAAATTGCCTGATCTAACGCGGTTGGTGCCCCCGACAATTCGTAAACCAGATCAAACCCCTTGTCATGCGACAGCAGCGCGCGCCCTGTTTTTCCAAGTGTCTCCGGGTCCACGCAATTATGCGCCCCAATTTCCAGCGCGGCAGCCCTTCGCAATGGATATGGATCCACACCGATGATCGTGTTTAATGGAAAAGCCGAAAGCAGTGAAACGCTCAACAGTCCCACGATGCCCAAACCAAACACAACCGCATCTTCGCCCAGGCGAGGTGCCCCATCATGCAAAAAATTCACCGCTGTTTCCATATTGGGAAGAAAAACAGCGTCTTCGTTTGAAACGCCATCCGGAATGCGCATCAGCGTTTCTGACCTGGCATAATAATAACTCTCATGCGGATGAAACGAGAAAACACGCGCTCCCAGCCAATCTGGGTCCACTCCAACTCCAATTTCTTCCACCATTCCCACACTGGCATAACCATATTGAAAAGGGTATTGAAAAGACCCAGCCAGCGACTCGATCACTTCATCCACAGGCATGTCGGTTTCGACCTGCCCGCGATAGATAAGCATTTCAGTGCCGGGGCTGATCGCACTTATGATCGCACGCGCTCCCACCTCTCCCTCAGACGGCCCATTTCGATTCTCATCCCGAATTTCAACACAGCCAGGTGAAGTAAACCACAAAGATCTTTTTTTCACCATGTAGACTCCTCAACACAACCGTAAACGATCACATCTTTGCCTCTGACAATATAACGAGCATCTTTGATATTGGGAAAACGCAACGGCGCTTCCAATCGTGCCGGATCGATGGAATGGAGCCCACTTAGCCACACGGGAACAATCGTGATAACGGCCTGATCGACCAGCCCTTTGCCGAGAAATTGTGTGATGACCTGGCGCCCTCCCTCTACCATCAACCGATTAACTCCCTCCTGGTGTAAGAGGCTGACCACCTGTACCAGGTTAAGATAACCCTTGCTATCTTCATCACATTCAAATACTCTGGCACCCATCTTCTCCAAATTATTTTTTGGATTTGGTCTTGCCGGCTGTTTACAAAATATCCATGGTAAATTTTCATTGCGCTGCAATAAATTTGAATCCAGCGGAATACGGAGGTAGGTGTCGAGAATGATCGGTATCGGACTCTTGCCAGAAACGAAGCGCACATCCAAACGCGGATTATCCGCAAGCACGGTGCCAATCCCAATTAAGATCGCCTGATGCGCCGCTCTCACCTGGTGGGTGGTACGCAGCGCTTCGAGTCCACTTAATGGCGTGGGCTGACCGTGCTTGACAGTCAAACAGGCATCCAGACTTTGGGCAAAGGACAATGTGACAGACGGCCGATTATTCCCCCTTCGATTCTGCCCAATTTCCTTCAGCCAATGATCAAAGACCGTCATGTTTGACATCCACCGCGTTGACCTAATCTGCATCCAGATTGATCAGATGCTGCATACTCCTCACCTTTGTTATCAAGTAAGCCGCGTTGTCTGGATAAACGATTGGAATCAACGTGATTCTTTCCAACATCGGTATCCCGTAAGATTCTAAATCTGCGATTTGTTCCGGGTTGTTGGTCATCAATCGGACCGACTTAACGCCCAGTTCTTTCAAAATCTCCGCTGCCATCCCATAATCGCGTTCATCAGCCGGGTGCCCTAATGCCAGATTGGCATCAAAAGTATCATAACCAGCGTCTTGAAGATTATAAGCGAGCAGCTTCTCCGAAAGCCCAATCCCACGCCCTTCCTGCCGAAGATATCCGATTACACCACAACATTCCAACGCGATCATTTGATTCTCATATCTTTTATTCACCGGCAATTAAGGCCGCTTAATGAATAATAAAACAACCAGCCCGGCTTCAATCAATTTTGTGACATATCCTAGACCTGTATAAGGCTTGCCTAGAAAAACCCACATGATGATGGTCAGCAAGGTAAAAGCAATTAACACGATACGGACCAATTGGCGATGATCTCGCGCGACTGGGAGTGGTAAATACAGCAATCCCAGCAGTCCAAGATAGCCTAACCCATTCAGAGTAAACAACAAATCAACTTTGCCCATCAGAAAGTTGAGATAAAAGTGGATCAACGCTATAGCCGCACCCAAAAACAAAATCCCAACATCTAACCAATGGGTTCGCTTCTCTTTTCTGTTCATGCCGAATCCTCCTTATAAAAGGGTCTTTCTGATTTAATAACCGAATCACGCAAAAACCAACCCCCAAGCCAAAGACCAATCAGCCCAATCAAAATATCTCTTCCGCGAATGACCAGACTCAAAGAGATCCCTTCGACCGCCGAAAACCCGATGCCTTGCATAGCCAATACTTGACTGGCTTCAAGAGCGCCTAACCCGCCGGGCAGTGGTGTTAAGAAGGCCAATCTTGCCGCGGTTAATGAAATGATGATTTGAAGAAAAGTGAGTGGAATTCCCAAAAAATGGGCCATCAATCCATATTCGAGGACCATGCTGCTCCAGATCGCAACCGAAATCAGCAGCGAACTGAAAAATGTGATCGTTTTCTCATGAAAAAACCGGGCAATTTGTTCTTCAGCGTCCTGAACGATCATGCGGACTTTGATGGCAGATTTTAAATTTGACCTTGGCATTCGAGAAAGCAACCAGGTTAACGGTTTTTTCCCGCGGATCAAAGCGACCAGGTGGATAAATGGAAACGCTGCAATGGCAAAAATCACCAGCCACATCCACGCTTGCATATACGGTTTTGCCATTCCAGATAACAAAATAGTGATCATGCCAACCACAAGAAAAGTAAAATTGGCAAGCACTTCTAAGAGCTTATCCAGGTAAATGCTGGACACCCCGCCAGCATTTGGGATGGCGTGGCGCTTTTTTAACAGTGCAAGCTGAAGCGGCTCCCCCCCAAATTGTGGCCCGGGTGTAAAATAGCTGACCCCAAACCCCGCTATTCGATACATTGAAAGCAAGATATAGGGTACGCGGTAGCCCATCGAGCGAAGAATTAACCACCATCGTCCACTAAAAAGGAATAAAATTACAAGATTCAATCCGAGTAAAATGAAAATCTCCCAAAGGGTCAGGTCTTTGATCACCTGACCAATCTGATAGAAGGGTACCTGCCGCAATGACCACCACAACAATAGTGGAACAAGCAACCATAAAGCCTGCCATAGAGAGAACCGCTTATTTTTCATGATTGGCGTTTCTCACCCGCGCGGTGATAAATAAACCAATTTTCCGGCACCCAGACCGAAAAAGAGCCTGTGCCGCTGAAAATAACCGCAGTTCCAAAGGTTAATTGCAGCCAATATAGCCACATGGATGGCGATTGTTTCAACAACAGCCCGGTTAACAAAACAACCGCCATAGCCATAACCCGTCCCGCCACTCCAAAACTGACTCCTGCCAGGGCAACCAGCAGGACTAACCTGATCCAACCCATTGATAACTGACCAGACAATGACCAGACCATCAAAACGGCCAAACCAAATCGAAAAAACAAGGGCATGAATTTCTTAATCCACGCCGCCTGTGAAGAAGATACTCGCAACATAAAAGCAGAATGTGTTGTAGAAAAACCACTTACCCACAACCAATCTGACAAGAAATTCATTAAGAAAGGCGCGGCAAAAAATATCGCGGCAACGCTCGTCACAGGTGGGTAGAAAATAGGCAGCAAAACGACTGCAATAAACCCCATCTGCGTCCCGGCCATCGCCCGGCGAAACGGATTGGGTTTTAATGGGCGCAAAGATGTTCCGCTGCGCTCAACCAACCATCCACCGAATAGAAAGAGATATCGCCCCAGGCCAACCAATAAAAACCAAACTGGCAATTGTCCATAATGGATCGCCACCCAACTGCCTGCCAGCACCCCCATACCATCCAGGCTCATATCCAGGCGCTCTCCCAAAATCGTCTCCTGCTGTGTCATCCGCGCGATATATCCATCAAAAAAATCCATGATGGACGCCACCAAATACAAAATTCCCGGAACCCAGGCCAACCAGCCAAGCAACCATGGGCCCGCCGCAAAACCAAATAACAGCGCCAGCAACAAACCACGAATCATGGAAAACCAGTTTGCCCATCCCAAATTGGGGTGAAGATTTGCCTGGTCTGCGGCGCGATTTAGGTTAAGGTTCAATCTTAAAAATACCAGCTGATAGATCATGAAACCGCCGGATAGAATAGCCCAACCTATGGACTCTTTGGTCAGCCAAACCTGGCTGACCAGGAGAAATCCGCCGATTAATACCAAAGTTATCCCCAGGCTCCATTTAAGCCAGGTGCTTTTCAATCGATGCAGAGCGGTTAAATCATCTAAATAAATACTGGTCATTGTTTTCATTCTATTCACATTGAATATTGAAGACAATTGATTGTACAAGTATTTTACAATATTAGTATAATATTTTTTATCTTAATAATCATGAATTACGCAACCCTTTTTCTGTAAAATCGGGTTCCCATTTCCGCTACTCGCCCACCTTCAATCACCCATATGCGGTTGGCTCCCTTGGATGAGGTGTTTGAAGAACAATTCCAATTCTGGATTGGACGGCGTGCAGCGAAAGCTGGTTGTAATTGCGTCCCCCAATATAGATGGCGCTTTCTTTAGGCTCTTAAAAGCGGCAAACCAGATTTACAATTGTCGATTTTCCGCAAGGTCACATAAGATACAAATGCCTGAATGCTGCCGATTGATATTCCGCCAATTTGAGCCTGCAGCCCGCTGAAGTAGACAATGCTGCCGACCGCAAATGCCGCGATGATTTGGACAGTGGGCAGGAAAAGCGCGTTTAACCAGGCAGCGCAGTAGCCCGCGTTGTACATCTGGCCTGTTAACTGGCTGGACTCGCGGATATTTTAATCTTCCTGCACCAGGGTTTTTACCACGCGAACGCCGGTGATGTTTTCGTTATAGGCTCCGGTGACTGGTTAGATTCACCCCCATCCACTGGTTAGCCAAGCAAAATAATCATGCTGAATTTATCCACAGGCTGGATGTGCCCTCCTGAACAATGAGGGCATTTTTTATTCAATGCTGGTCTGGATGGTCTGCTGTCCGCTTGTGAAGTGAGCCATTGGCAAGGCCAAACGGTTGCCGGGATGATTCAACAAAGTGAAATTTTAATTTATAATATTGAGGAGGGAGTTTTCGGAAAGCCCTGATCTTCCTATCCCCCGGCAGGCTGACCTCTACTGCCAGGCTGTACCCTCAACATTCACCCCTCCCCCATTATTATTACTGCCCTGCACCGGTTGACCGCACTCAAATTCCATCTCAATCTGGCCAATCCAATGGCCATATCCAGAAGACAGAGGAGATGACGTATGTCCCAGCGGAACCAGATGGTCATTGACAATCATATTCTTTCAATCCTGGATTCCCCGATAAATGAGGAAATGGACTGGCTTCAGAATGCGGTTGAAGAAGACAAGCGCAATCAAACCAGTGGCGAATACGACCAACCGGGTATTGAGATCGTCCTGGTCCTGAAGGATGCACAGGGGCGAGTGCATGGTGGGGTGATTGCCAGCACGGTATTCAGAGTGATGCATCTCGAGGTCCTGTGGGTGGCGGATGAAGATCGCAGGCAGGGATATGGTGGGCAACTGGTGCTTGGAGCGGAGCAAATTGGTTTTGCCAAGGGCTGCCACACATCCCAAACCTGGACTTTTTCCTTCCAGGGGCCGGATTTTTATCCAACCATCGGATATCAACCGATTGGTGTTTATGATGGATACCCCAATGGCATCACTGAGCATGTGTTCATGAAACACCTGCCAGGGAGTCAAACTGGCAGCAGGCAGTTTGGCATACCAGACAAGCGAGGGCTCTACCTGAGCACGGATGCCAGTGAAGAGGAGAAGAGAATTGTCCACCAGGGATTACACCAACATGTGCTCACGCATGTTGGGGATGGCTATAAAGGAATTGAAATCAGGTTGGTGGCTAAAGACCAGGCAAACGTTCTGATCGGCGGGCTTTCTGCTTGGACTACCCTCTCTAACTTAATATTTAATCATATCTGGATTCAGGAGAAATTCCGTAGAAAAGGCCTGGGACGAATGTTGATGACGGAAATGGAAAAAATAGCCAGGGAGAACGCTTGTCTTGCATCCCAGGCGTATTGTTTCTCGTTTCAAGCCCCCGGTTTTTTTCAAAAAATGGGGTATCAAGTTCTTGGCGAATCGGATGGTTACCCGCCCCCTGTTCGTGAGTACTACTTGATTAAAAAGTACCTGTAATGGTTGGTGTACAAAAGCTGCCAGGGTTCCAGACCAGGCAGCCTGGATGGTAAGAATGAATTTAATCATCTTACGATTGGAGAAAAAATGATGAAACCACAATTTGATTTGATCAATATCTTTATAAAGAATCTGCGCCTCTTGGGTTCGCGTCTCCCCCGGTTTTTGGTAACACCTGTACTCATCATAGCGATGCTGTTTATGACCATCCCCATTGCCCATGCCGCCAGTATACTTTATGCCAAACCGATCGCGAGTGGTGCTGGTGATTGCACCTCCTGGGAAAATGCCTGCACCCTGCAGAGCGCCCTTGCCGCTGCCGTCAGCGGCGACCAGATTTGGGTGCAGGCTGGCGTGCACAAACCCGGAACTACCCGCACCGACACCTTTACCCTGAAGAACGGCGTGTCTATCTACGGTGGCTTTGCCGGGACAGAGACCCTCCTCAGCCAGCGCGATTGGCAGACCAACCTCACCATCCTGAGCGGCGATATTGACAACAACGACCCCAACACCGATGGCAATTTCATCGCCGAAACCCCGGCTGATATTCAGGGTGATAATGCTTACCATGTCGCCACTGGTAGTCTGACGAACACCAGCGCCGTGCTGGATGGCTTCATGATCACCGCCGGGCAGGCAAATGGCTCTTCCTCGCCCAGCTGCGATGGTGGCGGAATGTTCAACCAGGATGCCAGCCCGCAGTTGACTAATCTCATCTTCAGGGGCAATCTGTCAACCTGTGCCGGTGGTGGTATGCACAATTTCAACAGCCATCCGCTGATAACAGGCGTGACCTTCATTAATAATACCTCTGTCGATGGCGGCGGGATGATCAACAATCATTACAGCGATCCAATCCTGATAAATGTAGTCTTTTATGGTAACAGCGCCACGAATAACGGGGGCGGCATGGCGAACGGTGGTGACAATACTGACCCCGTCCTGAGGCAGGTCGTCTTTGAAAACAATACGGCCGGATCCAGGGGTGGGGGAATGGTTAATGGTATGTATAACAGCACTGGAGGGTTATTGACGGATGTGATTTTTAAGGGTAACTCTGCCACAGAAGGTGGTGGAATGAACAATTACAACGTCAGCCCAATCCTGGTCAACGGTGTTTTTCAGGATAATTCTGCGACCTATGGCGGCGGAATTTATAACGATAGTAGCGCTATGGAAATAATCAATGTAACGTTTACCGGCAACACGGCCTTAACCCAGGGTGGAGCAATGTTTAACTACTGGAGTCGCAGCCCCCGGTTAAGGAATACCATTCTGTGGGCGAACAGCGCTCCAGAAGGTCCGCAAATTTATCTCCTTGCTAATGAAACGTGGGTCTGGTTTAGTGATATCCAGGGATGCGGTGGTTCCGGCGCTGGCTGGAACAGCGCCTGTGGCACGGATAAGGGTGGAAACATTGACGCCGACCCGCTGTTCGTAGATGCTGCCAATGGCAACCTGACGCTGCAAGATACCTCCCCTGCCATAGATGCCGGAGAC
>JBGSJZ010000134.1:0-2224 GCA_041741455.1 Anaerolineaceae bacterium | reverse complement strand
GGTAACTGCTCAGACATAGATTTAGTATAAGTTTACCATTGCCAGATACACAAAAGCCGATGAAAATAGAGCAATGACAGGCCTGCGCATTCCGACCGAAGAAGAAATCCGAGCCGTTGCCCGACAAGGGGAAGATGCAGTGGTGGCATTGGTTAGCGAATTGCTTCAGGCAATCATGTTGTTGGCAAAGAGAGTGCAGGAGTTAGAAGATCGGCAGTCAAAAAACAGCAATAATTCCAGCAAACCGCCTTCCAGCGATGGGCTGAATAAGCCAAAGCGTACTCGCAGCTTGCGTAAATCAAGCGGTAAGAAGAGCGGGGCGCAAAAAGGGCATCCAGGACATCGCCTGGAGATGGCAGAAAAGCCGAATGTTGTAAAGGAATACCCTGTGGAGCGATGTGTTCAATGCCGTGCTTCTTTGAAGAAAACGGAGGTACAACGCATTGAGAAGCGGCAGGAATATGAATTGCCAGCCATTCGGTTGATCGTGATTGAACACCAGGCAGAAGTGAAGTGTTGCCCGGATTGTGGATGCGAAAATCAAGCAGAGTTTCCAGCCGGGATTACACAACCGACGCAATATGGGCCAGATTTCAAAGCTTTGCTGGTTTATCTCAACCAGAAACAGTTCATTCCGTTGGAACGTGTGGTAGAGTTTTGCAAGGATGTGATCGATCAATCGGTTGGAGAAGGGACGATTGTGGATGGAGGTTGTCAGGCAGCGCAAACCGTTGAACCAATCAATCAGCAGATCAAGCAGTATTTGATCGAGACCGATGAACCGGTACACTTTGACGAAAGCAGTTTGCGGGTCAATCGGGATAATTATTGGGTACATTCCGCTGGTACAGAGCGTGCGACCAACTATCATCTGGATGAGAAACGCGGTACTGTCGGGATAAACAATGCCGGTATCCTACCCAAACGGAATGATGGGAAAAGCGTTCATGATGATTGGTCATCCTACTACACTTACAAAAATGCCGACCATGCTTCATGCAATGCCCACCACCTGCGTGAATTCATCTTTTTGCAGGAACGTTACCCACAAGATTGGGAAGAAGCCATGGTTGAGCATCTGCTCTTGATCAAGAAAACTGTGGCTGATGCTGTAGATCAGGGACGGGCCTGCTTGGATCCGCAACAAGTGACTGCCTTTGAAATTCGTTACGATGAGTTAGTACAACAGGGATTGGCACTCAACCCTGTTCCAGACAGATTACCTGGACAGCGAGGCAAGATCAAACAACCGCCTCCAAAAAACCTACTTGACCGTTTGCGGGATCACAAGGCAGCTGTGTTGGCTTTTATGTATGATTTTAAGGTTCCGTTTGACAACAATTTGGCCGAACGAGATATTCGCATGGTTAAGCTCAAGCAAAAAATCTCTGGCTGTTTTCGTTCCAAAGACGGCGCAGAGACATTCTGTGCCATCCGAGGTTACCTGTCCACTGCTCGTAAAAATGGTTTCAGCGCCTTCGAAGCCCTGAAATTGGCAATGCGTGGTTCACCTTATGTTCCAGACTTCCTGCCCGCTGTAGCGTAGGCGTCTGAGCAGTTATTTCTTTTGTTCAAAAACAAGGCGGCACCCAAAAACGGCTTGTTCTATTCGAGTTGAACAAGAGAAACAGAGCCAGGAAATAGAAGTAGAAGCTCCGCAACCCCTGATCGCGAACCTGATGTGGTTTTTCAAAGTCAAAGATTTCAAAGAAACAGCCCATTTGCAAGAAATTATCCAGAAGCGCTAACTAATGATCGCTTATTCCAGCAACATGAGTTCACCATGAACAATTCACTTTTCAGGGAGTGATGGAATGAAACCAGACATTTCAGAAGTACACCCAGAATTGCGCTCCTTCGCATCAAAAATCCCCAGGCTTTCTTTCAATGCCAGGAATCTTTGGTTCTGGCGATTATTGGAGCGTGTTTTTGGGGTTACCAAAAGGCCAAAAGATATCCTTATCGAAAATATTCACATCCCCTGTCAGGATCAAAATACCTGTCTCCGTTTACGCATCTATCGTCCAAAATCAATAAGCTCCCCGGCGCCGGCATTGCTCTGGCTGCATGGCGGCGGATACATCATCGGAAAACCCGAACAGGATGATGCGTGTTGTGTGCAATATACGCGTGAATTGGGCCTGGTAACCATTTCGGTTGATTATCGCCGCGCGCCAGAATATCCATTTCCAGGCGCGTTAAATGATAGTTATACGGCATTGCA
>JBGSJZ010000133.1:0-1744 GCA_041741455.1 Anaerolineaceae bacterium | reverse complement strand
GGTATCGAGCTGAGCCAGGGGATCGCGGTCCGCCAGGCGCTAGACAGCGGGTCCGGTGCAGCCTCCCGGGCGCTGTCCCTGGACCCGTCCCGCTGGACGTTCGCGGAGACCCTTGTACAGCAGACCGTGGATCAGAATGTGATGGGTGGCAGCGCACCAATAACACTTCATGTTTACGACTCTGCCAACACCCTGCGCAGTGCTGCGTGGCTCTCGGGTAGCCCATTCGGGACCGTCTTTGTGGTGGAAGCCAGCGCCCCATTTCAGACAGACATTCCCTTTCTGCCCGATTCGGCCATCACCATTCGGGTCCGCCATTGGGGCATTGTCGAGCGTTATCCATGATCTCTGAGCGAAAAGGCCAAACGGCCCTATGGGGCTTTCTCGCCATGCTGGTGTTGATCGCTATCGCCTCCGGCCTGGTAGATATCTACCGGCTGTACGCTGCCCGCAATTGGGCCTATTCAGCAGCGCAGGAAGCAGCTCTGACCGGGGCGTCCCGCGGGCGGGATTGGAGCGCGCTGATGACCGGCATTGAAATGAGATTGGACAGCGCAACCGCGAAAGCTGAGGCAGAAAGGGTATTGATCGCAGAAATGGCTTCACGAGGAATAAGCGGCTATACCATGGACGTGCGTGTTCTACCGGATGCAGGCGGAGGGAGTATCGCGGGCTTCCCACCACGGCCCGTACGTTTGGGTGACAGCCTTGGCGCGTGGAGCAGCAATGAACCGGCGGTTGGGGTGTATCTGGAAGTTCCGGTGGATTGGTTGATGTTAGATATGTTGAACATCCAGGTAAAAACCGTACACGTGTTTGCCTCCGCGGGAGTGGCTCAATGAGATTTGCTTTGAAAATTGGATCATCAAAGAAAACCAGTTGGCTGAAAGCCGCTGCTTTTATGGTTGTTCTTTCCGTGCTACTGGCTGGTTATCGGCTGGCCTTCGCCAACATCTCCCCCGAGTATCTGCGGAATGGACGAACGTACGATCAAGAGTCTAACTACATTCAGTGGAATGGGTCAGTAGCGTACGTCAACCTGTTTCACCGGGATAGCACTTCGCTCCCGCCCAGCGAAGGGGGAGCATCCTGTGGCAGCGGTTGCACCGAACAAGTCACGCGCATTCAAAGCGGCAGTTCGATCTCCGGCAACTTTACCTATCTCCGGACCTTCAATGTGCAGGCCGCCTACAGCGGCGATTCCAATGTCGGAACGGTGACTGTCCGGGCTTGCGGGCAGGTCATCTTTACAGATAATCTATACATAGCAAACCAAGGCACGCCTGGTTTTAATAACCTGCCGAACCCGGCGTGGAACGTGCCAACTGCAGGCGATTGCACCTGGTCGATCTCCGCCAGCGGCGGATATGTGGACGTCCGGGCGGTGACAACCACCTACCGGACAACCCCTGCGCCGACCGTGGATCTGCGGGTCAACGGCTCGAATGGCCCGCTCAGCCTCAGCGCGCCAGCAAGTTACACCTTGAGTTGGACGAGCACCAATGCCGCATCTTGCACCGCGTCGGGGAGTTGGAGTGGAGCGCAGGCAACGGGTAGTTCCCAGAGTATTAATAATGTAGGCGGCGGCACGTATACCTACACCCTCACCTGCTCCAATCCTTCCGGCAGCGCCAGTGACAGCGTCACCGTAAATGTCCTGTCTGCCCCAACGGTGACCGTCAGTGCGCCGGCATCAGCGACCGCACCGGCCAGCTACACAGCGACCTGGACGAGCAGCAACGCC
>JBGSJZ010000132.1:0-27759 GCA_041741455.1 Anaerolineaceae bacterium | reverse complement strand
CCTCCCATCTCGCCGATAAAGGCCTGGAACACCAGCAGCGGCGCTGGTAGGATATCCCGCTGCACCAACATGGCTAGCGCCTGCCAGGCCACCAGCAGCCCCAAGGTTGCCCAGACCAGGTTGAAGCGCTTCATGAGACTGAGTCCTTCAACTCCGCCCGGATGCGCGCGGTCAGGCTCGGATAGGCCTCCGCCTGCACCGGTGGGGTGCAACCGCAGAACGGGTTTTCCAGCACCAGCGGGCTGGTGTTGGCACGGTTGTTCAGCACCAGGATCTTTTCTCCGATGAACAGGGCCTCTTCGATGGTATGGGTGACCAATATGGTGGTGAGGGTGCGTTCTCGGGCCAGTTCCAGCACCAGGGCTTGAAGGCTCTCGCGAGTGGGGGCGTCCAACGAAGCAAAAGGCTCGTCCATCAATAAAATATCAGGTTCCAGCACCAGGGTGCGAGCGATGGCAGCCCGCTGGCGCTGGCCGCCAGAGACCTGGCCGGGGAATTGGTCGGCGATGGCCGCAATTCCCAGGCGCTCGAGCCAGACGGTAATGCGCTCGTAGGCATCCGCTGGCAGTCCTTCAGCCGGGGCGTGGCGGGTATCCGGGCCGTAAAAGCGGCGGATATCCAGCCCGAGGGCAACGTTCTGGCGAATGGTGGCCCAGGGCAGCAAGCCATAATCCTGCAGAATCAGACCGGTTTTCGGTCGGGGCTGGAAAATTGGGGCTCCACTAATCAAAAGCTGGCCAGAGGCTGGTTGGCGCAAGCCGGCCAGTAGATAGAGCAGGGTCGATTTGCCACATCCGGAGGCGCCAATTACCGCCCAGGATTGGCCTTGGTCCACTTGCCAGGTGAAATCCTGGAAGATGGGAGGCTGCTTATCGTAGCGGAAAGTGAGTGAACTGGCGCGGATCAAGGTTTTAACATAGGGTTATTTGGGCAGGAATGAAGCATCCACGGTGGTGGAATAGGCCTGTTCCGCCGGGATCAGGCCGTTTTCCAGCGCCCAGGCGATGGCATCCTCGAATTGAGCCTGGCTGGGAACGCTGGCGGTGGGGAAGGTGGGCACCTGGTAATCCCCAACAACCGATGGTGGAATCAGTTTAAGCTCCACCATCAGGTCTTTGTATTTGGATTTATCGGCATTGATGGCGTTGACGGCTTTTTCCACGGCTTCCAGGAAAGCCTTCACATCTTCAGGTCGGTCGGTTAGCGTGCTGCTGCTGAAGGTAAAGACGCTATTACTAACTTCCGGCAGGCTGGTGTCGTCGATCACCAGGACTGCGCCTTTTTGCATCAGCAGCGAGGCCAGCGGATCCGGCATAACGGCCGCTTTCAATTCACCTGATTCGAGCAGGGCAGTGCGGTCAGCGATTTTTGGCACAGCGATTTTCTTGATTTCATCCGGGGTCAGCCCAGCATTGGCTAACACCCGGTCGGTCATGTATTCGATTATGGTGCCACTGGAAATGCCGATTTCGACGCCTTTCAGGTCTTCGACGCTGGTGATGCCACTATCCTTGGCTGCCAGGATCCGGAAGACCGGATAATCGCTGGTGGCGACGCGGGCAAAGCGCACAATTTTAACCTTGGAGTTTTCGCGGTTGTAGTAGAGGGTAGTGACCAGTTCATTCAACATACCGTCGATCTGGCCGGACTGCATCAATTGGTCGCGTTCCGGGGCAGATCCGACCGGCACTAGTTCGACCTGGATGCCAGCTTCAGCAAAATATCCCTGTTGCTGCGCCACATAGAGGGGCAGGACATCCAGTACAGGTAGGACAGCTATCTTGAGTGGTGTCGATTCACTGAGTTTGGGAGAGCAACCTGCCAGCAGCAGGAAGACCAGGACAAGCAGGAGTGAGGGTATCTTTTTCATGAGGAAAAACCTTTCCAAAATGATTGGATCATCCCTGGCTGAAAACCCAGGGCCATTTTCAGGCAAAAATAAACGGAAAATAAGCAATCAACAATGGATGAATTTGTAATGCAATCAACCCGGCTGCCAGACCAAGTAGCGCTCCGACCAGGACATCAAAGAGAAAATGAACGCCGGTGGAGACGCGAGCCAGGATGACAAAAGGCGCCCATAGGGTGGTGACCACGGCCAGCCAGGGAGGGCCAATTCCCCAGCAAATAACGGCGATCAATACGGCACGCGCGGCATGACCGGAAGGGAAGGAATGGGGGTCGGTGTTGCGGTAGATACCACCCCACTCGCCCTCGGGCCGGCGGCGGCGGACAGTGAACTTTATCAACATCACCAGCACCGCCAGACTGAAGATAGCGGCAGCCAGCAGAGCCGTGCGGGCATGCCAGGTCCCCCGGGTAAACAGCCAGACGATAAACAGCCCGGCCAGCCAGAACCAGGAGTCGGCCGAATGGGCAAGGAGCGCCGCCGGACGGAACCAGCGGCTTACGCCAGGTTGCAGGCGCAGGCGACTCGAAATACTTTCGTCCCATGCCAGGATTTTTTCAGACAATTGCGACAGGGGAAACCTCCAACAAAGAAAAGTGATAGAACCTAATTATAAACATGTTTCCAGGATAAAAAAGATTGAAATTTGGCCCTTGATTTTCTTTGTGATTCTGTTTTTTTACCGTATAATGACATTTAGTCGGTAATATATGGCGCGCTCGCCGATGCGCCAGGGTTGAGGTAGCTCAACCCAGTTTGTTTTCACCCGTTTCCCAATTCTAATGTTCGATGGAGGAGAAAGTGAAACAGAGATTTATATATTTGGTTTTGGCGATTGTATTGATCGCCAGTCTGGGATTATCTTCCTGCAAGCCCACAGCAGCAGTTGCCGATATCCCAAGCTACAATGTCAAGTTTGAACCGATCAAGGTCGAAGCACCAAATTGTGATTATGGTGGTGCAATAAAATCCATTGAAGCAGTGGATGAGTTGACCTTCAAAATCACTGTGTGCAATCCGGATCCGGCGCTGCCCTCAAAGGTTGCATTCACAGCCTTTAACATTCAGGATAAGGGCTACCTGGATGCCATGGGCGGCGATTCGGTCAAAATGAGTGAGAAACCGAACGGTACCGGTCCCTACATTGTCAAGGAATGGATCCGCGGCGATCATATCACCATGGTTACCAATCCGAATTACTGGGGCGAAAAGGCCCCCGTTAAGACCGTAATATTCCGCTGGTCTGAGCAGTCTGCCCAACGTCTGCTTGAGTTGCAATCCGGTACAGTGGACGGTATTGACAACCCGGCTCCGGACGATTTTGAGGCCATCAGCGGCGACTCGAACCTGGCGCTCTATCCTCGGGCCGCCTTGAATATCTTCTACATCGGTTTCAACAACACGATCCCACCCTTTGACAACCCGGATGTGCGCAGAGGCATCGCCCTGGCGATTGACCGGCAGCGCATTGTGGATCAGTTCTATTCGAAGGGTTCGACGGTTGCCCAGAACTTTGTGCCTGATCCATTTAGCCCTGGCTTCAGCAAGGATATCAAGTGGTACGACTACAGCGTTGAAGAAGCCAAGACATTGCTGGCAAGCGCTGGACTCCCCGAGGGCTCTGAGATTACGTTGTCCTTCCGCAATGTGGTGCGCGGCTACCTGCCCACCCCGGATAAGGTCGCCGTTGAAATTCAAGCCCAGTTGGCTGAAGTTGGCTTGAAGGTCAATATCAAGGAAATGGAATCTGCGGCGTTCATTGACGCCACCTCTGCCGGTCAGGAAGGTTTCTACCTGTTGGGTTGGGGCGCAGATTACCCGGATGCGACCAACTTCTATGATTATCACTTTGCGGCAGAAACCAATCTGCAATTTGGGACTCAGTATCCGGACCTGGTTGCAGAGATTCGTGCTGCTGGTATGCTCACCGATGTGGCTGCCCGTCAGGTACACTATGACAAGGTCAACGAACTGATCAAGGAATACATTCCGATGATCCCGGTGGCTCATGGTGGTTCTGCTACGGTTTTCAAAGCAGATATTACCGGCGCACATTCAAGCCCATTAAGCAATGAACTCTTTGCAGTGATGAATAACGGCAAAGACACCCTGGTCTGGATGCAAAACGGCGAACCGGCTGCCCTGTGGTGCTCGGATGAGACCGATGGCGAAACCCTGCGCGCCTGCGAGCAGGTGTATGAATCCCTGCTTTCCTATGAAGTAGGTGGGGTTGCTGTTCAACCTGGTTTGGCCGAAACCTGGGAATCAAATGCGGATTTGACTGAGTGGACCTTCCGTCTGCGCAGTGGCGTCACCTTCCATAACGGCGATAAGCTGGATGCTGGCGATGTGGTTGCTTCTTTCCTGGCTCAATGGGATGCTTCCAATGTGAACCATGTTGGCCGCACCTCCACGTTTGAGTATTTCACCGCTTTTTATGGCTCGTTCCTGAACGCGCCTGCACCATAACCGACTGATCAAAGCATGACGTAATAATGGGGCCAGCCTCGGCTCCCGGTAACGGTCCGGGTCTGGTCCCATCCCATCCTCTGTCATTTGGTGATATTTCAGCATGCTCCAATTCCTTGTTCGACGTCTCTTGTTGTTGCTCCCGGTGATGCTTGGGATTTTGCTCATCACCTTTGCCATTGTCCGCCTGATTCCGGGTGACCCGTGTGTTACGATGCTGGGTGAACGCGCCACACCAGAAAAGTGTGAAGCCTTCATGGAACGATATGGCCTGAATGACAGCATCCTGGAGCAATTTGGGCGCTACATCATTAATATCGTAACCGGCGATCTGGGTGATTCGCTGCGCTTTGGCCGCCCGGTGGTTACCATTATTTCTGAACGGCTGCCGATGACCATTGAACTCACCTTTTGTGCCATGTTATTTTCCACATTTTTTGGCATTCTTTTCGGTGTTATTTCGGCCCTCAAGCATAACTCGGCGATCGATACCATCAGCATGATCGGCGCTAACATTGGCGTTTCTATGCCGGTCTTCTGGCTGGGATTGCTATTGGCCTATTTCTTTGCGCTGGTCTTGCGGGATACGCCCTTCTTCATTCCACCATCTGGAAGATTTGATGCCGGAGTCAGTTTAACATCTCTGGCCTCACTCTGGGGTTTACAAAATCT
Source organism: Anaerolineaceae bacterium (assembly GCA_041741455.1). Lineage (GTDB taxonomy): Bacteria > Chloroflexota > Anaerolineae > Anaerolineales > Anaerolineaceae > CALESS01. The sequence continues at coordinate 22,709 of JBGSJZ010000132.1, read as the reverse complement.
AACCGGATTTCCCCGCTTTGTGGTGGATCTCCTTTCCAATACAGCATTCTTCAATGCGCTTTTTACCGGAAACTGGCAAGTTTTTGGCAGCTCACTGTATCATTTGATCTTGCCTTCGGTTGCCGTTGGCACCATTCCGATGGCGATTATTGCCCGCATGACCCGTTCCAGCCTGCTGGAAGTGATGGGATTGGAATATGTGCGTACGGCACGGGCCAAGGGCTTGATTGAGCGCTTGGTAATTTCCAAACATGCCATGCGCAATGCTTTGATCCCGATTGTGACGATCATTGGTATTGAAACCGGGTCCCTGCTTTCAGGGGCGGTACTAACAGAAACAGTATTTTCATTGCCTGGAGTTGGTACCAGTCTGGTGCAGGCTATCTTGGCACGCGATTATCCAGTGATTCAAGGATTTACACTGGTTATTGCGATAATTTTTGTAGTGGTCAACCTGATTGTTGACTTCTCGTATGCTTATCTTGATCCACGCATCCGGTTGGAGTGAGCCATGGAAGTCACATTAACACCTCCCTCGCAAAATAAGACAACCATCAAGTACCGCACTCCGGCCCAGGATGCCCTGCGTCGGTTGATGCGCCATCGTTCAGCGCAAGTGGGCATGATATTGCTTTTGTTTTTGCTGATTCTGGCAATTTTTGCAGAAGTGATTGCCCCGTATGATCCAGTGAAAGTTCTGAAAGATGTAAAACGTCGTGATACCCCTTGCATCCATCTGCTGGGTTGTCCTGCCGATCAACCGGAGCACATCTTTGGTATCGATGGTAATAGCCGCGACCTGTTTTCACGGGTGGTGTTTGGCTCTCGGCTATCTCTGCAAGTCGGATTGGTAACCATGTCTTTTGCTATCGTCATCGGTGTGTTGATTGGGGCATTGGCCGGTTTTGTGGGTGGCTGGCTGGATAACCTATTAATGCGCACTATGGATGTCTTAATGGCTTTTCCCAGCCTGTTGCTGGCAATTGCGATTGTTTCGGTGCTGGGAATCGGATTGATTAACGCCTTGCTGGCGATTGGCATTGTCTCTATTCCCAGGTTTGCGCGCCTGATCCGCTCGACTGTGTTGCAGGTCCGCGAATTGGAATACGTTCAGGCCTCCACTGCCCTGGGCGCCAGCCCGATGCGGGTATTGTTCCTGCGTATCCTGCCGAATGCAATCACCCCGTTGATTGTGCAGGGAACGCTTGGAATTGCAACGGCCATCCTGGATGCGGCTGCCCTATCCTTCCTGGGTTTGGGAGCAGAGCCACCTCGCCCGGAATGGGGCTTGATGCTGGGTGAGGAGCGCAACAGTATTTTCAATGCGCCGCACCTGGTGTTTTTCCCCGGTCTGGCGATTATGGTCACGGTTTTGTCTTTCAACTTAATTGGTGATGGATTACGAGACGCGCTGGATCCACGGCTGCGCGGTACCAAACCTTCATGAGGTAAATGATTCGTATGATAAAGCATAGAATTCTATTCCAATCTGGTTTTAGCCTGATCCTGCTGGTCAGCCTGGTCCTGACGGCCTGCCAGCCGCAATTGCCGGGCAGCAGCCCTACAGTAGTTCCAACCTCTTCGGAGACTGTTGAATTCACACCGCAGAAGGTGGAAGCCGCTAGTTGTGATTACGGTGGTGAAATCAAATCAATTGAGGCAGTTGACCGGCATACGGTGCGCTTTACCCTGTGCAAGAAGGATCCAGCTTTCCTTTCCAAGGTGGCATTTGGTACATTTGCGATTCAAGATCAGGATTTCCTGGATGCTAATCAGGGCAGTTCGGTTTCGATGACAGATCAAACCAATGGCACTGGGCCGTATTATGTCAAAGAATACCGGCGAGGCGACCAATTGGTTCTGGAAGTCAACCCAAATTACTGGGGTGTTCCGCCCAAAGCCAAAACGATTGTTTTTCGCTGGTCGCAAGAGCCGGGTCAACGGTTGGTGCAATTGAGTTCGCGCTCAGTGGATGGAATTGATAACCCTTCACCGGATGATTACACTTCCATCCAGGGTGACACCGGCCTAAAGCTATACAACCGGCAGGCCTTGAATATTTTCTACCTGGGCATGAATAACAACATTCCACCGTTTGATAATGAGCAGGTGAGATTGGCATTTTCCCAGGCCATTGACCGCCAACGGATTGTTGAAAATTTTTACCCCCTTGGCTCGCTGATAGCGGAGCAGTTTGTTCCCCCTTCTATTACCCCCGGATATACGGATAACCTGGCCTGGAATTTATTTGACCCTGAGCAGGCGCGATTGTTGTTGGAAAATTCCAAATTTAATTTTGAGCAGGAAATTACACTTTCCCTGCGGGATGTCAGCCGGACCTATTTACCGCTACCCAGACAGGTGGCGCAGGACATCCAGGCCCAGCTGGCGGAGATTGGCATAAAAATCAAAATCAATGTCATGGAATCGGCGACTTTTCTGGATTCGGTGGCCGCCGGTAAGGAAGGGCTGTTCATGTTAGGTTGGTCGGCGGATTATCCGGACGCAACCAATTTTTACGACTTCCATTTCACCGGGGCTTCAATGAATTTCGGCGACGCTTTTTCCGACCTTGAGACGGTCATTCAAAATGCTGGCAGCACAACCGATGAAACCGCCCGCAAGAATTATTATGCCCAGGTCAATGAACTGCTTAAGCAGCATGTTCCGATGATCCCGATTGCCCATGGAGCCAGCTCGGCTGCGTTTAAAGTCGCGATCCAGAACGTTAATGTTGGGCCGTTGAATGAAAACTTTGAAGAGATGAGCAGCCCGAATGATCAAATCATCTTCATTCAGAACGCAGAGCCGATTTCCCTGTGGCCAGCTGATGAAACTGATGGAGAGACCTTACGGCCTTCCCTGTTGGTTTATTCCACCTTGGCCCGCTTTAAACCGGGTGGGGTAGAAATCATCCCTGACCTGGCAGAAACGTGGACGCAGAGCGATGATTTACTGACCTGGACATTTTATTTGCGCCGGGATGTGCGCTTCACTAACGGCGCAACCCTGGATGCCAATGATGTGGTAGCCACTTTTGCTGCCCAATGGGATGCAAAAAGCCCGAACCATACCGGCAATAGTGGTGTGTTTGAATACTTCCTGGCATTCTTCGGAGCTTTCTTAAACGCCGAATGATCTTTTCACAAGTTGGCAACGACTGAACGATCAAGTACCACAGCCTCCTCCCCAATAAATCAGGGGAGGGGCTCTTTTTTAGCAATATATCTTCAGCTCAACCTATTAAATTTTGAAAGGTGATACCGGGCGTAAAAATTGCTATAATGAATTGATGGCTGGAACTATAACTGGCAATCTGGCGTCTAAAAAATATAACTACAGGGGATAGACAGGTTGTGCATGTATCTCAAGGAGAAAGAATGAACCATCTTCCTACCCAAAATAAAACCTCACACCGCTTCTGGCAAGTGGTGATCGGTATCTGGCTGATTGTCAGCCTGGCGTGCAGCCTGCCAGGCTTAGGAAGCAAAACAGCAACTCCTGAACCGGAGCCAACCACTCAGGTGCCCACTCCAAAAGCACTGCCGAATTTACCCCCGGCGCTGGTCGAGATCGACCCATTGCCGGCCAGTGAAATTGGATTAATGGCTCCATTAACCCTCTACTTCAATCAGCCGATGGTACGGGAAAGCGTGCAAGCTGCCTTGAGCCTCTCCCCGGCTGTGGAAGGCGTGTTTGAATGGCTGGGTGATGCTACCGTGCGCTTCACGCCAAAAAAACCTATGCCGGTAAACAGTCAGATTTCTCTGACGGTTAGTAAAAGTGCCAAAGCCCAGAATGGGATTTCGTTGAGCCAGGAAGCCCAGGTAACTTACCATACTCCTTCCTCTTTGAAGGTGGCTGAAAAAATCCCTGCCCCGGGCAGCTACGATGTTAACCCGGCTACGGCAGTGGTGGTTACTTTTAATCGACCGGTTGTACCACTTCAGGTCGATGAATCCAGTAATAATCCAGCTGCTTTCACATTGGAGCCGGCGGTAGCGGGGGAAGGGAAATGGCTGAATACCAGCACCTATATCTTCCATCCAGCCAGCGGGCTGGGCGGAGGCGTCAACTATACTGTGCAATTGAACTTGGGTTTGGTCAGTGTGGATGGCCTGAGCCTGGACGCTGAACAAGGAATGGATTGGAGTTTCTCCACCTCAGCACCCAGGGTGATTGCCTACAATCCAACCACCGATTCCCGGATTTTGTTGCAACAAGAATTTTCAGTTGAATTTAACCAGCCAATGGACAAGGCCAGTGTGGAATCCAACCTGAGCCTGCGTTCGGTGGCTGGTGAGACGTATGCTCTGGATGTGACCTGGGAAAATAATGATACCCGGGTGGTTTTTAAACCAAGTGAACTCTTGCCGCGTAACACCACGGTCTTTATTAACCTTGCAGGAGAAGCAACTGCGCCGGGCGGTACGCCACTTGGACAAACCTTGTATGCCGAATATTACACTGTGCCACCTTTTGCCGTGGATTACACCTCCCCGGCAGGCGAAGGCCCGGTAGATTACTATGACGGGTATGTTTATGTCAGCATGAAATTCACCTCACCGGTTGCCGATGAATTCCTGGAAGAATATTTAACCATTGAGCCGGCCGCCCAAAGTTTCAATATCTACCGTTCGTATGATGGCTGGGATATCAACATGAGCGGGTTTTTGCAGCCGGATTCCACTTATACTGTAAAACTGAGCCCACAACTGAAGGATATTTACGGTCAGGAGCTGGGTGTCGACTACAGATGGACCTTCCGGGTATCAGCTGCCGACCCCGGATTCAATATCCCGGTCATCCAAAATGGCGGGTATTCAGTCTTCCTGGAACCGGATGAACCGGTGGTCACGGCTCAGGCCACCAATGTGGAAATCATCCAGATTACGGGTGGAAAATTGGACCTGGGAGATTTTATTGTCAACCTGGGTACCTACAGTGACTCCTTATTGAATGTCAAAATCAATAATCCCAGAGTCTGGACGCAAACCCTGGCTTTGGAAGAAAATCGCAGTGAATATTTGAATATTCCATTAACGCCAGATGGGAGCAGTCTGTCGACCGGGACTTACTTGTTCAAGGTGCGGGTGCCGGAACTGGACACAAGAAACAACCAGTATGTTATTCCATTTCTGACAGCCATCAGCAACGTCAACCTGACGATTAAATCCACCAGCAAAGAGGTGTTTGTCTGGGCGGTGGATTTGCGCAACCAGGCACCAATGGCAAATACCGAGGTGGCTTTCTACAGCCCTGTGATGGAGCCCCTGGGTAGCGCTATGACCGATGAATTCGGGGTGGCCCTATTCACCTTCCCAACCGGAAACTATATGGAGTATGAGGATATCATCGCTGTCACCGGTCAACCCGGGCAGGCCAATTTTGGTATCACCCGACGGGGCTGGTCGAGCGGTATCAATGGCTGGGATTTTGGTATCCCTAACTATGAACAAACAGATAAAACGGTTTCGTACATCTACACCGACCGACCGATTTACCGTCCCGGACAGCAAGTCTTCTTCCGGGCAGTCTTGCGAGACCTGTCCGGCTGGCAATATAGTGCGTTTGAGGAAGAAACCGTCACGATTAAAATGACGGGAGAGTACGATCCGGTCTCGGATAGCGTGCCGGAGTTGGGTCGGATGACCCTGGATGTGTCGCGCTTTGGCACAGTCTCAGGCGAATTTACTTTATTGGAAGATGCTCAACCCGGGTACTACACCCTCAAGATCGATGAGCTGGATTATGATGCCATCGTCAGTTTTAAAGTGGCCAATTACCGCAAGCCTGAATTTGAATTCGATATCTTGTTCCCGTCAGAAGAATTGCAGGCAGGTCAGGATATCCAGGCGACGGTGCAGGCTAATTACTACTTTGGCGCTCCGGCCAGCAACCTGCCAGTTAATTGGATCCTCTACTCCGCCAGCGACTGGTTCTACCTGCCCGGCGGCTACCAGGTTGGCAAGATCGACAATTCATGGCTACGCTGGGATTGGATGTACGATGGCTGGGGTAGCCTGTATGGAAAGCAAATTCTAAGCGGCAGCGGGCGAACAGATCAGAACGGCGAACTCTCCTTGAATTTGAACTGGCAGGATTTGAGCCAGCGCTTTGATGTGGAAGCCTTATCTACCCTTACGCTGGAAGTGACCGGGATGGACGAAAGTAACTTCACCATCAGCGGGCGCAATAGCTTGACCCTACATCCAGCCGATCGCTATATCGGTATCCGCCCGGAATCTTGGGGGATTCAGGCAGGTAGCGAGGCTGGTTTTGGCATCCAGACTGTGACCTGGCAAAAGAATCCAATCGCTACTCAACAACTCACAGCGGTTTTTTACAAGGTGCGCTGGGTTCGCTCCGAGGGTACATCGCCATACGGCTACCCTTCTTATGAACCCGAGTACACTGAAATTGCCAGTACGAATTTTGGCACCGATGCCCAGGGCAGCACACGCATCGCCTTTACCCCACCCGACCCGGGCACCTATATGCTGGAGGTGCAGGGTGGGAGCGCAGTTACCCAGGTTTATGCCTGGGTGGGCGGCATTGGAACAACAGAGTGGCCAGCCTTGCCTTACCAGCATTTGCGACTGGAAGCGGATGCAAACAGCTATCAACCTGACCAGACAGCCCAGGTGTTCATCCCCAACCCATTTGCTAATGGAGCGCTGGCACTGATTACACTGGAACAGGATCGCGTCCAACGTTCGGATGTGATTGAAATCAACGAAAGCAGCCTGCTCTACGATATCCCATTGACGGATACCGACGCGCCAAACGTGTATGTAACAGTAACGCTGATCGGTCGGCAGGCGGATGGGCGGGCAGATTTCCGCATGGGAATTTTGAACCTGGAAGTAGAACCGAGCGCAAATGTACTGAATCTCACCCTAACTGCCAACCCGGCCCAGGCAGGGCCAGGGGATGAAGTGACTTTTACCCTGCTCGCCGAGGATCGGGATGGAGTGCCTGTGCAGGGCGAATTCTCTTTATCCGTGGTGGATAAGGCCGTTCTGGCTTTGGCCGACCCGAATTCTGAACCGATCGATGAAGCATTTTATTCAGAAAAATCACTGGGCGTGTTTACCGGCCTTAGCCTGGCAGCTTATGGTCGGCGGATTGTCCCGACACCGGCCGGTGGGCGGGGTGGTGGCGGTGGTGGTGATATGGCGCTGGCCCAATCGGTTGAGCGCAGCAATTACAAGGACACTGCTTACTGGACCGGCTTGTTTGAAACCAACGCCGATGGAATTGCAGAAGTGATGGTTAGCCTGCCGGATAACTTGACTACTTGGGTGGCTACGACCCGCGGCCTGACCGAAGATCTGCGGGTAGGGGAAACCTCAATCGAAGTAACCACTAGCAAGGAATTGTTATTGCGACCAGCCACCCCGCGCTTCCTGGTGGCTGGAGACCAGGTGGAACTGGCAACGGTGGTGCAAAACAATACCAGTGCGTCCTTGAGCGTGGATGTCAGCATCCAGGTGGTGGGTATCAGTCTGAATGACCCAAGCTTGATGATGCAGCGGGTAAATCTGCCAGCGGGTGGCCGGCAGCGGGTGGCTTGGCGAGGGGTGGTGCAGCTGGTGGAAGCCGTGGATGTGCTCTTCCAGGCGATAAACGATCAATACCAGGATGCAGCCAGACCGGAGCGGAACCCGATCCCGGTCCTGCGCTTCAGTTCACCGCAGACCTATGGCACGTCCGGTGTGCTGGCCGAACCCGGTGAGATCACAGAGGTGGTCAGCCTGCCGCGCAGCTTTACACCTACTGGCGGCGAGCTGCGGGTGGAGATGGCGCCTTCCATGGCTGCCATGATCCTGAAAGGCCTGGATGCGCTGGAAGCTTACCCCTACCAGTACCCAGAGGGCATACTTTCCCGCCTGTTGCCCAACCTGGAAACATACCGGGCATTAACGGATCTGGGAATAGATGATCTTGAGTTAAAAGCTCGATTGGAGGATGCCATTCGAGACGGATTGGCGAAACTGAAGGCGCAACAGGCAGTGGATGGCGGTTGGGGCTGGTACGACAATGACCGTTCCGATCTCTACCTGACCGCCTATGTAGTTTATGGATTAAATCGGGCTGTGGCTGCTGGAATTAGTGTGGATGAGGAAATGCTGATACAGGGGGAGAGTGTGCTCATGAGTCGATTCTACATTCCCGATATCACAGCACAGGATTGGGAAATTGATCGGCAGGTCTTTGTCGCCTTTGCTTTAACAGAAGGTGGCCAGGAGATATATCTGGATGGTTTATATGAATTGCGCGATCGCCTGGCGCCATGGTCTAAATCCATGCTGGCGTTATCCATCCAGAAATTGGCTGCAGATGATGATCGGATCATGACATTGATGGCCGATTTGGAAGGCTCAGCCATCCGATCGGCGACCGGGGCATTCTGGCGGGATGATACCGACACCTACACCACCCTTTCCACCCCCAATTTCAACTCGGCGCTGGTGCTGACCCTGTTGGCACGGGTCAATCCAGCCTCGCCGCTGGTGGGGGATGCTGTGCGTTACCTATCGATCAATCGCAATATCCACGGCGGTTGGCTCTCAAGCTACGAAACTGCCTGGGTCTTGATGTCCTTGACCGAAGTACTGCGTGGAACGGGAGAGTTGCAGGCTGTCTATGAGTTCAATGCAGCCGTGAATGGCACCCAGGTGGCGAATGGGGTGGCCGGCGGCTTGGAGAACATCAATATCGTGAGTGCCCGATTGCCCCTGACTGACCTGGTCTCGGACGGGCCAAACTCCCTGACGATTTCTCGTACTGGCGAGGCTGGCCGGTTATACTACCGGGCTTACCTGCAGGTCTTCCGGCAAGTGCAGGACGCCACCCCGGTCAACCGCGGCCTGACCGTCGAACGACAGTACTATGTCAACTGGGCCGAATGCCAGCAGGAAGGCTGCACATCCACAACCAGCTATTCACTGGCGGCGGAAGATCAACCGGTGGTGGTGCGCTTGAATATCGTTGTGCCCAATGATTATTACCAGGTGGCGGTTGTAGATTATTTGCCGGCCGGGGCGGAAATTATTGACCGCTCGCTGAAGACTACCCAGCAGGGTGAAGCTACTCCTTCCGGTTCCAATTACAGCCCATACGATCCAATGGGCGGCGGCTGGGGCTGGTGGTGGTTCAACTCGCCTAAGGTCTATGACGACCACGTTCAATGGGTGGCGGAATACCTGCCAGCTGGAACTTATACCCTGACTTACGAATTCATGCCGGCGCATGTGGGCGAATTCCAGGTCATCCCGGCCCATGCTTATATGATTTACTTCCCGGAAGTGGAAGGCCTGAGTGCAGGAGATTTATTCAGGTTCCTGCCGTAAATTGCGTGTGAATTCCAGAGAAGTTGAATTAAAGACCTGCCAGCCTAACCTGGCGGGTCTTTAATGTTTACATAGCATTTGCATTAAATGTCATGCGAGATTACTGATTTTTACAGGTAATTTCTCACATGACAGAATTTGTGAATCAATGTACAAACAAACAAATTTATTCTCACAAGACGTAAACGCGCTTGCGGAGGGCACGTGAACAATATTTGGTACGGGTTCTTATTGGTAGGGATTGTTGTTTGCGCGGTGGGGGCAATGGGCTCAAGAAGGTTGCTGGTTTCAGCGCTCTGGCTGGCTGGTTGCAGTGCTATGGTGGCAATCTTTATGTACCTGATCGGGGCGCAAGAAGTGGCGGTGATTGAATTGAGCGTGGGGGCAGGTCTGGTGACGGTGTTGTTTGTGTTTGCCATCAATATTGCTGGTGAAGAGATCAAAACAATTCGCTCGATTTTACCCAGACCATTGGCCTGGGGATTGATCTTGGTTTGTCTGGGCTTGCTGGCTTTCCTGATCCTCCCACGTGAGGCTTTACAGCCGGCAGCTGTTCTAGGGAGCTCTTTCTCCCAAGCGGTCTGGCAGGACCGTCAATTGGATGTGTTGCTGCAAGTGGTCATCATGTTCGGCGGGATTCTAGGCGTGCTGGGCTTGCTGGTTGCGGATAAGGAGGAGCACGCATGAACCTGACGACTTTGAATATTGTGATCGTTGTGGTTTTATGCCTTCTTGGTGTCGGACTGTATGGTTTGCTGGTTACCCGCAACTTGATTAAAGTAATTGTTGCACTTCAAATCCTGGTTAAGGGGGCGATGCTGGCGCTGGTGGCTGCCGGTTCAGTCAACGGCCAATTATCGTTGGCTCAAAGCCTGGCGCTGACCGTGATCGTGGCGGATACGATCGTTGCTGTGGTTGGCCTGGCATTGGCGGTGCAAGTGCGTAAACACTTCGGCACGCTGGATCTGAACGCACTACGCACCCTGCGGAGGTAACATGGCAGAAATCATTCTCATCCTGACAATTCTCATCCCCTGGGTTGGTGCTGTGGTGGTGTGGTCGGTCGGCGACCGGCGTCCACGCGCCCAGCATGGTCTGGCTGTGGCTTTTTCAGTGGCAGCCGGAGTTGACGCCTTGGTATTATTAGGCTTTACCAGCGAAATGACGATCGTGAATTTACCGATGGGTGGATTATTCGGAAATTTTACTTTTGCGGCAGATGGTCTGGGTGCATTTCTGGCAGTCATTGCCACAGTGATTGGCTGCCTGGCTGTGATTTTTTCTGTTGATTACATGCGTGGGGAAGACCAACTGGGACGGTATTACGCCTTTGTGCTCTTCTTTATCGGTGCCATGGTTGGCCTGGTGCTGACCACCAGCTTACTGCTGTTGTTTATCTTCTGGGAGATTACAGCGCTATGTTCGTATGCCTTGATCGCCTTTCACAATGATGATCCCAAGGCGGTGGCCGGAGGTATGAAAGCCTTGATTATCACCCAATTCGGTGGAGTGGGGCTACTGGCCGGCGCGCTGTTGCTATACGCCTATCAGGGAAGTTACGATATCCCTACTTTCTTGGCGAACTCTCGGATACTCCCGGCAGGGTTGCTGGCTGCCATGGCTTTTGGCTGTCTGGCTGCAGCCGCTGCCAAATCTGCCCAATTCCCCTTCCAGACCTGGCTGCCGGATGCAATGGAAGCGCCAACGCCAATTTCTGCTCTGATTCATGCCGCTACCATGGTCAATGCTGGAGTATATTTGCTGGCACGCTTCTATCCGGCCTTTGCGGAAGTGCCCGGTTGGCGCACAGCAGTGGTGATCGTTGGTTTGCTCTCCGCTTTACTGGCAGCCATCATGGCGCTGGTGACGAATGATCTAAAACGGATGTTGGCCTATTCAACCGTCTCGCAACTGGGTTTCATGGTGTATGCCATTGGGGCGGGCAGCGTATTGGCTTCCTCCTTCCATCTGGTAAGTCATTCCATTTTCAAGGCACTGCTCTTCCTGGGGGCGGGAGCGGTCATCCATGCCGTTGGAACCCGGGACATGCGCCAGATGGGCGGCCTGGGTAAACAAATGCCATTTGTCCGGAATGTGTTTATTATCGGATCGCTGGCATTGGCCGGCCTGCCGATATTGAATGGCTTTTGGAGTAAAGAGTTTATTTTAGAAATGGGCTTAGAAAACGGTCCATTATGGGCCTGGATTGGCATGCTGCTGGTGGCAGGATTAACCGCCCTGTATACCCTTCGTGCTGTTTGGTTGGTGTTTTTTGGAGAGCCGCGCAGCCACCTGCATGCTCATGATGCAGGAAAGGCCATGAAGGTGGCCCTGGCGCCACTGGCATTGGGAACACTAATTTCTTGGCTGGTTGTTGGTCCTTTCTTCCACATGCTTGTTGCAACCCTGCCAGCGCATGAGTTGGAATATGAATCTACTGGAGAATTCGCAATTACCATCCTTAAAACGCCTGTCACCTGGTTGGCGATGGCTATGGTGACCCTGGGTATCCTGGCCTGGGCTTTTCGGGAAAAGCTGAACGGTTTGACCAGTTTTTTTGCTCCAGTTGTTGGGGCAGCCCAGGCCAGCTTTGGCTTTGAGGCAATCAATTCTAGTTTGGTCTTGGGGACGAAACGCCTGGCGGAGTGGTTGCGCGGTTTACAGACTGGCTCGTTGAACTGGAATGTCTTTGGAATCCTGGCCGGCCTGGTTTTAGTGCTGACGATTGTGCTGGGGGTGCGCTGATATGAATGTGAATTCCGCTTTTTATGCAATGATCCTCATTCCCCTTGCCGCTGCCCCATTGGTTTATTTGTTTGGCCGGATTCAGGTCAAGCTGGGTAGAAAACCCTGGCTTTCCCGCTGGCTGGCCGTGATCAGCTTGCTGGCTGCTGGCATCGCCCTGTATTTCTCAGCAGAGGGTTTGTTAAGCGGGCAGACGCCAATGGTGAAGATTGGTTCCATTGAATTAGCCCTGGATGGGATCGGTCAGTTGCTGGCGGCCGTAGTCATCCTCCTGGGATTACTGGCTGAAATTTTCTCGTTCAGCTATATGGCAGGCGAGGAGGGTGAGGAAAAATTCTACGCCCTGCTTACTGCCATGATCGGAACGATCATCGGCCTGGGCTGCACCCGGGATTTGTTCAACCTGTGGGTCTGGTTTGAGGCAATGGCCATCACGTCCTATATGCTGGTGACTTTCTACAGGCTTCAACCAGCCTCATTGGAGGCCGGGGTTAAGTACCTGGTGCAGAGCGCCACCGGATCGGTGATGGTGGTGTTGGGGATTGCCCTGGTGTTTGGGCGAATCGGCACGCTGGAGTTGACTGAAATCCATGCGGCAGCCCAATCCGGGGATGTCTGGCTGCTGGCTGCCGGTGCGCTCTTCCTGATCGGTTTTGGTGTCAAGGTGGCGCTTGTACCGTTACATACCTGGCTACCGGATGCCCACTCCCAGGCGCCCAGCGGAATCAGCGCCATGCTTTCCGGCATCGTCATCGAAGCCGGGCTGGTCGCCATGCTGAGGGCATTAGCAGCCTTGAACGAAGTCTCCCCGGTCTGGGGCGGTTTGATGATGGGCGCCGGGGCCCTGAACATGCTGGTCGGTAATCTGATGGCGCTGCGGCAGACACAAATCAAGCGCCTGCTGGCCTATTCCAGCCTGAGCCACGTCGGCTACATGTTGGTCGGCTTGGGTTTGGCGGTGACCTATGGCGTAGGTGCCGGCGCCAATGGAGCGTTCTTCCACCTGTTCAACCATGCCATCATGAAGGGTCTGGCATTCTTTGCCGTCGGCGCCTTGATGTATGGTCTCTTGATGAGACGCGGTATCCATAAAGCCCTGGATGTGGAAGACCTGGATGGAATATCCCGGCGCTACCCGGGAACAGCTTTTGTGCTTGCGGTGGCGCTGCTCAGTCTGGGCGGCCTGCCTCCGCTGGCTGGTTTTATGTCCAAGTGGCCGATCTTTGTTGCCGGTTTCCAGAGCCAACAATGGATCGGGGTTGTGTTGGTGATATTTGCAGCGCTTAATTCGGTTCTCTCGCTGGGCTACTATGCCCCGCTGGTTAACCGTATCTACCGGCACAAACCTGGCGAGTTGGCAATGCAAGGTGCACGGTTACCAGCTTCGATGATTTTCCCGCTGGTGCTGGCCTGTGCTGTCATACTAGTGCTGGGATTTTGGCCCAGCCTTCTGAATTGCTTGTTTGACCCAGCAGCGGCCAGCCTGATGGCCCTCTTTGGAAAATGAGCGAGGTGCATATGGAGATCCTACTTACCCCACCACTGGCTTTCTTGATTTATATCCCTCTGGTTGCGCTTATTCTACTGTTGGGAAAACGTTTGGCCGGGCCGGCGAAATCGAGCGAGGCCAAATCCAGTCCGTATGGTAGTGGTGAAGCAGCCCCCACCCATGCCGCCGCCCCGGGATACCAACCTTTTTTCCTGGTGGCTTTCTTCTTTGCCATTTTACACCTGGGGATGCTGGTGCTCGGCAGCAGTGAATTGACGCCGGTTTCCGGAATATTTTTGCTTGGCCTGGTAGCCACCCTGGTCGCCCTGATTCTTGGTTAATGGTATTGAATTGGAGGAATGATGAAAACAAAACAAGACACTCCGCTGCAAAGGGTGATGAATGGGATTAAATCCTGGGCGCGCATCAACTCACCCTGGGCCATTCACTACAACAGCGGCTCGTGCAATGGTTGTGATATTGAAATCTTGGCGACACTGACTCCGCGTTATGACGTAGAACGCTTTGGCATTAAGCTGCAGGGCAGTCCGCGTCATGCGGATGTGCTGATCTGCACTGGTCCGGTTACCCTACAATCCCGGGACCGCCTGAAACGAATTTACGACCAGATGCCTGAGCCAAAGTTTGTCGTGGCAGTCGGTTCGTGTGCCATCTCGGGCGGCGTTTTCCAGGGTTGTTATAACATCGTCGGCAGCATCGGCGATGTGATCCCGGTGGACGTGTTTGTGCCGGGTTGCCCGCCGCGCCCGGAAGCCATCATAAATGGGGTGGTTCAATTGTTGGAAAGTTTAAAGAAAAAATAAGGAGCAGGAATGGATACTGAAACCGCTCTACAAACTGCTAAAGAAATCTTACAACCCTGGGCTCGCTCGATCACCTCACCGGAAGATAACCGGATGGTGATTAGCATCAGCCGAATCGACTTAAAGGCTGGAATTAAAGCCCTGCTGGATGCCCACTGGGGTTATTTATCTTGCATCCTTGGGGTGGATTTTCCAGGAAATCCTGCTCCCCAACCGGAAGAGAAGATGTGGCAACGCCTCAATGAAAGTGAATATATTTCTCCTTCCCGGCCAGAAGGCATGATCCGGGTTCATTACATTTTCTGCAGTGGGGCAGCCTGCGTTACCCTGCGGGTGGCGCCACATTATTCGAATCTCTGGGTGCCCAGTATTTGCGATTTGATTCCATCCGCCACGCTGATGGAGCGTGAGCTAATGGAGATGTTTGGTGTGCGCGTAGAGGGGACTCCGGACACTACGCATTTATTATTGCCCGATCAATGGCCGGATGGGGAATATCCACTTCGCAAGTGGTGGAAAGGGTTGGACCAGGAATTGCCGCAAAGTGAGGAAGTGGACTGATGGAGAAACAAACCAAACCAAATAAATTTGTGGTGCCGATTGGCCCGCAACACCCGGCGTTAAAGGAACCCGGTCATTTTGAGTTCACTGTGGACGGAGAGGTAGTTACAGGCGCTACTGTGCGCTTGGGATATGTTCACCGAGGCATTGAAAAGGGCGCCGAAGCCCGCAACTGGGTGCAAGACCTTTACCTGTTGGAAAGAATCTGTGGGATTTGTTCCCATGTGCATGCGATGGCGTATGCACTGGGGGTGGAAAAGTTGGCTAAAGTCATAGCCCCACCGCGCGCTCAAGCGATCCGTACTCTGGTGGCCGAGCTGGAGCGCATTCACAGCCACCTGCTCTGGCTGGGAGTTGCGGCGCACGAAGGTGGATTTGATACCCTATTTATGTATTCCTGGCGCGATCGGGAAGTGGTGATGGATTTACTGGAAATGATCACTGGCAATCGGGTAAATTACTCGGTAAACCTGCTGGGTGGCGTGAAGTATGACGTGACGCAGGAGCAGGTGGATGCCCTGAAAAAAGGCATGGATTTTTTGGAAGAGCGCAGCCATCATTACCTCAAGGTGGTTACCTCAGATGAAACCTTCCTGGGTCGCACGCGCAACGTGGGTGTGATGACGGCTGACCAGGCAGAATTGTTAGGCGCTCTGGGACCAACCGCCCGGGCTTCAGGCGTGTCCCGCGACGTCCGGGTGGATGCAACTTATGCTGCTTATGAAACTTTTCCAGTAAAAATATTCACCGATCCGCGCGGAGACCTGGAAGCGCGCTTTGTGGTGCGGATTAATGAGTTGTTTGAGAGCTATCGTCTGGTGCGCGAAATCTCCGCCAACCTGCCAGTGGGAGAATTAACTGTACGCGTTCCCCGACGTATCCCGGAAGGCGAGGTAGTTAGCCGGGTTGAAGCGCCACGCGGTGAATTGTTTTATTTTCTGCGCAGCACCGGCCTGGATACCCCCGATCGGGTGAAGGTACGGACGCCCTCCATGGGTAACTGGGCGTCAGTTATGACCCTGGTAGTGGGGCACAACCTGGCAGATGTGCCAATGATACTGGCAGGGATTGACCCGTGTTTCTCCTGTAACGATCGAATGGTGCAAATCCGCCGGCCGGCTACCTCCCATCTCTGGACCTGGGAAGAGTTGCGCCGTTATGGAATTGAGTATTACAAGGGAACGCCATGCCACTAATAAACCTTTTATTCTTTCCCGGAGGATTATTTTTGCTCTTGAGTGGATTGGCCTATGAATGGGCGGACCGCAAGCTGGTGGCTCGTTTTCAGAATCGGATTGGTCCGCGTTGGTTTCAACCGTTGGCGGATGTGGTGAAATTACTTTCTAAAGAAGAAGTTGTTCCACATGGCGTGCAAAAAGCTCTGTTCTTTGGCCTGCCAGTCGCCGCCCTGGCAGCTGCCATGACGGCTGCTTTGTATGTGCCAATGGCCGGGCTGAAACCAGCTTACAGTTTCAACGGGGATTTAATCGTCACGATCTACATGCTGGGTTTGCTCACGTTATGCCTGGGCCTGGCTGGAGCTAACACCCCCAGCCGCTTTGCTATCATCGGCGCTACCCGCACCTTGACTCAGTTATTCTCTTATGAAGCGCCATTTTTGTTGGCATTGCTGGGTCCGGCAATTGTTTCAAAGACCTGGCAGATCAGTTCTATTACTAACTATACTGGTGAGAATACTTGGATGATTTTGACCCAACCCATTGGTTTTTTGGTAGCGTTGGTAGGTTTGATGGGTAAGTTGGAATTACCGCCGTTTGATGCACCCGAAGCTGAGACGGAAATTGTCTCCGGGGCATTGACAGAGTACAGTGGGCGCGGTCTGGCACTCTTTCGCTTGGGGAAAAACGTAGAATTGGTCATTGGTTTGACCCTGGTATCTGCGTTTTACCTGGGTGGGTTGCGCAATCCACTGGAGTTCCTGTTGAAAACGGCTGTTCTTTTATTGGTGATGGCCGGATTGCAATCGTTGTTTGCCCGTCTGCGCATTGATCAGACGGTTGGCTTGTGGTGGCGGCTGGGCGCATTGATGGCCCTGCTGCAATTACTGGTGCTCATTATTGTTCAGATGGTGAGGTGAGAAAATGACTATTGGTTCGATGATCGGAGATATTGTCAAATCATTGTTCAAGCGCCCGGTTACCGAGCGCTACCCGATGGAACGCAAGCCAACGCCTGATCGTCTGCGCGGTAAATTACAGTACGATCCGACCCACTGCACAGGTTGCCAGTTATGCGTCAAGGATTGTCCGTCGGATGCCATTGAAATCCTGACGGTGGACAAAGTAAATAAGCGGTATGTCATGCGGTATCATATCGACCGTTGTACCTTTTGCGAGCAATGCGTAGTCAATTGCCGCCTCAAATGCCTGGATATGTCTAATGCTGAGTGGGAGCTGGCGACAACAAGCAAGAAACCACTGGTGGTTTACTATGGTAGAGAAGAAGATATCCGAGCCATCCTGGTTCTCGAAAACAACCAGGGCGTTAGCGCGTTCACCTACGAAATTTGATTCTGCAAGCCTGCCCAGGATAGCCTTGCTGGGAGTGGGGAATGAATTGCATGGAGATGATGGAGCTGGTGTGTTGGTAGCCCGCCGGTTGCGGGAGCTTTTGGAAGGGTGCTCCAACCTTTTAATTGTCGAAGGCGGACCAGCCCCGGAGAATTTCAGCGGGCCTATCCGGAAATTCGCGCCGGATTGGCTACTTTTCCTGGATATTGCCCAGATGGATGCTGAACCAGGCAAGATTAACTGGTTCGAAATGGGGGAGATCGATGGCGTAACGGCTGCCACGCATGGCCTACCTGTTTCCATGCTGGCAAGTTATCTGATAGCCGAGACTGGCTGCCGGGCTGGTGTGCTAGTGGTTCAACCTGCATCCCTGGAATTTGAGGCGCCTTTGAGTGCAGCGGTTGCCAAATCTGTGGATGAGTTGGTGGAGCGGTTGGCAATTTTTTTCTTAAATCCAAGCTTTATAATGGGTTAGGATCTTCAATGAGAGGGGATAAATGACACCATTAAGGAGTGATTTTTAGTACATGGAGTGAATTCTCTATGGCATAAAATGATTCGAATGCTAACTTTTTTTGGAGAATCGTATGGCTGTTCATTCTGAAGAAGCCCAGCGGGAGAAAAACAATGCTGCCCTGACTTCGGTGGTGGCTGCTGTTGGGCTGACATCCTTAAAAATTGTAGTCGGGTTATTGACCAACAGTCTGGGAATCCTGGCGGAAGCTGCCCATTCCGCCCTGGACCTGGTGGCTGCGCTGGTGACCTTATTTGCCGTCCGGTTTTCCAGTAAACCAGCTGATCAGGAACACACCTATGGACATGGCAAGATTGAGAACCTGTCTGCTTTGTTTGAAACTTTACTATTGCTGGCCACCTGTGTCTGGATTATTTATGAGGCCTTTCAGCGCTTATTTGTAAATCCAGGAACTGAGGTGGATCCCTCTATTTGGGCGTTCATTGTGATGGGCATTTCAATTCTCGTCGATGCTGGCCGCTCCCGTGTGTTATCTCGGACAGCCAAAAAGTATAACAGTCAGGCGCTGGAGGCGGACGCGCTGCACTTTAGTACCGATATCTGGTCTTCCAGCGTGGTTATCTTTGGCCTGCTATGTGTGCTGCTTTCCAGCCTGGTACCCGGTCTGGCTTTTCTGATACATGCAGATGCCGTGGCAGCCCTGGGAGTAGCTTGTATTGTTGTTTATGTCTCGGTGAAACTGGGCATCCGCACCATCTATGGTTTGCTGGATACTGCTCCGAAAGGCCTGGCAGAGAAGATCCAGGCGACCCTGGAAACTGTGCCAGGGGTGGAAAATTGTCACCATGTGCGCTTGCGTGGCAGCGGTGCCCACTTGTTTGTAGATGTGCATGTTCTGGTGAATGGCGATCTCCCGACTCGTGAAACCCATGCTCTGACTGAATTACTGGAGCAGAAAATCGATGAGCTATCTCCCGGTGCGGATGTGACGATCCATGTTGAACCGAAAGATTGAATCGGGTCAAAAATTTCAATGATCCAGACACCCAGAGAGACTTAGTAGTTCCTCTGGGTGTCTGATTTCTGGGTCTTCGAGACCGCTTTTGTTGAATTTCTTTACACCGCTATGCAAAACCGCTACAATACGAAGAAGTAATGGCAGGCAGGAATGAGCGAAGAAAGCGCATTAATTTTAGCAATACAAGCAGGGAATACCGGGCAGGTAGAAGAATTGCTACTCACCTATCCGGATTTGATTCATGCCAGACACCCAAAAGGTTTTTCTGCCGTGCTCTGGGCGTTATATAATGGCCAACCGGAAATTGCTGAAAGATTGGCGCAGGAACGTTCGGATTTGGATATCTTTGAAGCCTCAGCCCTTGGCCGGGTGGAGCGCCTGGCTGAGCTGTTGAAAGAAGACAGCCAGCAAGCCAATTCTTGGTCTGCCGATGGTTTTCATCCGGTGGGCTTGGCATGTTTCTTCGGCCAGCCTGCGTCAGTGCAACTACTGCTTGAACATGGCGCTGCGGTGGATACCTATACAAACAATCCAATCAAGGTAATGCCATTACACGCTGCAGCTGCGGCCGGCCGGGTGGATATTGTTCGCATGTTGCTGCGAAAAGGAGCACCGGTCAATGCCCGGCAGAATGGCGATTTTACAGCGTTGCACTCGGCTGCCCAGAACGGGCACCTGGCAATGTTGGATTTACTGCTGGTCTACGGGGCTGACCTGGATGTGCGTTCCAGTGAAGGCAAATCTCCATGTGATTTTGCCGTCCAGGGCGGGCATGCGTCAGTAGCGGAGCGCTTGCAGGCAGCCGCTGTCACCCGGCGGGTGATTCTACGCCCATACGACCCGGCCTGGCCCATCCATTTCCGGGTGGAGGTGAGCAAACTGGTCTCACTTTTTGAGCCTTTGCTGGGAGCGATTTACCACATCGGTAGCACCAGTGTACCGGGATTACTCTCCAAGCCGACAATTGATATTCTGATCGAGGTGACTGACCTTGCCGGTGTCGATCAACTTACTGAAAGAATGTTTGAGTTGGGCTATGAAGCGCGTGGTGAAAATGGTATTCCGGAACGCCGGTATTTTGTGCGGGCGGTCCGTAGGGTTCACCTGGTTCATGTGCATGTGTTCCAGACTGGCAACCCTGAGGTTCATCGGCACCTGGTTTTTCGTAATTTTCTGCGCCGTTCACCCAAGATGGCCGATGCTTATGGCGATTTGAAGGAAGAACTGGCCATCCGGTATGTTTTGGATCCCGATGCGTATACAGATGGCAAAGAACCTTTTGTGCGGGAGATTGACCGCCTGGCGACCGAGGAGGAATTGTAAGCATGACCCAAGTAAAAATGGTGGATGTGAACTGCCCAAAGTGTCAGAATGGGCAGGAAGTGAAAGTGTATGATGCGTTGAATGTGACCCTGAACCCGGCAGAAAAGGCAACCCTTTTCGAAGGGCAGGTCAACGTATTTGAGTGCGATGTCTGTGGTTACAAGGCTCTGTTGGCAGTACCCTTCCTTTACCATGACATGGAGCGTGCTTTTTGTGTCTATTATTTCCCGGCAGAATATGTAGAGGATGATGACTTCATTCTCAACTGGGTCACGGCGGATGGAAAATTGCGCATCCCCCAGGTCAGCGGCGGACAATTCCCAGCTTATATGGCTGAAGCCCAGATTGTTTTCAGCATGCAGGAATTATTGAATTATGTGGTTTTTCGGCAGAGGCTGATCGATTTTCACCGACAGACGGACGAGACTGAATGATTGACCCCGGCTTGCCCTTCATTGATTTGCATCGTCATTTGGATGGAGCGGTGCGCCTGCAAACCATCCTGGATCTGGGTTTGCAATACAACCTGCCTCTGCCAGCCCGGGATCTGGAAGGGTTGCGGCCGTATGTGCAGGTGACCACCCCTAAACCGGGGGTGATGGCTTTCCTGGAAAAGTTTGAATGGATGACCGGCATCTTGGTGGATGAGATGGCCTGTCGACGCATCGCCTATGAAAACGTGGAGGATGCTCTGCGGGAGGGCATTGATTATATCGAACTGCGATTCAGCCCGTATTTTATGTCACTGGCCCACGGCTTAAACCCGGCCGGGGTAACGTCAGCCGTCGCGGATGGGGTGGCAGCTGGACAGCGGGATTTTGGTGTGCGGGTCAACCTGATCGGCATCATCAGCCGGACGTATGGGGTGGCGGCCGGATTAAAAGAACTAGATGCGCTGCTGGAAAACCGGGATGCGATTTGCGCTTTGGATTTAGCCGGCGATGAAGCCAATTGGCCCGCAGCATTGTTTGTGGAGCACTTCCACCGGGCGCGGGATGCGGGTTGGCATGTGACCGTGCACGCCGGAGAATCGGCTGGAGTCCAGAGCATCTGGCAGGCAATGGAATTACTGGGCGCGGAACGCCTCGGACATGCGGTCAGAGCGCCGGAAGATAAAAAGTTAATGCAAACCCTGGCGGAACGAGGAACTCCGATCGAGTGCAACTTGACCAGCAATGTGCAAACCTCCACTGTCGCGGATTATGCAGATCATCCTTTACGGTTGTTCCTGGAGTGGGGCATTCCAGCCACCATCAATACAGATGATCCAGGCATCAGTGGGATCAACCTGGCTTATGAATATAATATAGCTGCCCCTGCAGCGGGTCTGTCAATTGTACAGATGCGCCAGGCGCAGAAAAACGCTTTGCAGGCGGCTTTTCTCAGCGACACCGAGAAAATGGCATTGCTTCGGAAACGACACAATCCAGAAGGAATTCGAGAATCTGGTGGTTGATTCATTGGATTAAACCTTGTCAGGCAGCGGGGGGTTTGGTATAATCTCGTCGCTTGTAAGGCAGCTTAATAAAATAAGTTGCCGACGTAGCTCAATGGTAGAGCAACCGCCTTGTAAGTGGTAGGTTATGGGTTCGAGCCCCATCGTCGGCTCAGTTGCGGACTGGTGAGTGAGATGGTCAAGAAGTTGAGCACCTCACTTGCGGGCCAGCAACGACCCGGAAAATGGACGGTTACCCAAGTGGCCAACGGGGACTGACTGTAAATCAGTTGGCGACACGCCTTCGGAGGTTCGAATCCTTCACCGTCCACTCTTGCGCCGTAAGGCGCAAGAAAAATTAAAGCGAACAGGCAAGCCCTCATAGCTCAGTTGGTAGAGCGCGCCCTTGGTAAGGGCGAGGTCATGGGTCCGAATCCCATTGAGGGCTCTTTATGCCGACCGCATACAAAACGTCAAATTTGGTTGACGCAGGTTCAAGGAGATAAAGATGGCCAAGCAGAAATTTGATCGATCGAAGCCCCACCTGAATGTGGGTACCATGGGACACATTGACCACGGGAAGACAACCCTGACCGCGGCAATCACGAAATATTGTTCGTTTCTGGGGAATGCAGAATATCGGCATTATGACCAGATTGACAATGCGCCGGAAGAGAAAGCACGCGGCATCACGATCAATATTGCGCACGTCGAATACCAGACCACGAACCGGCACTACGCCCATGTGGACATGCCGGGACACCGTGACTACATCAAGAACATGATCACCGGAGCGGCCCAGGTAGATGGCGCCATTTTGGTGGTAGCAGCGCCAGATGGCCCGATGCCGCAGACGAAAGAACACGTCTTGCTGGCCCGCCAGGTGGAAGTGCCGAGCATCGTCGTGTTCTTGAACAAGATCGACCAGATGGACGACCCAGAGCTATTGGAA
>JBGSJZ010000131.1:0-31854 GCA_041741455.1 Anaerolineaceae bacterium | reverse complement strand
AAGAGGGCATTGAGAAGGCTTTTGACGCATTTTGTTCGCTTCGCTACTTCCGTCAACCCAAACCTGTGACGATTAATTGCTCCAGTGGGCAAAAAGAGCCATTCTAAGCAGTTGTACATTGTGTACTGCTACGAATCCCCATTTTCCAACTTCGTTGAATGATACGATGGTTATCCACTCGAACCACTCGACCAGATCAGCCCGGAAGGCATTTATCGCATCAAGGTTTGATTATCTTGCCCAGCCAGTCTCGCAAAGAGGTGGACGGTTTTGCATCCTGTGTCGTATAAGTAATGCTCAATCTCGGTCGGTTTTGTAGATTGGTTTCTTCTTCCTTGGAGACATAGCGAAAAGCGTAATTTGCACCCGTGGAATGCAATAAAATACCGTAATTATCATAGGTCCCATTGACCCATAGCGAAACAAGGTCTGTTACATCCAGTGTAATCATGCAATTTTCAATATTAGGTGTGTAACTGACATATGCAACCAAATTGTTGAAATCTCCACCAGCAGTGATCCAAGGAGAATCCCAGGTGGCATTCGTTTCGCTCCACGCAGAAGTCACCCGGTAGATCGAGGTCACCACCCCACTCCTGGCATCCCTAGAATAAAGATATAGGGTTGCACTGGTTATAGTGGCACCGGCGGGAATATCTGAAAGGTCAAAGCGAATCAATCCTCGTCGGTTTCCTCCACTATTAGCCCAAACCTGAAACAAGCGATCTGTACCAAAATTCCTGTTTGGTTGGATGGCGTTGATATAAGTATCATCCGACGGTAATAATCCAGTCACCTGTGCTGGGTCGCTGCAAATGAGAGGATTTAATGTTGGGGTAATTGTCGGTGTCAATGTCACCGTATGGGTTGGGGTGATGGTTGAAATTAGCGTCCGCGTCGGTGTTGGGGAAGGAGTGATCGAAGGTGTTTGAGTTCCTGTTGGAACCATTGTGACTGTGAATGTTCCAGTGGGTGTTTGAGACGGGTTGAGTGTTAATGTAGGAGAAGGAATCCCGGTAAGTGTCGGTGTCGGCGAAAATGTCAACGTAGGAGATACCGTTGCAGTGGAAGTTGGCATTGAGGAGGAAGTTGCCGTTGGCGATCCGGTTCCAGTATGTGTCAGGGTTGGGGAAGAAGTTACCGAAGGAGTATTGGTAGAAGAAGAGGTCCCAGTGAACGTAGGAGTTGGTGAAAGGGTTGTAGTTGGAATTGCTGTTCCAGTGGGTGATGGGCGTAGAGAAGGAGTTGCAGTTGGTGAAACCGTTTCGGTGAGTGTCTGTGTTGGTGAAAGTGTCGTGGTTGGTGAGGTTGTCCCAGTGGGTGATGGGCTTGGGGAAGGAGTCACAGTCAGAGAGACTGTCCCGGTAGCGGTCAGTGTCGGTGAAGGGGTTGCGGAGGTGGATGCTATTGCAGTTTGTGACGGCGTTGGTGATGAAGTAACTGTTGGAGAAGCTGAACTAGTAGCTGAAAGTGTTTGGGAAGGAGTTGCTGTGGATGTTGGCGATACGGTATCGGTAGGGGTTGCCGAGTCTGTGATTGTGGGAGAAGAGGTTTCAATTGTGGTGGTTGAAGGTGTAACGGATTGAGTCAGTGAAGGGGTGAAATGTGGTGTGCTCGTGTTCGTTGCTGAAAGGGTGACGGTATAGGTCCCAGTTAGGGTGGCTGTCAGCGAGGTTGTGATGGATGGGGTCATCGTCGCAGTAGCTGAACTGGTGGCAGAAGTAGTGATCGATGGCGTTGGGGTGTAGGTAAGGGTTAGGGTAGTTGTTGCCGTCTTCGTCGTAGTGGGCGTGAAAATGAAGGTGGATGTCCAGGTCGGGTACACAACAAAGGTGCGGGTCCTGGTCGGTGTCGCACTGACTGTAGGAGTGGCGGTCACGGTTGCGGTCGAGGAGGGTTGACGAACGGTGGTTGGCGTATTTTCTTCTGGGGGTGTCAGCGTTGGTGTCGGCAAAAGCGAGGGTGTACGATAATCCAAAGGATTGGGGGTGGCGCTGAAAATTGGAGTCTGTAACTGAAGCACAATCTGGGTGGCAATCCTGCCTGCATTGGTTGGTTCCATCCCCTGATCCAGCAAGGCTTCTTCAATAATTTGCATGCCAATCTCAGGAAACTCGGTGGACTTTTCGATGTCCTGATAGTTGGCAGTCCATTCAGGTTGAATAGACTCATCCAGGAAACCTGTGATTGCAATTGGCCTGACAAGTAAAGAAACCAGCATAACCGTCAAAACAACAAATGAAATGACCGGTCCGATGATCAGAAAATATCGACGAAAAATTGATAAGATGCGCATGCCTAGGGAGGTTCAGACAAAGTAGATTCCAGATAATCACAAAACACCTCGACCAAAGCGGGATCAAATTGCCTGCCGCTTTCATTTCGGATGATTTGCAGAGCCTCCTGCTGGCTGATTTTCGCATGATAAGGTCGATCAGTCGTCATTGCATCCCAGGCATCGATTATAGAAAACAACCGGGCAGAAAGTGGGATTTCGTCACCCTTAAGCTGCCTTGGGTATCCTTTTCCATCCCAGCGTTCATGGTGACAGTATGGAATATCCAAGGCCGGAACCAGATATTGAATCTTCTTCAACATTTCGTAAGCAAAAACCGGGTGTTGGCGCATGATTTCCCATTCTTCGGCAGATAATTTTCCCGGTTTGAGCAAGATGTGATCCGGTATGCCCATTTTGCCAATATCATGCAGTGTGGTACCCCGGCGGATGTGCACCAATTCTTCTTCTGGAATGTTGATCCTGCGCGATAACACTAACATTAATTCTGTCACCCGGACGGTGTGACCACTGGTTTCTTTATCCCGCAACTCCAGCGCTTTTGCCCAACCTTCCAGCGTGCTGTCATAGGTCGCCACCATTTCATCATGGGTTTGCTGAAGGTTTAGAACCATGGTGTTAAAGGAGGCAGCCACAACGCCAATTTCATCATTGGATTCGCGTGGCACCTGCACTTCTAAATTCCCTCTGGCAACCTCCCTGGAGGCGCTCATTAATCTCAACAACGGCCTGGTGAGCATGGTGGACAGGTTGATCCCCAGCAAGATCACCAGAAATGCTGTTGAGAAAATCAGAGCAGCTATCCAACCACGGGTGGGAAGGCTGGCAGTGACCAGTACATTTTTCACCATTGCTGTCCCAAGCAAGCCCAAGTCTTTACCATCTCTCGCTTGCCAAGGACCAATGATTTCACCGTAGCTCAATCCACTGGAGGTCAATTCGCGCCGGCTAAAATTTCTTCGGTAGCTGCTGGATTCCTGCTGGATAAGAATGCTATTCGCCAGGCTGGTTTCCACGGCTTGACCCGGTGTTACTTCCGGGAAAGTGGTGGTCAACACATGTCCAGATGTATCATACAACGTAACCTGTGCCAACGTAGCTTGCCGCAATTCAGCGGCAACGCTACTGATCGGCACGCCCACCAGAATCACACCAACCAATTTTCCAGCAGGATCCCGAATCGGGCCGGAGATATAAAAATACATACCCCAATCTGTTTGTATAAATGCCGAAAATTTATTGCCGGCGCTATCGCTTTGGCTGGTGAGAACCTGTTTTACAATTGACCAATCTGAAAAAATCGGCGCACCACCCTGTATAAAAACATATTCTTGGTTGTTTCCAGCCTGTTTCTGGCGAATTGCTAAAACCAGATTGCCAGATAGATCCAAAATCTCCACGCTGCCGGCCTGGTTATTGACCACAATGCCCAGAGCCAGCGTGCGCAAGCGCTCCGCATCATATTGCTGTACTGCCTCCGCCAACCCCTTGGTATTTGCCACCAACCTGAGAGTTTCCAACTGGCGGTCTTCCAGGGAAACCATTGCACCGGAAGCCAGGCGGCCAGCTTCATAAAGTTGATTACTGAAACGCTCATCCACTGTCTCTAATACGATCCGCGAGAATAAAACAGTGGCGCCGATGGCAATCACCACTGAAAGCAGCAGATAGGGCAAGGTAATCTTCAAGCGAATTGGCCAACGAATTCGTTCGGACGGATTAAGCGATGCATCAACCACTGTTCCAGAACCTTTATTGAAGAATTTCATGAAACTACCTGATCATTTCTTGTCTACGGAGATCCTTTTTCCCTAACGAGCAGCATTTCCACTGACCAGTATTTTTCACTTTTGAGCTAAAAAATCTACCAACCCGCCTAAAACAATAATTCTATTAATGATTATACATTGTTCAATAAAAAAATATTCGTTCTGGAATATTTTGCAAGTAAAATCAATGAAAAACCGGTGATTTTTTGAGCACTTTTGCGCTCGCTAATCACCGGTCCTGCTAAACAGTGGTATATCCTTCTATTCGTCGCGATTTTGTCTGACTCGCTCGCGCCACCAGTCACCAACCACCAGTGCCGCAGCCTGGAGGAGCTTGATCTGTGGTCCGTGTACATCGATTTCAAGCTCACGCTTGTCACAAACTGTGCTCAGGTTGGCGTGATCCACTTTGGATTTCAGCTCATCTAGCGCCAAGGCCTGTGACTCCGGATCGGTTTCAGTTTGGACAATCCGATCGATTTCACCCATCAAGGTAGTAGCCCTGGCAATTCGCTGGTCAGTCGCTTCAACTTTGTCTGCCGCAATGACTCCATACTCACCCTTAATCAGGTTCATCCGGCGTCCAGCTTCATACGTGGCTGCTACAATCTGGTCCCGGTTCATCCATTTGGTTTCATAATTCAACACATACTTCCAACTGGGCGCCAGCAATAACTGACGGTGTTCTTCCAATGTCCGGGCGAACAATCGGTAACCATGCTTCTCCGGTTCTTCAAAAGCCTGGGAACCGGGATCAAGAAAAGGGGCCATTGGTGAGATAAACGGGACAACCCGGTTTTCGCCATCGTGAGAGTACCTTTTCAGCATCTGGCGGGAATATTCCACTGTTCCCATCACCGACTCGAAAGTTTGTTCTTTTATGCCGGTCATAAAGAACAAATCAAAACGCTGGGCACCAGCTTCCAGGGCATAATCAATGGTGTTTTCAATATCCTGGTTCGAATACGGCCTTCCAAACGCCCGTCGCACCCGCTCATCATGTGATTCCATCGAGATTTCAACTGTGAAATTGGGCAACGCCCTTGCCATCTTCTCGAAAAATGCCCGGTCTGTGGCGGCAAAGAGTTCAAAGAACACCGGTTTCTTGTAACCGGCAATCGCATCCAGGAACCGATCCGCAAAATCCGGTCCACCCTGCCGGATATCTCCCAGCACGAATACTGGCCCACGGCTATATTCGCCGATGCGGCGGATATCCTGCGCCAGTTTCTCCGGCGAGCGGTAAGCCGGTTTCTGCCGGTTGTGGATGTTGCGGAAAGTACAGGAAGATCCTCCGCAAGTTACACAGTTATACCGGCAACCACGTACCGTTAGCGCAGCAGTAATCGGGTAATTCATCCAATTGCGGAAGGGCTTGACAGAGGCCAGGTCACGGTAACGTATCACGGCCTTGAGCACGCCAGTGTAATCAATCAGCAAATCATCAATGTTATCCGGGCTGTAAGTCAGGGGGTTGACCACTGTCTCGCCTTCCGAATCCTTCCAGACCAGGTTCGGGATGGCCAAGAGAGCGGTGTATTCCGGGCTGTTGGGCGACGGGTGGAACGAGCCACCCTTGGCAAGATATTGCATGAGAACCAACAGGGGCATTTCGGTCGAATCGCCGCGCAGGATGAAATCCACACAATCATAACGGATCAATTCCTTGTGGAAATAGGTCGAGGAAAAACCACCGAACAAAATCGCTCGCTTGGGGTGGAGGCGTTTTACTATGCGCGCCACTTCCACCGAGCCATGGGCATGAGGCAGCCAGTGCAAGTCGATTCCAAACACCAGCGAATCCAGCTTACTAATGTAGTCTTCCACATCAAATTTTGCATCATCCAACATGCGGACTGCCAGGTTGATGATGCGGGTATGCAAGCCATTCCGCTCCAGGTACTCTGCCATGGTGGTGAAACCAATTGGGTACATTTCAAAAACCGGAGTCGATGGAACCATATCTGAAACTGGCCCATACAGGATTGACTTCTTTCGAAAATCATACACGCTTGGGGCGTGTAAAAGGATTAAATCAGGGGTTGACATGATGCTTTGATATTCTCCGATGAGTAAAAATTGTTATAACAGACAAAAAGTATAACACACCGGCAATACAAATATTTGTTTGTATATGGATTATCACCAAAATTAAGAGTTTTGTAATCTTTCTTTGCCTCTGTTCAGCATTGCGGTTGGTTACAGAGGTGGCTTGCATAGAAGCATTCAGTTTCTAATCCATTTGGTTGTCTGTGATAGAATTGCGCTTATCTTCAGCCAGGAGCGTCTCATTGTCATCCAACAATTCAAAATGGCTCACCTTGGTTGCCGTCGGAATCGGCACATTCATGGCGGTCATTGATGGCACCATTGTAAATATTGCATTACCCACCATCGAAAAAGATTTCAATGCCCCATTTTCCACGGTTCAATGGGTGGTACTGGCGTACATGCTCACCCTGGTCACGTTGCTCCTGACAGTCGGCCGCCTGGGAGATATGTTCGGTAAGAAGAAGATTTACCTGGCCGGTTATGCCATTTTTACCATTGGCTCTCTTTTATGTGGATTGTCCCCATCGATCGGATTCCTGATCGCTGCCCGGGTCGTTCAGGCGCTCGGGTCGGTGATGCTGATGGCACTCGGGGTTGCCATTATTACGGAAGCTTTTCCGCCCTCAGAGCGTGGCAAGGCTCTTGGCATTTCCGGGCTAATCGTTTCGATGGGCGGGATATCCGGACCCAGTCTGGGAGGGCTGCTGCTTTCCATTTCCACCTGGCATCTGATTTTCTTCGTCAACCTGCCGATTGGGTTAATCGGCATCCTGCTCGGCCAGCGATTTATCCCTGCTCACGTGCCGCCAGGCGGTCAACGGTTCGACCTGGCCGGGGCTGTTACCCTGTTTGCCAGTTTGTTCAGCCTGTTGTTTGGCCTGACCAATGGGCAAAACCAGGGCTTTTCCAATCCCATCACCCTGTTTTTGTTTGCCAGCTTTCTGGTCTTTTTGGTGGTTTTTTTCATCATAGAACGCCGCTCTCCACACCCGATGATTGACCTGAGTATGTTCACCAATAAACTATTCAGCGTCAATCTGATCACCGGTTTTATTACCTTTATCTGCAGCGCTGGCTTAGTGTTGCTCATGCCATTCTACCTGCAAAATGTCCTGCAATTCAGCCCGGGGTTATCCGGGTTAATGCTAACCACCGTGCCGATTTCAATGGGGCTCCTGGCTCCCATATCCGGTTCGCTTTCCGACCGGCTTGGCACCCGTCCATTAACAGTGGCCGGCCTGGTGTTACTCTGCCTGGGCTACCTCGGCGCCACCACCCTGACGGAGACCACATCCATTTTTGGCTATATTCTGCGCTTCATTCCGATCGGGGCAGGGATGGGCTTATTCCAATCCCCCAACAACTCGGCCATCATGGGTGCTGCCCCGCGGGAACAACTGGGAGTGGCTAGCGGTTTACTCAGCATCACTCGCACCCTCGGTCAAACCAGCGGTATTGCTATCATGGGGGCACTTTGGGCCAGCAAGGTCAGTTTGCTCAGCGGCCTGCCAGCAGGGGAGGCTACCAATGCACCCGGGACCTTCCAGGTGACCGCCTTGCACTTCACCCTTTGGATTGTAATCGTCATGATTTCGATTGGCCTGGTGCTCAGCCTGATCGCTTACTGGCAGGAGCGCCGCGCCATGTCCCCCCGCCCGATGCCAGCCAGTAAATTGTAAACAAACCTACCCCTTTCCTTCACCAGTGATGAAAAACCGAGTGGACCTGAACCACCCGGTTTTTCATTCTGCTTTTTTAACGAAATCCATCTTCAGCGAATATTGCGAATTGATTGGTACAGCGGCCGTAACTTATCGTACATCTTCAAATAAACCTTTTGATACAACTCGTCATAGATTGCATGGGCTTTCGGATCCGGCTCAAACACATCCCCGATACGGGTCATTTCTTTCACAGCGGTTTCAAAATCCCGGTGCAGCCCCACCCCGACCGCCGCATCCATGGCAGCCCCCAGGCCACTGGCTTCGTAGACATGCGGCCGGGCAGCCGGAAGGCCAAAGATATCCGCGGTAATTTGCATGGCGGCTCGACTCTGGCTGCCACCGCCTGCCACCCGCAATTCAACTGGACGCACACCACTGCGCTTGGTTGTGCGCTCTGCGGCTTCCCGTAGGGCATAGGCCAATCCTTCCAGAATAGCCCGATAAATGTGCGCCCGCGTATGCATATCGCCAAAACCGATGATGGCTCCGCGCGCTTCCGGACCTGGGGAGCGCAAACCGGGTGACCAGTAGGGTTGCAGGACCAGGCCTTGTGAACCGGGTGGGACGGCGTTGACCAGTTCATCAAACAAATCCTCCGGTTCGACGCCCCGTTCATTGGCCAGTCGTTCTTCCCGCAGGCCAAATTCGTGCTTGAACCAGCTCACCATCCAGTAACCGCGGTAGATCTGCAATTCCAGGTCATAGGCGCCGGGGACCGCCGAGGGATATGGAGGGATGAGGGGAATAATTTCAATATATTTGCGATGGGTGGTGTTGAAGGTGGCCGTAGTGCCATAGCTCAGGCAGCCAAATTGCGGCTCCAGGCAGCCAGATCCTAGCACTTCGCAGGCCTTGTCCGAGGCTGCAGCAATCAGGGGTAATCCTGCCGGGATGCCGCTGGCCGCGCTGGCCTCTGCTGTGATTTCCCCCAAAGGCTGGGCTTGCGGCACCAATTCGATCAAGACATCCGGGTTGATTGGCAATGCCTGCCACTTCCAATCGAAGCGGGATGCCCAGCGATGGGTTTTGTAATCAAACGGAAGGTAACCAACCTGGCTACCGACCGAATCCACATACTTCCCGGTCAGCAGATACACCAGGTAACCCGACAGGAACATGTATTTGTAGGTGTTCTTGACCACCTCCGGCTGGTTGACCCTCAGCCAATTCCATTCGGCTTCTGCCTGCAAGTAGGCTACTGTCTCACTCGCCCCGGCCACTGCAAAAGCCGCCCCCCACAGGCCACCGACCGGTTTCAATCCCTCCGTGCGGCGTTGATCCAGCCAGACGATGGCCGGCCGCAAGGGTTTGCCATCCCGACCAACGTTGATCATAGTACTGCGCTGGGTGGTGAGCGCCACACCCGCAAGGCTGGAACGGTCTACCCCTGGCATCTGCCACAGTTGCTGGCAGGCCTGGCACATGGCATCCCAAAATACTTGCGGATCTTGCTCGGCCAGGCCGGGAGCCGTGGAATAATACGGCTCAATGGGCACACGGGCTTTGGCCAGCAGGTTGCCGTGCGGATCGAACAGCAAGGCCCGCACGCTTTGTGTTCCGTTATCGATGGCCAGAAGGTTTTCGGCTGTCATTGGGGTTTGCTCCCATTACCAAATCTTATGAAGTTGCCAATTCACTGTTGTTTCTTCAAGTATACCGGTTTTCAACTCAATCAGACACGAAATCCCCAGCGTTTCTGGCATTGTTCATCGCTCAGGTCCAAGCCGAGCGTGCCACCCGGGTTAAGGATATGCCCGGGGTCAAAATGCTCTTTCAGTGCCCGGATCACATCCATGCAGGCCGTTCCAATCTGGCCTTCCAGCCATGGGCCGGTCTGCTTGCCAATCCCGTGATGGTGGCTCATGGCAGCACCGGATTGTTGGATGGCTTCCAACACGCTGTATTGCAGTTGAAGATATTCATTGATATCCGTGATGCGGGCGATGAATATAAAATACAGGTTAGTACCCTGGGGATACATGTGCGAGAGGTGCGTCATACAAATGGTTTGCGGACGTTTCTTCACCACCTGACGCACCCGGGCGTGCACCTCTGGCGCTTGTTCCCAGGTGACCGCACATTCCAACGTGTCAATCAAGATGCCATAATCCATCAAATCTTCCCGCAGGTAGGGGTCGGTAAAGCGGGTCTTCTCCCAGCGCTGGGTGACATTGAATGAGGTCAGGGAGAAGGCATGGTAGCGTCGGGCAATCACGTCAATTTTACGCGCCACCTGCCGGGTGAAGCCTCCATCACCATCTGCAGCGCCGATAAGCAGGCAACGCTGCATCGGTTGGTAATTCAACGCCTTAAGCACAGTATCCGCCGGCGTCCCATGAATATGATACATGCGCATGGCGACGTCCGTCTCCTCCGGATCGGAGAGGCGGAAAACCGAGGGCAACCCAAATTCGCCCTGCAATGCCTCACGCACCGCGTTTTGCGCATCTTCCCAGGTATGGAAAAGGTAGCTGAAGCGACGAGTATTTTCCGGGCAGAAACGGAAGATACGCAGGGTGACCGCAGTCAGCACCCCGAAGCAGCCTTCCGAGCCCATCAGGATCTGATCAAAATCCGGCCCCGTGGCACAGCGCGGGTAACCCGGCGTTTTTAACTGGCCGCGTGGGGTCATGTACTCCTGCGATAAAACAATATCTTCTATCTTGCCATAATAGGTCGAATTTTGCCCGGCGCCGCGCGTCACCACCCAACCACCCACGCTGGAGTGCATGAAGGATTGCGGAAAGTGCCCACAGGTATAACGCCGTTTGGCCTGTAATTTTTCCGGAGCCTGATTTAGAAGGTCTTCCAGTACTGGTCCCAACATGCCCGCCTGCACCGTGATGGTCTGGTTGATTTCATTAAAAGCAACGATTTTATTCATGTGGCGGCTCATGTCCAGGCAGATGCCACCCTCGACCGCCTCCACGCCTCTGGTGACCGTGGAGCCAGCACCATAGACATAAAGCGGGATGTGTTGCTCTAGGCAATATTGCAATACAGTCTGCACATCCCGTGCATCCCGCGGCGCGACCACTGCTCCGGGCAAATTTTCCACGATCTGCTGGCGCAAGCGCAAAGCATCGATCGTCCCAGCCCCGTAGGATGCCCGGGTGCGCTCATAGGTGGTAGTGAAGACATTTTCCTCGCCGACCAGCTGGCCAAACGTTTCCAGGTGGACAGGCTCCAATTCAATTGGCACGACTGGGTCGAAGGGCTGCAAACCCGTCCAATGGGGTTGGACGAAATCCGCATCGCTCATACCGAAAGTTTCTTTCATCAATTTAAACATGCCGCGATTTGGATGCTTAAATCCATGCGGATCCCCCCACTTAAACAGACTGCGGTAGGAATCAGGCGGCGGGGCTTGCTCGATCCAGTTTGGTTTGAATTGGGAATTTTTCGTCATGGGTTCATCTCCTGGTTCATTTTCTCTCGGGTGGGCTGTACGACCGTTGCCACAAGGCCCGGTAGGCATCCACTTCCGCCTGCCAACGCTCAGGGCTCCAGCCCAGGCCAGCCTGGCTGACCTGACGGATCTTCTCGATTTGACCCAACCCGCCTTCCGGCAACAAGAGGCCCAGGCGCGTCCTGCGCAGCAGCAAATCCTCCAGGTGCACCACCTGTTCAGCGGCTGCCGCCCAGCGCAGTTCTGCCCACAGGGTCGGGACCTCCCCCACCGGCTGCAATTCATCGGATTGAGCCAGGTTCAGTAATTCCGGTGCAAAATGCCCGTACCGCCCCAGCAGTCGCAGTTGCAAGGCAGGGTTCAACCCATGTTGCCCGGCCAATTCCAT
Source organism: Anaerolineaceae bacterium (assembly GCA_041741455.1). Lineage (GTDB taxonomy): Bacteria > Chloroflexota > Anaerolineae > Anaerolineales > Anaerolineaceae > CALESS01. The sequence continues at coordinate 20,216 of JBGSJZ010000131.1, read as the reverse complement.
AAATGCCTTTTCATCCAGTTGGTCCAGGGCGCGCGCCCGCCGATCCGGTTTTGGATGCGAGGGCAGGTAGGGGCTTACAAATTTCAAGGTGGTTTGCGCCATATGCCGGAACATGGTCAGCTTGCCGCCGGTGATGGTCACCAAACCGTCCTCATCCCACAACACTTCATCCCGTGATTCCTTGGATGGGTTGGCCTTGCCCGTATCCAGCACCGAGCGGATGCCGGATTGGGTCGAGCGCAAATCACCAAACCCCAGACCCAGGCAGCCAAAGGTGGCATCCACCGCCGCCATCAGGTACTCAGCTTCTGAATCACTGATACGCGGGTCGGTTTGCATCGACTCCTGATGGTCGACATCTGTGGTGCCAATCAGGGTCACGCCTTCCCAGGGGAAGGCAAACACCGGCCGGCGGTCTTGTGGATGTAGAAAGCTGATCACCTTACTGACCGGCAACTTTTCATGGGGGAAAATCAGGTGGCTGCCGCGCAACTGGCGCAGGCGCGGCTTTTTGCCAACCAACCCTCGCAGGTCATCCGCCCAGGCCCCAGTGGCATTGATCACCACGGCAGCCCGGGCTTCGGCTGTCTGCCCGCTCACACCATCCCGAATTTGAGCGCTGCACACCCGGCCATTTTGGTTGCGCAGCAGACCTTCAACCCGGGCATAATTCAAGGCCTTGCCTCCCGCCCGTACCCCCTCTTGCAACACTCGCAGCACCATACGGGCGTCATCCGTCTGGGCATCTAAGAAGCGGAAACCACCGATTAACTTTTCCTGCTTCACTTGCGGGCAAAGCAGTTCTATTTCGTCCACTGATTCCCGCTCGTGCTCCCAGCGCATCGCCAGTGTATCGTAGATCATTAAGCCCACGCCAAATATCCAGGCCGGCGGCCGGTCTCCCCGGTAATTGACCAGCAGGAACTCGAGCGGATCGATCAGTCCCCGCCCCTGTTGCAGCAAGCGCTGGCGTTCATGGACGGAGTCCATGGTCAGTTTTACCTGGCCGGTGCTCAGGTAGCGCAGGCCGCCATGCACCATCTTTGAGGAACGGCTGGATGTGCCCGATGAAAAATCGTGACCTTCCACCAACAAGGTCCGCAGCCCGACTTTGGCTGCTTCCCGCAGCAAACCCGCCCCAACAATACCCCCACCAATAATCAAAACATCCCACGGCCCCCCGATCTGGTTCCATAAGTCCTCCCGGATTAATTCTTGATCCATCCCAATCCCTCCAATGAATTGATTTAGTTATTCAATAATTGCATCATTTTCTGTTGACCCGCTGCCACAATTCCTGGCTTTCCCGCATAGTCCGGCGCACCACCAGCTCTGCCCCGGCAGCGTCACCTGCCTGAGCACTGGCCAGTAAATCCTGGTAAAACTTTCGTGAAAGGGCGCGGTTCTCTCCATTTTGAAAGTACTCCAAGCCCAATACTGCATACAGCCCGGCGAATCCGTTGTAGATCAAGGTGAAAACCGGGTTACCGCTCAGTACGGTTAATTCAATTTGCAACTGCCAATCCCAATTTGTAAAAACCTGCGCATCATCTTCCATTACCTGGTATGGCTGCAAGAAATTACATATCTGCTCAGCCGCTCTTTCCACCGCCAGACGGGTGTACTCTGGCGCCAGCAGACAGCGGATTAGCAGCATATTGCCAGGGAAGTCCAACGGCAGGCTGCCCGGGTTGCGTGCAATCGCTGCCAACACCCCCAGGTTACCCTCCCGCCAGTAATTGCGCACACGGGTAGGCTTGCCATGCCGGATTTCCAACCAGCCATCCCGTCCCAGGCGCTGTAGCGTCTCACGCAAAGTCGGGCGGGTTACGCCGAGCATGCCGGCCAGTTCACGCTCCGCCGGCAGATTGGAATCAATTGGAAATTGACCCTGTAAAATTGCCTGGATCAGACGGTTCTCGGAGATTTCAGCAGGTTTTGGAGGAACATTCCAGTTCATAAAGGTTCCTGTACAAATTCAAGTGGATTAAAGAGTGATTGGATCAATCACTGGTAAGTGGTCATACCAGTTAAAGATAGTGTAGCACGCATCCGACAGAAATTCAAGTACTTTTTTGGAGTATTCTTTCAGGCCGCTTCCATTACCATCGATGTGCCAGGCCAGGCTAACAACAGTCGCAAAATCGAGTGGATTTGCAACGCCATCCCCCTGGAAGTTCACCGCAGACTGCAATTGGATTCAGATCAACTAAGACCGTGATGTTCAGCCCGACGACCAGGTGCCTCAGATTATTAAATCCCCCACCACCCAGCCCGACCACTGGAGCGTGGAAGGCCTCAACCGCTCGATTAATACCCGGGCAAGAATGGCAGCCTTGCACTGGCGCGTGAACTCTCCATCAGATCGTGGCGGCCTGGTCCATCCGTTCAGCGTTTTTTACAACAACCACCCGCCTGGAACACAACTTGCACCCGATATTGCGTGTATAATTAAGTATCCATCCTCAACATGACAGGCGGGTGCGGCTTGTACGATATCTACTATTTCTCCCTTACCTCCACAACCAGCGATTTGCCGGGTCTTCTGGTCACGGCTGCACCACGCAAGGCAGATCGCCACCGGCAGAAGGATGTGATGGCGGTGTTGTTAACCCTGAATGGGCGCCATCCGCTGGACGAAGCCGGACAGAAGGAATTGATTCAAAAATTGGTAGAGACTTATTTCACCTCCAATAAAACCATCACAGCCGGCATCCGCCTGGCCGTGGAGGGTTTAAACGACTTCCTGCTGGAACGCAACCGCAGCGGCGTCCGCGAGGGCTGGGCGGTTGTCGGTCTGCTCAACCTGGCCATTCAACACGACGAGCGGATTTACTCCATCAACGCAGGACCAACCCATACCTTCTTCCTCGGCCACCATGATGTCTATGATTGGAGTGAAAACGGCGGAGCGCGCGGGCTTGGTCTGAGCAACCAGCTCAACCTGCGCTTCTTCAGCGAAACCTTGGAACCCGGCGATCTATTGATCTTTTCGCCGCACCCCCCGGCCAGTTGGACCCCGACTGCCCTGGCAGGCAGCCCGGCATTAACTTTCGACCACCTGCGCCGGCGCCTGTTGAACCAATCCGGTCCAGATATGCAAGCGGGTGTCATTCAGTTCAAAGCCGGCGTTGGGCAGATTCACGCTATGCGTTTGCGGCCAGTTGCCCGCCCACTGGTGGTGGAAAGCCAACCTGAACCGGTTTCTCCGCATATTTCAGCCCGTCAACCTGCCCACCCGCCCACCCCTGAACCCCGCACGGCGGAACCCTCGCTCCCAGCTGCAGCTGACCGCCAACCTACCCCGCCGGTGGAAGAAGCCATTGGCCTGCCGACCCTGGAAGATTTGTTGTCAGAGTCTTCAACCAGCAGCACCGCCATTCAACCAACGGCTGCCGAACTTGATCCAGCCATCGGCGCGCCGGAAGATCTCTTCCCGATTGATGAAGAACTGATGCAGCCGATCCAACCTCCGGCTGATGAGCCCACCGCTCTGCCAGCCTCTGAACCGGTTGAGCTGCCCCTGCCGACCCCAGCTTTAACCGTTCCAACTGCTACGCGCCAGGCTCAAGGTCCACGCCGGCCAGTGCGCTCGTCCGTACCCGAGCAGCAACTTCCACTGCCGGAAACCGGCAGCCTGGATGAAGCTCCCCAGGTGCAGAACCTGCAGCGCCGGCGGGCTGCCCGTAGCCGGACTCAGCGCCAGGTGGCCGGCGTCTGGCTGGCTGGACGGACTTTGCGCCAAAAAGTGGGCTATGCCATCGGCCGCCTGTTCTGGCGCACCCTGCCCACCCAGGGTGAGCCCAAGCCATCCATCCCGCTCGGCTGGTTATGGTTCATAGCCATCGTGGTGCCCTTGTTGGTGGTGGCCATTGCCATGACCATTTACACCCAGCTTGGCAAGGGTGAGACCCAACAGGTCTACCTGCAGCAAGCCCGCCAGGTGGCCACCCAGGCCATGAACGAATCGGACCTGGCCCAACAGCGCGAGCTTTGGAATCAGACCCTTGAGTTGTTAATCAAGGCTGAAGAATATGGTGAAAACGCCGAAACCCGGCAATTGCGCAGCGCCATCGATACCGGAATGGATGAGCTGGACAAGGTTAAGCGTGTTTCCTTTAGTGAGACGATGCGCTCCGGTTTAGCTGAGAATGTCAATATCATCCGCATGGTGTCCAATGGCAATGATATTTACGCGCTGGATGAGTCTTCCGGCTCGGTTCTGCGCTTTGTCGGCGCCAGCGGCCAATATGAAGTGGATGAGACATTCATCTGCCGTCCTCAGAATTATGGCGGTGTGATCGTCTCCAACCTGGTCGATCTGATGCCCTTGCCGAATGGCATTATGAACAATTCCTCCGTTTTGGCCGTGGATGAAGCCGGCAATTTAATCTATTGTGGCTCGAATGTCAACCCGACAATCCAGACCCTGACCCCGCCGGACCAATATCTCGGCAAGGTGGCCGGGATTGCCCAGAGCGGTAAGATCTTGCTGGTGCTGGATAAAGGCCGCAACATGATCTGGCGTTATGGAGATCCGCAAGAAGATACGGAGAATTCCGCCGAAGGCCTGGTGGATTGGATGCGGGCTCCCAAGCCATACTTTCAGGAAAACACACCCTCGCTGACCAATGTGGTGGATTTTGTCGTTAATGAAGATTACCTCTACCTGGTGGATGCCAGCGGCCAGATGACCTTCTGCTCTTACAGCGCCATCATCTACGCCCCTACCAATTGCCAGCAGCCAGCGGAGTTTGAGGATCCACGCCCAGGCCGGCAAAGCAAGGTGACTGGCTTTGAAGGCGCCTTGTTCTCCCGGCTGGTAATCGACCCGTTGAACCGCCAATCTCTGTATGTTCTGGATCAGAACAACGCAGCGGTCTATCGCCTCAGTCTGCGTTTGTTCCTGGACAAGGTCTTCGAACCCGATTCATCTGCCAAGTTGCCCTCCGGGCAACCCAGTGCCTTTGTAGTGACCACCAACCAGTACTTGCTGCTGGCTTATGGCAACCGGGTCTTCGTTGCCCGTCCATGAGCCTGATACCACTGGAAGTTAACCTGCCCGGCCCGGGCACCCTGGTACTGGCAGGCAGCGGCGAGTATTTGCCCGCCATGCAGCCGGTGGATCGCTGGTTATTGCAGCAACTGACAGTGCCAGCCCGGGTAGTGACCCTGGCCACGGCGGCCGGAATCGAGGGTGCAGAACGCCTGCGTTACTGGGATGATCTGGGGGTGCAGCACTTCACCAGCCTCGGGGTAGACCGTGTGCAAGCCTTGCCGGTGATCGACCGGCCGAGTGCAGAAGATGAACGCCTGGCAGATTTGATCCGCCAGGCGAATTTTGTGTATCTTTCCGGTGGTAAACCGGGTTATATCTATCAAACCTTGGTCGGCAGCCGGGCCTGGGCAGCCATTTGCTCCGTTCTGACGCAGGGCGGGGTGGTGGCGGGTTGCTCGGCCGGGGCCATGATCTTCGGTGAACAGATCCCGGGCATCCGCAACCTGGTACAGATGGGGCCGGGGTTTGGCTTTCTCCCCGGAGCCTTCATCATCCCGCACTTTGATGAAATTCCGCAGTTGCTGCGCCAGGGTTTGCGTTCCCTGCATCCTCGCCTCAAGATGATTGGCGTCGAGGGCTTTACAGCCCTGGTCTGCCGACAGGTAGGCTGTTTCGTGCGCGGCCGCAGCCAGGTCAGCATCCAGCATGGCGATACCTTTCTGCACTACCGGCAGGAAGATTTATTCTAAACCTTCGAGGCGAGCATGTATTCATCCAAGGGAATCCGTTATTTGATGTTTGGCCTGTTGTATTTCACCCAGGGCATCATCCTGAGCTACTTCACCAGCCTGAACGCCCTGTATTTCCTCTCCAACGGCCTGACCATGACCGATGCGGGGATTTTCGCCGCCATTGCCTTGCTACCCTTTGTCATCAAGATCTTCCTGGGTATGCTGAGCGACCGGGTCAACCTGTTTGGCATGGGGCACCGCAAGCCGTACATCCTGATCGGCCTGGGCATTCAAATTATCTGCCTGGTGTTGGTGCCTGGCATCAACCTCTCCACCCAGTACTGGTGGTTTGTCTTAATCGCCTTCCTTTTGCAGATGGGCATGGCGCTTTACGACACCTGCACGGACGGCCTGGCGCTGGATACAACTCCGGAATCTGAACAGGGCACCCTGCAGGGCGTGATGGTCGGCGGGCGGGCCTTTGGCGTGGTGGTCACTGCCTCCCTGCTCGGCCTGCTGGCAGATGTGGCCGGTTGGCCCTGGGTCTTTTACGCCCTCGCCATTCTCACCCTATTCGCTTTTCCGTTGGTCCTGGGAGTGCGGGAAACCCGCCGCCCGGCTGGTCAGACCTTCAACTGGAAGGCCTTTGCCGCCTTCAAGAGTTGGCCGATTGCCGCCCTGGCTGCGGCTGGACTGTTGATGTTTTTCATCATCAACGGCGCCAACCAGCTTGTTAACCCCTTCCTGCAGAAAACCTTTGAGATCAGTTTGAGCCAGGCCGGTCTGTACACCACTGTCTGGGGTGTGGGCGTGGTCCTCGGCGGCGTCTCGGGTGGATTACTGCTTTCCAAACTGGGGCGCAGGAATGGCGTACTTTCAACATTAGTCTTCAGCCTGATCACCATCGGTGCCCTCTCCTTAATTCCCTCGAAACTGGCTGCCTGGCCAATCATCTTCCTGTTTGGCCTGGCCTTCGGCGCTTACCAGGCGCAATATTATGCCCTTGCCATGGCTTTTACCGAAAAGAGCATCGCTGCCTCGATGTATTCCATCCTGATGGCTGTCTCCAACATCGGTATTGCGGCTGGCTTGTCGGTCAGCGGCATCCTGGCAGACGCCTTGCCGTACCGGACAGTCTTCCTGATTTTGGCCGGCATGAACCTATTGATCCTGCCCTTCCTGCCGACCATCTGGCGCGCAAAAAACAACCGCTAACCCGGTCTTGAATTCAAAGCCGGAGGTGAAAAACCTTCCGGCTTTTTTGTTATTTTCATCCCATGGATTGGGTTTTTATCCCGGTGAAGTCAAGATCTTGACCATCTGCCCGGTTTGCTGCACATCGTAGCCCTGGAAGCGGCCGATCCAACCCCGCCCCTCCAGTGAGGCCAGCCACTTGATCCAACCCTGGATGGCTGGCAGCGCTGCGGTTTCCGCCCGCATCACCAGGTCATAGCGTTCGCGAGTCAGGTGGAGGTAATTCAGGCCGTAGGCCAGGGCTGCCGATTCCAATCCCAGGCCAACATCTGCTGCACCTTCGGCAATCGAGCGGGCTACATCCGAGTGCGTCATGCGTTCATCCCGGTAGCCATTGATCAGTTCAAGCGGGATTCGCAGGTTGCTCAAGGTCGAATCCAGCCAGACCCGCGTGCCGGAGCCAGCCTGCCGGTTAACAAAGCGGATCTCCGGCCGGGTCAGGTCCTCCAGCGAGTGGATCCCCAGCGGATTGCCCGGCGGCATGATCAGTCCCAACCGGCGGTGGGCAAAAGTCACGAGGCAAAGCGCTACACCTGGCAATATCTTCTGAATGAAAGGCAGGTTGTATGAATCTGTGGCTGCATCCCACAAATGCGCCCCGGCCAGGTCTACTTTGCCGTCCTTGAGAGCAATCAAGCCCCCCAGACTGCCGGTGAAGGTGATTTGCAGACTGACTTCCGGCAGCACTTCACCAAAAAAGTGGCGCGCCACCGAATTTAAGGCCATATCGTGACTACCCGAAAAGCGCAAATGTTGTTGAATCTGCGGTTGGGCGGTCCCTTCCAGTGTCCGCCAGCGATCCATCGCCAGTTCCATGGCTGATTGGATCTCCTCCAGGTCGTAACCGGCAGTCAACATCTCCAACAGAAAATTCTCAGAATGGTGCACCAGGTTGACTTTGCGGATGGTGTTCTGTCCAGAGGATTTGGAATGAGGAATCGACCCCACCACCTGGGTCCCCCGGCCAGCCTGGCTGATGACCAATCCCTCCCGGCTTAACACCTGGTAGGCGCGCTGGATGGTCCCGGGTGTGCAGCGCCAGGTTTCGCACAACTCCCGCACGGATGGCAACCGGTCGCCAGGCTTGAAGTGTCCTTCCAAGATCTCCTTGCGGATGGATTCCGCAATCTGTTCGTAGAGGTGGTGTTCATCCATGTCTCGCCTCCGATCCACTGTATAGCAACAGTATACATTAAAAACCACTCCCAGGTTTCGAGCAATTCACCGGGAGTGGCAGGTCTAAAACACTCAGAATTTACTTATTTTGCCAGAGTGTGGAGGACGGGATGAACAGGGATTGCCCGAAATCTTCCATCCCGTAGGAAGCAATCTTTTCCTGCACCGGCACCGAGATAATCCACTCAATAAATAAGGTGGCCAGGTCGTTACGGATCTGCGGTCCCTTATCCGGATTGACCGAAATCACGCCATACGGATTAAAGAGCGTCTTATCCCCTTCCACCACCACTTCCAATTCCAGACCCTTGTTCTTGAAAGCCAGGTAGGTTGCGCGGTCGCTCAGTGTGTAGGCCTGTTTCTCATCAGTCATGGTCAAGACCTCACCCATCGTCAGGCCGGAAGAGACATACCAGTCGCCGGCCGGTTCAATCGCAGCGGTTTTCCAGATGGCTTTTTCCTTGGTGTGGGTGCCGGAATCATCCCCGCGCGAGATAAAGATCGATTGTGTTTCGGCGAGCTTCTTGAAGGCATCTGCTGCCACGGTCATGCCCTTGATCCCGGCCGGATCAGCAGCCGGACCAAGAATCACAAAGTCGTTGTACATCACATCTTCGCGGCGCAGGCCGTGGCTGTTAGCCATGAATTCATCTTCCTTGGCGCGGGCATGCACCAGCAGGACATCCGCATTGCCATCCTGGCCGAGGGTCATGGCCTGGCCGGTGCCGACAGCAATCACATCTACTTTGATATTGTATTTGGCTTCAAAGTCCGGCAGGATGAAATCCAGCAGGCCAGAATCCTGGGTGCTGGTGGTGGTGGCCAGGATCATCTTCTGGGTCTCAGCAAATGGTGTGGGCTCAGCCGGGGCAGCCGTCGGTTCAACCGGCACGGCTGTCGGTTCAACCGGTGCAGCTGTCGGTTCAACCGGTGCTGTCGTTGGCTCAACCGGAACTGCGGTTGGTTCAGCCATCGGTGTTGGTGTGGCACAGCTAGCCAGCAAGACCGACAAGATGATCAATACACTAAACAGGGAAAACAACTTTTTTGACATTTTCTTCTCCATAGTACAGAATCTACCCTTCCTGCGAAGGGCTAATACACCATTTCACCGCGTACAAAAGCGGATGTGCGCGGGTCCAGAGGTTGGGTGAAAAACTGCTCGGTTGGAGCCGTTTCCACCAGCCGGCCTTCCAACATAAATCCGACCCGGGTGGCCAGCCGGTGTGCCTGGAAGACATTATGGGTCACCAGTACCAGGGTCACGCCTTGTTGTTGATTCAATTGACGGGCAATGTCCTCGATCTGCCCAACATTGTACGGATCCAGGTTGGCGGTCGGTTCATCCAGCAGCAGCACTTCCGGCTTGAGGACCATGGCCCGCGCCAGCACCACCCGCTGGGCTTCTCCTCCGGACAGGGTGCGGGCGCGCTGACTGGCTAACTCGGCCAGGCCGACCTGCTCCAGGGCAGCCTGGATCAACGGCCGAGTATCCCGCAGACCGCGCAATTGCAGGCCAAAAGCCACGTTCTCCCAGACCGTTCGGTTGAGCAGCATCGGTCGTTGAAATACGGTGGTTACCCGGCGGCGCAATTCCAACGGCATCTCCCCGCCATTTTGCAGGGTCTGCCCGTGGAAAATCAATCCTCCGCTGGTAGGCCGCTCCAGGAAATTGAGCAGGCGCAGCAGTGTGCTCTTGCCGGCTCCGCTTGGGCCGACCAACCCCAACACCTCACCAGGTTGGATTTGCAGATCAGCGATATCCAACACGGTTCGGCCATTGTAAGCCTTGGTGACTTGATGAAGGGAATACAGCGGCTGGGGGTTCATCTCATTCATCGAAGCTCTTCCCCTGCAACCGCAGCATGATCAAATTGACAATGAATGTGATCCCCAATAACACAAAGCCCAGGGCCATGGCAAGGCTGAAATCACCCTTGCGGGTTTCAAGGACAATCGCCGTGGTCAGTACCCGCGTGCTGCCCTCAATGTTTCCACCGACCATCATCACTGCCCCCACTTCGGAGATGATGCCGCCAAAACCGGCCACAATCGCCACGATTACCCCGGTGCGAGCTTCCATCAGTGTCGCCCAGGCGGTCTGGCGCGGGGTAGCGCCCAACGCCATCACCTGCTGGCGCAGTTGTGGATCCACCCCCATCACCGCCGCCATGGTGAAGCCTGCAACCAGCGGGAAGGCGATGATGCTCTGGGCCAGGATCATCGCCCCGGGAGTGAACAAGGCTGGGATGAAGGATAGATTCATCGAACCGAGTGGTCCGGAGCGGGAGAGAAGCATATAGACAAATAAGCCAATGACCACCGGTGGAAAACCCATGCCGGTATACAGCAACGCAATGAAGAACCTGCGACCGATGAAACGTTTGAGGCCGAGAAAAGCCCCCAGCGGGATGCCGATGATCGAACTGATCACCAGGGCAATGCCGGAGACGCGCAATGAAAGGAGGATGATTTCTTGTAGATCAGCGACCAAAGAGAACCTGGATTTCCAAATGTATAGATGTATTGGTTCAAGTATAGTGTACGCGGTATCGTTTGTCCAGCAGCCAAATGTCACCCCCTCGTTGTTCATTTATCATTGAATGATCCGATAGATCACCCGATGGTTTCAGTAAACTATGGACGGTGTAAGGAAATTGCGATAAAAATAATCACTCAGAATTTTCCATTACCTCCCCAATTCCAGGAGCTTTTTCATGAAACAATTCATCAACAAATTGATCGCCCTGACTGCCCAAAACGAATCCTTTGTGCTTGCAACCATTATCTCCCGCAAAGGTTCCGCACCTCGCTCAACCGGTGCCAGGATGCTCATTCTTGCGGATGGTACAACCGCCGGTACGGTTGGAGGGGGAATTTTGGAAGCCAGGGTGGAGCAGCGGGCCCGTGAGGTACTGAAAACGGGTGCAACTTGTGTAGAAAATTTTCAATTCAGCGGCAATGATGCTGCCACCATGGATGCCATCTGCGGGGGACAGGTGGATGTCCTGATGGAATGGGTCAATCCATCTGATCCTGATTGGAAGGAAGTCCTGGAGGGTATCCGATCGATCACGGCTCGTCATAAAAAAGCCTGGCTGCTGACAGCCATTCCTGAAGGCGTTTACACAGGAAAAACAACTTCGCCCCATACCGCCCTATCTCACACAATCATCGAGCAGGATGGAACGATAATGGGGAGCCTTCCATCTGGTCTTACCCTTGAAAAAGTATTGAATACCTTCGAGCCTGAACTGATTTCAACCGCCGATCAGCGTTGGATGGTGGAACCCCTGGAGACTGGGGGGACTGTTTTCATCTTCGGGGCTGGACATGTCGGTCGTAGCCTGGCTTCCTTCACCCGGGCAGTCGGCTTCCGGACTGTTATCCTGGATGACCGACCTGAGTATGCCAATCTGCAGAACATCCCCGGCGCAGATGATGTTATTCTCCTCAATTCTTTTGAGGATGCCTTCAACAATCTGCAAATCGGCTCTGATAGCTTTGTTGTGATCGTTACCCGCGGCCATTTGAACGACCGAATCGTCCTCACTCAGGCATTAAGAACCTCGGCGGCTTACATCGGCATGATTGGCAGCCAGCGAAAAAATGGACTGATTTTCGATGAAATTCGGAAGGATGGCTTCACCGATACCGATATCCAGCGGGTTCATGCCCCAATTGGATTATCCATCCGGGCTGAAACACCCGAAGAGATCGGCATCAGCATCACTGCCGAAATGATCCAGGTGAGAGCCGAGCTTCTCACCTAGCGAATACTTTGGATTCCCTTGACGGTTATTTTGTTTATCGTATAATTACGATATAGAGATTAAAATGACAAAAGATCTTCCCTTGATTCACGAGCTCACTCCGGACGAAAAACGATTGGCGCAAATGTTGAAGGCAATCGGCAACCCGGTACGCTTCAGCATCATCCAGTACCTGGCGGATCACCAGGTCTGCATCACCGGGGATATCGTGGAATTCACCACCCTGGCGCAATCCACTGTCAGCCAGCACCTCAAAGTCCTGCAACAAGCTGGGCTGATTGAAGGCGAAATTGAAGGCCCAGCCACCTGCTACTGCATCAGCCCTAGCGGCGTGCGTTTTCTCAAAGATAACATCAGCCGTTGGTTGCCGACCTGTTGTTCTCCGGAAGTGGATCCGGATTAGGCACTTTTTTTTGTCTTTTTATATCGTAAATTTACGATGATTAAATCAGATATTCAATATCGAGGAAAAGCATGACTTCTACCAACTCTTCATCTGAATACTTTCAGCAAATCGCCTGTGACTGGGACGAGATCAGCGCTGGATACTTCGGCCCGACCATCCGCCACGCTGCCATTCGCCGCGCTTTCCTGCGCCCGGAGATGGCGGTCGCCGATATCGGTTCCGGTACTGGCTTCCTGGCTGCAGCTTTGGCGCCCTTGGTGAAACGCGTCTATGTGGTGGACGCTTCCCCAGCCATGCTGGAGGTCGCCCGCAAGAACTTGAGCCAGTTTGAGAATATTGAATATCAAGAGGCCGACGGCCTGACCCTGCCCTTCCCGGACGAAAGCCTGGATGCCGTTTTTGCCAACATGTACCTGCACCACATCCCGGAGCCCCTGGTTGCCATTCAAGAGATGGTACGCGTCCTGCGCCCGGCCGGCCGCCTGGTGATCACCGACCTGGATGCCCACCCTTACGCCTGGCTCAAGGAAGAAATGGCAGACACCTGGCAGGGGTTTGAACGCTCTCAGCTTCACCAATGGTTTGCAGAGTCTAATCTGGTCAACGTAATTGTAGATTGCACCGGCGAATTCTGCTGCGCTGGATCCGCCAATCCCACCCTCACCGATGAGCAGGGACGCAAAGCGGATATCAGCGTATTTATCGCCACCGGCACCCGCCGCATGCAGATGCGGGATGCCGTTCAGCAGAATTATGCCGCCCGCGCCGAGGCCGGTCCCTGTGGCTGCACCCCAGCCGTATCCGAACCTTGCTGCGCACCAGAAGCTGCCAAGGGCAGTTGCTATAGTGGTACAGATTATGTTAATTTCTCCTTCAGCACAGGTTATTCTGTGACTGAGCTGGCGGATGTACCCCAGGAAGCCGCAGAGATTTCGCTGGGCTGCGGCAATCCAATTGCGCTGGCCAACTTAAAACCCGGTGAAGTGGTGCTGGATATCGGCAGCGGCGGTGGGTTGGATGCCTTCCTGGCAGCCAAGCGCGTTGGACCCACTGGTCGGGTGATCGGTGTGGATATGACCCCGGCCATGTTGGAGCGTGCCCGGGCGGCCGCTGAGCGGAATACCATTCACAATGTCGAATTTCGCCAGGGCTTCGCTGAAAAACTACCGGTGGGCGGCTCATCCGTGGATGTGGTTATTTCCAACTGTGTTATTAATCTATCTGAAGACAAGGGCCTGGTTTTCCGCGAGGCTTTGCGCGTCCTCAAACCTGGCGGCCGGTTGGAAGTCAGTGACATGGTCAATGCTGAACCGATGCCCTTTGAGCGGCAATTGGATGCACTGGGCTGGTCGGAATGTGTAACCGGCGCCCTGGCAGAGCAAGAATACCTGGATTTGATCGCAGCTGCCGGGTTTGAGGCGCCCTCCGTAAAACGCAGCGCCAGCCTGGGTGAGGTGGCTGGCATTCAGGTTTACAGCGTTATAGTTTCCGCCCGCAAACCGGAGACTGCTGCTTATGCTGGTGGTAGCTCCTGCTGTTAATTTGCGATTTATTCATCTGAAAAAATGATTGCGCCAGTCTCCAGACCGAGCGCAATCATTTTTTGGAAAGATTCCACTTAAATTTAAATATTCAAATTTTCATTCTTCTCATGCGAGCAGTTAAGATTTTGGCGATTATATAAGCCACCGCCCCCACCACCCCGCTGATCAAGCAGAATAATTCCACCTGGCTCCAAGTAGCGCCAAAAACCAGCATGGGGTTTCCCGACCAAAACGGCCAGAAGGGCTGCATGTCACGGTGCAGAAAGCTATCGATCAACACATGGCTGAAACTGCCTATCCAGCCAGTCAGAAAGGCTGCCGGCCAGGTGATTCTCACTCGCCGTTGGCCCAGGCTGAACAAGCGGATGCCCCATTCAACCAGGTACTTACCGCTGGCTGCAGCCACCGCCCCCACCAGAACCGCGCCGGCCAGGTTGTGGGTCAGGCCGTGCCAATTTTCCTCTCCCCGGGCGATCTGGATGAGCGGCTCGATATCCATGACAATCTGCGACCAGCCAAAGACCATCAGGCTGAATTTTTCCGGCAGGACGGCTTTGAAGGCCATACCCGGCCCCATGTGAAAGGGTGTGAATGGCATCGCTCCCCCTTATTCCCACTCTTCTGGATTGTACTGGCGCAAACGCTTGGCATCTCCCCGTTTGCGCTTATCCGCCATGCGCACCGCGGCTGCCCCAGCGCCCGGTCGGGTTTTCTTGCGCGGTTTGGGCGGTTCCGCTGCTTGTTGGATCAATGTCACCAACCGTTGGATAGCATCCAGGCGGTTTTTCTCCTGGCTGCGGGTGCGCTTGGCCTCGATGATCAACACTCCCTCCTCGGTCATGCGGTTGCCGGCCAGCTTGATCAGGCGTTCCTTCACTTCCAGCGCTAGGGATGGGCTTTCTCGAACATTGAAGTGCAGTTGCACGGCCGTCGCCACCTTGTTCATGCCCTGGAGGACTGCAGGTACACTTCTCTCTATCATTCAGCTACCTGCGAGAACCCAGTCCCGGGAGTCGGAAGAAGAAAGTCACTCCCACTCCGACGGATCAAAACGACGTGTCCGCTTGATCTCACCATGCTTCTTTTTGTCGCCCACCCGAGCCGCTTTTGCTGTGACGCTCGGGCGGGTTGCTCTCCGGACTTTCGGCTTTTCTAACGCTTTCTGGATCAAAGTAATTAACCGTTGAATGGCATCAAAACGGTTTTGTTCTTGGGTGCGATAGCGTTTGGCTTCAATAATCAGAACACCTTCATCCGTCATCCGGCTGCCGGCTAGTTTGATTAATCGTTCTTTGACATCTGGATAAAGTGATGGGGAATTGCGAACATCAAACCGAAGTTGAACTGAAGATGCGACCTTATTTACGTTCTGGCCACCTGGGCCGGACGCGCGGATGAAATCGTATTGAATCTCGCTATCTTCGATTCTTACGGAAGATGAAATCTCAATCATTATTTAAGTATAGCAGTTCGATTAAGAATAAGAAAGAAATACGGAATATCTCACATTTATAGAGGGCGATCCGTCCAAAATGGAAATGGTAAAGCTTTCTCAATCCTCTGAGCAACACCTTTGTCCAATATCTTCGAACAATTACAAGCTTCATAAGGTTGGCCACAAGCATCACATTTTGATTCCTCGATCAGCCAACCTAAACCCGGATAAATGCCTAGCTTGTGCAATTCTTTCAAATCCGTCTCCTCATCACCTAATTCTAGCTTATATTCAAACCCTCCGTTTTCCTTAGAGTCCATAATCTGGAAGTTTTTCGTTTCAATTCTCTTACGCTCAATAAGCAATAAACCTGAAGTCATAAGAATGCTAAATATTTTTGGATGGTCAATGTTTTCAGGATACGTATTCCGTAGAAAAACAGCAATTTGCTCGGCCCATTCTTGCAACTCATTGTCTACAATAGGGGGGCACGATAATGGGTTTTTAAGCCATATTATTAATGCCTCTATGTAGCCGTAAGTTGAGATTCTTATTTCTCTATCATGATCAAGTGGAAACGCTATATTGTAACTAAGAGTCCAATTCTTCTCCTTTATATATAAACCATTTAATAACATCAAAATGGCTTCCAGTGATTGTTTAATTGATTCTTTTAAATCATTCTCCGGATGATAAATTAATGGGAGGTTTATATAGAGATCTTTAAAACTCACAAATCGAGTTCCGGTGGGAAATACCATGTCCGAGTTAATCCGCCGTAAAGCTTTCTTGAGTTCTAAAGCCATGTCCTCAACAAAAAGATTTTCGCTTTGACCATCCGTCATGACATCTAATGGCTGTCCGATCCGGACAGATGAATTTGCAGCATCTGTTCGAGGTTGAATAGATAGAGCCATTCGAAAGCCCATCTTGGGGTCTATTGAATAAGGAATATACTGGTCGTAAAGTGACGCGTCTTGTTTCTTAGCCCAGATTGATCTATCAAGTTTCTCTGCTCCAAAATACTCTCCAACCAAATAATTATCTCGAAAATAATCAGAAATCAACCTTTTCCATTCGGCAATGGGAATTTTATCGTCAGTACGCCATAACTTTGTGTATTTGGTATGACGCCCGGCATGAGCAATATCGGTATCCAGGCGTTCCATCATCGAATCTTCTGTATACATTCGTATACTTCCATCCAAATGGTCTACATGGCCTGTTTTTTCAGACACCATCGAATGAACATATCTACAGCCATATTTTTGTTCATCGGATGATTTGGTTTGCATGTCACGTAGTTCTTCTGCTTCGAAAACGTGGTGGTTATCAATGCCTCCCCATCGAAATTGTGTTGCAGATATTCCATAGAATATTCTTTCAGTCTCTTCCGCTTTGTGATGCGTTACCCCATATGGAATAGACAATAAGTTATCGTCAAACATTGGCCCCCACCAATAAGCAAACTCCTCTTTTCCGCCAGAATCTGTTGAAGCTAGCCCGACCATATCTGGATCTAAGGCAATCTTGGCAGATTCGGAATTAAAAGACTGAAAATACCGTAAGAAAGGGTAATTTAAAGTATTAAGACGATAAAGAGATCGTCGAAAGTAAGGATGAGCAAAAGCTGTAAGTTTACCAATTTGGTAAACGCCTGGCCCTATTGGAGACAAGCAATTCAGTGGAATAAGCCCATCCTTATCTTGTAAAGCAAATAAGCTTGGAAAAACTTTTTTGGCTAAATCTGGCTGAATGAAAGCAATGCATTCAGAGGCAATTAATTTTTCTTCCCCCGAAAGGTGTATCTGCAATTCTCCTTTGAGTTCATTTATTTCTGGTTGAAAAGCGTCGAAGGATTTTTGTAGGTGATATGAATAAAAACTATGGAGTTTTTTGAAATCATCATCGTTTTCAGCCAACTCACCAATGCCCACAAGGCGGGTCAAACCTGGTTCAAAATATAGGGAAAATAACCTTGACCAACCAATTATTCGGCTTGAATCATGGGCTATGAGTAGGGGAATACCTTCTAAGCATTCTTCAAACAAGCCATTATAAAGAGCGCCAATGCTAAACCTGGTGCCATATAGGTTCACAGAATCGGTGTTCACAACGTTAACAATTTGATTCATTATTTCTCAATTTTAACCAAAATTGTTAAAAATGTATCCCTGTGCTTGTCTCAAGCGTCATATATTTTTAAGCCCTAATCCGGCTCTCTGGATCAAACCCCTTCGGAACATATTTAGAAGTCACATCAATCCGGGCATGCCCAAGCAATAATGACACACATCTACGCGCTTCGCGTTCCTCCATTCCCTGGGCAAGAAAATCTTGATATTTATTCTGGGCAAAATTAGCCCACAGCCTGTGAACCCCGCTGATCTCAATACCAAGGACTTTGGTCGCATCTCGAACCGTTCGACGGAAACCAGCTCGCCAGGAAGCGCTCGGGGTAAACAGATATTGTTTGGAGCAGTTTAGCTGGTTCAGGAGATCCTCCGGAATTGGCACCGGTCTGTAGCATCCGCCTTTCCCTGTGATATGCATCAGTTCTTTTTCCACATCGATATTTTCCCCTTTTAGCCCGGCGATTTCATCTTCTCGTAATCCGCAACGCAAGTCCAACTCCGCCGGCAATGCATATGCCGATTTTTTTATTTTTTAGAAATGCGACCACTTTCTCTGCATCTTCAGGCTTGTAACCAAACCTTGGTGAACGGACGTCGCTGTCATCGCGAAATGCCTTTACCCATTCACGTAATTCCGGGGTAATCGGATAAGGCTCTTTGGTCCAGCCGAGTTTTATACAACCAAGATGAACTTTCTCTAGCGCAGCCAACAATTTATTCACCGTCCCGGGTGCCGCATCCGTGTAGTGCTCTTCAAAAGTTGTCATGATGATGTCTGGATCCAGGAGCTTGGCCAGCAAACCCTCATCGGTAATTTCCTCAGCGCGTTTGAAGAATAAAGTGGCTGCCTGAAAATAAGTTCGACGGGTGCTGCTGCCCAGAATGACAGGTAGGGGTTGGGTTGGATCTCCGCCTGGTCGAAGTGACTTTTTCACAGATGCCACGGCATGCTCTGCCTGAAATTCTGCGATTTGGTCTTTATCCCAGGTGACTTTCGCTAAGGCGTGGTTTACCTGGTTGGAGATAGACGGTAGTAACAAGTTACACTTCCTCCGACGGCTTTGGATTGCGTTTCCAGCCGTTTCTAGTATTAAGGATTTTTTTGTTGTGCCGTTGAGCCTTTCGCCGAGATGGTCTCGACGTACAACAGGGTTTTGCACTTCGCGATGCCGGCGACCCTGAGCGCCCTGCCTGGCATCTGCGGACTGGAGTTGGTCTGTCATTTCGTGACAGACCGGCAAGCGCAGGACTTGCCTTCTTCCCCATGAATAACTCACGTTGAAAATAATTCTTACGATAGGGGAAACCAACTAACGTTGAGAAACATGATTTTGTCTACAAAGAGACAAGATGTACTGTTACTAAACCACAAACCCACGATTTAGTTCAAGTACACACTTTTTGGGAATTTACATTTTGTATTCGTAATACATTTGTATTACAATATCAATAACAACTTACAGGAGAATAAAATGCCCAGAAAAAACTCGAGCACCAAACCAGTACGTTCTTTCCGCCTCAGTCTTGAGTGTGTGCGCCAGTTAAAAGATTTGTCTGGAACGATGGGGCGCAGCGAAGGAGATGTCGTTGAAATTTCGATTGACCGGATGTACCGGGAAGAACTGAGATTTGGAAACTTGATGGTGGCTGAGGGAAATAACTCCGAGGACAACTACATCATTGAAAAGAAAGAGAAATAAACATGATTTCAGGATTTTTACACCTGGTATGGAAACTGATCTCAAATATCGTGCTTCTGATGGTCTGCGCTGGTATTGTGTTCATTGGATACAAAGCAGACCAGCCTATGGCAGTTGCTGGAGCGCCGGCGGGCATGACGTACGTTGAGTTCATGCAGGATCGGCTAGATGCGGCAAAAACCGTAAAGGCATCTCGCCGTGGATGGGGCATGATTCTTACTTTAGCGGCGCTGGGACCGATTTATTCACTTGACTACACTTGGGTGGCAACCCATCCGCACGGTTTTCTAGCGAGGGTCACGGCTCCAGACCCGGACATCCCCCAGAATGTGGCCGGGGCAAATTGGTATAAAATCCCTGGAATCTGGTGGACGGTGGTAGAGCGATTGTCCTGGACAATGCTGGCAGAACATCACCCGGGATGTAATTTGGGGCTGGTGCAAGCGCGAAGTGATTAATCGGATCGCAGTTGAAAGAGTTGGCGCATAAAAACAGCCGCGGTAGATTGTGCGGCTGTTTTTGTTGCTTGGTACTCTTTTAGCATCTTACCCTGCTGAGCTTGTCACTTGCCAACCGGTTCAAGCTGATGCCGGACTCTGCTGCTTCCATTACCAACTGCCGGTGAAGGTCAGGAGGGACTCGCACCATGAAGCGGCCGCTATATTTTTTCACAGCCAGAGGTTCCGGAACCGGTTCGCCGTTCTTTTGCAAGTCTGCGACGACATCGGCAACCACCTGGCGGATTCCCTGGAGCGCCGCTTCCGGTTCGGCTGCCAACCAGCTCAGGCTGGCGAACTCTGCGCACAGCCCAATATATTCACCATCCTCTTCGGACCAGGTAACACGATAGGTGTAATGATCATTTTGTAACATTGTCTTGTACCTCCACATCCCCGTCGGGGGCTGTCAATCGCTCAATGGCTTTGAGCACTTGCTTCACCTGATAAGCTTTTGCCATTCCTTTGTCGTTCTGAATGTTCACTCGCGGATCTCCCGGCCAGGGTGTTTTGTAAATCCTGTGGCTGCTGCCGGATTGTCTAGCCTCACCAAAGAAATGGTCGCA
>JBGSJZ010000130.1:0-26714 GCA_041741455.1 Anaerolineaceae bacterium | reverse complement strand
TTTTGGGGGGAACCGGGGTGGCGGTCGGCGCCGGGGGCATGGTGGGCATCGGGGTCGGTTCAGCGGTAGGCGCGGGTGCACAGGCAGCCAGCGCAAGGGCTACTACAACTAACAAACTGGTAAATCGGAACAGTTTCATCTTCTTTTCTCCTAAACTCTAATATTTTGTATGCGTCTCATGTACAAAGTTTAGTATAAGGTTTGAATAGGCTTTTTACAAGTTCTTTTCGATCTTGTATAATGTTTTGTGGAATGTAGTCTCGAGTTTCTCCCGGATTTTGATCTAACCTGCACATGAATTTTCATGGAAATCGAATCCCTAGGAGGTAATGACTGTTCCCTTGCCGGGAAAGTCGGTCTTGTAAATCAGGCGGGAAACCCTATAATTTAAGTAGGCAAACGATCTGCTTGTTCCGTTGCAGCTCACAACACTGGCGCAAATATCTGAGTTTTTCCGCAGGAGGCACGCCATGTTCACTTGCAACCTTTCCCCCGCCGAAGCCGAGATCATTATCGAAATCCTCGAGCAGGTTCTGGATGACCTGCGCAGCGAACAAAGACGAACCGAGCACTTTGAATACAAACGTAAGCTGGAACAACGCGAAGCCGCCCTCCGCAAAGTGCTTTCAGAATTGAAGAATCGGCAGGAGAGTAATCCATCGCCTTGATTTGCTGCTTCCAGGACGATGGATCATCAAACCATCCCCCGAAAGGAGGTGGCTTGTGTTCAAGACAAAGAATTCTCAAGAACGACCAGCTCCCGCTCTGCTTACAGAACCCAACGCATCCCTTGAACGGGCATTCATCGAAGCCTATTTAATTAGTAAAGGCTTTTCACTGGAAACTTTGAAATACCTGACCAAAAGCCACGCCCGCCGGTTACGAATTGAGGCCTCTATCTATGCCTCTGGTCGGCTGGCCGAAATCGAAGCCCGTTCAAATATGGTCGATGAGATGCACGGAAATTTTGCTTGAAAACACGGGCTTTGAACATCCCCTATCCCTGTTTTTTGGATGGGATGGATTATGTTTTTGATTCTATCTACCAAAGAATTGTAACTGCTCGTGAATTTTTGATGATGCGAGTGGTTTTTCTCTATCCCCCATCCCATTTACTTGCTGCCGCCTGATCCACCAACCAGGTCAGTTTCCCCTTCAAGGGAACAACCTGCTGGGCTGGCAGGGCAACCTGCCCTGTTTCGACCGGCCGTAACACCTTTGCCAGGATATCTGCTTTGGCTGAGCCGGCAACCAGGAACAAGATCTGCGTTGCGGCGTTGATTACCGGAAAGGTCAGCGTGACCCGCGGCACTAGTGGAGGCGGTGGAGTGTTGTGCTCCACCCCCACGCACCAGCGCCTGCTCTCAGCAAGAGCCGCTGACCCTGGGAACAGCGAAGCGGTATGCCCATCCTCGCCCAAACCCAGCAAAATCAGATCGAACCGTGGCAGGTGATCCACTCCAAAGATGCCCTGCAATACCTTCTCATAAGCCTCGGCAGCAGCTTCCGCCCCCACCTCACCGGGGATGCGGTGGATGTTTTTCAATGGAATGGAAACAAAATCCAGCAGAACCCCGCGCGTCATGTGGTAATTGCTGGCGGGATCATCCGCAGGCACACAGCGCTCATCCCCCCAGAAAATATGCACCCGGCTCCAATCCACCCGTGTCCGATGACCCGGCTTGCGTAATTGTTGGAACATCGCCCCCGGCGTCGATCCGCCGGAAAGTGCCACATAAAACCGCCCGTGGTCTGCAATCGCTCCTTGTGATATTTGGGAAAACAAATCGCCTGCGGCCACAGCCAGCGCAGTCATGTCAGGGTATACCTGGAGATTCAATTTGTTCTGGTTCATTGCCCAAACGGCAGTCCAGCCGCCCAGGCTCGGATGGCGGGCCAATTGCGCTGATCCCCGGCCCGAGCCCGGATGACCAACATCACGAACAACACAGCCCAAACCTTCAGCCGGCCATATTCCAGTCGGCCGCTGAAAAATCCGATGCTCACCGGCTTTACCGGATGAATCGCTGTCAGAATCGGGGTCAGGTAGTTCGATAACCGGGCATAGCGTTCCCGGAAGTTCAATTTGCCTGCTTGTTCAGGTACCTTGGGCAATTTCTCATCGATGGTAACCGGCACGCCATTCAAGCTCATCTCACCAGTTTTTATCAGGCTCAACGCCATGGCGAATACCGCCAGAGGAATCTGCTCGAAATCCTTGCGGTGCTTTCTGAGAAATCGCAGCGCATCCCGATGCCAGCCCAGGATCAGGGGTGCGCCTACTACCACCCCAGCGTATCCCTCCAGGCTCTGGACTTGGTCCAGGGGCAGGACATCCACCTGGGATCCACCCCTGGCAAGCTCTTCCCCCACGACCCGGGCAACTTCAGCCGTCGAGCCAGCCATGCTGGCATAGGCAACCAGGATTTTCTTCATTGCAGGTAGTTGATGTGGGTCAGTCAACCTTGAGCAAACCAAATGTACGGAACATCACCCGCATCATGCCATGGCCAATATCCGGCTTGAGGAACTGGTTCGGACAGGTGCCCGGGATCACCGAGATGCCATTTTCCTGGCAGATGCGGACCGCATCCTGCGAGACGCTGGTCATGCTGGCTGCCAGGCCAGGCTTGGTGCCCAACAGGCAATGCATCCAAACCCGCTTGATGCCGAGATCCACGCACTGTTGGACGATTTGCTCGGTGACCTGGGGCTTGGCCAGGATGAATACAGCATCCGGGGTTTCTGGAATGGATTTCAAGTCCGGATAACAAGGTGCGCCTTCAAACTCTGTGATGCGCGGGTTAACTGCATAAACGGTATAGCCATTTTCTTTGAACTTGTGATAGGCCAGGTTACAGCCCGTTTCCCGTTTATCTGAGACGCCCACTACGGCAATCTTTTTCTGGGCCAGGAAATCCTGAACGAGATCATCAACTTTTGACATGGCAAATCCTTTGATCAAACGAATTTATTTCTACATTATTATACGACTCTCAAACTTTAGGGTTTCATCCCGGCCTGGTTTTCATTAGACTACCGGCAACCCAGCCGCCAACGCCGGCTATCCCGGGCCAGTAGTTCCTCTGCCTCGGCGGGTCCCCAACTCCCCCGAGGATAGGAAACCATCTTTTCCGGGTCCATCTCCTCCCAGCCGGCAATTACCGGGTCGATCAGGCGCCAGCAAGCCTCGATTTCGTCGCTGCGGGTGAAAAGCGAGGCATCCCCCGCCAGGGCATCCAACAGCAAGCGCTCGTACGAATCTGGCAGGCTGATGTTAAACGTATCCCGGTAATGAAAATCCATATCCACCGAGCGCATGCCCTGGGTCGAATCCGGCTGCTTGGCCTCAAAGCGCAAGTGGATCCCCTCATCCGGCTGGATGCCCAGGCTGAGGATATTCGGCTCAAATTCAGCGGAGTTGAAATCATTGAACATCAGGTGTGGCGGCCGCTGGAATTCGATGATGATTTCTGAGGTTTTCTGAGCCAGCGCTTTGCCGGAGCGCAGGTAAAACGGCACACCTTTCCAGCGCCAGTTATCGATATGGAGTTTAAGGGCCGCATAGGTCGGGGTGCGTGAGCCCTGCCCCACATCAGGCAGTTGGCAATATCCATCGTACTGGGCGCAGGAAGTTTCCGACAACTGGATTGGCCGGATGCTGCTGAAAACCTTGGCCTTCTCGTTGCGCACCGCGTCTGCATTGAACGAAGCCGGCGCTTCCATGCTGACCAACGCCAGCAGTTGGAATAGGTGATTCTGGAACATATCCCGCAGCACACCGGCACTGTCGTAATAACCTGCCCGGTGACCGACATCCACTGTCTCAGCCACCGTGATCTGGACGTTATCCACGTAGCGCCGGTTCCAGATCGGCTCGAAGATGGTATTGGCAAAGCGGAAGAAGAGGATGTTCTGGGCAGTTTCCTTGCCCAGGTAGTGATCGATGCGAAAAACCTGGCTCTCCTCGAAGACCGAATGGACCACCCGGTTGAGCGAGTGGGTCGAGGCCAGGTCGTTGCCATATGGCTTTTCGATTACAATTCTCCGCCAACCGCTGGATTGCTCAGCCAACCCGGATTTTCCCAGGGACTCCACCACCCCCGGGTAATATTCCGGTGCAATCGCCAGGTAATACATGCGGTTGCCAGGCGTTTCTTCCAGTTCGGCCAAGTATTCGGCCAGCCGGGTGTAGTCCCCCGGTTGGTCCAGATTGCCCTGGAAGTAGGTCAGCATCCCGGCAAAGCGGGACCAGGTCTCTTCATCAAAGCTCTCCGAGCTGAAGGTGGTCACCCCTTCCCGCAGGTGCTGGCGAAGCGTCTCATCGGTGTATGGCCGGCGGGCGTAGCCGACAATCCGGGCACAGGCCGAGAGCCGGCCCTTCTTGAAGTTGTTGTATAAAGCCGGGATCAATTTACGCCAGGTCAGGTCGCCTGAGGCGCCAAAAATCACCAGTGTTACTGGATTGCAATTGTCTTCCATGTTGATTCCCTTGTGTTCGATGAGACCGGTTCCTTTGTCAATCAACTAATCACCATTCAAACTACAAAATGGCTACGGTGAAAATCTCAATGAATAGAATCGTATTATATCGGAATTGCATGAATTTACTCTGATGATTCAGGCGTTTTGGGCGATGGTAAGCTGCCAAAAATCCCATCGAGAAGTAGAGAATCCGTGTGAAATAAGGACGCTATTTTAAAGCCATCTCCACTTTGGCCTGGCAAGCTTGCGGTTCTTCCATGCCAGCTGACCTGTCAGGCTGAAGTGCATGGAACGGAATGCAATCATTGCATTTACAAGGATGATCAGCGGATACAAAAATGCCAATCCCGAGGCCAAACCCAGTTGTCTCAATGGTACCAGCCAGGTAATGACTGCCAGGACAATACACCCAACCAGGATTGCAGGTTGCGCCTGTGAGGCAAAACCCAGGGCGAAAAGTACCAGCACAATGAGAGGTTCCCAGAACATCATCAATAACCAGATAAATACAAACAGAAATGACAAAATTCGGAAACCAAATGCGGCAAATAGATTCTTGGAAAATCCTGCCACTGCTTCCTGATTGGTGTGATACATTCTGCAGGCAATCAAATCAAACGCATTCATGACCCGCCAGCGTAGGCCAGCAGCTTTGATTTTCTTTGCAAGCTCTAAATCTTCTGTTATCTGATCGGATACACCCCCATGCCCACCAATTGCCTGATAAGCATCCCGGCGGAATAACATCATCTGTCCGATGGCATTGGAAAGTGCAGGAAACCGCATTTGATAAGCCATCCAAAGGGGTAAAAAAGTATAAAAAGCCCAGGTAAAAAAGGGCACAATTAAGCGTTCGCCCCAGGTATGCATCTCCTGATGTGGAAAACCAGTTATGAAATCCGCCTGTTCGCCCAGCAAAGCCATCACAATTTTTGTGAGCGCATCCGGCTGATGGACCGTATCTGCGTCCGTGAAGTAAAAAAGATCGCCTTGCGCTTTTTCAACCAATTGAGTACACGCCCAGCTTTTTCCCATCCATCCGTCTGGTAAAGGTCGGCCTTCGATCATGTGTAAACCCGGTGCGGTCATTGCCATTTTTTTGAGGATACTATTTGTAGAATCGCTGGATTGATCATCCAGAACAATCACCTCAAAATTTGGATAGTCCTGTAATAAAAGCGACTGTACGCAGCGCTCAATGTTCTCTTCCTCATTCCGGGCTGGAATGAGAACAGAGACCTTTGGAAACTCAAGGGGGCGTGCGTGTTGCCTGGCACGACGCAGGATCCGAATATTACTCAGGAGGATTAGTATCATGACCAGCTGGAATAACAAAATGTGAAGGGGGAGATCCTGAATGAGATAATTCAGCATGACAAATTCACTCTTTTTGCGGATGAAGCATGCGCGCCAACCACGGGCGGAATTTTGGCAGGTGTCTTAACTCTTTGCGGTGGGTCCAGCCCAGGATCAAGATTTGACCTGCTAAAACAGCCAGGAAGATTGGATCTGGCAACCAGAGTAGAAGTACGGCCAGGATGCTTGTCAAACCCAGCATGACCGCCCAGCCCGGAGAAGAAAAAATACCAATCCCTACAATCACACCCAAGACGCCGGGCAAGGATGCTTTCCAGATGGTCAAGCCAATCCAGACCCCGAGCACAGTGGCAATCGCTTTGCCGCCTTTAAATCGTAGAAATGGGGAAAAAGCATGTCCCAATATCGGCGCAATAGCAATCAAAGCCATTTCCATCCCCCGGATGCCAAAGTTAACATACGCCAAGCCAACCGGAACAGCTGCCTTCGTGATATCCAGGATCAGCACCAGTAAACCGACCCAATGATTTCCAGCCCGAAAGACATTGGCCGCCCCCGGGTTCCCATCACCATACTGCCGGACATCCCGTTTCAGAAAAACCTTCCCTAACCAGACAGAGAAAGGCAGGGAGCCACACAGAAACGCCAATGGAATCAAAAGTACGGATAGCATAAATTGATTATATGTCATCTGGCCTGTGATTTATTCACAACTTTTCTTCTTTAATTTTTCCACTCGCTACCCCCAGCGCAACAGACCCCATCAACACAAGCAAACCGCCAATCATCCAGTTGCGTTTTTTAAATGCCCAGACCCCGGCCAAACCCAACATCAGGCTCAGCCCGCCGTTAATTTTTCGCACCCGCTCATCCGCCTCAGCCGGGGTGTGAGCGCGCTCTACCAGCGCCCATTTCAAGATCGGCCCGCCATCCAGCCCGGGGATCGGCAACAGACCGGCCGCCGGGATCAAGGCATTCATCCCGATTGCCACTTCAGCCATATCCCTCCCCACGGATTTGGCCGGGGTAATGCGCCTGAGCAGCAGGGCCAGGGGCAGAATGAGCAAATTGAAGAGCGGTCCGCCCAGGGCACGCAGGATATGCTGTCTGGGTGTAACGCTCTGGTCATTGATATTGCGGTATTCTACCCTCGGCATGCCCCCGATGATGTGTAGAGCATCCATCGGTTTACCAATCCATCGGGCAGCCGCAGCATGTGCCAGGTTGTGGCACCACTCCGAACCGAGGGCAACCGGCATGGTCAGCGCCCCAATCCCCAGGCATTGCCACCAGGAGCGTTCCGGCAGCCGGCGCTTGGCCAGCCAGGCCATCAGGGGCCAGGTAACCAGTTGGGCGAAAGGCAACCAGCTTTTGCCCTTCACCAACAAGGGTGTACCAAACACTCTACCCACGGTGGTTTCAGTTATTTCTGTTTGACCATCAAGGGGATGGATCATTTTTACTCCATAATCAACAATTAGGAATATATAGTACATCGACCTTTTACAGGTCACTCCCTGGTAATATCGTTTTCGGGAAGCTGCTATGGCTTTCTTACCCGCACCGCTGCAACATCCATATCTGCAGTTCCATGCCAGTACGCGCGAAATTCCAAACGACTGTCCAAACTGGTCACCGAAAAGTTGAGCGTGATTCTGGTCCAATCCTTGCCAACAGCCATAGTGGAAGCCAGTACATCCTGGCTTGCCAGAACCTGGTTGGTTTGTGAGTCAAATACGTCAATGGAGGCCATCCTCCCCAACGGGTGTGGAGCACGCAAAAAGAAATCCACCTCGTAATATCCGGGAAGATAATGTAGATCTGGGCCATAGGTCAGATATCCCGGAGCGGACACATCTTTCACGGCTGACAACACATAATGGGGTCGAACAAAATAGTTGTTATTGCTCATCTGCAACGGAGCCTGGCCAGCTTCAAAGACCTGTAGAGCATTTGCTCCCAATCCAAGCACATTGGCAGCGATGCTTTCGGTGTTCATCAGGGAGTTTGGGTCACGGATATTGCTTCGCCAGCCATAGAAGCTCGAACCATTGCTCTCCTGGAAGCTCAAGATATTGGATCGCAGTGATACCCAGTGAGATACTAATTCCTGCTGTTTGCTGGTGCTGACCGAGGGATTGTCCATCAGAAAGCCGGTCAAGATTTCGAATAAACCCAAATGATAACTCTCTGGAATATTTGGATAAATACACCTTTGATTTTCCGAGTCATACTGGAAAGTGCTGAGCTTAAGAATCTGATCCCACTGGTGGAGTGCGGCGTTCACTTTGTCGCTGGCTAAATAATACATGCCATTCAGGGCAAGTTGATCGATATAGTCACTCTCCGCATAAGGTGTCCAATGGGTCACATCCCCGCTAAGGACTTGCCAGCGGGTAAAATCTGAAGTGTCGCTGAGTCCACTCGGTTTAGATCGGCCATAGGCTTCACTCATATAACTTGCCAGTTGGTTGTCATCAAACCAAAAAACGGTAAATGGCGTGCCTGTTGCCTGGCCATTGATTCCCAGTCCATTATGTTCGTGGAAAGCGTAGCCGCCGCTGTTTGGGTCAAGCTCACCATCCTGGTTCGAGTCAAACAACAGATGGCAATTTGCATCCCCGGCCGTGAAGTACCGGGTGCCATTGGCAGCTGCAATCAGATCACTTTTTCCGAATGGATGATCTACCTCAGCACATCTTTCATAATAATTCCATGCGTAGTCAATCGGATTCATCTCTTTCCACATTCCATCGGAGCTGAAGATGTGATCCACTGCCGCAATTCCATTCGGATAATGAATTCCATATCGGAATGAAATCGGTTCTTCAGTTTGGGTGCCTGCGGTTGCAGGGATCGATGAACCAGCGGGTGTCAATACAGCTTCCGATTTTCTGCCTTTTTCAACAAGCAACACCAACACCGATAAAACAATTGCCAGTCCAACCAGGCTGATTGTAAAAAGTTTGATAGGGTTTTTCATAGTTCTACAGGGCAAAACCAACTTGGATATTTAACGTGTGCGCGGGTTGAGTAAATCATTCAGGCCATCCCCGAGCAAATTCCAGCCTATGCCAAACAGCACCAATGCCAGGGTGGCCGGTAAAAATACCCACCAGTAGGTCAGGAGACCGCCCGGGGTGATGATATAGTCCCGTCCCCAAACCAACAGATTTCCCCACAACGATTCGCCTCCCAAGCCGATGAAAGTGAATGTAGCCTGCAACAAGACCATGCCCCCCACATCACGGGCAGCCAGCACAATGATCGGTGTGATGGAATTCGGGATCAGGTGACGGAAGATAATGGTAGAGTGCCCGGCACCCAGTGCCCGGGCTGCCTGGATGTATTGGGTCTGTTTGATGCGCAGCACCACCGTGTTCATGATACGGGCATAGGGCATCCAGGAAAACAGGATGAAAGCAATCAATACCGGATTAAGTTTATTCAGTAAATCCAACCAAAATGGCAGTTCCTCCGGGATTTGGACATACAGCGTGAGTGAGTTCGGAATGCCGGCCCAGGAAAGATAAGCACCGGCATTGGCCAGGGCGATCGAAAGTAATTGTCGAATCAACACCACCCCGGCAATCACCGGGAAGGCCAGAAAGGCATCCGTGATGCGCATCAAAATATTATTGAGGAAACCACCGAAATAAGCGCTGATGGTACCGATCAACACCCCAAACATAGCCGTGAAGGCTGCTACCGCCAGCCCGAAGATGAGTGCCGATCGCGTTCCCCAAACCAGGCTGTGATAGACGCTGATCTGGCCCGGTAGCGTCCCCAGCGGAGCATCCTGGCTGGGTGGTTTCGGCAGGGTATCACTGGTCCGACCAACAAACATGACCGGTCCGGGTTTTTCCGGATCCTGGGGGGAGAGGATCGGGGCGGCGAGTGACACAAACACAAACAGGGCAACCAGCAGCAGACCCAACCAGTTCTGCCAGTGAGAGAGGAAGCGATGCCAGGTTCTCATCTTAATCTCGCTCCCGTGCGCGTGGATCCAGGCTGGATTGGATCAAATCCAGGATACCCATCAGGATCAACACCACAATCACGCTATATATAGCGAATCCCATGGCAGCCGGGGCGTCTGGAATGAACTGCATGCTGCCCACAGCAATGGCAGATATGCCATGAAAATTAAAGATGATTTCCACCACGAACACCCCGGTCACCAGGGATGCCGCCGAGAGCAGGCTGCTAGTCAGAGCCGGGGCGATGGCATTGCGCAGGGTATGGCGCCAGACAATCCTGCGCTCGGGGATGCCGCGCGCTTTGGCAGCCATCACGTAATCCTGGTGCGTCTCCTCAATCATCGTAGCCCGGGTCACCCGGGCAAGGGTGGCCCAGTGGGCGATAGCCAGGGTGAAAACCGGCATCATCAGGTGACGCAAGGCATCCAGACTGACATCCGGCCGGCGGTTCAGCAGGCCATCCAGCGTTAACAGCCCGGTGTACGTGCGAAATTGATCGGAAGTGACCAAATAACTTATGCTTGAACTGGTTCGCTCGGGGGCGAACCAGTACAGATCGACATAAAAAATGGCCATCAATACCAGGGCAAGGATGAATGGCGGCAACGAGGTTGCGATGAAAGCAGATAAACGGAAACCATGATCCGACCACTTGTTTTGGCGAGAACCAGCAATTACCCCGCTGACCAGGCCGAGTGGGATGAAGGCCAGGATGGAATACAAGGTCAATTCAGCGGTCACTGGGGCGCGCTGAATGATGGCGCTCAGCACATCCTGCTGCATGGTCGGGCTGTAACCCCAGTTGCCCTGCACCAGGTTAGTTATCCAATAAAAATATTGTACCGGGTAGGGATCATTCAGGTGATACTTATCGATCATGCGCTCGAGCATCGCCTGAATTTGTTCTTCGGTCATACGCGGCGAAAAATTGCGAGGCATGTAGAGAGTCGCACGGGTTTCGGCCGGCGTCAGCATGACGGTCGCATACAGCATGGCCGTGGTGATGAACAAGGTGATCAGGGCGGACAGGGTCCGTTTAATCAGAAATTGGATGAAGGGCGGCATAGCTTGGTCCGGCTGGGTTTGCGGGTTGGGAGTGGCTGAAAAATTATACTACAATCCGGTTAGTGACCGTCCTGCAAAACAATTTCATTGACGAATCGTGGATGCCGGCTACCCGTTTGGACGCAGGATGACTTTCTTGACAGTAGGGTCATGCCTTTCGATCAACTCAATCGCGTACGGCATTTCACTCAAAGGTAGTAAATGAGAGATCAGGAGTTTGACTTTGATCTGACCTGTTTGCAGCAAATTGACGGCCTGGAAAGAATTGCGGACGGATGTGAAGGAGGATAAGAGGGTTAGACCTTTCTGAAAGATTTTAAAAGCTTCCACCTCCAGGTTCTTGCCAGCAGGCGGCACCCCAAACAGCAAGACCGTTCCACCGGGGCGGACAAAGTCAATCGCGCAGTTCATCACGGGCAAGACGCCGGTGGCATCAATTACCACATCATAGGAGTTCAGCGGCAAATCTTCCATGCGGGTAAACACATAATCAGCACCCATTTGGCGGGCCAGGTCCGCCCGCCCCGGGTTGTTCTCCAGGACAGAAACCTGGGCCGCGCCCTGCAGGCGCGCCATCTGCAAGAGCAGATTGCCGATGGGACCGGCGCCGAGGACCGTCACCCGATCCGCCAGCCGAAGTCGGGCTCGTTCGACGCCATGCACCACGCAAGAAAGCGGCTCGACGAAAGCCCCTACTTCAAAAGGTAAATCTCCAATGCTAAAGACGGCCTTTTCCGGTGCTGCCACGTATTGCTCCATGCCTCCCGGAAGGGTAACACCTAGCGCCTGCCAGTTCAGGCAGAAATTCTGACGATTGTTCAAGCAGTGAACGCAATTGTCACAGGCGATATTGGGCTCTACCGCCACGCGGTCCCCGACCTTAAAACGGGTGATCTGGCTGCCAACTGACACCACCACCCCGGAAAACTCATGGCCGGGAATGACCGGATAGGCTCCCAGGTATTCGCCATTATATATATGAATGTCGGTGCCACAAATGCCGCTAGCCATGACCTGGATCAAGACCTCACCCGGAGCAGGTGCGGGAACATCCCGCTCTACCAACTGGATTTCTTTCGGCTTTTGAATAACGATTGCTTCCATGAAGAATCTCCTAATACAAAATAGTATCCTTCACTATTAATCCATAAATCTTTACCAATTTACATCCTTGGTTAAGTCAATACTGTCACCACTTCCCATGTGCTGAACCTGGACGGCACAACCAACCGAGGATGGATTGAAAACAAATTTATACTGAGTCAGGGGCTCTCCCCAGGCTGGCCAGGCAGTTAGAATCGGGAGGAATTCAGGCGTGATCATCAAATAGATTTCCTGATCCTCCTCGTTTTCAATAAATGCGTCGATCGATAGTCTGAAGGTACCCTTGAGAATCTGGTCAATGGATTCTCGATATTGAGCTCCGTCTGAAAGGTGTAATTCCAAAGCCGGTAATTTTTCTGAACAAAGCATACTAAATTCGCTGGCCAGGCACTCCACTTTCAAACAACTACCTTCATTTTCATTGCGAATGGTATAACTGAATCCTGCGCCAAAGGTACCATACCAGGGGACCGCCTCACCCATTGCCGGCAACTCTCGAATTTGCTGGAGACCATCCTGGCCGCGGAAACGCCGGATCATTGCCATGCCTTTTCGCTCAATCTGGTTTTTGATGACGCGATAATCCATCTCCATGTGGTATTGATGGACCTTTGAATAATCCTCATTAGATATGCGGAAAACCAAAGACATCTGATTCATCTCAACCTACCTCCTGCTTTGATTGATTGTCATCCTGCACGCCCCCCATCCGGGGGTGCGGTTTACGCCTATTGGCGAGCACCTGCGATCGCGAATCATCCCCGTGGGGAAGGATAAATGAAAGGGGGCGATCATCACTTGGAAGAAGAATTCCAGAACCGGGGGATGAGAAATGGGGTTCGCTGTTTATATGCCTGGTATTCCTCCCCAAATCGCAGCTCCATTTCGCGTTCCTCCACCCGCTTGATATAGGTCAGCAGCAAGGCTGCAAACAGCAGCACCAGCAAGCCGGCACCGAGGGAATGGAAGAGGGCAGCCACCCCCAGGTACATCCCGAAGGTGCCCAGCGCCATCGGGTTGCGGCAGTAAGAAAAGGGCGGCTGGATAATCAGCTTCTGGGTCGCCATCAGCGGCACGGGTGTCCCCCGGCCGATGGTGAACTGGCTGTAGATGGACCACATGGCAAGAAAGACACCGGGTAATCCCAGCAGGCCGCCGATAATCCAATTCAGCGGCGGTGGAAAAACCGCTGGCAGCCCCAGCCACCGGTCCAAGCCCACCCCCAGGCGGATGAAAAGGAAGGGCAACACAAACAGGAAAATTGGTGCCAGCAACGCCAACCCCACCGCTCGCTGTTTGGTGCTGTATTCCCGGCTGGACTGCTTTAGCAGCTTTTCCTTCATTATCCAAATCCTTCCCCTATGATTGTATTCCACCGTCAGTGAAATACAATCACCCAATTTCTGGTCCGAGTGGCTGGAGATGCGCAACAAAGCCCTGCCTGCCAAAAACGGCAGGCATAAGAGCGCTGAAGTGCAAGGACAGTCCCCACGGTTTTGCGTGACCCATAAAACGTCGGCTAGAATGAGTTTTTAGGCATGATTGGATTTTCCCGCTTTCTGAATCGACCGGTAATCACGTCATCACAGCGACATCAGGGCGAACACACCCCAGCCCAGGTATTCACGCGTATAAGTGGCGTAGCGCTCGGGTTCCGAGGTTAGTTTGACCCGAACATCATTCGCGAATTCGTCGGCAGGATTGGCTTCAAGCCATCGGCGCATGGTGAGCCATTTGGCCGCCTCGTATCTGTCCCAGCTGTCTTGGTCTGCCAAAACCATTTCCACGACATCGTAGCCAAGGTGACCGAAAGACGCGAGAAGTTCTGGAAGCAGGAGAAAGTCGGAGATCGAGTTGGCAAGACATCCCCTGGCAAAATCTTCCGTCGGCGGCAACTGCCGCCAGTAGGGCTCACCGATGAGGATAATTCCTCCGGGGCGGAGACTCTGCGCCAGAAGCTCGATGGTGCCGGCGACTCCCCCGCCGATCCAAGTGGCGCCGAGACAGGCTGCCAAACTGACCTTCTCCTCAGAGACATAGCCAGCCGCATCGCCATGGATGAAATTGACTTGATCGGCGACACCGAGTTCTTCAGCGCGGAGTCTCGCTTGCTCGGTGAACAACTGGCTCAAGTCGATGCCGGTACCGATGATGCCGTAATCGCGAGCCCAGGTGCACAGCATCTCGCCCGAACCGCAGCCGAGATCGAGCACTCGTATACCCGATTCCAGACGCAGCGCTGCGCCGAGCGTGGCGAGCTTTCCGGTTGTGAACGGGTTGTGTATGCGGTGAGCGCTTTCGGTGATGTTGAAGAGCCGTGGAATATCCACTGCAGAAAATCTCCTTTTAGATGTGAATAGACTCGCGCACTGTTTACCTTCCACTATACTGCATCTTTGCAATTCATCCACCCTGCCTAAGGTGGACATACAACATACTTACAATAATATTGAAACCTACTCCAAGATTAATAACGATGTGCCAGATGCCTTAAGTTTACACCCAAGTCGTTGTAGCGCACGTTTCGTTACTCGCCACTTTTCCGGCCCTGTCTCCCGGGAACGCCCAGGTGAGAGGGCTTGGCACGGGGTATGGTTAGTTGGGTCTGAACCGCGGCTTTCGTCCCGCGACCTTACGGTATACCAGGTGTCCACCACAACATTTCCTGAGTATGTGCCCCGGCAGGATATTCGAAAATCATCCCTCGCGCAGCACCCTCGCAGAGTGCAACCGGCGTACGCGGCTGGTTAAAACAAAGAACCACTCTCTCGAGTAGTTCTTGATATGGCGGGGAAGGCGGGATTCGAATATCACACCCTTTTGGGTGCCTGCGGCTGACATAAACAAAAACCGCCCTTTCGGACGGTCCTTGCCTCAGGCGGGGAAGGCGGGATTCGAATATCACACCCTTTTGGGTGCCTGCGGCTGACATAAACAAAAACCGCCCTTTCGGACGGTCCTTGCCTCAGGCGGGGAAGGCGGGATTCGAACCCGCGGCTGAGTTAACCCCAGCACTCACTTAGCAGGCGAGCCCAATCGGCCACTCTGGCACCTCCCCAGTTTTCACATGTTAAACCCCCCTCAGCGGAGGGAGAGGGATTCGAACCCCCGGTAGGTTTCCCTACACTTGTTTTCAAGACAAGCGCAATAGGCCGCTCTGCCATCCCTCCAATAAACCGGCCAAATTGTATCATACCTTCCCACCTTCTTCAATACTTACCTGCGCCTCGCCTTAGAATGTTGCGCCTTTCGCAAGTATCAGAGAAGCTGAAAAAAGGTCACTTCCCAGGTTTGTGGTATCATCTTTTCAATCGCTCATGAAACGCATCGGGTATCTTTTCTCAGTACTCCTGCTCATCGCCGGTCTGCTGCTGTTGGCCGGCGCTTTGCTACCCTACCCGGCTGTTGCGGCATATTTGAACCGGCTGACGGCAGATGGCGCAGCGGAATCCTTCACCTCCAGCTTACACCAGGCGCTGATGCCGCTGCTGCTGCTCTTTGGCGGGGTTTTCACCCTGGTTGCCATTTCTCCCATCATCCTCCCCAATCTCACCCGGCGCATGCTGGCCCGGCTTGGCACAGAGTGGGCAAACTTCCGCTCGGATTCAAGAGAGTTCTTCCAGGCCCTGGACCGCACCCTGCCCAAAGGCTGGCAGGCCATTGGGTTGGGGATCATCATCCTGGCCGGCATCTTTGCCCGGGTGGTCTATCTGCAGCGCCCGATGGGTCATGACGAAGCCTACACCGTCATGGCCTTTGCCAATACCCCGCTCTTGAATTTGGTATCAGATTATCACCTACCCAATAACCATATCTTCCACTCCCTGCTGGTGCACCTTGCCATCCCAATTTTTGGCATGGATCCCTGGGCAGTCCGCTTACCCGCTCTGCTGGCCGGGGTGCTGACCATCCCGGCTGGTTACATATTCGCCCGACGAGCTTACGGACCATCTGTCGCAATGCCAGCGGCAGCCGCACTGGCGCTGTTACCTGCATTGTTCGATTACGCTACCAACGCCCGCGGCTACACATTGATTGCCCTGTTCAGCCTGCTCGGCTTGACCCTGGCGCTGTATCTCAAGGATCATTTCAATCGCCTGGGCTGGTTGTTGCTGGTGCTGTTCACGGCCCTCGGCTTCTGGACCATTCCGATTATGCTTTACCCAGCCGGGTTGATCTGGCTCTGGCTGCTCGGTTCCTCGCTTTTGGGGGATGGCCTTATCCGTCCAGCCCGCATGTTGCGCCAGCTGATTCTGGCCGGGCTGGCTCTGGCCGGGTTAACGGCTCTGCTCTACCTGCCGGTTTTCCTGCGCTCGGGCACAGACTCAGTTTTAAATAACCCGTTTATCGCCTCACTGACACCAGTAGAATTCTTTGCCACCCTCCCAGGACGGCTGGATGTGACCTGGGAGGCCTGGACCATCGGCTTACCGGTCTGGTTGGCAGCCCTGATCGTCCTTGGTTTCAGTCTTTCACTCATTTTTCATTGGAAAATCACCCGCTTTCAACTGCCGCTGCAGTTGACGGCAGCAGCCTGGCTGGCCGCTGAAATGTTGATAGCTCTGCCGGACCCGCAAACCCGCTACTTTATTTTCCTGCTCCCACTCCTGTTGATCTGGGCAACCGCCGGCCTGGTGGGTCCATTGGAAAAGATTAATCTACGGCGCTGGCGGATTCCGCTCTCTCACCTGGCGTCCGTAAGTCTAAGCCTGTTGTTGCTCTTGGGCGGCCTGCTTCACCTCCTGCCGAACCTGGGTCAGCTGCGCGGAGAACCGGGCGAGATCGAGCAAATTGCCATTTACCTGGTAGAAAATATACAGCCAGGCGATGTGGTGCTTTTCGCGCCACCGATGGATGCGCCGTTGTGGTACTACCTGAGCCTGCATCAATTGCCTTCCAAGGCTTTCTTTCAAGCCGGTGAAACCACCAACATTGCACGGGCATATGTCATGGTCACCCTCAGCCATGGCCAAACCCTGGAAAGCGTCCTGGCTCACAACCAGGCACCGGCCAGCCTGGATGTTAACCAGGCTGAATGGCTGCCATTCGATGGGAACAACCGCCTGGCTTTGATTCCAAATCTTTCACCATAACAAGGACAATCCCATGCACCTTAGCTCTGCCGAATTGGCCACCTGCACCACCCTGCCTGAATTTCCTCGCAGCGCCAAATATGACCCGCATTGGGTCCTGGACAACCTGATGGGCCCTAATGTCCTCTGGCTGACCGAAGTCCTGGCGCAAAGGATGGATTTAAGCCCCGGTATGAAGGTTCTCGACCTGGGCTGCGGCAAAGCTCTCAGTTCGATCTTCCTGGCTCGCGAGTTCGGGGTTCAAGTGTGGGCAGTGGATTTGTGGATCAGCGCCGAGGAAAACGCCGAACGCATCCAGGCAGCTGGCTTGCAAAATCAGGTCACTCCCATTCATGCCGAAGCTCATAATCTGCCTTTTGAGGAAGGGTTTTTCGATGCGGCAGTCAGCCTGGATGCCTATCACTACTTCGGCACGGATGACCTGTACTTCGGCTACTTCTTTGCCAACCTTGTGGGTTCTGGCGGTCAGCTGGGTTTTGTTTCACCGGGCTTACAGGTCGAATTGGAAGACCAGGTTCCAGCAGAATACCTACCCTACTGGCCTTGGGATTTCTGTTCGTTCCACAGCCCGCAATGGTGGCGGCGCAACTGGTCCCGCTGCGGCCTGGCCGAGGTTATTCACGCTGATTGGCTGGCAGAAGGCTGGCGCTGGTGGTTGAGTTGGCTCGAAACCCGACGGGACGCCGGTTATCCGGACGATCCATCTGAACGGCAGCTTCTGGAAATGGACGCCGGGCGTTGTATGGGTTTCACCCGCCTGGTGGCACGAAAATTGTAACCTCTCCTCTGTCTTAATCCCTGCTTAATTTTTTCAATTCCAGGGGTGGGAAGAGGAGACCGGCTTGGCGCGCTTCACATTGGCCGACCTGATTGATCTCAACCGGTTGCAGCGCATGGCCGATAGCCTGTCCGCTGCCAGTGGTTTCCCCGTCCGTATCCTTGGTTTGGATGGCACAACCTATGTCAGCACCGAGCTGCAGCCAATTTGCCAGCAATTTCACCAAACCTGCCCGCTGACCGCCGGTCATTGCAATGAATTCATTGATAACCTTCCAGCCAGGCTGGAAGGAACCCCCGTCCTGATAGAAACCTGCAAGAACAACCTGTGGGAGGCAGCGGCGCTGGTCTCGATCGCCGGCGCGCCGCTGGCGATCCTGCTGATAGGACCGTTCTTCCTGGCTTCAGCATTACCAGATTTGGCCTACTTTAACATCCAGGCCGAAGCCTGTGATTTTGACCGCTCAGCCTATCGCACTGCGCTCCACCGGTTGCCGTTCTTCTCCCGCCAGCGGGTGGAAAACATGTTGAACTACTACGTTGAGATGCTACGCGCCCTGGCCGAAAGTGGTATGCGGCGCATCGAGCAGCAGCGCACCGCCCATGTTATCGTCCAATCCGAAGCCCGCTGGCGCTCGCTGGTGACCAGCGCTCCAGCATTCATTGCCACGGTTGGCCGCAATGGCGTCATCCTGTTCCTCAACCGGGCCCCGGGGGACCTCTCACCAGAACAATTCATCGGTTCTAACCTGTACGATCTGCTCCCAAAAGAGGAAGCCGCCAAAACCCTCTCCGCCCTGCAAACCGTCTTTGAGCAAGGCCAGACGGTGGAATACGAAACCCAGATTCCGCGCGAGGACGGCGGCTGGATGTGGTTCAAGCACAATGTCGGTCCAGTAATGCTGGAAGGTGCAGTCTCGGCAGCCATGTACATCACAACAGATATCAGCGAAACCAAGCGCGCCGAAGCCCGTTTGAGTTACCTTTCCACCCACGACACCCTGACTGGCCTCTACAACCGGGCTTATTTTGAATCCGAACTGACTCGTCTGCAAATTGAAGGTCCCTTCCCGCTCAGTATCATCATGGCGGATGTCGATGGCATGAAGCAGGCCAATGATTTTCACGGCCATGCTGCCGGGGATGACCTGTTGCGCCGGGTGGCGAAGGTGTTGCACCAGGCTTTCCGTCAGCAGGACCTGATTGCTCGCATCGGCGGCGATGAATTTGTGGTTTTCTTGCCAGGCGCGCCTGAGATGGTTGCCCAATCAGCCGTGCAGCGCGTCCAGAAGCTGATCCAAAAGACCAACCAGACTGGTAAGGGTCAACCGCTCAGCCTTTCGCTGGGTGTTCATACCGCCCTGGATGGCGACTCCCTGCTCAAAGCTCTGCAGCAGGCGGATGCCGCCATGTACGCCAACAAACCTCGCCAACACCAAGCCTGATTTTCCCTCCCCTTCCAACCATCGGTGTTGATGACACCAATCACACACTCACAACTGATTCCATCCGCGTAATTCCCTACTTGAGCCCCTTCATCTGTGATATCTGCATTATCCGTGGTTTAAATTTATGTTATAATATTGAAAATGATTATCATTATCAAAGAAAGGATTTCATGATTGAAGATTGGTTAAATCTTTTACAAAATGCCGGATATCGGTTAACCGCACCGCGCCGGGCCCTGGTTGAAATCATTGCCAACAGCCATTGTGCCCTTGGCCCCCTCGAACTTTATGACCTTGCCCGTCAGGAGCATCCCGGCATCGGCCTGGTCACTGTCTATCGCACCCTCGAAAAACTGGAACAACTGGGGCTCATCCAGCGCGTCCACCTGCCGGATGGCTGTCATCGTTATCTGCGCGCTACCCATGGCCACCAGCACCTCCTGCTCTGCACCGCTTGCGGACAGGTCGAGTTCTTTGAGGGTGATGATCTGTCCATTCTTTTCAATAAAATTGCGGCCCGTTCCGGATATATCATCCAGGAGCATTGGTTGCAACTCTTTGGCGTCTGCGCCAATTGTCAGAAAGGCTGAAATGAAACGCTCATCTATCGTTGTTTTATTGGTAATTTCCATCCTGCTCGCGGCATGCCAGCCGGATGCGCCTGCACAAACCGGTCCATTATCCGTTCTGGCGATTGAACCCTTCCTGGCGGATATCGCTCAAAACGTAGCCGGGGATCGCCTGGTGATTGACTCACTCATCCCACTCGGACTTGACCCGCATGCCTTTGAGCCTACCCCGCAAGATGTCGCCCGCCTAAGCAATGCTGACATCCTGATTCTAAACGGCGGCGGCTTGGAGGAATGGTTGGAGGATATCCTGGAAAACAACCCATCCGAGCAAAGGATCATCACTGCTTCTGAAGGATTAACCCCACGTACCCCGCAACCGGGTGAACCAGCCCACGAAGATGATGAGCATGCTCACGATGGCGACCCCCATTTTTGGTTGAATCCGCTCAATGTGATCACCTACGTTGAAAACATTCGAGAGGGTCTGATTGCAGCCGATCCGGCAGGAGCCGAAGACTACACTCAGAATGCAGAGAGCTACATTGCAGGTCTCAGACAATTGGCTTCAGACTTAGAAGCAGAGCTCCAAACCGTTCCGGGAGA
Organism: Anaerolineaceae bacterium; assembly: GCA_041741455.1. Classification (GTDB taxonomy): domain Bacteria; phylum Chloroflexota; class Anaerolineae; order Anaerolineales; family Anaerolineaceae; genus CALESS01. Next base: position 6,270 of record JBGSJZ010000130.1, on the reverse strand, counting down.
GCACCGCTTATTGGTCACCAATCACGAGAGCTTCGGCTATTTTGCAGATCGCTACAATTTGCAGATCATTGGCGCTATCATCCCTTCCGTCTCCACAGGCGCCTCCCCCTCCGCTCGTGACTTGGCCGAATTGGTGGATGCAATTCAAACCAGCGGTGCTCCTGCTGTATTCCTGGAAACCGGCAGTAATCCTCAAATCGCTGAGCAACTGGCTGCTGAAACCGGCATCAAGGTCATCACTGACCTGTACACTCATTCCCTCAGCCAGCCGGGTGGTCCCGCTACAACCTACCTGGATATGATGCGTTACAACACTAGGTTGATCGTTGACGCTTTAAAATAAAGAGCCCTACGCCACGTCTTCCGTACACTCTGCCTCTCTGCGGTAAATAAGGATTCTAATGCCAATTGTCAATCACCTCTCCCCGGAACGCCAGCCAGCCACACTGCAACTGACCGACGTGGATGTTTCCTACCCCGCTCGACCCGCCTTGCACAATCTGACCTTCTCAATCCAGCATGGAGCACAGGTGGCGGTTGTTGGCCCCAACGGCGCTGGAAAATCCACCCTCTTCAAAGCCTTGGTCGGCTTATTGCCTATCCATCGTGGCGAAATCCTTGTCCACGGTCTGCCACTCGGACAACACCATGATTGCGTCGCCTACATCCCCCAACGCGAGGAAGTGGATTGGCGCTTCCCAGTGCGGGTGCAGGATGTGGTCATGATGGGGCGCTTTGGCCGCCTGGGCTGGTGGCAGCGTCCCGGCAAAGCCGATCAGGCTATCGTCCAACGAGCCATGCAACAAATGGGAATCGACGGGTTGGCCAACCGGCCGATTGGGGATCTCTCCGGTGGGCAGCAGCAACGGGCATTTCTGGCCCGCGCCCTGGCCCAGGAACCCCACATTTTGTTAATGGATGAACCCTTCAATGGTGTGGATGCCGCCACCCAGGAAGCCACCCTGGCTTTGCTGGATCAGCTCCACTCCGAGCAGGTGACTGTGCTAGTTTCCACCCACGATCTTAGCCTGGCTGCCAACCGCTTTGAACAAATCCTGCTGCTCAACCGGAGGCTGGTCGCCTTTGGTACGCCTGACCAGGTTTTCCAACCTGAGCATCTACGCTCCGCCTTCGGCCCGCAAGTTCTCTTCCTCAATGGGCAGGCTATTGTGGACGAGTGCTGTCCACCGGATGAAGAACAATATCACCACCACCCGGAGGTGCAATCATGATCTCCTGGTTGCTTGTTCCTCTGCAATACACCTTCATGCAGCGTGGGCTGATAGCGGCCATCCTGGTTGGTATCCTGTGTAGTGTTGTCGGCGCTTATGTGGTCCTCCGTGGTCTGGCGTTCCTGGGGGATGCGCTGGCCCATGCTGTCCTACCCGGGGTAGCCATTGCCTATTTACTGGGTGGTTCGCTGATCTTCGGCGCTCTGGTTGCAGCGGTTGGGATTGCACTTTTAATCGGTGCATTTTCCCGCCAGGGAACAATCAAGGAGGATACCGCCATAGGCATCCTGTTCACAGCTGCCCTGGCCCTGGGCGTTGCTTTGATTTCCTCCATCCGCACCTACGCCGTCGATCTCAGCCACATCTTGTTCGGCAACCTGCTCGGTGTATCTTCTGCCGATCTCTGGCTGACGGCTGGCATCAGCGTTCTGGTCTTGCTGACGATCCTGGTTTTCTATCGCCAGTTCCTGGTTATCTCCTTTGATCCGGTGTTGGCTGCCACTCTGCGCCTGCCAGGAGAATTTCTCCGCAACCTGATGCTGATCCTGCTCGCGCTGACAATTGTAATTTCCATGCAATCCGTGGGGGTCGGCCTGGTAGCAGCCATGCTGGTCACCCCGGCTGCAACAGCCTATCTGCTCACCCGCCGCCTGCCTGTGATGATGGGGCTATCCGCTCTGTTTGGCGCCATTTCCTCTTTAATTGGGTTATATCTTTCGTATTACGCCAATATCGCCTCCGGGGCAGCCATCGTGCTGGTGGCTACAGCCTTTTTCTTGGTCGTCTATCTTTTCGCTCCCAATCGGGGTATGCTTTCGCAGGTATTGCAGAACAAGAAAAAATAATCTTTGCTCAACTTAAGAACCCTGGCGAAAAATTCGCCAGGGTTCTTTTAAATACCAATCCATAAAACTATATCAAGGTGAGTAGCCACAAAAGAGAATTATCGTTTTCGACCCGGCCAGAAGTTCACCCAGCTAAATCTCTCGCGGACCGCTTCAAACCAGTCCAGGATCTTGAATTCCAGCTGATCTTCTGAAACTGGTTCCTTCTCAATTGAGTCGACTGATATTGCCCGTTTGACCTCCAGTGTATGGGTTAATGATGGCATTAAAGTCGCGGTTGAGATATCGGTGGGTGTCATCACGGGTGTATTGGTTGGTTCTATTGTGAAGGTGCTGGTTGGGCTGGATGTGATGAATTCTGTGGGGGTATTGGTCAAAGTTGAAGATGGCATGGGAGTTTCTGATGCGGTAGGTGTCAGGCTTGGGGAGAATGTCATGGTTGAACTTGAACTAGGTGAAGGCGTCGGAGTGGAGGTTCGGGTCAGGGTCAATGTGAAGGTTGCAGTCAGAGTAAATGTCTGGGTTGCTGTCAGAGTAGCAGTATGGGTGCTGGTTGGTGTTTGAGTTGGCCCGTGAGTTAATGTAGAAGTTGGTAGCACCCTAGTGCGCCATCCACCACCCGGCCACCAGGGTGTATTTGAAGGAGTTGAAGTTTTACTGGGAAGACTATCATTGGTTGCCGTAACCAAATCCCCATTCTCGCCTAAAGTAGGGGTCATTCTGAATAACGTAGGTGTGACAGGTGTCAGACCTGAAGTATTTAGGGTGGGAGTGGACAAGGGGACCATCACGAATGTTAGATATTGACTGGCAGATTCATCGTTCAAACCCTGGTCTTCCAGAGCGTCTTGGATGATTTCCATCCCGATAGCCGGGATCATCTTCGTCATGATATCAATCTGGTAACTTGCAGACTCCGCTGCATGGAGCGGTTGTCCCAGGAACATTCCATCTTTAATCAGCTCCAACAACCAGGGCACAATAATCAGGATCAAACCAATGAAGATTAAGATCATTAGGTAGATCCGTTGCCGATCCTGGGTTTGAAGTAATTTTCTCATATCTTCATCCAGTATTAGGACCTGGTTTGAATATATTGACAGAAAATTTCAACCAGGGAGGGATCAAATTGGCTTCCACCTCCCGCCCGAATCTCCTGTAAAGCTTTTTCCTCATTCAACCCATGGTGATAGGGTCGGTCGGATGTCAATGCATCCCAGGCATCCACAATAGCAAACAATCGGGCTGATAGCGGAATTTCCTCGCCTTTTAATTGCCTGGGGTAGCCTTTTCCATCCCATCGCTCGTGGTGGCTATATGGAATTTCCAGTGCTGGCTCAAGAAATGGGATATCTTTCAACATTTCGTGAGCATAAGCCGGATGGGCACGCATCTGTTTCCATTCCTTCTCATCCAGCGGTCCAGGCTTGAGCAAGATTTGGTCAGGAATGCCCATTTTTCCGATATCATGCAACATGGCGCCGCGCCGGATATGCTCAATCTGGTCCTCCCCCAGGTTGAGGATCCTGGCCAAAGCCACAGTCAATTCGGTCACCCGCAGGGTATGGCCGCTGGTTTCCTTATCCTTTAACTCCAGTGCTTTTGCCCACCCCTCCAGGGTTTTATCATACGTCTCAACCATTCGTAGGTGGGATTGATTGAGGCTTGAAACCATTTTATTAAATGATTCAGCCAGGACGCCAATTTCATCATTGGTCTCGCGGCGTACTTTGATGGATAAATCCCCATCCGTCACCGCCTGAGAAGCATGCATCAAGCTGGTTATTGGCCGGGTGATCAAGGCGGAAAGGGAAAAGCCAATCAGGACAATGAATGCAATTGCAGTAACAATTAAACCGCCAATTCTTATTACGCTAGGAAGGCTGGCGTTTACCAGCACATTTTTTGCCAGGGCTGTTCCCATCAACCCAAGATCCTCCCCCCCGCGCGCTTCCCACGGCCCAATGATTTCTGCGTAATTCAAACCAGAACTGGACAATGCTCGTTGAGGGGGGTTACGGCGGAAGCTATCGGCATCCTGTTTTTCAAGAATGGTCTGAGCTAGACCAGGTTCCAGAACAGGAACCTGAATATCATTTGGAAAAGAGCTGGTAATCGGTTCTCCGATAGAATCATACAACGTGATTTGTGCCAGGGTTGCCTCTCGCAATTCTTGGGTTATGCGTTCCAGTGAAATCCCAACCAGGATCGCTCCCACCAACTGGTCAGAAGAATTGCGAATAGGTCCTGAGACATAAAAATAGTACCCAAAACTACTATTTACGTAGCCAGAATATTTATCACCTTGTTGATCACTTTGACCGGCCAACACGGCCTGAACAAATGGCCATTTCTGAAAATCCGAGACTCCTTCCCGCTCAAGCTGATAGTCCTGGCTATTTAATTCCTCCCCCTGGCGTATGCCCAGGATGAATTGACCATCCGCTCCCAGGAATTCCACAGAACCAGCCTTGTTGTTGATTACGATACCTAAAACCAGGGCTTGCAGGCGATCTGGATCACCCTGTTGCACAGCTTCAGCCAATCCCTGTGTATAAGTCAGCAGACGCAAGGTGTCCAGTTGTTGGTTTTCGATGCCAACCATGGCATTGGCGGCCAGAACTCCGCCCTCATAAAGCTGATTGTTAAAGCGCTCTTCCACCGTTTCAAGCACAATCAATCGAACCAGCAAATATGCACCAAGTGCTATCAAGATGGATAAAAGCAGATAGGGAATCGTTATCTTATAACGAATTGGCCACCGTACTTTTGCGATTTTACCCTTTCGCCGCGATGTCTGGGACTTAATCCAATTCAATACTTTCATAAAAGTGTGCCTGATCAACCTACGATGAATGGAGGATATAAATGCTGAGCTAATAATTTTACTGGATGTTCTCACAACTCTGACTTTTCAAAGTCCAGTAATTCCTTTTCTAATTGTCTGATGAGTTTATTCTTTTCATGGTCTGGCAAAAAACTAGCCCGACCGGCTGCCAGCACCATACCTGCCAGTTCAGTTCGTGATATTTTTAATTCTTCGCAAGCGAGCCGATATTCATCCGATAGCTGGATGCGAGAGATGCTTGGATCATCCGTATTGAGCGTGATATTCAACCCAGCTGCCATCATCTGCCTTAGTGGATGCCGAGATAGGTCAGATACTGCTCCAGTTTGATGGTTGCTGGTCAGGCAGACTTCAAAGGCCGTTCCGCGTTCTCGCGCCAATTTCACCACAGACGGTTCTTCCAACACCCGCACGCCGTGGCCAATTCGTTCTGCCCCTAAACCTTCAATCGCTTCTCGGACGTTTGCAGCGCCTGCCCACTCTCCGGCATGGATGGAGATGTGCAAACCAGCCTGGCGCGCTTCGGCTAATAAGCCTGCAAAGGGTCTGGCAGAAAATTCAGCTTCGTTTCCAGCCAGGTTCAGACCAACGACCCCCCTGCCGATCCGGTCCGCAGCCATACGAGCCGTCTCCTCCGCGAGCAATAACTCTTCATGCCGGTTGAAGCTGGCGATCAAAGCCACTCGGATACCATGCTTCCTGGCAGATCGGTCTGCAGCTTCTGCAACCCAATCCATCACCTCCCCCAGCATGTAACCCTGCGCCCGGCTGAGGGCAACCGGAGTAAAAATTAATTCCAAATGGCGCACCTGGTCGGCTGCCGCATCAGCAATTGCTTCTTCGGTTACCCGCATGATGATGTTTGGCGAGCGGTAAAACAGGCGAATGGTTTGAAATTTGGATAAAAAAGTGGAAAAGTTCAAGGTATCTGATTCTTGCATTTGCACCAACGCCCCCAGGCCCGGATTGACTGGCAAGGTAATCCCATGCTGGCGGGCAATTTCCATCATCGTCTCCAGGCGCAGGCTGCCCTCCAGATGCCGGTGCAATTCCACCTTGGGGAATTTCCGGAAAAACAATTCGCTTGTCCTTACAGGATTTCCATCCATGTGGCCTGCCTATCCATTCAAACACATCCAACTTGGATGAGGTGAATAGTATCATTATATGATCTTTAAACACAAATACAATCTATCAGTATTTTGGGAATTCGTAGCAGTAGATTTGTCTCAAGAGGGCATTGAGAAGGCTTTTGACGCATTTTGTTCGCTTCGCTACTTCCGTCAACCCAAACCTGTGACGATTAATTGCTCCAGTGGGCAAAAAGAGCCATTCTAAGCAGTTG
>JBGSJZ010000129.1:0-1859 GCA_041741455.1 Anaerolineaceae bacterium | reverse complement strand
CGAATCACTCAGGGGTTCATCTTGCGTAAATCGAATGGGAATGCCAAACTCATCCGCGCAAGCCCTGAGCTGGGGATGATATACCGAAGGGTTTGGCGTGAAAATCATGCAGCTAGTTAAGGGAACATTTTCACGAAGGACTAGTCTCTTGATCCAGCGCAGCACTTCACGTGCTTCATCTGCAGGAAATCGCGCTTCGAGCAGATGTTTGCCCGTTGGCTCCATCGAGTTGCTTTCTGCTTCAAATAGATTCTGTTCGATATGGAAAAGGTCGGAAGGCAGGAAGGGTGCATGATCCAATGAAGTGATATGGGGGACTAATTCCTGTGTAATTTTTTCGAGCCCTTCTACAAAGCGTCGATGTGCTGGGCGTTGGGAATCTACAAAGCCAGGAAAAGTAATAAGGAGCTCACCAACCTGTTGGGATAATAATTTCAAGGCTCGATGCTGTGCGCCATTAAAGGAATCAAAGCCATCCACGACCAGTAGTTGGATCGAGGATGCCACATGTGATTGATGCTCAAGCGCAGCGACTGCGAGCCAACTGATCCCTTCAGGGTCAGCCCAGTTCAATTCTCTCAAACGGGTCTGGTAATATGCATATAAAATGGCTAGTTCTTGTTGGGCCGCACTTCCGGACCGAGCGAACTCGATGAATTGTTCTGGATAGACAAGAGATCTTTTAAGCTCGGCAAATGATTCGCGTAGAGCCAGGATAAATCCAGGCATTCGCTGCAATGGTGCATAGTGAGTTAGTTCACCCTGTTCTACAGCATGATCAACGGTTTCCTGGATTAACCGATGAAGCAAGGTGGAAGATGCCACAGGCACATACATTTGAGAATGTTCCAATGTAAACCGGTACAAATCGCCAAACGTGCCGACATACGTTCCGAGAGCACCCTCATGATCAGCAATACTTTTTCGAAAAGCTGATGCCTGTAAGCGATCCGGCACGACAACCCAGATTGAAGCCAGTGGGTTGCTTGCTCGGACGGTTTGAATTCGTCGAATACATGCTTGAGTTTTACCGGTTACAGGAGGAGCTACGATCAATTTTGTTGTCATTGGATTGTTCCTGATGGTTGGGATTCTTTCGGTTGTGTTGAATCCTTGAGGTGACGAGATACTGCCAAGAGCAGTTCAGTGGCGATTGCTAATGCCTCTTGCGGGGATAAATTGACAGCTACTTTGAAAGATGGTTGTAGGATATCTTCTTCAGTAGGTGTCGATCGGCGGATTTGCAGAAGAATCGACTCGTCATTTATATATGTGTGGATTGCTCCACCATGATTCAGACTAAAAACTTGAGCACGCATATTTTTTGGAGTAGTCATTTTCCCCATATTTTGGTGGGACTGTTTTAATAATTTTACAATCAATTAGTGCACACAACATGCACTCTCATCATCCAATCTGTTTGGGTGGCCCTATGCTGATTTTTACCCCTACAGAACTAAATATCTGGTTGATATTAGTTATAGGGGAAGATGAAATTTTACAAAATTGCGTCTATTGATTCACGTTACTTGACCCGCAATAGACTTTTCTGAATGTCATAATTCGGTCTCACCAGGGACGACTTTATGACTAAAGAAAGAACCGAAGCATTTATAAAGTGGTTGGATGAAGAGCTCGCCAGGAATCACCTGACGGATCACCAACTGGCCCAATTGGCAAAGATGTCGCATTCTGTGTTCAGTAGAGCACGGAAGGGGTTTCTGCCAAAATGGCAAGCATGCGCAAAGATAGCAAGCGCATTGCGGGTGAATCCTGTTGTGGTTTTCATAGCGGCCGGTTTGATTCCACCACCCCCAGACCTGGACACAGAATTTGAACGGTTGAAACACATATACGGC
>JBGSJZ010000128.1:0-35233 GCA_041741455.1 Anaerolineaceae bacterium | reverse complement strand
TGATGAGCACTTTGAGCCAGTCGGACACTTTGGCCAGGATGCGATCCGTCTCTGTGTCGATCAGGTGATGAAAATCATCCAGGATGACCAATTCCACCTTGCAGGCCACCAACAATTTAATCAGCCGGGAATTGAGCGATCCCACGGTTCCAATATGTGCCGCTGGGTCCCCTAACTGTTCCAACATCACAGAAGCCATTGTTTTCACTGTGGCTGGAGAAGGAGTTTCCAGATAAAACACTGGCACGGTTGTACCATAGCGCGTTTCATGCCGTGGAAACTCAGATGCGTAACGTCGAATGAGCGTAGTTTTACCCGTACCAGTAATCCCTTCCAGGGCCATGCATTGTGGTTCACCGGCTATCCGGGAAAGACGTTGGCAACGACAAATTTCTTCATGCAACTCTTTCAAGCGTGGATAGAAGATAAAAACGGAATGGGCTTGTTCCAGCGAAGTTACGGATTCCATGTTGTCATTCCTCTCTGCGGCTGGGAGGTAAGTTGTAGTCGAAGTCATAGATCTCGGTTTCAGCTGAAGCGGAGGGCAAATTCAGATCAGACCGTTGGGGAGAATGGGAATTGGAAGAAACTGATCCGGGCGTGCTCCTCGGAGGAGATGGCGATTTACCATCCCAGCGGGCAACCTTGCTGCGAGTGCTTGTTTTTTTTCGAGTACGCGCCCGATCTACCATTTCCTGGATCTTTCGCCGAGCTCGCCCCAGAGCAGCCAGATCTACCTGGTCGGCTTCCTGTGCTGCCATTCGACGGATCAGGCGGTGTTTCCAGAAAGACAATCCTTGGGTATATTCTTGATCCAGAGCAGGTACTTCGTGGTAGCACTTCTCAAATGGATCAAATACAAAAATGCGGCTAAGGTCTCCCGGATGGTACTTGAGTTTCACTTTTTCACCCTTCAAGCGAACGCGCAGCTCGCCCAAGTCCGCCGCGTTGTAGCGCAGACACTCAAACTCAATTCCATAAGGATGCAACGCTCTCCAATCGACCCTACCAAGCAAAATGGCCAACTCATTCTGGTTGGGAGGTAAACGGGGGGTGAAATATTTGGCGGTGGCTTGCTCCCAACGTCTTGCTGGAACGCCATGCAATCCACGATGCTGCTTCTCGGCATAGATGTCCACCAGAAATAGAACCAGGGCTCTTTCCAATTCGTCTAGCGAGATACAAGCATACTTCGAACTATCATATTCACCGCGTTGGAATATATTTGAAAAGGTAGTCCCAGGTAAAGTGTGGAACAGACCGCTGTTTAGAGTTCGAAATTTTCGTTCAATACCAGCTTTCAATTCTGGTGTCATCACTGGGCATTGTTGCAGAACGATGCCCAGAATTTCACAAGCGTCGCTCAAATCCTGCCCAATGAATTCTTTGCCGTTATTATGTGAAGCTTTACATAATAACGGTTATGTGAAGTTAGTTATTATGTAAAGTCAGGGGGGAAATATGCCGCTTATCTGCTCATTTCACCCTTTTGAACTTTACATAATACTACTTGGATTTACAAAGTCCCTGCAACCAGGCTAACAGTTCTTGGTCTTCCTGCCAGGACGGATCGGTCTGATTAGGCTTCAACTCTTTATACACGTTTTCCAGAGCTTGACGTTTCATCTTGGAATCGGCCCGTGCGTAAATTTCAGTCGTGGCAATATCGGCGTGGCCCAATAAATCGCGAATATACACGAGATTTACTCCCAACTGTAATAAATGCATGGCCTTACTGTGCCTCAAACTATGGGGGGAAATCCTATCCGGAATCAGACCTGGCGCTGATTTCCGGGCACATTCCACATATTTCTCAAGAATGTAGCTAATCCCAGCCCGCGTTAATTTTTCATTTTTCCGATTATAGAATAGGGGATGTGATCCCATTGAGAGGCTATTCAGGTGATTTCCTTCGATGTACTGCTCTAAATAAGCCATTGTTTTGGACAGGATGGGCACAATTCTGGATTTGCATCCTTTTCCGGTGAGGCGAAGGGTGGCGGGCTCTGTCAGACGAAGATCACTGACGACACAATCGGCAATTTCCTGGACACGTGCCCCCGTGTCATATAACAGACATAGGAGGGCAAAATCCCTCCGGCCCGAATATTCCGTGGTGTCCACCGCGGATAAGATGGCCTGGATTCCCTCAAAGGTTAAATAATTCATGACTGGTTTAGGCGCCCGTTTGATCCGAATCGCCATAATTTGCTGACTGAGTAGCAAGTGGCTTGGGGATTCAATTTGTAGATACCTGAAAAAGGCCTGAATGGCGGATAACCTTTGATTTCGGGTTGCGATACCACACTGCCGTTTCTCTTCAAGCCAGGCCAGGAACTCATCCACCCGATTTTTATTGAAGTCTTCCAGCGTCAGCTTTTCAGGAGGTATGCCTTGGGATGTTTTCAAATATTGCAACAAAAGGCTAAAGGTATCGCGATAGGACTGGATCGTATTCGTTGAGGCGCCCACCTGACCGGGCAAATACTTCGACAAATATTGAGTAAGATAATAGGCAAAATTGGTTGGACTTTTCATGCTTCCCCCTGTGGAAATATCCGGTCGCTTTGTTTTTCAACGAGTTGAAGAATATCCGGGAAGCTTTCGGCCGTTAATCGTAAATAGACTTCGGTCGCGCCAAGCGATTGATGCCCTAAAAATACGGATAAAATCGGCAAGGTCGTGTAAATATCTCTCCCCTCTGCGATACTTTTGCGCAGGGAGTGGACAGAGAACGTGTGCCGAAAATCATGGATCCGGGGGCCAATCCCTCTTCCACGATAAGGGATCCTGCTTTTCCAGAGCAACTTCCTGAAATGGTAGACGATATCCTGCCGAATGAGCGGGGTCTGATCATGGGCTGGAAAAAAATAATCGTTGGGACTTTTATTCGGGTGGAGTTGTTGGGCATAACGCATGGACAGATCCCGTAAGGAGGGCGACAAAGGAATGAGTCGCTCCTGGTCATTTTTTGAATGTCGGATGGTTAATATGCCTTCGGTGAGAGCCACGTCTGCCATTTTGAGATTTAATGCCTCCGAAATCCGCAAGCCGCAGCAATATAAGAATCGAAATAGGACCGGCAAAACCAGGTGCATGTAGGGGGAATTGACCATGGGCTCCAGGTTGTCCAGGGTCTTAAAGAAATTCGATAACTCCGCATCGGTAAAAATGTAGGGCGTATAGCGGGTGGTTCTGCTCCTTTTATTGCTGGAGGGAACATAGGCAGGGTACCCGAGACTAATCAGGTACACCGCGAATTGTTTCATGAGTAATCTGCGCAGTTCGCGGTTCCGGGGTGTTTCGGTGGGTCGCAATTCAATAAATTGATCGACGAGCTCTTTGGAGAGGCAGTTGGTTTTGTAATCCATCCGCAGGGTGAACTGATCAAATCGCTTCATCCCGAGGGCTTCTGCCATATATTTCCTTCCCAGGGAACGCTTGTAATTGACAAACCCCACGCAGAGGGTTGAAAAAGGGCCTTGATACAGATTGGCTAAACTAATCGGCGGCATGGGGCACCTCCAAGGCACACGTTCGGAGCTGATCTAGATCAATTTTTAAGTAAACGGCGGTGCTATGAGAGTTGAGATGCCCTAAGATTTCTGCAATGACTACAATCGGGGTCTGATTCTCCAACAAATGACTGGCCAGACTGTGTCTGAGAGCATGCAGCCCATGTTTTTTCCCTTTTGGAAGGGTGATATCCGCCTGCCGAAAATACTTAGTGGCAATATTAGTGAGGGCCGGTGGAGAAAGTTCTTCATAAGCAGGCACATGTTTTAGAAAGACATACTCAGAAAGAACCTTGGGCCTGCCATTCTTCAGGTAATCAATGAGCGCCACCCCAATCTCTTCCAAAATTGGGAGGTTCAAGACTTGTCCCGTCTTTTCTTGGACCAGCTCGATGCGATTGGTTTCCCATTTGAGGTTCTCTAACTTCAGGTTTTGGAGATCGCTTCTCCTCAGACCAAGTTTCGTGGCCATCAAGAGAATCGCGTAATCTCTCTTGCCAATGGGATTGGCGCGATCTACTGCTTTGAGCAATCTCAGAATTTCATCTTCGGTATAGACCGAGGGGAGGGTCGAGCCGGTCGCACCCATTCGGATGGAAGGAATGGACAAAGCTAAATTTTGATGACTAAAGCCACTGGTATACAAATAGATGAAGAACCGGCGCAGGATTTGGAAATTGGACTTGATCGTCCGCTGGCAATAATCGGTGAGGGTTTGCAAATAGCGATGAATATCTTGGGGGGACACCGTTGATAATTGGGTGATGCCTTGCTGAGAAAGATAGTCAATGAAATTACAAAGGGCATAGAGAATTCGCGCGCGGTGACTCGGAGAGATGAAGCGACCCATTTCTTCTTGTAAAAAGCCCTCGATTTCAGCCTTGAAAGAATCGGGCAAATGAAATTCTTTGTACTTTCTCCTCAAATTAATGGTCTGGTTCAAATAAACATTGGTCAGGATTTGGATTGCCCGAGCTTTGCTATGAACTTTTGGGGCTAATTTTGTACCTGCCTCAAAGTGATAGGTATCTCTCAAAAAGTTATTAGAGAGTTCCACAGAATAAATTTGGACTTCTTTGGTTTGAGCATACTGAATCAGTTTGTTCCAAACCGCTTTAAATTTTCTAAGGGTTTCTGGGCGATATTTGGACTGCACTAAAGCATCGGTGGCGGCTGCAATGGTTTCCGAGATTTTTGGGGTGGATGGTTCTTCGATCATTATTCCTCCAGGTTTGGATTGACGATTGGAAATAGATCTCAGAAGTACCACACTTCGGAATATTATGTAAAGTTGAAGTTTTGATTTTTCGACCGAGAGACAACCTCCTTCTATATAATCCAAAATAAAACCTAGAAAAATTGCCGCTTTTTAACCACCGACTTTACATAATAACTAACTTCACATAACCGTTATCGACCACAAGGGTTCCAGGGATTCCATGAGCCAGCCATTCATGTTCAGTTCCATATTTCTCCCGTATATTTTCCTTCGGACAAATGGATTGGTACAAACACTCCATCACTGTGAAATAGCTGGGCGGTTCAAATCCCAGGTAATAACCCAGAGGATAACGGGTTGCCATATCCAGACTATAGGTCAAGACAGGTCGTCCAAGTGGAAGATTGTCATGTTCGTCAATCACAATTACATCACAGCGGGTATGGTCAATCTCTACCCGTTCATAGGGAATCTGGGGATATGCCATCTGCTCAGCCTGCTTCAATTTGCGTCGAGATATCCTTCGCCCTCGTTGAGATGCAAACTTTTCCTTAATATCCAGCGCAGCAATCCGTCGGGTAATCGTGGATCGAGATGGCTGGGATAGTTGGTTGTCCGGGGAGCGCAATTGGTTTTCATCAGCGATTCGAGCTGCAATCAAGGCAGCAATATCATCTGCGCTGAGATGTTCGGGGCGAAGAACAAACTCTTGTATAACAGACTTCATTAGTGCATTCAATTCAGGTTCCAGGCGTGATTTTCCACTTCCACCGCGTTCCTCCAGTCGAGGCAGCAGGGAACGAAGGTCATTGCCACTGCGCCGGTATGCATTAATCCAGCGGTACACCGTTGTCCGGCTGACAAATTGGTTCAACTTTCTAGATGAATCTGAAAGGGTAGATTGAATTTGGCTAACATGTTCAATTACTGCCGCTTCAGTCAATTCTCTTGGCGGTAAGTCTAATAAAGGACGAATTACTTGCAACCGCCATCTGGCTATTTGGACCACATCTTCAGGATACGAAGACAAATCCAGGGCCGGAGCCGGATGGGTTTTGCTCAAAAGGCCATCCTCGACGAACCATAATGCACCAGCAAACAATTCGTGAGTAAGTTCGGCAAGTTCCACTAACAGAAGCGCTCCGGTTTCTAAATTCTCCACATTTGCCCGTTGCTCTGGCATCAGTATTCTTTTAATCTCGTAAGTCCCGCCCTGCCAGGAAAAACGCTGACCGGGGGCGAAGCGATGGATGGTCATATTTTTTTCTCCTCAGCCAACCAAATCTGGCTGTGATCTGAAATTGGGGCTTTTGAAAGTGTAATTTGAATCCGGTGATGATAAGCCAGGTGAAGTAACACACCTACACCACGTCTAGGATCGTGTGGATCTATATGGCAGCCGGTTTCGAACAATAGGTGTGGCTTTGACAGGTCAGCCAGGATTTCTTTGGCTTGATGATGTATTTCGGGTGCTACCTCCATTCGCGCATATCGTGTCAGAAGCTTAATATTCGCCAAACGAGGCCCGGTTCTTAATTCCAGGTCGGTCACAACTACTAATGTCCAGCCCCTTTCTCGACACCATCTTTGAGCAACCATGAATTTCTTTTGGTTCTCATCGCTTGTTACAAGTGCCTGAGGTTTGCATTCCACTATTTCGTGGCGCGTATCTCGGATTACATGGAAATCTGGGGTGTATTTATGCCACTTCCCTTGCCAGTCGTATTGAATACTGAATGGTTGTTCTTCAAAGCCAATTACATCTGGTTCGTAGTCAAGCACGTATACATAGTCCTGCTCGATGAGAGACTCGAACGCCACCATTCGCCCCAGTTTGAGCGATGGGAAACGTCCGATCATGTTCCTACCCCGACTTGATACGTTTCTGATTGGCACATTTCACTCTATGCAGATTTTGTGCCAATTTGGCTGCTCCCATTATCTTTGACTAAAACTTAGGCTGCTCCCAATAACTGTGACTACCACTCCCATTATTTGTGACAAAAGCCGCCCATTAGGACGGCTTCGCTCCCATTATTTATGAGATCCTACATATGGAGAATGAGCCATGGCATACGATGAACAACTTGCCCAACGCGTCCGCCTCATTTTGGAGGAAAGACCGGAACTTGTCGAAAAGAAGATGTTCGGAGGAGTAAGCTATCTTCTAAATGGGAACATGGTCTGCGGAATAAATGGCGACCAGTTAATTGTTCGAATGTCTGAAATTGAATTTATGGATGCCCTTACGCAACCTCATGTCCGTGTTTTTGATTTGACTGGTCGTCCCATGAAAGGATGGGTCTTTGTAGGCCCTTCAGGTATCGCAGGTGATAATGATTTGAAGAAATGGGTCGAGAGCGGATTGCGATATGCACAGGGATTACCTCCCAAAAAATGAAATTATGAATCGAATCGACAGATTTTTTGCCATCACTGTTTGTATCAGGTTCTACGCCGGCTGCGCGCTGTCGATCTGTTATGTTGAAACGAAGTCGACCCAATCGATAATAGATAAATAGCACCTGACCTATACTGGATGTAATCCCGACGATGCCAAATTTACCTATGCTCCAGATAATTACTTACAGCTTCGCACTTTGGTTTGGTCTGTATCTATTGTTAAAGCGTTTCAGGAACCCAGGAATGCGGTATACCGGATTGGGGTTGATGACCTATGCGCTAGGATTAGCGCTCGATACGTTGCTTTCACATCCCAATATGGCAAGGTATGTTATCTTCTTAAATCCAGAACGCATTTTCATTGCTCTGCTAGTCGTTGCATTCTGGTTTGCTGCTGTACGCCATTTATTTCCATCCTATGCTCGTGAAGGATTACCAAGATTACCCCTCCGCATTGTATTAATTGGAAGCATTTTCTTTGGATTGAGTGTGGCTATGCTTGCTCTTCCGCAGAAACTGTTTGATTCCAATCTGGTAGTCATTGCTGTTGGGCTCGATCTTGGTGTTTTAAGTTATGGTATTGCATCTTTGGATGCCCATGACGAAGGTGAAACACTTTCGCGGGATTTCTTTCGCTCATTAGGTGCTTCAACTTTCGCAGCAATACTATTCGGAGGGCAGGTGATTCTGGCAATGGCTATCGCCAATCTTGGCGGAGCGATAATGCTTCTCCTGCTCATGGCCGTGATCTCTTCAGCGATAATCATACAAACTCTATCCGATCCAATCCAGACTTTTCTTGATCGCATCTTACTCCTCGGTCGGCCAGGTCTTCAAAAGGAACGAGCCGACCTTCGGGATGTTGCGAGTGTACTTCCGCGTGTGGACGAAACCCTGGAAATTTTCGATCTCCCTGATAGTGAGTTTACTCGCCTCACCCGGAGAGCAATTAGCCACATTGGAGACCTCAAGCGTCTGGCGTCCAGCCCGTTGACTCACCTTCCAATCATATCGGAACGTCTTTTACTTCATGACCGACATGATAGCACGATTGAACGTGCGGTTGAACTCACGGAGCTTCTTTCTGAAAGTATAGAACGTCTGAAACCCCGTCACAATGGCAATTATGGTATTTCAGAGGGATGGCGTTATTACAATGTGCTCTACTACCCATATGTGCGTGGCATAAAACTTTCCAATCACAGATTAATCCAAAGCGATGACCATGAAGATTTGAAAGACGTGTTGGAATGGTTTCGCGTCGAAGTTCCAGAACGGACCCTCCACAATTGGCAGAATGCGGCTGCTGAAATCATCGCAAAAGACTTACGGGAACAGATAAAAGGAATAACACCTCGCAAAAGCTAAGCTGGCAGTAAATGGCAGTATTTTGGGTGGACATGGCAGTGAAAATTTTCGTATCGTATACCCAACATCGAATCGGTACGAAAGGATCTCAAAATGTCTACAAAAACTTCTTCTCAGAATATTCTGTCAGTTTCGCCCTCTGCAGATAACGCACTCAGCCTGCGCACTGCCCTCAGAGCAAATGCTCTATTCTCACTCGTCAGCGGATCACTTTTTCTGATTGAATCCACTGAAATCGCCAATTTCCTCGGTATTCAGAAAATTTTCCTCTTCGATCGAATTCGAGGGGCAGGTCTGCTCATGGATCTGGGGATTGTTTTACTCGGTTTTGCAGGATGGGTCGCCTTTACATCCATGCGTAAACCTATCAATATGCATCACCCGATCTGGATCTTTGTGGCCGACTCGGTATGGGTTGTTACCAGCATTTTTCTGCTGACAACAAAAATGTTGCCTTTTTCTTCACGCGGAATATGGGCGGTTTTAATCGTAGCGGATATAGTTTTGGCCCTGGCCATCTGGGAGTTCGTCGGCATCCGCAAAATGACAAAGGGAAAGGAATGACGATGGTCATCCAAAACTATTTCTACTTAGTCGCTGGCGTGGCAGCATTCTTCTTCGCCATCGGGCATTCCGCATGGGGAATGCGCTTTATCTTGAATAAGCTGCGAATTTCCAACGCGCCGGAATATACGAAACATATGCTGTTTGTGATTTGGCACCAGCCAACTGTGTTTCATTTTCTGTCGGGCGTAGCCCTCGTCACACTTTCGACCCTATCAAATAAGGCGATAACAATTCCCCTCGCCCTATTCATTGGCCTGGTCAGTTTAGGGTTCTTATTGAATTTCTTGGGGACGAGTCTGGTTAGAAACAGGGCCGCCCTTGCCCCAATATTACCCCAGGCTGTAGTTGTCTTTATCTACTTAGGCATCATTATGACCGGGATTTTTCAATCAGTGAACTAAAACACAAAATATATTCCGGAATCTTCGCAATTTCTACCCCGTGCTGCGTTTCAACTTCCTCCAGAGCTTGGGCAGGAAAAGGTAACCTAACAGACCAACATCTAAAGCCAATTCAAATATCGAAAAGTATTGCCCATAGTAGGCTCGGTCATAATAACTGATGATGCTTTGAAACCGAATATGCCAATCAAATGGCCAGAACAGGAGCGGTCCGTCAGTCACATGAGTAAAAATATCAAGGGTGGTATGGACTAAACAACCTGCCACAAACCATAACCACCAGTGGCCCTTCGTGCCTGTTTTATGTCGAAACTGCCATAAGAAGACAATATAAATCAGTAATGCGGTGGGAGAATGTAGAAAGTTATGAAAGGCAATCCACCCGGGATTATTGAAAAATAAATCATCAAATGCTTTCGGCATAAAACTAGAGCCAGGTTGTCCAATGACAAATCGGTTGTAAAGAAAAAATCCCAATGAAAGCAATCCTAATGGAATATCCGGCATGATAGATCCCAGGAGGATGGCTGATTGTGGAATATCTTTTCGACCAGCCTTTTTGTAGAGTGCAGCATTAATAATCAAATGGGATGGAGTGTTCACGGGTTACCTATAAGGGTGTAGCGATGATCACTTCAGACGAAATACCTGAAGTTGTCAAAACCGATTGAAATTTAATTTGCCATTCTGCGTTTGGCAAATATTTCGAAACACGAATTGGCCGGCAGCCGCCAACTTTCGTGGGGTTAAAAGTATGTACGAGTTCCCAACCAAAGCTAAACAAGCGCGGCCATCCTGTTCTTCCGTAGGTTAGATCAACCAGACATAATTCACCATTCTTTTTTAACAACCGATGCGCCTCGGAAATGACAGTCCGAATATCTTCGGTGGATAATATATCCAGAACATACGTGGAAAGAAAGCAATCCATCGATTGATCCGGGATATCAAAATGGGGTGAACCATCGGATACTTTGATATCCACCCGATTGCTGAATTCAGCAAGGCGTTCCAGCGCAATTTGAGCCATCGTTGGGCTCAAATCAACACCGTGATATCTTGCATTTACCGGTAATTGATCAGCCAACAGCCGCTTTGCCAGCCAACCTGTTCCGCCGCCCAGTTCAAATATTTCCTCTGCCTGGTCCAAATTCGCATGCCGGATCAGGAGATCGAAAGCTGGGTCTTCGTAATAGGATTGCCCGTCCTGTTTAATTCCTAAAGAATCGTAAATCTTTCTAGCTTCCGCATAGGTTAACATGAACCACCATTATAAGGATAAATCCTACGATTAATTTCCTTGAATCCCGACCAGGATCTTGAGTAAGTCATCTACAGGAGGACGATCGGTAGGGTCGTGGCTGGGATAAACAAGGCGCAGGGTGCCGGTATTATCCACCATAAAATCACCACCCAGTTGGGATGTATCTTCTCCCTGTGATTCGAACGTTTTCTTTCCGGAAAGCCACGCTTTGAGGTAATACCACCTGGTTTTCAGGCTTCGTGATCGCGAGAAGGAGCGCTCCAGACCATACGCCTTGTATGTGCTTCGATCCCGATCCAACAAAACTTCAAAGGAATCGCAGGTATCCCGCATCCACTGCTGGAGTGCCGGCAAGGTTCCGAATGAAATGATGAAAACGACGGTATTCTGCTGTCGAAATTCTTCCTGGCGCTGACACAACTGTGCAGCATGTTCGCGGCAGGGCAGTCAGCCAAGATGTCGTAGGAAGACCAGCAAAACGTTCTGACCGCTGGTCAGCACTTCACTCAGGGTGATCTGCTTTCCTTCGACGGTCGTCAAGGTGAAATCAGGAGCTTTTGTGTTGGGTTTGAGTTTCATCGGGTTCCTCTATTATTTGCATTCATACTTGCCAAACTTATTCCAGGCCCAAACCAACCGTTGAAAGGTTGTCAAAACGACCATTCCACCAAAGAGGGAAAACAAAAGTGTCGTTTGGTCAGGCCAGATCAAAAATGCGCAGTAAGCCAGAATGGTTTCGGTTGCGCCGACTAATCCGGATGGCATCACAACCGTAGTCATGGTGGGAGGCGCAGCCGGATCTCCCACATATTGGCTGCCGCGCTTTTCCAAAATAGCAGCCAGATACATCCAGGATGCCCCATTGACGTAAAAGGCAGCCAACATAAATGACAATGCCAGGAAACGGTCAGGGCTGGGGGCGCTCAACACAATCCCGATCGGCAATGCCGAATAGATCGCGAAATCCATCAGGATATCCAGATACCCGCCAAAATCACTCTGCTTCTGATGGACTCGCGCCAGGAGTCCATCCAATCCATCCAGAACGCGGCTTACTAGCCAGAATACCAGAGCCCAACCAAACAGACCGCGAAACGCCAACCAGGTGGTCAGAATTCCAACCAGAAAAGCAGCCAGCGAGATGGTGTTGGGGGAAATCCCCTTCAGTCGAATAGCAACTGGCAAACCAATACGATCTTTTGTTTTGCGCAAAGAAGCATCAAACATTTTTTTCGCCCTTATTCTGCCAGGATAACCGGGCCCGGGTTTTACGCTTGAGGTTGAGTGCAGGCACCGAATAATTCAGTTGGTCACCAATTGCTTTTCCGAGCAGCTTGATTGGCGACTCAGTGCCGAAGAAATGATCGCGGTAAGCCCCGCTACCCATAAACCCCACCTGGCGATTAAGCAGGTTCATCCGTATTTTATTGTCAGGTAAGTGGTTCTTGCCGTTGAGCAAATCCTTGAAAGCCGAAGACATCCAGGGGAAGCGGGCAAATTGAGCTTTGATTTCGGCGACTGCACGATCTACATCGGCCTCGTCCTCCGGATTCACCGCATCCATCAGGGCGTCTATTTTCTCCTGGATATCAAAGAAAAGGTCAAATCCACCGCCTGCCAGGCGATGAGGTTTCATCAATTCTATATATTTGTTACGGTCGCCGTTCGCCCGGTAGCGGTTGATAATCAAACGAAGGTATTCGAGGTATGCACCTAATAACCAGAGCACCTCATAAACGTTCCATAATTTGAAGTTGTGCCAGGATTTGAAAGAGCTTGCCACCAGCCGGTCGTGCATATTAATGTAATTCAGGGTCATTTCTTCCAGAGGGGCAAATGCAGCAGCCGAATAATCGCCGGTTTGCTTAGCTTTGAGGAGCAAATCCGCCATCAGGAAGATGCTAGCATGGGTGAGGTAAAGCCCCTTGGAATACAACGGATCAATGAAACCGGCTGCATGCGCAAGTAATGCGAAACGGTCCGCGACAATATGATGGGCCGAATATTGCAAGCGATCAATGCGCATCCAATCCCGCACGGCATGCGCGTCTTTGAGCTGGGCGGCTATATCCGGAAATTGCTGGATGAACTCCATGAATTCTTGTTCGGGGGTCAGATCATCCCGTTGGGGATAGATCCGTGGATCCAGCTGCAAGCCAACACTACATAACGGATTTGTAGAAGAGGAATGGTTGTTGAATGGGATAATCCACAACCAGCCTCCTTTGAAGATATGATGGAGTGTCCCTTCCGAAAGGCGATAGGGATGTCCAAACTGGTCCTTTGTCAGGCTGACATTGTTGAAGCAGGGCACATCCACCATGTGGGTAAAAATCGTGCGCGAGTAAGATAAACAATCTCTGTGCCGCCAGTTAAATTTATTAGCCAGCAGGGACTTCATCCCACCAGCGTCGATGATGTACTCGGCTGTGTAGGTTTTCCCTTTGCTTGTAATTACCTCAACACAATCAGGATAAACCTTAATATCCTGAATAAAAGTGTTTTGCAGCACTTTCACGCCATAGGAAATGGCTAATGAGGTCAGGAAGTAATCCGAATCTTGACGCAGGATATGAATCTCATGTCCATAAGGCATCTTGGGTATGACTGCTTGCAGACTTTTTTGCGCTGAGGCATGTTCACCGGGGGCGTGATGGACAAAGCTGAAATGACGTTTCACACCGTGTGACGTGCCAATGTAGCTGTAGAAATTTTCGGAGCTGTAATATGCCAATTCCGGCACATCGTAGAATTCTGCCAGGGCGCGCATGGCTTCTGAAGTTTCCAGAATCATTGACTCACCGATCGTGAAGCGCGGATGAGCACCACCCTCAAAGACGATGACGGACAAACCCTGCCGGGCCAAAACGCTGGCAAGAGTTGAGCCACCTATGCCGGATCCAATAATCGCCACATCATATTTTTGATCGATTTGTTCCATAAGGATATCTATTCCCTTTATATATGTTTTAACCACCTTTTAGAAGCGGACCTTGCCACGATTCTTACGCTATCGGGCAAAACCATTTTCTCTTATCAGGAAGACAGATCAATAACGTAAGAACCACGTGGAGATAATCGTCCAAAGGATCGTTGGGCCCATACTTCGAAAAATCGTACAAGGAGAAAGTAATGACTCTCAGAAAACCTGATATCCACCCCAAGAAGACCAACTTCGTGACAACCATGGTCAGAAATATCCAATTCTTGATTGCCATCCTTGCAATACTGGTTGTGGTAAGTTATGTTGCCTTGCCACCTGCTCAATCTGTATCTGCGGCAAGTCCTAAACGTAAAACCCCCACACCAACACCCACTCGGACTCTCGCTCCTACCGCGACCCCTGTGGCACCAACACCTACGCCCGTTCCCTCAGTTTCCGGCACGTGGGCCTTCACTGGAAGTATGGCCACCTCGCGTTTCAGCCATTCCATGACCCTGCTGCAGGATGGACGGGTATTGGTTGTGGGCGGCGCGACCAGCGGTGGTAGCACCACCTTTAGTTATGAGGTTTATAACCCGGCCACGGGTGCCTGGACCTCTGGCTCGACGCCAGCCTCCTTTTGGAGCCATACGGCAACCAGGCTTCAGGATGGGCGCGTACTGATCGCTGCGGGCAGTGGGGGGACCACCTCAAGTTATTTGTATTCTCCAGCGACAAATGCCTGGTCCCAGACAGGTACACGTACGATTATTCGCTTCGGTGGCGCCACAGCCACCTTATTGCCTGATGGGCGAGTCTTGCTGGCCGGCGGTGATCCTGGCATTTGCTGGTATTCTCCATGTGGTCCATACTCAGACATAACCGAGATTTACAACCCGGCCTCAGGCACCTGGAGCACCACCGGTACCATGTCGACCGTACGCTATAACCATACCGCTACGCTTTTGAAAGATGGTCGCATTTTGGTGGCTGGAGGCTCTGACGGCTTTACGCTGGCTGCCCTGACGACCGCCGAGATCTATGATCCAGCTACAGGGATTTGGACTGCGACTGGCTCCCTGGCGACTGCACGCAACGGACATAGTGCGACTTTGCTGGGAGACGGGCGGGTGTTGGTCGTTGGCGGAAGCAATTCCAGCGGTGCTGTAGTCACCAGTGCTGAAATCTATGACCCATCCACAGGTCTCTGGTCCAATGCTGGCAGCCTAATCGCACTGGGCGGAACCCGACCCGCGACCCTCTTGCAGAATGGGCGTGTCCTGGTGGAAGGTGGGAACGCGGCGGTGCTGTTCGATCCCAGCACCAACACCTGGACAGCCACTGGCATCCTGAACACCTCCCGCTTTGGCCACACGGCGGTGCTGTTGAGCAATGGGAAAGTCCTGATTGCCGGCGGGACAGCGGTGGGCTCCGCAACCACGCTTTCGAGCGCGGAAGTGTACACCCCGTAACATCAGGCAAAACATCGTTGGACATTTGGCCTGCCCGGTCTAGAATCCGGGCAGGCCGAAGTACTTTTGAAAATTCATAACCTTGCAGAAACCTATTTAATGCATAAACGTTCCTATAAAAAATGTAACCCGCGCCTAATAGCTTTCGAAAAAACTTTGAGGGTGTTCTTCTTTTTAAGACGGTTGTTCCCTCATGCTTAATCGTCTTATTTCAACCCCTCAATGTCCGAACCAATTCCGACAGCACCACCAGCTGCCAATAAACCGCCTAACAGTTTGCGCTTGCGGAGCAAACACTGCACTGCGCCCAGACCGAGAAGAACTGCGCCAAGCTCAGACTGGCCTTGCATACTGTCCGATCGGCTTGCTCAGATGGTCGGATTGCTTATAGAAATTTCCATTTCAAGATAATGCCACCATCCACCGTCGGCTGGGGGCAAGACTGCTGAATTTCGTCCTCGACAAGCATCTCAAAAGCAGTCGAATCTATATAGGTCTTCGTCAGCGAAGAACTCAATGAACAAATCGTAGGCAGTTCGCCTGCAGATAAATTCTACTTGAAAGGAAATTTTGCACGAACCTACCAATGATTGGTTGATAGCACATTTACTCTGGATCTTTTATAAGGTGTTCCTACCTTAGCTAATCAATACGGCCCGGAAAAACTCCAGGCCGTATACATCACGCTCAACATACTTTACCGATAAGCTGGTTAGCACATAACCAGAGAATTAATTCATTTTCGTGTGAAAAGGGAGTCTAAATGTTACATCCCGTTTTCGTGTTCATCAATGAGATTTTTAATCTTTCCCTGGATCACCTGAGCCGGGCTTGCCCCGACCAACCGGTCAATAACAGCTCCATTGTCAACAAACAATAATGTGGGGATGCCCTGTACGCCATATTTCATTGCCCACTCAGGATTCTCGTCTGTATTGACCTTTACAATGATCAATTTTCCTGCATAAGCCTGGGCTAATTTTTCCAAGACTGGAGCAATCGCTTTGCATGGTCCACACCATGGCGCCCAGAAATCTACAACCACCGGGGTTGAAGATGACAAAACCATCTTTTGGAATTCGGCATCAGATACATGAATTGTATTTTCCATCGTTCTATTCCCTTCTTGTTCATTCACAATCACTTCTTACGATATAGACGCTATATTCTCTCCTCTTCTTACGAAAAGAATTATCTAGAGGAAACTATTGGATTCCCCCATTATCACGTAAGGGACGTAAAGTTGGAATCGTCAATTAACCACAACCAACCATTATCTTATTACGAAAGGAAATCGAGATGCTTAAAAAGGCAATCCAAAAATCAGGGAATACCTGCAAAGTAACATTCGTCTTGCCGGCAGATGTCAATGCGGAAACTGCTTGTTTGTGTGGCGATTTCAATGAATGGGATGCAGCCCAACATCCAATGAAAAAACAAAAAGATGGCAGTTTTAAAGTTACCCTCACGCTGGATATCGGTCGCCAATATCAATTTCGCTACCTTACAGATAACTCCCGTTGGGAAAACGATGATGAAGCCGACGCCTTCATACCTAACTCCTACGGATCAGAAAATTCGGTTCTGAATCTCGAATCGACCCCATGACCTAATAACTTGTCAGCCTTTCCGGAAGAAGGTTCAAAGCATCGAGTTTGGGATTCTTCGAAAGGAATACCAGGCAAACCGCAATGATTTTCCTAGAACTTGCCTGGTATTCCCTTATATCTCAGGCAAAATAAGATAGAGAAGGTAACCAGTGCCAAAATCAGTAGAACACAACCGCCTTGATGAATACCGCAAACGCATTAACAATTGGAAGAATTGGGGACCTTATCTGAGTGAGCGTGCCTGGGGAACAGTTCGCGAAGATTACAGCCAGAATGGCACGTCGTGGGATTATTTTCCACATGACCATGCCCGGAGCCGCGCATACCGTTGGAATGAGGATGGGCTGGCAGGGATCAGTGACCGCAATCAGTTCTTATGCTTTGCGGTGACTCTCTGGAATGGTGAGGATCCCATATTGAAGGAACGTTTGTTTGGCCTTTCCGGTTCTGAAGGAAATCATGGCGAGGATGTAAAGGAATACTATTATTACCTTGACAACACCCCGACGCACAGCTACATGAAGTATTTGTATAAATACCCCCAGCTGCAATTCCCGTACACAGATTTGGTTGCCAATAATCAGCAGCGCGGGCGTGAAGAACCCGAGTTCGAGCTATTGGATACTGGTATTTTTGACGAGAACAAATATTTTGATATTTATATCGAGTACGCCAAAGCCGATGAAAATGATATCTTGATCCGAATTACAGCTTTCAATAGAGGGCCAGATCCAGCAAGATTGCACCTCCTGCCTACTTTATGGTTTCGCAATACCTGGAGTTGGGGGTATGAAGCCGGCCCCATGGGCGACGCGCCTGGCAAGCCCCAACTGCAACTTATCGAAAATGGTGAACACCTCAGTGTTGTCAAAGCGAATCATCCTACACAAGGCGACACCTATCTTCATATAGAAGGTGCTGATGATATTCTTTTTACTGAAAACGAAACCAATAATCTACGCTTGTTTGGGATAGAAAATGAAAATCCATATAAAAAGGATTCATTCCACCGCTACATCATCGAAAATGAAACCGAAGCTATCAATCCGGCCAAAACTGGCACGAAAATGGCTGGTTACTTCCCCCTTGCTGTAGCGAATGGCAGTTCAGTATCCATCCGGTTACGCCTTTCCAGTCTACAATACCCGGATCCGTTCCGTGAGTTTAATGAAATTTTTGCACAACGGATTTCTGAGGCCAATGAATTTTATCAAACGATTCAACCAAAGAGCCTGACCGAAGACAAGTCTCGCATTTATCGCCAGGCAATCTCCGGGCTTTTATGGAATAAGCAGCTATATTATTACGATGTAGAGCAATGGCTGCAAGGAGATCCCGGGGCTCCTCCGCCTCCGGCTACTCGAATCATCGGGCGAAATCGCGAGTGGTCTCACCTTACCAACTTCGACATCATTTCGATGCCGGATAAATGGGAATATCCCTGGTATGCCGCATGGGACCTGGCGTTTCACACCATCCCATTAGCGCTGGTTGATCCAGAGTTCGCAAAACGTCAATTGATCCTGATGACTCGTGAATGGTATATGCACCCCAACGGGCAATTGCCATCTTATGAATGGGCTTTCGGCGACGTAAATCCACCTGTGCATGCCTGGGCAAGCTGGAGAGTTTATCAAAACGAAGCGCAACAAAACGGAAAACCAGATCGAGGTTTTCTTGAAGGGGTTTTTCACAAATTACTGTTGAATTTCACCTGGTGGACAAACCGCAAAGATGCGGACGGCAACAATATATTTCAGGGCGGCTTTCTAGGTCTGGATAATATCAGTGTTTTTGATCGCAGCACAGCTCTCCCCACCGGTGGTCACATCGATCAATCGGATGGAACAGCCTGGATGGCCTTTTATAGTCTTGGAATGCTTAAAATTGCTTTGGAATTAGCCAAAGAAAATCCAATCTATCAAGATCTGGCCTCCAAATTCTATGAACACTTTTTAGGGATCGCACATGCCATGGCGAATTGCGGTGGGCGAGGGCATTGCTTGTGGAATGGCGAAGACGGTTTCTTTTATGATGCCTTGCATTTACCAGATGGAACAATTCTTCCACTAAAAGTTCGTTCACTCGTTGGATTGATGCCCTTGTTAGCCGTGGAAACGTTAGAACCCGAGGTTCTCGAAGGAATGCCGGTTTTTTCAAGACGAATGCATTGGTTTACAGAACAAAGACCTGATCTGAGTGGGAATATGGCCAGCATCGATGTGGAAGGGGCCGGGCAAAGACATATTGTTTCCATTCTGACCCGAGACCGCCTGGTAAGTGTCTTAAGGTATTTACTGGATCCTGAAGAATTTTTATCAGACTTTGGAATTCGTTCAGTTTCAAAATTTCATCAAGCCTATCCATATGAATTTGACTATGATGGAAAAGTATTCACGATCAATTACCAACCCGCAGAATCCAAAAACGGGTTATTCGGAGGAAATTCGAACTGGAGAGGACCTATCTGGTTCCCCATCAATTACCTGATCATTGAAGCGCTTGAGAAATTTTACAGTTACTACGGAGATGATCTGCTGGTGGAATGCCCAACGGGATCAGGCAGAAGGATGAATCTCAAAGAAATTGCGCTGGATTTATCCAGTCGGCTTACCCGGCTGTTTCTCAAGCAGGAAGATGGCAGACGACCAATTTTTGGAAACCAGGATAAGTTTCAGAAGGACCCTGATTGGAATGAGCATATCCTATTTTATGAATACTTCAACGGCGATAACGGTGCGGGGTTGGGGGCCAGCCATCAAACCGGCTGGACCGGATTGGTCGCAGAACTGATTCAAAAGTCGCAAGGATTAATTTGAGGATGTGAGTTCTTGGTGGACCACAAGACATCACGACCAATCTACCGCTCTGTTAAAAAGCTCATCGTGTCCGCATAAAAGGAGAAAATCAAATGTCAGATCGCACGAAAGAAATTCAAGGATGGTATCGTAGCGAGAATCCAGGAGTTACAACCAATTTGGCCCGTTTGCTTAACCACGGTCGGCTAGCAGGAACTGGTCGGATGATCATTCTACCCGTCGACCAAGGATTTGAACACGGCCCTGGACGCAGTTTTGCTTCAAATCCCCCGGCGTATGATCCTCGTTATCACATCGAATTGGCCATTGAGGCAGGGTTAAATGCTTATGCTGCGCCTTTAGGTTTCTTGGAAGCAATCGCGGCCGATTATGCTGGGGATATACCACTCATCTTAAAAGTTAATAATCACGATATTTTACAAGATGAGAAAGATCCACTCGGAGCCCAAACTGCCACAGTTTCAGATGCTTTACGGCTTGGTTGTGTTGCCATTGGTTACACGATCTACCCAGGCACTGCGGAACGGCGTTTGCTATATGAACAGTTAATGAGGTTGACCCAGGAAGCGAAATCAGCTGGACTGGCTGTGGTCGTCTGGTCCTATGCGCGCGGCAGTGCGCTATCCGCAGAAGGAGAAACGGCCCTGGATGTGATCGCTTATTCGGCTCAAATCGCTGCCCAACTTGGCGCCAACATAATCAAAGTTAAACTTCCGTCTGCAAAATTAGAATTGGAAGCTGCCCGCAAGATTTATGAGCAATATGCGATTCCACGGGAAACCCTCACCGACCGGGTGCGTCATGTCATACAAAGCGCCTTTAATGGTCGCCGTATCGTTATATTTTCAGGTGGTGCGAAGAAAGATGCTGATGAAGCTATTTTGGAAGAGGCGATTGCTATTCGGGATGGCGGCGGATTCGGCTCCATTATCGGGCGCAATGCTTTCCAGCGCACGAAACCAGAAGCTTTACACTTGCTGAATGAAATGATTAGGGTATATAGCCAATGATAGCACCATGGTAAGGGCCCTCTCAAAAACGGTCTTTTCCCCTCCCTGTGAGATGAGGAGAAAGGAAGTGAGTCCCAGTCCCTCACCAATTTGTTATCAGGAGAAGAATTAATGAAAGGTCTCAAGGGAAAAAATGTTCTGATCACCGGAGGCACATCCGGCATAGGACAGGCCATTGCAGTGCAGTTTGCCTCCGAAGGCGCGCATGTAGCCATCAATTACCGGGCGCAAAGCCAGGAAGCAGTGGAAACGGATGAGTTGGTACATAGAGCATTAGATCAGTGCGTGCATGATGTAAAAATACATGGTGTCAACCATATCTTGGTACAAGCCGATCTCACAAACGAGGATCAGGTCATCCACATGATCTCGGAAGTCGTCGAGAAATTGGGAGGGTTAGACATCCTGATCAATAATGCAGGAATCCAGATAGCATCCGACTCCCACCTAATGAGTTTGGATGCCTTTGAGCAGGTCTTGAATGTGAACCTGATCGGGTCTTTTGTGGCAGCGCGGGAGGCGATCAAGCACTTCCT
This sequence comes from Anaerolineaceae bacterium, assembly GCA_041741455.1. Classification (GTDB taxonomy): domain Bacteria; phylum Chloroflexota; class Anaerolineae; order Anaerolineales; family Anaerolineaceae; genus CALESS01. The sequence continues at coordinate 14,126 of JBGSJZ010000128.1, read as the reverse complement.
GGCGAAAGATAAACCCGGTGTGATCATCAACATATCCAGCGTACACCAGCAAATCCCTAAACCTCGTTTTGTCAGTTATTCGGTCAGCAAAGGTGGTATGCAGAACCTGACCAGGACACTGGCCTTGGAATACGCCGGACGCGGCATCCGGGTGAACGGGATTGGACCCGGCGCCACCATTACCCCAATCAATCGTGCCTGGATAGACGACCCGGAGAAAAAAAGAGAGGTTGAAAAACACATCCCCATGGGGCGCTCTGGAACTGCCGAGGAGATGGCTATCGTTACTACTTTTCTGGCTTCTGATGATGCGTCCTACATCACCGGTCAGACGTTATTTGTCGATGGTGGATTGACGCTGTATCCCGATTTCCGTACACCCTGGTCCTCCGAGTAGATGAAAACAAAAAGAAACCAACCAAACGAAGGCTAAAATGGTCATCCCTTTTACTAAAGAGAAGATCCCGTATCTAAATACCCAACAAATGATCGAAGTCGACCGGGCAATGATGCAGGATTATAAAATCGAGCTGATCCAGATGATGGAGAACGCCGGACGAAACCTGGCTCACCTGGCGCGTATTCGTTTTCTCGATGGCGACCCCGGTGAGAAACGAGTCATCGTGTTAGCCGGCACGGGTGGTAATGGGGGTGGAGCTCTGGTATGCGCGCGCCGTTTGCATAACTGGGGTGCAAAAGTGCAGGTTTTCACCTCTCGACCCGATGAAGAATTTACACCCGTACCCGCTCATCAACTTGACATCATCCGTCGAATGAACGTACCGGTTGGGTCTGCGCAACAGCTAGATAACACGGAACACTCCATACTGATCATCGACGGCCTGATTGGCTACAGCTTGAAAGGCGCTCCACGCGGTGACGCAGCTGATATGATCCGTTGGGCAAATAGCCAATCTGCTCCCATCCTGGCCCTCGATGCACCATCCGGTGTGGACACCACGACGGGTAGGGTGTTCGATCCGGCCATTCGCGCCACGGCGACGATGACGTTAGCGCTGCCCAAGGATGGACTGCGCGCCGAGGGGGTTGAGTCCCACGTCGGTGAACTATATCTGGCAGACATCAGCGTCCCGGCGTCGCTTTACGCAGAACCTTCTCTCGCACTCGCCGTTGGACCCCTGTTCGCACAAAGTGACATTATTCGTCTCAAGTAATGATTGGAATTTTGGATTGGGTGATGCAATGTCGAATATCGAGTTTGGTAGAAGTATTTGTGGCGATCTGGTAATTGCACAGGCAAAAGAATGGCTGGTCACCAACGGGATAGGTGGCTATGCCTCAGGAACAGTGGCGGGCCTGTTAACGCGTCGTTATCATGGCTTGCTCGTCGCTGCACTTCAGCCACCGCTTGGGCGAACCTTGCTGGCAGCCAAACTGGACGAAACAGTCACCTATAATGGCAGCCAATATCCATTATTTGCTAACCGCTGGTCAGGTGATATCGTCGACCCATTGGGTTTTTATCACATCGAGCGGTTTCATTTAGACGGCACAACCCCTGTTTGGAGCTACGCATTCGCTGATGCACGATTTATAAAACGTATCTGGATGCAACCAGGCGAAAACACAACCTACGTTTCTTATTATGTGGAGAGAGCAACTTCCCCTCTCACTTTCCTGGCCAAGGCCTTGGTAAATTACCGTGATTATCACGGCACGACGAGAGGAGACGGTTGGAACATGCAGGTCGAAAGGGTAAAGCACGGCTTGCAGGTGACCGCTTTTGAAGGGGCGATACCTTTTGTCATTCTAAGCAAACGGGCTGAAGTAACGCCCACTCACGAATGGTATCAAAATTTTGAGCTCAGTGTGGAACAATATCGCGGTCTTGGCAGCCTTGAGGATCATCTGGATGTAGGTGAGTTTAAAGTGACGCTCGCGATTGGCGAAGCGGTGACTTTTGTCATCAGCACCGAACCAGAACCCGAATTGGATGGTGCACCGGCCTTCCTGAAAAGACAAACCTACGAACAAGGGCTGGCTTCGTTGGCACCGCAGCTTCCTGCGCAACTTTGCCTGGCTGCGGACCAGTTCATTGCTCGCCGCCCTACGAATGCGGATGCGGACGGGCGAACGATCCTGGCAGGATATCACTGGTTCGGAGATTGGGGCAGGGACACCATGATCAGCTTACCCGGTCTGACCCTGGTCACCGGCCGCCATGAGGTTGCTCGCAGCATCCTGCGAACATTTGCCCAATATGTGGACCAGGGCATGCTGCCCAACCGCTTTCCGGATGCCGGCGAGGTGCCTGAATACAATACTGTCGATGCGACCTTGTGGTATTTTGAAGCCATCCGCGCTTATTTCACGGCCACCCATGATGAGAAACTATTAGCAGAACTCTTCCCGGTGCTCGCAGAAATCATTGATTGGCACGAGCGCGGCACGCGTTACCAGATTCATGTTGACCCCTCAGATGGTCTCCTTTATGCCGGTGAAAAGGGTGTGCAATTAACCTGGATGGATGCCAAAGTTGGTGATTGGGTGGTCACGCCACGGATTGGCAAGCCGGTAGAAATCAACGCTCTATGGTATAACGCTTTGCTCAGCATGGCAGATTTTGCGCGTTTGCTCGGGAAGCAGCCGGATCGTTATATGACCCTGGCCAACCGGGTGCAAGAGAGTTTTTCAAAATTCTGGAACGAGGATCGGGGATTTTGTTACGATGTCATTGACGGCCCGGATGGAAATGATGATGCATTGAGGCCCAACCAGTTATTTGCGGTCTCTTTAAATCACAGCCCCTTGGAAATGGATCATCAAAAAGCCGTAGTGGATATAAGTGGACGCCAATTACTCACCTCACATGGTCTGCGCAGCCTTGCACCGGGTGAGCCCGGCTACATCGGGCATTATGGGGGTGATGCGCGTCAGCGGGATGGCGCTTATCACCAGGGTACAGTGTGGGCATGGCTCATCGGCCCTTTTGTAAGCGCCCACCTTAGGGTTTATAAAGATCCTTCCACGGCTCGTTCGTTCTTGGAACCTTTAATCCATCATCTTTCGGATCATGGATTGGGAAGCATTAGCGAGATTTTTGACGGTGATCCTCCATTTACACCTCGTGGATGTTTTGCTCAGGCGTGGAGTGTGGCTGAGGTTTTGCGTGTGTTGGCCGACATTCAGGACGAAATTTTTTCATATCGAGGGGAGAAAATCGAATGAAATATCCATTATTCCATTCCAGCTCATCCTCAGTTCAAATATCCGCATTAGAACGTTATCTCCCTTTTGAAGAACTGGCCGGGACATAGTTCTTTTCTTGATCGAGTCAACCTGTATTGATTTGGGACACAGTTACTCGTAGCCACATACCTCTTGGTAATCAATTTGGGAAATCATGCTATCCTAAACAAGACTTTTCAACCGGATTTTATCAACGCCAGGTAAGATCACCAGTAAAAATAGCTGTTAAGACCTGCCCTTTTGGGAATTCGATTTTATTTAGGTGTCAAAAGAGCCACTATGAATTCTGATAGATCGCTTTGCAAACTTTGGATTTACACGAACTACGACTGTAATCTGAGCTGCTCGTACTGCGTGGCGCAATCCAGTCCATCTGCACCGCGCAGGGCAATATCTCTGGATACCGTCTGTGGGCTGATTGACGAGGCAGTAGAGGCTGGATTTTCGTGTGTCTATTTTACCGGGGGCGAACCTCTGATCTCGGATGATATTTTCGCCATACTGAGTTATGCGTCCCAACGATTGCCAACCATTTTATTGACCAACGCCATGTTGATCAAAGGGAAACGGTTGGAAAGGCTGAAAGCGGTCGCTAATGATCAGCTGGTCATCCAGGTCAGTCTGGATGGCGGGCGCGCCGAACATCATGATGCTTACCGCGGGACGGGCACCTGGCTTCGCACGGTTGAAGGCATTCAAACATTACAAGCCAATGGGTTTCGCGTGCGACTGTCCACGACAGAAACCAGTGCCAATGCTGCTCATCTGGATGAAATTTGCAGCTTTCACCTTTCACTCGGCATACCCGAAGAAGATCACCTTATTCGTCCCCTCGCTCGAAGAGGTTTTTCGACGGAAGGAATTGAAGTTGGATTAGACAACCTATCTCCCGAGATTACCGCAAACGTCGATGGAATCTATTGGCATCCACTGGCTACAGAGAAAGATATGTTGGTTTCTTCAAAAATTTCACCACTGTCAGCTGCAGTACAGCTTGTGCGCGAGCAACTTGACGCCCATGAGCGGGGCGAAAACGGACCGCTCAAAACATTTACCTGAGGGTAATTCAACCTTCTGTATGAAGGTGACCAAAATAAGGCTAAACACGATGGCAGAAAAAATCGTCAGCATCATCATGCCGGCACTTAACGAAGCTGAAAGTATAGGGTATGTATTATCCGCTATTCCGTTGGAGTGGACACACGAAATTCTAGTAGTCGACGGCGGTTCTACGGATGCTACCGTATCCATCGCAGAACAGGCCGGCGCGCGAGTGGTTCATGAAGCCCGGCGCGGATACGGCCGGGCCTGTCATAGCGGGTTGTTAGCTGCGACCGGAAAAGTGGTTGTCTTTCTCGACGCGGATGGTGCGGATGATCCAAGACATTTACCTGAACTTCTCGCGCCGCTTGTGAGTGGGCAGGCCGATCTGGTTTTAGGATCGCGCCTGGCAGGAGAAATGGATTCCGGCGCGATGCCCTGGACGCAGTGGCTTGGCAATTATGTGGCCGCCGTGATGTTTCGCTGGATTTATCGTCTGCGCTTAACCGACCTCAGTCCATTTCGGGCAGGGCGGCGTGAGCCTATTCTTTCCCTGGATTTACAGGAAATGACCTATGGCCTGCCTACCGAGATGATTGCGAAGGCGGCTCGGCGCGGCTGGAAGATCGTCGAGATACCGGTCTCTTATCATGCCCGACGCGGGGGTAAATCCAAGATCACAGGCACATGGCGCGGCTCTGTGCTGGCGTCAACGCAAATCCTTCGCTTGATTTTGCGGTACGCGCGGAATTAATCATGGAAATAACTGCAGCCCTGGTGATCATGGCCAAACAGCCACGCATCGGATATACCAAAACCCGTCTTTGCCCACCATTCACTCCACAACAGGCCTCTGAATTTTATGAGGCATTGCTGTTGGACACCTTTACATTGGCCAGCAGCCTCACCGGAGTCCGTTTGGCTGTGGCGATCACCCCCGCTGGTTCCCGGGATTATTTTGAACAAATTACTCCACCGGACACCTTGCTTATCCCGGTCGACGGCGCGGATATCGGAGAATGCCTGGTTCAGGCGATGGGTCATTTGTTTTCAATCGGCTACAATCACGTGATCGCTCTCAATTCCGATGGTCCATCCCTCCCACGGAATTATCTGTTACAGGCTTTTAACAGTTTAAATGACAATGATGTCGTTTTGGGTCCAGGCGAGGATGGAGGATATTATCTGATTGGTTTAAGAAAACCATGCCCGGTGATCTTTCAGCAAATTGATTGGAGCACATCCCTGGTTCATTCGCAGACCCTCGCTCGGGCCGAAACCCTCTCCCTCCATGTGGCTCTTACACCGTCCTGGTATGATGTGGATACCGCCCAAGAAGCTGTGCGCCTTGCCTCCGAACTGGCTCTGTTGCAGGCAGAGCATTTAACGCATTCCCGTGCTTTCTTTGATGCTTATCCTTTTCTGACTGGAAAGTAAAATGCGGATAAACATCGGCCAGAAATCCTCTTTCATGGTTGGATCAGGCCTTTTATTAACTTTTCTTCCTTACCTCTTCTTGCCCCGTTTGAATGGGGAATATCTTCCATTTTTCCTGATTTGTTTCAGTCTGGCTGGGGCATTTTACCTGTTGGCGATCAGAAAATTAGGCCACTCACTTTTCTCGGTTCATACAATATGGATTGTCGCGATTCTTGCTCGTTTGATCGTGCTTGGGACAACACCATCTCTCTCAAATGATGTCTACCGATATCTTTGGGATGGCCATTTGCTCCACCAGGGCATCAATCCCTACGCAGAACCGGTCAATTCCCCCAAATTAGATACGTATTCTACCCCGCTTCGTCTCAGCGTAAACCACTCAGAGATGGCTTCCCCATATTTGCCGGTAGCACAAGCCTATTTCTGGATAATTGAGTGGATTGCGCCGCAGCAGGTGAAGGCCTATCAGTTTGCAGCCATGCTGTTCGACCTGCTCACGGGCTTACTGATTTACCAAATACTCTCTCGCTTAAGGCTTAATCCTTCAGCGGTCTTGATTTATCTGTGGAATCCGTTGGTCATTGTAGAGTTTTCCCATTCAGCGCATGTCGATGCCTGGATGCTGTTCCTCTTCATGTTGGCCTTATATGTTGCCCTTTCTTTCCCGAAAGAACACCTTGCTTCGCCTGTTCTTTTCGCATTGACGACCCTTACCAAAGGGGTGCCGGCCCTTTTTATTCCATTCTTTTTCCGCCGGTGGCGTCTTGCCGGGATCATCCTCTATCTGCTGTTCATCGGTCTCCCATTGGTTATATTTGGACTTAACGCTGGATGGGGATTGGGTCAGAAGATGGATGGCCGCGGTTTATTCGGAGCAATAAGGATTTATGCGCAATACTGGCAGTTCAATGGCAGCCCGATTTTTTCCTTAATTTCCACCTGGCAGAGCCTAGATTCTGAAACTTCAGGTCGCCTGGCTCGAATATTGACCAGCTTGCTTACCATCATCGCAATTATCTGGAGCGCTCGTAAGGAATGGATGTTTGGACAGGTCGATTCAGATCCTGTTATGGGTGGCCGGGTTCTGGTGCGGCTTTCTCTTTTGCCAGTTGGAGTTTACCTGCTTCTTTCGCCCACCATTCATCCCTGGTATGTCACCTGGGTGATACCGTTTTTACCGTTCTTTATGACAGTAAAAGATGAACCGGCCTGGATCTGGCGTTGGGCGATTCCCTGGATATACTTTTCTATATCTGTAGCATTTTCATATCTGGCGTACCTTTCCCAGGGAAGCTTTGAAGTGCCGATTTGGGTGCTATGGTTGGAATATTTCCTTCTATATGCCAGTTTAGCCTGGGCCAGTCTACCTTACTGGAGGGTGCTCGTAAAGCAGATGGGAGTAAAGCAGCTCTAGCCTTGCGGGCGTAGAGTAAGATTCTTTTGATCAATGTCGTCTTATGATAGGAATTGTAAAGGAGAGATTCGTATGCGCAGCCTTCTTTTTGACAAACAACCTTCAACATCCCTTACCTGGTTGGCTTTTTTGCGCACCTTGGTCGGATTAGTCATTCTGACAACCTGGTTTAGTAATATGAACAAAGGATTTTATACCCCAGATGGCCTGGAACATTTCTTTACCCAGGTATTTCCCCAATCCGAAAATTCACTGGTCTGGTATGCAGCATTTATCAATAATGTGGTCTTACCAATCCGAGGCGTGTTTGCCCCTTTCCAATTGATCGCAGAATTTTTATTAGGATTCGCACTGTTCACTGGCGGATTTACCCGCTTGTTCAGTCTGGCAGGAATTTTCTTTCTATTAAACACCATGTTGGCAACATTTGGACATGATTGGTTGTGGGCATATTTGATGCCTATCAGTATCCTCGGCGTCGTTTTCTTTACTCGTGCTGGTCGCGCGCTGGGCATCGATGCCCTCCTGGTCAAACGTTTTGGGGAACGCGGATTTTTGCTTTGGTAGCAGCTTTTCTATACGGCCTGGTTTCGCTGTGGCTTGCAATTTATTCGCTCCACAGTCTTTACCTGTTGTGGATATATCACCGGACAAAAGGCCTCCGACTTTCTCCACCATCACCCGGAACCTGGCCAATGGTCACGGTCCAACTTCCGATTTATAACGAATACACGACCGTTGAACGTCTTCTGACAGCTGTGGTTTCCCTGGATTATCCACGTGACCGCCTGCAAATCCAGTTGTTGGATGACTCGACAGACGAAACCACTAACCTTGCGGCCAGGTTGATATCCGCCTGGCAAGCAGCCGGCGTGAATATTTCCCATCTCCACCGGAAACACAGACAAGGGTATAAAGCGGGAGCGCTGGCAAACGGTATGCTTACGGCCGGCGGGGAATATGTGGCGATATTTGACGCCGATTTTGTACCCCCGCCAGATTTTCTGGTTCGCTGTCTGCCCCATTTCACCGATCCACAAGTAGGCTGTGTGCAGACAAGATGGGGACACCTCAATCGGGAATATTCTCTTCTCACCCGTTTGCAAGCAATGGCGATTGATGCGCATTTCATGGTTGAACAGACTGCCCGTTCCCGCAGCGGGCTATTAATGAACTTCAACGGCTCCGCAGGAATCTGGCGTACCATCTGTATTCAGGATTCTGGGGGTTGGCAGGCCGGCACGCTCACCGAAGATTTCGACCTGAGTTACCGGGCGCAATTGCGCGGATGGCGATTTGCTTACCTGCCTGACGTGGTCGTTCCCGCCGAGTTGCCTGTTCAAATCACTGCGTTTAAGAACCAGCAAGCCCGCTGGGCCCGTGGCAGCTTGCAAACCGCCAGAAAATTGTTGGTTCCTCTGCTTAAATCCGCTCTGCCGTTGCGGCTGAAGATCACAGGAACACTTCATCTCACCCATTATCTGGTTCACCCGCTCCTGATTCTGGCTTTATTGTTATCCCTCTGGATCCGCTTTCAGGCGGCGGCGATTTTGCCCTGGGCATCCGTGTTGTTAATTACATCGCTAATTTCACCCTTGCTTTATTTGACCAGCGCTCCACTAGAGGCCCCCTCCTGGTCAAAACGATTGCAACTTATCCCAGCCCTTATGATCTTTAGTATCGGTATTTCACTGAACAATGCCCGCGGAGCCCTGTTAGGATTGTTTGGTACCCGGCAGGGATCCTTTGTCCGTACCCCCAAATTCGGTGTTCAACAACCCACGGATCGATGGGAATTTAGCCGTTATGCACTTCGCCATAACTCTTGGGGAATGGGTGAGTTTATCCTCGCGCTTTTTGCATTTTCAGGTGTATTTCTATCGATCCTGAATGCAGATTTCCATTTAACCCCCTGGTTATTGTTATATGGTATGGGATATGGCTTAATTGCGGGCATATCCATTAAACAATCCGGTCATCGGCTGGAAATGCGGGCAAAAAACATTCGCTCTACTGGAAATTAATGTTTTCACCTGGCTACTTGTCAGTTAGTCAAAACGCCGGATAATTATTTGGGTTGCGAACCTGTCATCCGGCGCTGCAGCTCAACTGGCTAACATCTTTCTCTTAACCCAATACAGCCAATTCCAGCGCTTTGGAGTTGGTCAGATAGGAGAACATGGTCTCGCGTAATTGCTGGATGCTGATTTCAAAACAACGGATCGCGAGCACAGCCGTCTGGATCATCTCACCTGCTTCAGGGTCAAGAATATATGCGCAAGGTAACCGGCCGTTGGCCGTGTTGATTACCGTTCGACCAATCCACGTGTATCGCGCGCCGCCAGAGCTCGAACGGCATACTTCATCGGTAATTACTGAACCCTGACATCATAGCCCTGTTTACGATCCTGGATTTTGCTCAGCCCGGTTCATCAAAAAACCGCTTACGATGGTCATAAATATTTGAGGGGTGCGCATAAATCGTGCCAAAAATTAATTACCTTATTCCGCGCAGCAGGACAACTTTGCGGGGTCTTTGAAATACGAAATCGCCGCGATCTTCAACGCCTCAGCCATTGTTGGATAGACGTGGATCATATCAATGAAATCCTCCAATTTAGCATGGAAGCGCATGGCCATTGCCGCTTCGTGAATCACTTCGCCCGCATTGGGCATCACAAGCGAGACACCCTTAACTTCCTGCGTGTCGCGATCTATCACAATCTTGGCAATGCCATTGGTCTGATGAGTTGCACCTGCACGGGGAACCAGATCAAGCGGGATCGTGCCGCACCAACAGCGGACGCCTGAACCCACGACCTCCTCGTCAGTTTGCCCAACGACTGCCACTTGCGGGTCAGTGAAAATCACACGCGGAATTACACGATGGGCAACTTTTTGGTGCGCGCCAGCGAGTGCATTCTTGGCGACAATCACGCCATCATGTGCGCCGACGGGCGTGGCAGGCTGGCTATCGGTTTGGTTTCCTATCACGTCGCCCGCCGCCCAAATGTTGGCAATGCTCGTTTGCAATTCGTCATTAACCTTCACATATCCGCGCTCATCCACCTGCACGCCGACTTTTTCCAACCCAATGCCGTCCGCGTTTGGCTGTCTGCCGGCGGCAATTAGAAGTTTTTGTGCTTTGAAAGATTGTATCTTGCCGCTGACATTCACTGTCACCTCAATTTGATCTTTCGATTTCTGCGCCACCCGGATAACCTGTGCCTCGGTCACAATCATCAGACCTTCTTCACGCAAGGCAAAGGTCAGCGCGTCAGACACTTCTGGCTCATAATGGGGAAGAATAACCTGACTGCGCTCCAAAATCGTGACCTTCGTCCCGAAGCGAAGAAACATCTGCCCAAGTTCGAGCGCGATGTAACCCGCGCCAACGATAATCATGGACTCGGGCAGTTCGGTCAACTCTTGCGCTTCGCCTGTCGTGAGAAGATCGGAGGTGAGATAAGACACATTGTCCAAGCCTTCAATTGTCGGGATGGTTGGACGCGTCCCTGTCGCGACGAGAATCTGGTCGCCGATTAAAGTCTGTTCGCCCACGCGGACGGTGTGCTCGTCCACTAATTCCGCCTTGCCCTCGAAGACCTTGATTTTGTCTTCTTCGTAGACCAGCGACTGATATTTTTTATCGCGGTAAGACTGCACGACTTCCTGTTTTTGGGAAATCAATTCTGCGAAGTCTAATTTCATCTTAGCAGGTTTGAGTCCTTTGTAACGCGGGTGAGCAGTCTCCCAGACAATCCGCGCCGCCTCGATGAGGTTTTTGCTGGGCAAACAGCCGCGATTGACACACGTCCCGCCCAGCGTGCGCATTTCGGTCATAGCGGCGGTTTTGCCAAGTTCCGCTGCGCGTAACGCCGCGGCAAAGGCGGTCGAGCCAGAGCCTAAGATCAACAGATCAAATTTATTTTCCATTTGAAACACTCCTTATTTTTGATTGGCGGTAATAACCATACGCGGTTAAACCTAAAAAGATGAACAGCACGGGGAACAGCACATAATCAAGATAACCCGTTAGCCAGCCCGCTCCCAGTGCGCCCAGCAGGACAACCAGGATGGGCGTGAAACAACACAATGCGGCAATGAGACTGCCGATGATCCCAGTTTTAAGCGGGTCGAAACCGCGATTTTTAGGTTGTGACATTTTTATCCTTTTTATTTGTGTTTACACCGCTGTGTTCGCTGACAAGATGACAAACGCAGTCCTTACCGTCTATGTCATCTACAGGGAAAGTGAGTCCAAGCGCATATAAAGTCCGCAATTCACCTTCGAGGTGCTGTAAGGCTTTGATATGCTCAGCAACTTCATCAGCCTTGTGTTGGAGAGTATGAAGCATTACCCGGCAAGGGGCCTCGCGCCGGTCACGTAAAGCCAGTATTTCACGAATATCGTCAAGCGAGAGGTCCAGGTGCCGTGCCCCTGCGACCAGGCGCAATCGATCTATATCTTTCTGAGTATATTCGCGGTAGCCGTTAGTCTGCCGAAGCGGGGACGGAAGCACTCCACACTCCTCGTAATAGCGAATAGTTTTGGCTGGCACTCCTGTCGATTGAGATAGATCCTTGATCTTCAATTTCGCACCTCCACATAAGGTAGATCTAATGTACACCTTCCAGCAACTGGAAGGTCAAGGGGGAATATCCTTAGAAAAATAGCATAAGCTTGAAACATGGAGCTAAAAGTGGGCGGAAATTTTATTTTCCTGCCCCATTTTATAAAATTTGATTTGTCATCATTTAAGCAATGATCTCTCTTTGTCAATTAATGGTTCTTCCCATACCCCATTAAAAACAAATTCTATCAACGGTCTTCGAGCACGGGTTCCATGTTCTCGTTCACGGAGCTCATCTGGCAATATGATCGGGTCACCCGCATAACCAATGGCTATCACGGTTATTGGGTCAAATCCAACTGGAAGTTCGAATAATTCGCCGGCTTTACCTCGATCAAAGCCACCAATTTGACGAACTGAAAGACCCATCGCACTGGCCTGCACGGATAGATGTGCAACCGCCTGGCCCAAGTCGTAAGTTGCCCAGAGATTGGGCTTGTCTGCCTCGCGCTCTCGCCTGGCAATCGCCAGAACCAAAACAGGAGCGGATTTCGCCCAATCCTGGTTACTCTTGGCCAATGTGCCAAGTAATTTTTCATTGGAATCAAAATCTGCCTGCGAGGTAACGATAAACGACCAGGGTTGCAGATTGCCGCTAGAAGGTGCCCAGCGCGCTGCTTCGAATAAACTCCAAAGTTTTTCTGGCTCAATGGGCTGGGTGGAAAAAGCACGTGGACTCCAGCGGTTTTTCAAAAAATCATGGATTGGATAGTCTGTTATGGCTGCTTTGTTCAAATTATTTGCCTCTTGCACGAAGGGCGAGGATATCTGGGGAAAATCTCTCTGAATCGATGTTTTTGATGACGATTTGCTTTTGAGGTTTTCGCTTAACTGGCATCCCACCATAAACAAGAGCGAGATTCCGCCCACAATTACCATAAGCCCAATGATTATTCCTTACTTTGACGCTTCATTAGTTCGTTAACTTACGACGGATATTACAAATGAATGCTTGGTGGGCACCCTTTTCCAACCCGTAATTTTTCTTTTGAACAGGTCGTCTTTAGAATATGGATCTTCTCTTATGATATTTTCTTGCGAAGAGAAGATGGAATAAGGAGCATGATGGAAATAAAATGGGTCAATGGGATTAACTTGACGATGAAACCTTTACTAAACTCATGAATGTAACTGATAGCACGGAATTGAAGTATCAAGATATAGCCGGACTGGATCCTCATAAATGGAGGACTCTGTTGTGGCTTGCGCTTGCGGAATTGCTTGTAATGTCAGTCTGGTTCTCGGCATCTGCAATTATCCCAGCGCTTATTGCTACCTGGCAACTCAATGAAGCAGGCCAGGCGTGGCTGACGATGTCAGTTCAAATCGGCTATGTTATCGGAGCATTGGGATCGGCAGTTCTAAACCTGGCAGATCGTATTCCTGCCCGGCGCCTATTCTCTTATTCAGCTTACATTGCCGGCCTTGCAACGCTTGTTATCCCAATGTTCGGGATGGGTCCAACGATGGCATTGATTCTTCGTTTCATAACGGGCGTGTCCCTGGCCGGCGTCTACCCAATCGGGATGAAAATAATGGCTACCTGGACAAAATCAGATCGAGGATTAGGCATCGGTCTTCTCGTAGGCGCTCTGACCCTTGGATCAGCTGCTCCGCATCTGCTGAATACGATCAACATCACTGCCGGTTCCCGTGACTGGCAGTTTGTTTTATACCTGGCCGCCGCCATGGCCACAATTGGCGGAATAATAACGGCAGTGTTAGTTACTGAAGGGCCCTATCACACTCCCTCCCCACGGTTTAGCTGGATTTATGCATGGCAAATTCTGAAAAAGCCAGAGATTTTGCTCCCAAATCTTGGTTATCTTGGCCATATGTGGGAACTATATGCAATGTGGGCCTGGATTGCCATATTTTTACAGGCAAGTTTTAGGATCTCAGGGATAAGCCTAAACTGGTCCAGCCTGGCAGCTTTTGCCATCATTGGAATTGGTGGAGCAGGGAGTCTGGCTGCTGGAAAACTGGCTGATCGTTGGGGACGAACTTTGATAACGATTATTTCCATGAGCATTAGCGGTTTAAGTGCTATGTTCGTGGGGCTTCTGTTTGGGGGCAATCCTGCCTGGTTGGTGGGTGTTTGTTTGATCTGGGGGTTTGCTATCGTGGCAGATTCTGCCCAATTCTCCGCCTGTGTTAGCGAACTATGCCCTCCTGAACTCACGGGCACAGCCCTTACACTTCAGACATGCTTGGGGTTTTTACTCACACTCATAACCATCCGCATGGTTCTACCCATTGAACACCTGGTTGGTTGGCGATGGGCTTTTTCTTTTTTGGCGATAGGCCCTTTCGGAGGCATATTAGCTATGCTTGCGTTGCGCCGTTTGCCTGCTGCGAAAAAACTTGCCGGAGGCATGCGCTAGTTC
>JBGSJZ010000127.1:0-4400 GCA_041741455.1 Anaerolineaceae bacterium | reverse complement strand
TCTTCTTCCATTCAAAGGTCTTGGACAGCATAAAATGAAAATGGGAACCTGATTTTGAATTTAGCAATTTAAAATAGCTAAACGGCTGAATTTTCAAAGAGCGATTCTTAATTTCTGTTTATTTTGGACAGCAGTGATTTTAGGTAAAAAGTTTGCCTGTATAAAAATCAGCTTTTTTTTGATAGCGGTTCTTCCAATTTATTTTGAGCCGCAGCACCTTGCAGCAGCCATTGCCATCCAACCGCGATTGTTCCAAAATACTGCAGATACAAGGTTGCATCCGCAAGGCATACTTCCGGTCCATCCTTCTGGGCACTTCAATTAAATGAATGGTAACGTCCCGCAACTGTTTCATGGCATCTTCTAATTTCAATGCATATACTTCCAGGCCTTTTACTCACTTGGCCCGATCGATGGCCTTTTGAACTTCTTCATGGTACAGGATGGCCGCCAGACCGTTTTTCATAACGACTTTATGCCCAACAGATCCATGGCTTGAATCCTATGTTCCCGATCATCATAACAATAATTTCATAACCTACCTATCGTAACAAACTAATAATTATGGATTAATGTGCTTTTTCCTTGCCTTAAACATCGTTATGTATAATTATAACATAACGATGTTTAACGGAGGTTTTATGGCCATTGTACGTCAGCATGACAAGCGATCCGGCATCACCTATGCCTACGAATCAATTTCTCATTGGGATAAGGAAAAGAAACAATCCCGAGCAAAACGCACCCTTATTGGTAGAGTAGATGACAGCACGGGGGAGATTGTTCCGACCAAAGCAACAAATAGAGTCCAAAAAGGGACTGCCACCCCGAGGGCTGCCAAGAGCGGCCCTGCCCCAAGCACTGAAACCACGCGGAAATTCTATGGTGCCACTTACCTCCTTGATGTTCTAGGTAAAAGGCTTGGAGTTGTTTCGGATCTGAAGCAGTGTTTTCCTTACAGCTATAAGCAAATCATCTCACTTGCCTACTATCTGATTCTTGAGGCAGACAGCCCTCTGAGTCGCTTTTCGAAGTGGTCTTCATTGCATCAACATCCTTATGTGCAAGACATTCCATCCCAGAGAAGCATTGAGCTCTTAGCATCCATCACAGAAGAGGATCGATATCGATTCTTCCAGCTCCAGGCAGCGCGGCGCTGTGAGAAGGAATACTGGGCCTACGACATCACCTCAGTATCAAGTTACTCGGAGTGCCTGAAACAGATCAGGTACGGAATGAACAAGAGACACGATCCTCTGGCGCAACTCAATCTGGCGCTTGTATTTGGTCAGGAATCAAGTCTGCCGTTTTATTACCGCAAGTTGCCAGGAAACGCTACCGATGTCAAAACCGTCAGGAACATGTTGGCAGACATGGACTTTCTTAACCTGAAAAAGGTTCATCTGGTCATGGATCGGAGATTTTACAGCACCGAAAACGTCAATGAATTGTACAAAGAGCACCACAAATTTCTCATTGGCGCCAAGCTTTCTTTAAGGATTGTGAAAGAGCAACTGGAGGGCGTTCGTCACTCTTTGCGTGAATGGACAAATTACTGCGAAAACCATGAAGTATTTGCCACATGCGTTCCCATAAAATGGGACTACATCCAGGAGCGCCCCAATAAAGGGGATACTATCCGGGGTGAGCGAAGGATGTACCTTCACATTTATTTCAATGGCGAACGGGCTGCAGAAGATGAGCAAAGGCAAACGCGGCGCTTGCTGGCACTTCAAAAGGAACTGCACACCGGCGAAAGGAAACCCGAGAATTTAAAGCTCTATGATAAATATTTTGAAACCCATGAGACACCAGCAAGAGGTGTCACGGTCATAGCCAGACAAGAGGCAATAGATGCGGCCAGAAGAAATTATGGTTACTTTGCGCTTGTCAGCAATGAACTTAAAGATCCCATCAAGGTGCTT
This sequence comes from Anaerolineaceae bacterium, assembly GCA_041741455.1. GTDB lineage: Bacteria > Chloroflexota > Anaerolineae > Anaerolineales > Anaerolineaceae > CALESS01. The sequence goes on along the minus strand of JBGSJZ010000127.1, from coordinate 2,475 downwards.
GATTTCTACCGCAACAAGGATCTGGTAGAAAAGGCGTTTGGCAATCTTAAGGAGCGCCTGAGCCTGGGAAGGCTGCTGGTTTCGTCGGAGCAATCACTGGATGGCAAATTGTTCGTGCAGTTCGTAGCTCTGATATATTTGTCCTGTATTAAGAAAGCGATGCAGAGAAACAAGCTGTTTGGCAAGTACACGCTTCAAGGCTTGCTGGATCAATTTGATGTGATCGAGTGCTTTGGCAGGCCCGGAAAAGACTTGCGTGTGGGCGAAATCACCAAGAAACAACAGGAACTTTACAACATTCTCGACGTGGTTCCGCCTTCATCGTTATGAGGTTACGGGAATCCAGGACCATAAAAGGGCAGACGGGATTGTTGCCCGAAGAGCAGGGCCAGATTGATCTGTGCCGGATGTTCATGATCTTTGTTTTTACCATAGCGGACCTGGCGGAGGCATTTTGAATAACTGGAGACGGATGTGCTGTCATAGGCCAGGTATTCCCTGTCCGCCCACCGTTTCCCCTGAAGCCGGAAAAACGCTGTATGGCGTCCTCGGTAATTGCGGCAAAGAGCTCGCTGCTTCTCTGGGAGGAGACGACTCCGCCATGGGGATACCGCTGGAGGATGGCCCAACGGGGAAAACGGCTCAGGGAATTCTTGTCCTCCAGGATCAGGTAATAGGCAATGGACAATATCTGCCGATAAATGTCGGGAAAGCATGACTTCAAATCATCCGCCACTCCTGTATCCTCCCCGATGCGGTCGAAGAGATAGGTGGCGCCGTAAAAGCAGCGGGCCGTATATGTAATCGGCACCGGTCCCCGTTTGGCTTTCTCCCCGACTGTCGGCGTTTTTCTTTTCCGGGTGGGAATGATCTTCTGTGTCTCGGATTCCACACGCCCGATGCATTTGCGTTTCGCCCGGGACTGCTGCTTATTCTTATCCCAGTACGATATCGATTCGTACGCTTAATCGTATCTATTTCATTGTTATTATAGAATTATAACGATTTCATCGTTATACTTTTTCGGGAACTCAGGTTGTCAAGCAAAGCGGCAATGCAAACAATTGTGTTGAAAAAGTCAATTTCGATATATTCCGTCAGGAAATTGGATCCCTTCAAACCGGAGATGGGTTTGGGAACCTTCTCTTTTTCGTACTATAGCAATGTGATCCCTCTGCAACATACTGGAAACGTGGTTACACCGGTGTTTGCTTGTCCCGAGATTCTCTCGCGTTATCACAAATTTCTGACAGGTTTCTGTCACTTCTTTCTACGAAATTTTGTTCCCGAGAGACCAACGAGGCCCACGCCGAGCAGGAAAATGGTTGCCGGTTCGGGAACGGGGTTTTGCTCTAAATTAATTTCTTGTATGAAAGCCACGCGAGGTGTTATTTGAAAAGATTCTACGAGATGATAGGTATCCAAAAGGTCCTCGGACATGTTGCTGGCTTGCATATCGGTAGCACTCATGAAGTCAATATCACCTGTACCATACAGAGCTAAATCGGTGTTATGAACTCCGTGCTTAAGATAGCCATCATTCCCGTCGAATTGATACATATTGTCCAAATCGAAAACGAGAGCAAAATCTAAAACATCAAAAAGCACACTTGTCCCTGGATTAATGCCCGTCGGCGTACCGTCGACAATCAGGTGCCCGTAAAAATCGCCATACCCATACTTTTCAGGCCCATCGATAAGGTAAGCGGCTCGACCAGTCACCTTATATTCGATGGGTATGGCCATGGCTTTATTTGTCAACCCAACCAAGCATAACATGAACAACCCAGTTACCAAGTACGAAAATAATCGACGCATCATTTTCCCTTCCTCCTTTTAGTTCACGCCAAATTCATTTAAGCTGCATTGTATTTTTTAATCCTCTTCTATTTCATAACGGACAGTACTGACATCTGGATCTGCCGGTTATTCATACGTTTGTTTATCTTCCACGCCAAGAAAGCCAGAGATAGTTTATGCTCTATTCTTGTCGGGAGCAGAAACATACAAGAGCACCAGCCACTATGTGCTTGACGGGAATGGACACCGCGCTATTGGTCAGCCAGACGATATCCGTCTTTACCAAACCTGCTGCCATGTTTTGATAGAGCAGACTCTTTACTTTTCTATCCACCTAACTATCAGATTGAATTTACTGTGAATGCCCATGCATTGGCGTCAAATGATCACGCCAAACGCAAACACCCTATGACCAAACAAGAGCGTGTTTAACGGCTCGGCAGAGCCCGAATCCATTTTGTGCCGGGAATAAATGCTCAAAATGCAAGCAATAAATATGCAAATAATTCGCATCAATTTTGATGTTCAGTATACCTAAAGTTTCGCAGTAACAAGGCTGCCTGAATCGAACAGGCTATCTTCTGCGATATCAAGTAGATGCAGAACGATATCCGGCTCAATTTTATAGCAAAGTATGTGACTTGACCTGATAATCAGCTCTTTGACATACGTCCA
>JBGSJZ010000126.1:0-8896 GCA_041741455.1 Anaerolineaceae bacterium | reverse complement strand
TTTTGACCATCGAATTTGAACGTTAAGGTCATCCCATTTAACTCACGACGGTATGCCGCAGCCGTCCCAACGTCTTTTCCTTCGGCAATGGTTTGCGCATCTAATGCGGAAGCGGTTCCAGGCGACCAGAAAATCACGATCTTTTCATTACCCACTACGTCATTGACTACATTTGCCTTTTTCAGGTCTTCATAAGGGTATGCAACTGCATCGTTGTCCAAATCTATGGTTAATACCCTGGCTACGGCCGGTAATTGATCTGGTGTTTTTGGACCTGTATATAAGAAAGGAGGTTGGTTGACATTATCGTAGCCAACATATGGGTTTTGCCCGTAGGAGCGAGTGAAACCTGTGTTTCGAGATAACACCAGCCCAGCCGGGTTGGCTTGCTTGAACTCATCCCAGGAGACAATTGCCGCTGGCACAAATGTTAATTGCGTGCCGGTTAATGTCCCAACGATCCCCTTCCCTTCAGCCTGCTGCCACCAGGTTTCCGTTTGGCGATCATACATGATCAGGTTACTGAAGCGCAGCCGGCCAGTTGTGCCAAAATCGAGGATCTTGTCATTCACTTTACGCTCAAATACGATTGCGGTGTTGCATAACGGACAAAAGGTAACGATGACAGGAATTCCCCCAATAGTATCATTTACGATTTCATGCCAGATCAGGATTTGAAGCGGATACGCTTTTGCCTCCTGATTGATAACTACCTGGATAACAGGCTCTACCGGTTTTAACCAGGCATCCGCAGATTGAATGTTTATAAATTCGGGGTGGTCGATCGATGGGATTCCATCTTTCGGCGGCCCGCCCGAAAGTACCTCTTTATATGAAATCGAGTGGATTGAGAAATCTGTTTTAAATTCCTGCTCTGCGCCAGAAGGCGGTTTTTCGCCAACAAAGGATTTCGTGATAATGGTCGAGGTTGTTTTAGAAGGTAAAGGTTCAGCAGTTGGTGCTGGTGACGGATCGGGTGCCCCCAGATTCGTTACGGGCTGACAAGCAGAGAGAGCCAGTCCAAATGCAAATATTCCTAACAGTAACCTGGTTATTTTCATGGGATATGCCTTCAAACACCATAACGTTAAATATGATCTGGTTATCAGGATGCGGTAACGATCCACTTCCTTACTTTTATAAATTAGACAGAATTAGTAAGTTTAAATTCGATTGTGTCGTCAGAAAGGAGTAGATAGATTTTAGAATCTCGGCTTATTGATAGAGGACCTACCCTATGAATCACTCTGATAAACGGAAAAGCAGAAACCTTACTCCCCCGAAGAAAAAACCACAGCAGCGCCTCGGAAAGACACTCCTTATTATTATTGGAATTGCGATTGTCACAATTGCGGGGGTATTCTTTACTAGAAACCAAAAGCCGCCAGAAAACGATCAATCTTCCACGAAGTCGGATATCCGCGCATTAGGACCGGATACCGCGCCTGTAATCATCACTGAGTATGCGGATTTTGGCTGTATAACCTGCAAAGCCTGGCATCAGTTTGGAATTATGCAGCAGGTACGGGATAAATATGGCGATCAAGTAAGGTTTATCTGGCGTGATTTTCCAGTGATCACCTCAGAATCGCCCAAAGCCGCAGAAGCTGGCTTTTGCGCCCACGATCAAGGTAGATTTTGGGAATACCATGACGTGCTTTATGAAAACGCACCCAATCTGTCGGTAGCTGACCTCAAAAAATATGCTGCACAGATCGGATTAGATGCAAAGCAGTTCAATGCATGTTTAGAATCCGGTCAACATAAAGCAAATGTGGATAAGGAATTACAGGATTCTTTGGGCAATGGATTTAGAGGAACGCCCTCATTCGTCGTGAATGGCAAAAAATTAATTGGGCCGCCTTCTTTTGATCAGCTATCTTCAATTGTCGACTCGATCTTAGTGAAAACGAATTAGCCAGGGGGAAGCCTTCGTTTTTAAAAGAAATTAAAAAATCCAGAGATCTCTGGATTTTTTATGTGTATACCTTGGCTGGATGCATTTTATCCGGCTTGAGCCTGGAGAATTCGAGTTAATGCTTCATATTCTTCCCTGCAGTCTGGGCACATATCCAAATGGAAATGAACTAATGGTAGCAAGTTGGCGGCATCTTCCCCACGTATTGCCATCTCTGTATATTGATCTAATAAACTATGGACTTGGTCACAAGAAAGCTCGGTTTCCTGTGTGTTTTGAATCATCTGAAGCATCTTCTCGGCCTGAATAGCAGAAATCTCCATCTTCCCAGGTCGAGTAGATTTCTTCTGAAAATGCTTAAAAATCCGGTTAATCCATTTCATTCTCTTTATATTCTCCGCAGAGTTAGATGCGCTCTAACGATAATTTATTACCTAATGTTCAAAGGTGGCAAGGATTTCTCCAGGCGACATCCCCAACTTTTCCAGATGCCTTTTCAGCTTTAGCCTGGCATCATGCAATAGTTTATAAAGGGCATTTCTTTCTGTGCCCATCCGTCGGGCGACCTCTTCCAAAGGCATTCCCTGCACAGCCACTGCCATTAAAGCCATACGCTGTTTTTCAGTTAATTCATTCTCCATGACACCCCATAACATGGCCATCATTTCTTTTTTTTCGATCGATTTTTCCACGCCTGGGCTTTGATCAGGCATGTCTCGTGGCTCATCATCGCTTTCTTTACCCTCTAGCATCTCATCTAATGAGACTTCCTGCCACTTCGCCCGCCGCAATTCTGTAAGTGCTACCCGAACAGCTATCGTATGAACCCATGTAGTAAACTGGCTCCGCCCTTCGAAAGTATCCAAACGCGCGGTAACCCGTAAAATCGTTTCTTGAGCGACTTCTTCGGCTAAAGAGGCGAAACGAGGATCCGTCTGATCGAGCCACTTCGATAAGGCATAGGGAAGGCCGGCGATGACGATCTTCCTCAGATCAGTCAATGCCACCTCTCGCGTGTCTCCATCTGCTCGGAGACTAAGTAACCATTCCTCGTTGGTCCGATTCATAATAATTGCGCTCCAATTTATATAAGTATACTATCACTCAATCATCCTCATAAGGCAAATCATAGTCTTTTGGTAAGGTAATCGATCTTTGGTTCGTCTATATCCTTGGCTTTAAAATCCCACCACTCGAACTCAAAGGACAAATTACGATGGAAAACAGCGCACAAATGATCAAAATCTACAGCACCGTTTGGTGTCCAGATTGTAAACGGGCAAAACGTTTCTTTGCTGAACACCGGATTCCTTATGAAAATATCGATATTGAACAAGATTCGAGTGGGATGCAATTTGTGGAAAAAGCGAATAATGGCATGCATATCATTCCAACAATCGTATTTCCAGATAGTTCAATATTATCCGAACCATCCAATGCCCAATTAGCTGAGAAAATGGGATTCAAAGTAAAAGCAAAGCAAGATTGCTATGATGTCATTATCATTGGAGCAGGTCCGACCGGGCTGACCGCAGCGTTCTACCTGGCAAGAGAAGGGCAGGATGTCCTGGTGATCGAAAAATCCGGATTGGGAGGCCAAATATCTATCACGCAGTCATTAGATAATTTCCCTGGTTTTCCACTGGGAATCTCCGGAAGTGAATTTTCTGATCGATTGGTCGAACAGGCCAAACGCTTTGGCGTAGAAATTTTGCAAGCTCAAGTAGTAACCAAGATCCATCAAGCAGGTCCATATCAGTGTGTCGACACGGGAGATGGATCTGAATACACTGCCAACGCAGTATTACTGGCAACTGGCGCCCGTTATCGCAAACTAGGCGTCCCGGGCGAAGATGAATTAATCGGTACGAATATCCATTTCTGCGCCACGTGCGATGGGGCTTTTTATAAAGGGAAACGGGTGTTGGTCGTCGGTGGCGGGAACAGTGGATTTGAAGAAGGATTATTTTTGACTAAATTTGCTTCTGAGGTAGATATTGTTGAGCATTCACCGGAGGTGAAAGCCAGCAAGATTTTGCAGGAAAAGGTGAGAGAACAAAAAAATATCCGTGTCACCACTAACCATGTAATTACAGCCTTCAAAGGGAGCCCACGCCTGGAAAGCATTGTCGTGGAAGACCGAGCTACTGGAAAAGCAAAAGAATGGAAGTATGACGGGGTTTTTATATTCATTGGCATGTCGCCGAACAGTGATCTGGTCAAGAATATTGTTTCGACAGACAAAGCAGGTTTTATTGCCACAGATTCTACATTGATGTCCTCTATTCCTGGAGTATTTGCTGCTGGCGATGTCCGAGCCGGCTCAACAAAACAAGCCGCGTCAGCAGCTGGTGAAGGAGCGACCGCTGCAATTATGATTCGGGACTATCTACGACAAAAGGGAATATAGAAAAACTATCTGATCGCAAGTCGAGATGAAATATTCGAAAAGGGACGAAGGGAATTCTTAATTGGGTTAAGTTATCTATTTCCGACTATGATTTGCTCTTGTTGGAAAACGACCTAAGGCATAGAAAATTTTTCCCATATTGTATGATGGGGTTTTACACGACAAATGACCCAAAACAGCTGATTATGCGTTGCTTTGGGTCAAAACTTATCATCCATCCTCTTAATTGGCGATGTATTTTCATGGATGAGGCCTTAATTTTTAAAGGTTTTATAGAATGTATTGGGGACATTGTTAGCCCTCCCCCTCATTTATTAATATCGCTGCGCGGCGAATCGTTTTCCTCAACATCAGAAACCAGATAATAGCCATCAGGCAAAAAACCACGATGAATCAATTCCATCCTAACTATGTGATGAATCTGATCTGCATAACTTCGCAACTCTTGCTCAGCCAACCTTCCTAAAGCAGAATACTCAATCTGTTCTAAACATATTTTTAGATTTACTACCATCTGTATGGCTCCTGGTGCATTCATAATAAACAGATTTGATTAGGAGGATTATCTTATCAATGGGTTAACGCTCGTAATTTAGCAACCCCGGTCTGGGTAACCGTAACATTGGGTACCACCGATGGGAACAAGATCGATAGATTGGCAGAAACATTGACTCGCACCATATTCTCTCCTCCACTGACCTGAATACCAGTCACATAAGCATGCACACCTTTTGCTGCCAGGCCGGCTGAATTCTGCGAGACATACGATTGAGCATTAGCCCAAGTCTTCGATGTAGGAACCAGGGCTCCACTGTTCTGAAAAGTACGCTGATTGATCTCCGCCGATGCTGCCACTGCCGCCGCATCTGCCGCTTTAGCTACTTCTGAGATTGCATAAAAATATCGACCCAACTCGATTGCAAAGGCCAGTGCCGGAATCAAAACAAACCCAATAAACACCGCCCAGAAGGTCATCGAATATCCACGGTGATCACGTCTCATCCCTACCAGCCTTCCTGGCGGAACGTCGAGTCAGCGCTCACATTGAAGGTGTGTCCAGGCAGCCCTGGGAAAAGTCCAGTCAAAGGAGCCAGGAAATTCGGTACAGTGCCACTCACTTGGATTTTCAGAATGCTGCCTGCGCTCCCACCAGGTGCAAGCACAGACACCGAAGCATTTTCAACAATTCCAGCACTTGAGATTGCCGAACGGGCAGCACTTACTGCATAGCAAGCAGGGCATTGCTGAGCCACGCTCCCCATCCGAGCTCCTTGGCGAGCTGCCGCCTGGACAGCCTGCTGAGCATAAACCAGCATCCCCAAATTAACAATTGCCAGCATTACTAGAATCGCAATCGGGGTGGTGATCGCCGCTTCTAATAACTCCATTCCAAAATTGTCTTTCAACAAACGCATGAATTCTCTCCTGAAAATATCGGCGGTCTGCCGGCATATCGATCACCGGCAGACCCTGTGAACTCGGTTAGATCCGCCCAGCGATATCCTGTACCGTCGCTGCGATGTTGTTGCCAAGCAGCCGGTAAGCGCCGTAACTGACCAGCACGACGACAGCAATGATCAAGGCGACTTCGGTCGACTCGATGCCTTTGTTATCTTTTATAAAACGCATGACTGTTTACCTCCTCTCTTTAGATTTTGAAAACCAGCGTATTGAGCACGTACAAAGACGATCCGGCAAAGATCGCTACGATGTACGGAATCTCCTTCCTTCGCAGGACCAGTCCTGTCAAACCCTGAATGCCACCTGCGAGACCGATGAATACAAATACAACCGGGTGACTGATCACGAGCGCGATAACCATCAAAAGCTTCGCATCCGCCCCACCCATTGCCCCGATCTCCCACAATAACCAGATCGTAAATAATGCTGCTACCTGGACCAGCCGGGTTGGATCAAAAATTGCCATGAACGATGCAACGACCGCTGCAAACGCCAGCCGTTTCGATCGCGGCTCGAAATCGGAAATCAAGATCAGGCTGCCAGTCAAGATCACCGGTGTCCAAGCTTGTAGAAATAATGCGTAAATGCCGGAAGCTGCCAGCGGGATGAGGGTTAATTTCGCCGGTACCTGCCGTGTGCGCAGATCATAGATCATGCACACCAACAGCCAAACCAATAAAACGATCCAGAGAATCACATTCGCCATCTTATATCCCTCAAGCATGCAATATTGCCCGCAACAATACGGAGCAGAATAACAACGGTAGTCCTGGCAATTGATGGACTCTCAACTTGTGCTCTTTGAGCAGGCTGAAACCTGTAGCTACAACTGCGACCAGGGCATGCACGGCGAGCAAAGCCAGAACAAATTGGATATCCGGCCAAATCAAAACTAAGGCGATGGATGTCACAGCATCCGCCCCACCCCAACAATGCAGTTCCCAGGCGAGCCAGAAACCGACGATGGCAATTGCTCCCATTGGATTCACTCTGCCAGCCAAATACAAACCAGCAAACAGAAATGGCGCCCAAAAGAAGATCGTGTCTAGATTGAGTTCGGTCAACTTTGCCAGGCGCTTTCGCTCACTTGCCAGAGCGACGACAGTCACCAGAAAAGTCAACTGCCAGTTTCCAACCACTGCCTGATAGAACATCGCTCCTGCTAAAGGCAAGGCAACCCAGGCAGTGTGTGGGACTTCCCGATTGCGCAAATCGAACCACGAAACGATGGCCAGCCAGATCAAAACAATCGCCAATATCCACACATTCATAAAACCTCCTATGGTTTGATGTTTTCTTCGATCCGCCGGATGTACGTCGACCCACTCTGACAACCAACCGGAAGCCCGGCTGCAATCGCCGGCCAATTGGTAGGATTCCCCGATCTTTGCAGTGCCCGAAACATACACCCGGCCCCGCTGTGATAATTCGCCAGAACAAACCGCCAGAAATCCTCATAACTCATCAATGCAGCCGGTGATTTTCCGGTCGCTATTCTGATTATGCGCCCCGACTGGGTACAACTGGCCGCCATCGTTTCAGCCAGGACCGTCACTGCCTGATCGCCTTTCGCCGGATCAATGCCACCCAGACAGGTAGGGCAAGATGCATCCAGCGAGCGCAACACCAAACCGCGAAGCATAGCCCGATTGGGATCCGATAAAAATGGGTAGGCCTGACCACATTCTTCAGCGCTCAATGCTTGCCGGCATACTTGTCGAAAATATCCGACGCGATACGATAAAACCAAATCGGCTCCAAATTCCGTCATTTGCCCCAAGCCAATCTCTCCTTTCATCCAATTCGGGGCCGGCCAAAACTGCGACTCAACGGCAATCATGGCCTTCATCAAATAGGACGGTACGTTGCTGGCCTGCGCAGCTGCCACAATTGCCGGGTCATAGCGATTTTGCCAGCTAACCACCTCGGTTTGGGCAGTCTCCACCCCGCAGGCATTCGGTGAACCATCCGCGGTAAGCCCTCCGGATGGACATATTGAGCCATCTACGATTTTGGTTGTGAGCAACCGCCCTGACAGCAAGTCATAGCGGTTCTGTGTAGCCAGCTCGGAAACGGTCACATTGGATTGCAGCCATTTTGGCAAGGGTAGCGTTGGCTGAGTACCATAGGCTGTGCTGCAAGGTACAGGCGTTTCTTCTTGAAATGGCGCAGCGGCGCATAGAAAAACGAGCAATAATACGGACACAAAGAAATATTTACGCATTAAGGCCTGCCATGAACGGGATGCCAGGACACTGCCCAGGTGATGCTGGTCGTGCGGAAAGTCCTCCCGGCTAAATCAGTGATGACAGCCCAGGCTGTCCAGGTTCCCTCTTCGGTTGTACCAAAATTGGGAATACTTGAAGAAGCAGGAGTCAATGACCAACTGCTCCCATTTTTAGAAAAAGTCATCTCGCTTCCAGTAGGTGTGCGGACGTGTACAATGATCGAATAGGGTGGTTCACCACCCGAAGCTGTTCCAGATAGACTCTGGGCGGGCTGTCCCAAGTTTGGAGCATCGAGTAATAGCTTTGCATAAGCAACTGAAATGGTTCCGGATAACGGTGCAACTACGTAGACCGTGACCGTGTCGCTGACGGTTCCCGATACGTTGGTGCAGGTCAATGTATAGGTATGGGTACCAACCGGAATACTCGCAAATGTTCTGGCTCCGCTCAGGTTCACGTTCCCAATCCAACCATTATCCGAGCTGGAAGCCGTGCAAGAAGCTGCGTACTGACTGGTCCAGGAAAGCGTGTATCCGGCCGGTGAAACTCGGGTAATCGGCCCATCGCTTCCATCGACCTTCAAATCCACGACCGGCGGGAGTGGGTTGACGTTGACGATCACCGAATCGATAACGGTTGTCCCAGCAGTGTTAGCGCATTGAACGGTATAGCGGTAAACCCCCTGCAGCACGTTGCTATAAGGCTTCGTGCCGTTGGTTCCGATCGGGCCGGTCAGGTTATTCAAAGCAGTGCACGAAGAAGCGTTCGAACTCGTCCAGGTCACAGTGAACCCGGCCGGTTCATAGAAACTGAGCGGTCCATCTGAGGAATTCACTTTGACGTCCACTGCCGGCGCGGCCACCACGACCATTCGTACCG
>JBGSJZ010000125.1:0-21958 GCA_041741455.1 Anaerolineaceae bacterium | reverse complement strand
CTGATCAATTCTCGCGCATTTTCGTCTTGTATGGCGTTCAGGTCAAGGTTGTCTAATTTCATTATTAAATTCTAACAGCCTATGCCAAAAATTAATAGGCCTCAGTTTCTTTTCGTTCCCCCCTTTTTTTGAGATGATACCAACGATCGTTCATGAAATTGTTGACTAGAGTAGTAGCAAGTGGAAGTGTTTGCGTTATGATCTTATTTTCCCCAATTTTTGCGAGAATTGTTTTCCCCCCAAATTATATTTCTTCCTCACTTAATTTTCCGGATGTGATTTCATCACCAGATGATGAAACCTATCCATCTCCGTTATCGGATTCTCAAACTCAAGAGAACCAAGATGGATATTTAGGATATCCTCCTCCTGATACACTCTCTACAGAAGCATTAAATCAACCAAATGCCGCTTCAATTCCGAACGATCATATTATAGCAATTTACAATGACGGTACTATTTCCGAGTTTAACCTAAATATTGACCAATATTCGGAAAAAGTTACTTTTTTTGAGAATGCGTTTTTCATTCCTCCTTTTTTCCCAGAAAACCCCAATCTCTCACGAATAATTGGTGAGGATGACAGATTTCAGATAAACGATACTAAAATATTTCCGTGGACTACTATTGTGAAAATTGAGGGCTTATTTCAGGGTAACATCCCTTTTAGTTGTACAGGATGGATGTTAGGGCCAAGTACCCTGGTAACTGCTGGACATTGTGTATATGACTTTACTGAAACGAAATCATTTGCTTTCGATGTAACCATTACTCCAGCTCTAAATTCGGATGATATGAATCCTTCTCCATTTGGTATGTGCACTACTTATCGTGAGTCTGTTCTTTCACCATGGTATTTGGATGGTGACGCAGGATATGACTATGGGGTTTATAGGTTATCTTGTCAGATTGGATACCAAACCGGGAATCTGGGTTTTAAAGTTATTTCAGGAGATGGGATAGGTACTTCCATAGCTTTAACTGGTTATCCAAGAGACAAAGGAGGAACAACAATGTGGGCAACCTTGGGAAGTGTTTTATCGTCAACTCCTTTGCTTTTTTTCTATGACAATGATGCAACACAAGGTCAAAGTGGTGGTCCAGTTTGGGATTTCACTGATCCGAATTGCTATGTTTGTGTAGTATCAATTAGCGCACAAGAATACGCTCCACCCACCATGAACAGTGGACCGAGAATAAACCAGACAGCGTTTACATATTTTCTTGCTGAGCAACAATTTATAATAGAAATGGTATTCCTCCCTTTAGTTATAAGATGAAATTTTTCTTGATGTAAACAGGATGAGTGAATTTGCGTGATAGGTTAATGCTTTCGGATTATGAATTCCACGTATTCGTTGCAAGGATCAGCCAGTGATTTATGTGAATCTCAACCTTTCTTCTGGCTGTTCGTCTCAGATATTGGAATACTGGCGGCTGCAATCTGCCCAACGCCCGGCAACCGCCCCAACCAACGACCAGGGCGTGGACGCCCTGCCACGTCGCGTACCGCTCAAGCAGACCCCGCTGTGGGAAGATGTGGAGGATGATGGTGATCCGCTCTACAAAGAAGCGGTGGAACTGGTGCGCAAGGAGGGCCGGGCCTCGATCACCATGTTGCAGCGCCGCTTACGGATTGGCTACACCCGCGCCGCCCGTATGATTGACATGATGGAAGATAAAGGCGTGATTGCCCCCACCCAACCCAACTCCCAGGTGCGCGAGGTGCTGGATTACGGTCAGACCGCCCCACCCGAGGATGATGGCGCGTAAGGCCTTACTTTCCAAAGAAAAAACTAACTGACATCGGAAATTGTCAAGATTTCAGATGTCTTTAAGACTTCACAGTATTTTCATCAATTTTTTTGGTTTTATTGAATCAATGATTCACAGAGGTGATTCTTGGGTACTTTAAGCATCATCGGTGGTATCAGTCTGTTCGTCCTGTTGACCGGCATACGCGTCTGGCTGGTTCTGAAACGTTGCAATAATTTCAAAGACCGCCTGCTGGGTCTGATTAAGTTTCCCGGCAGCAGTGCGAAAAGGGCGGAAGTTCTGGTCGCCATTGGGCAATTGACTGCCGTCTGTTGGATCGGTATCGGCTTGATTCTGCAATCAGACGGGTTTCAGAGCAGTATTAAAACCGCCCAATCCAGCCGGCCGATTGAAATCGGGCTGCTGATTGCTCCGGTGATCGTGTTTCTGGTTTTGCTCGGGGGGATTACTCGCAAAGATTCATGATTGGGTAGACACCATCTACTGATTCAAACTATTAAGAATGATGCTGGCAGCCAGCTCAGAACCTTTTTCCGATTGAATCTTTCTCCCCAGTTCCTTTGCTGTGGACTGGATTTCATCTGTTGAGGCAAATCGAATAGCCTCCACCAGTTTTTCTGCGGTCAATTTCTTGCGCGGGATGGATTTTGCTGCCACGCCCAGTTCATACACCCGCCGACCCCAGGCGAATTGATCGTTGGAATGGGGGATGATGACAGACGGCACGCCAGCCCGTAATCCAGCCGCAGTAGTTCCGGCCCCGCCGTGATGCACCACGGCTGCCATGTGCGGGAATAACCAGGCGTGCGGGGCACTCTTCAGCATGAAGATCCCCTCTGGTAAGTTTTCCAATTGAGACAGGCCGTTCCAGCCGGTTGCCAGGATACCGCGCTGGCCGGATTGTTTGAGGGCTTCGATCACCAGCCCGGTGGTTTGCCGCGCCTGGACTGGATCGCCCAGGCTGCCAAAACCGACATAGACTGGTGGTTTGCCAGCTTGCAGGAAATCCAGCAATTCCGGGGCTGGCTGCCAGTCGGGGTCTTCATCCAGGAACCAGTAGCCGCTGCTGTACACGTTTTCAGGCCAATCCGGCGGGCGCGGGAAAACGTATTGACTGCAGGAAATAATGGTTGGGTTGCGCCGGGTAACCTGGCGGCTGAACGGGTTGCCAAAGTTCCGTGGGGTAAGACCAAATTTCTGCAGCCAGAATTGCCGGACGACAGAGCTGGAGGCAGACCACATGATTTGCTCAAGGATTTTGTGGGAGAGATAATTGAAACCTCGGCCCAGGCGGGGTGCATCATAGAAGATCAGGGACGGGTACTCCCGGGTCGGAGTCATGGGAAACGGGGTAGCCAGGATGGCGGGAATGCCCAGGTGTTGGGCAGCAAAATAGCCAATCGCCGCGCCGGGATGATAGAGAACGGCCTCCGATCCTTCACAGGCCGCATAGAAATCTTTTTGCAGGTCAACCACCAGGGATTTCAACTTGTTGAAACTGAGCAAGAGTTTCAACGGATTATCGGCCTGTCTGGCACTCTTCGTCTGGTCGCTGCCGGCAACTTTGGCAACATCCCCATGGATTGGGAAGAACTCCAGCCCGTGACTTTTGACAAAGCCCTCGTAGTTTTCGAAGGCGGCCAGGCGCACCTGGGTGCCGGCTTTTTGCAGTGCCAGACCCAATGCCACATAGGGTTGGGTATCGCCCTGGCTGCCGGTGGTCAGGATGGTAATGGTCATGAATTATTCCATCTCCCTCAATTGATATAATATCAAGAGTGTGGCCGCCAGGGCGGCAGTCTCCATGCGCAGGATGCGTTTCCCCAGGCTGACCGGAATGCAACCGGCTTGCACGGCTACCGCAGCTTCAGCCTCGCTCAAGCCGCCCTCTGGCCCGATGATGGCAGCCAGGGTACTGCCAGGCTGCACATCCGTCAGCACAGATTTGAGCGATGCCTTGTGCTCGCCTTCCCATAACAGAAAGGAGCGGGCATGCCGGGTGACGGCATGCTGCACGGCTTCCTCCCAGCGCAGGGGCGGGTGGATCACTGGCAGCCGGCCACGCCCGGATTGCTCGGCGGCTTCTTGTACAATTTGTTGCCAGCGTGGAAATTTGCGGGCAGCCTCGGCCGGTTCCTGCACCAGTGTGCGGCTGGAGAGGACCGGCACAAAAGCCGCAGCCCCGGCTTCAGTACATTTTTGCAGGGCGTACTCGAACTTCTCGCGCTGGGTCAAACCCAGGTAGATGGTCAGGCGGGTCTGGGGTTCGGCCGGGCAGGGCTGGCTTTCCAGCACCCGGCCCAGGGTGGTGGAGCGTTCAACGGCTTCCAGTTCCACCAGGTATTCCAGCCCGCTGTCATCCAGTACGGTGATGCGGGCGCCACTATGCAGCCGTAGTACGCTGTAAACCTGGCGGGCAGTTTCACCGGTCAGGCTGACCCAGCCAGCGGTAATTTGATCCGATGGAATGAAAAAACGGTGCATGGGGGTCAGACTTCGTCTTCGGGGGAGGGCGTTTCGTAAACTCCAGCCCCGGCAATCACCACGGTGTACTCGCCGCGCAGGTCGGAGCCGGTCAGGCGGGTCAGCAACTCACTGAGCAAGCCGCGCTCCACCATCTCAAACATCTTTGTAAGGTCATTGGCTACCGCCGCCGGGCGGTCGCCGTAGACCTCCAGGGCATCCTTGAGGAAGGCCAGCAGGCGGTAGGGGCTTTCGTAAAAGATCAGGGTATGCGGGGAGGCGGCATCCACGCCCAGCCAGCGCTTACGCGGGCCGGATTTGCGGGGCGGAAAGCCGCGGAAGGTGAAGGAATGCACCGCCAGGCCGGAGAGTACCAGGGCAGTGATCACGGCAGTCGGCCCGGGGATGGCAGTCACCGGCAGGTTCTCACGCAATATGGCTCGCATCAGCACAAATCCGGGGTCGGAGACGGAGGGGGAGCCAGCATCGCTGACTAGTGCCAGGTTTTTACCCTCTCGCAGCAAGTTGAGGATGCGCGGCAGGCTTTTCTCCTCGTTATACTCGTGGTAGGAAATCTGCGGCTTGTGGATCTCAAAATGCTTGAGCAGAAAACCTGTCTTGCGCGTGTCCTCGCTCAGGACGAAGTCCACGTTGCGCAGGGTTTCCAGTGCCCGCAGGGAAATATCACCCAGGTTGCCGATGGGGGTGGCGACAAGATAGAACATGGTTGCATAATCATAACATAATCTATCCAGGGGATGATGTAATCCAAAGTAGAAAATGTGGATTGTCGTGATGACGTTAGTCGTCGATTTGATCCACAATGACAGATATCGTTACTACACTGGAAGTAGGTTTCTAATGATCAATTGAAAATCATGCAAATACATGATCTTTTTCGCTTGTAAAAAAATGCACATAAACTATATAATCAAATAGTTCGTATTCACCCAATCTCAGGAGGAGAACAGAATATGCGACAAAAACCTGTGTACAAGTTGATGATTGTTTTGGTATTGGTTGCCATGCTGATGGCAGCCTGCGCTCCCAAAACCACCACTACTGGTGGTGATGAGGATCCATTGGTTGCCGCCGCCAAGGCCGAAGGCCAATTGACCGTCATCGCACTGCCGCACGACTGGTGTAACTACGGCGAAGCCATTGAAGTCTTCAAGGCCAAATATGGCCTGACAGTCAATGAGCTGAACCCGGATGCCGGTTCTGGTGATGAAATTGAAGCCATCAAGGCCAACAAAGAAAGCAAGGGCCCGCAGGCCCCGGATGTGATTGACGTAGGCTATGGTTTCGGTCCCCAGCTAATCGAAGAAGGTCTGGTCATGCCCTATAAGGTCTCAACCTGGGATTCCATCCCGGCCGACACCAAGAATGCTGATGGCTACTGGTACGGTGACTACTATGGCGTAATGGCCTTTGAAGTCAACTCCGACATCGTCACCAATGTCCCGCAGGATTGGGCCGATCTGCTCAAGCCCGAATACAAGGGACAGGTTGCGCTGGCGGGTGATCCACGTGTTTCCGCCCAGGCCCAGATGAGCGTCTATGGCGCAGCCCTGGCGAGCGGCGGCACCCTGGATGATGTAACCGCTGGTCTCGAGTTCTTCAAACAGTTAAATGAAGTTGGAAACTTCGTGCCATTGGTTGCCAAGCAGGCCACCGTCGCCAAGGGCGAGACCCCGATCATCATGCGCTGGGACTACAATGCCCTGGCCGACAAGGCTGCCTTGGCTGGCAATCCGAACATCGAAGTGGTCATCCCCAAGACGGGCGTGATCGCTGGTGTCTACATTCAGGCTATCTCCGCCTACGCCCCGCACCCCAATGCGGCCAAATTGTGGATGGAATTCCTGTATTCGGATGAAGGCCAGTTGCTCTGGCTCAAGGGTGGTTGCCACCCGATCCGCTACAACGACATGGCTGACCGCAATGCCATCCCGGCTGATCTGGCGGATGCCCTGCCTGCGGCTGAGCTTTATGCCAACACCGTCTTCCCCTCCATCGATCAGATCAATGCCGCCAAGGCGCTGATTGCTGAAAAATGGATGGAAACCGTGGGCGCTGATGTCAAATAAGCCGCTCCCCGGCTTAACTCCAACCGAAAATACCAAGCGGGACGCGCCACAAGCGCGTCCCGCCAAATCGGTTGTTTCCAAATGGCTGGGGGTGCTGCCGTTTTTCCTTTTTATTTTCATCTTCGTTGTCCTGCCATCCATTTCCCTTTTTATCGGCAGTTTTCAAGATTCTAAAGGCAATTTCACCTTCAAAAACCTGGTTGATTTGGTTAAGCCTGAATATGCCAATGCCTACTGGGTCACCATCCGCATCAGCCTGGTGACGGCCGTGGCGGGTGGCATCCTCGGCTTCATGATGGCCTATGCCGTCACGCTGGGGGGATTGCCGCGTTGGGTGCGCTCGATTCTTTCAACTTTTTCGGGCGTCGCCTCCAACTTTGCAGGCGTTCCGCTGGCCTTCGCCTTTGTGGCCACTCTCGGCCGCACCGGTATGGTCACGGTTATTCTGAAAGCCCTGGGAGTTAATTTATATGATAGCGGCTTTAGCCTGTACAGCTTCTGGGGACTAAGCTTGACCTATATGTATTTCCAATTCCCATTGATGGTTTTGATCATTACCCCGGCGTTGGATGGCCTGCGCAAGGAATGGCGTGAGGCAGCGGAAAATCTAGGCGCCAATTCTTTTCAATACTGGACGAAAGTGGCGCTGCCGATTTTGATGCCATCCATCCTGGGTTGCATGGTACTGCTATTCGGCAATTCGTTTGGGGCTTACGCCACAGCCCTTTCATTGACTGGTGGATTCATCAACCTGATTACGGTTGTGATTGGTTCTCAGATCAAGGGTGATGTGCTGCACAACGTCAACCTGGGTTACGCCATGGCCTTTGGCATGGTGCTGGTGATGTCGCTCACCATGGTAATTTATTACTTCCTGCGGCGTCGCAG
Source organism: Anaerolineaceae bacterium (assembly GCA_041741455.1). Lineage (GTDB taxonomy): Bacteria > Chloroflexota > Anaerolineae > Anaerolineales > Anaerolineaceae > CALESS01. Next base: position 14,741 of record JBGSJZ010000125.1, on the reverse strand, counting down.
CGAAAGGTGGCTGCGACAATGAAATGGTCCAAGTTGTGGTCCTGGTTGTGGATTGTCTTGGGCGGGTTGTATTTTATCCTGCCGCTGGTTGCTACCTTTGAATTCTCCCTGCGAGCCAAGAAAGACCAGCTCAGTTTTCTGGCCTACCAGCGACTGTTTGCCGATCCGCAATTCTTTCAGACTTTTCTCTTCTCGGTCCTGATGGGTCTGCTGACCATTGTCATCAGCATTTTATTGATCGTCCCGACGGCTTATTGGATCCGTCTAAAGCTGCCGAAGGTGCGTGTGGTTGTTGAGTTCATCAGTATGTTGCCATTCGTCATCCCGGCCATTGTGTTGGTCTTCGGTATGATCCGGGTTTTTAGTGGCCCACCTTTCTACCTGACTGACACTTACACCGGCAATACTGTTCTGCTGGTGGGTGGCTATGTGGTGTTGGCGCTGCCTTACACCTACCGGGCCATTGATACCGGGTTATCAGCCATCGATGTGCGCTCTTTAACGGAAGCAGCCCAGAGCCTGGGCGCTGGTTGGGGTACGATTTTATTCAAGATCATCTTCCCCAATCTGCGGGTGGCCATCCTGAGTGGATCCTTCCTGACTTTTGCCATCGTGATGGGCGAATTCACTCTGGCCAGTTTCCTGGTTGGCATCAAGGCCTTTGGCCCGTATATGTCCTTGATAGGTCAGAATAAAACATACGAATCTTCCTCGTTGGCTATCATCAGTTTTGCACTGACCTGGGCAGCCATCTGGGTGATGCAACTACTCAACCGTGGTCAATCTGAACGCCAGTTGACCGGCGGTCGATAATTTTAGAATCAGGGATCATCTTATGGCTTATCTTGAATTGAGCAACGTATCCAAAAAATTCGGCAACACGTACGCCGTCGAAGATTTTAACCTGGCGATTGAAAAGGGTGAGTTCGTTTCCTTCCTCGGTCCAAGCGGTTGCGGCAAAACCACCACCCTGCGCATGATCGCTGGCTTTGAAGTGCCATCCAGCGGCGCAGTCACCTTGGAGGGGGAGGATATCACCTATATCTCACCGAACCAACGCAATGTGGGCATGGTATTTCAGTCGTATGCGCTCTTCCCCAATATGAATGTGCTGCAGAATATTGGTTTCGGATTACAGGTACGCAAATGGAAGCCGGAAGATATTCATAAGCGTGCCCAGGAGATGCTGGCCTTGATTCACCTGGAGGAATTCGGCAGCCGTTACCCCTACCAACTTTCTGGCGGGCAACAGCAGCGGGTTTCACTGGCGCGGGCACTGGCCATTCAACCCCGGGTGTTGCTGCTGGATGAACCGCTTTCCGCCCTGGATGCTAAAATCCGGGTGGAGCTGCGTATGGAAATCCGGCGTATTCAACAGCAACTGGGCATGACCACTGTCTACGTCACCCACGACCAGGAAGAGGCGCTTTCGCTTTCCGATCGGGTGGTGGTGATGAGCCGCGGTCTGATGGAACAGGTGGGCACACCTGCGCAAATCTATAATTACCCGACCACCGAATTTGTGGCCTCCTTCGTTGGACAATTGAATTTACTCCCGACTACTGAAGTCAATGTGGAGAAGAAAACGTGCAGCATTGGCGGTCAAAATATCCGCTTCTCACATCACATCCCCCGACCGGATGGTTCGGCTTTTCGGCTGGCGATCCGCCCGGAAGAGATCCAGATCGGCGGGGATGGTGAGCGCAACCAATTACGCGGTAAAGTGGAAACGGTTATGTTCCTGGGAGCTGTCATCCGTCTGCGGGTGGATGTAGGCGGGGCTGTCCTGACAGTAGATCTTTTTAATGAAAGACAAATCACACTGCCCTCCGCTGGGGATGAGGTGATCATCAGCTTCCCGGAGTATTCCTGCTGGTTGATGTAGGTTCAAGCGTCTGAAATCAAATCCCCCCACTTGGGGGGATTTTTATTGAATTTCTAATAGATCCAGATTGCCCTGATCTTCGCACAGCACCCCCAAGGCCGGACCGGTCATAAACTCTACTAATCATCTGCTCAGATTTGCCGAACTCCGGTTAATTGATTACAATAGCCGGACGTAAATGGAAAGGAATATCCATGTCGAACCTGATGCCCCGACCCTTAGAATTCAAATTGCAGCCGGGACAATCCTTGTGCCTGGTGTTTGATTCTGAGACAGAACAAAAAGAATCCATCTACTCCTTCCTGCGTTCCGGTGTGGAACGCGGCCATCGGGTGATGTACCTGATTTCTGAGACGCATGATACCAGCATGCTGGACTACCTGAGCCCGGGCGCCGGAGCCAGCCGGACGACAATCCGCTTGCAGCAATTGGTTATCCAACGTTTTGAGCAGATTTTTAACAGGATTGGACTCAACGGCATGGCATTTGCTAATTGGCTGCAGGATGAAACCCACAAAGCCAAGGCGGAAGGCTTTACGGGTCTGAGCCTGACGCTGGAGATGGATTGGGCCGCCGCGCAACATACAATCGCTGAATTGCTCGCATTTGAAACCACTCTATCCCAAGGCCTGGCGGGCAGCGACAGTCTGGTCTTGACGCTTTATGATCGGCATAAATTTTCTCCTGGTACGCTGATGCAGATTCTAACCGCCCATCCGCTTGTGATTTACGGAGGGCAGGTCAAGCAGAATCCATATCATGTCCCCGCCTCTCCCGAATTAGCCAGGGAATCCCTGCAAAGCTGGCTGGATCACCTACAAAGTGCGAGTGAGACAGCCAGCGCCCCCCCAGAATCCGGGGAACGCCTGCGCATGATTGTTGCTGCCATGCCGCTAGTGGTTTTTGCCTTAAACTGCCAGGGTGTTTTCACGTTATCCGAGGGCAAAGGGCTGTCAGCCCTGGGTCTGAAACCCGGGGAAGTGGTTGGATTGGATGCACGCCAGGTTTTCCCAAACGTAAATGAAGTTAATTTGATGTTACACCGGGCATTATTGGGTGATACCTTTAGCCTGGATGTAAAAGTGAATGGTAACATCTTTGAAACCCACTGTTCGCCGTTGCGTAATCCATCCGGGGAGATTGAAGGCATGTTGGGAGTGGCAGTGGATATCACCGACCGGCGGTTGGCAGAGGAGGCTTTGCAAGCCAGCGAAGAGCGCTACCGTTTGCTGGTGGAGAACCAAGGGGAAGGTGCCGGGATTTTTGGAGTGGATGGGCAGGTGCTCTATATCAACCTGGCAGCAGAAGGCATCCTGGGCATGCCGGTGGAACAGATTATCGGACGCAGTATTGCAGACTTTATCCCACCCGATCAGAAACCGATCTTTGCCCAGCAAATTGCCAACCGAAAAACTGGTAAAGCATCCACTTACGAGGTTGCTTTCTTACGCTCAGATGGCCAGCGCCGGCAAGTTTTGGTGACCGCCACCCCGCGCTTTGATAACGAAGGGAATTACCTGGGCAGCTTTTCCATCTTTCGAGATATAACCGAGCGCAAACGCATGGAAGACCGGCTGCGCTTTCAATCCAGCCATGATGCTTTAACCGGCCTTTTCAACCGGTTTTACTTTGACGAAGAACTGGACCAAATGAATCATAACCGGCGCTACCCGGCAGGCGTAATTGTGGTGGATATCGATAACATGAAGGAAACCAATGACAATCACGGGCACCTGAGCGGTGATGACCTGCTGCGGCGGGTGGCGCGCCTGTTGCGCAGCACCTTCCGCTCGGAGGATATCGTCGCCCGCATCGGTGGTGATGAATTCGCCATTTTATTACCTGAGTGCGACCAAAAAATTCTTGAGCTTTCAATGGATCGTTTGCGACGAAATCTGGAGGGTATCAACCACCAGAAGGATCATATCCCACTGGAAATTTCAATTGGTGGCGCCTCGGTGGAATTCGGACAATCTTTGCTGAAGGCGTTTGACCTGGCTGACCAACGCATGTACCGCGAAAAATATGCCCGTAAGAAAAAAGCTTAGGAGTGTGAGATGCCTGTTGATCCAACCCGTGACCGGGTAAATCCTGAACGAATCGATACGACCCCAACCCGCCGCCCCAGTTGGATCAAGGTGCGCGCACCGAGCGGGGAGACCTATGAATGGCTGCAAGGATTAATGCGCAAGAAAGCCCTTCACACGGTATGTGAGGAGGCCGGTTGTCCGAACATGGGCGAATGCTGGGGCGCTGGAACTGCCACCTTCCTGATGTTGGGGAATGTCTGCACCCGCACATGCGGTTTTTGCGACATCAAGCATGGCGCGCCGGAAATGCTGGATTGGCTGGAACCGGAGCGGGTGGCGCAGGCCGTCAAGGCGATGGGACTGCAACATGCCGTGATCACCAGTGTCAACCGGGATGAGCGCAAGGATGGCGGCGCCCCAATTTTTTCCATGGTCATCCGGCGCATCCGCCAATTGCACCCCGGCTGCTCCATCGAAGTCTTGATCCCGGATTTCAAGGGCAGTGTGGAGGCTCTTAAAATCGTGATGGATGCCCGACCAGAGATCCTCAACCACAATGTGGAGACGGTACCACGCTTGTTCAAGCTGGTCCAACCCCAGGATAGCTATGCCTGGACCCAGGCCACCCTGATCAATGCCAAATTGCTGGATCCGGAAGTGCTAACCAAATCCGGTCTGATGCTGGGGTTGGGGGAGGAGATGGACGAGGTCAAGCAGGTGATGACCGACCTGCGCTCGTGGGGGGTAGAAATACTTACGATTGGCCAGTACCTTCAGCCCAGCCGCAAGCACCTGCCGATTGTGCGCTATTACACACCGGAAGAATTCGACGAGCTCCAGCACTTTGGCATGGAGATTGGTTTTAAATGGGTGGAAAGTGGACCGCTGGTGCGTTCTTCCTACCATGCAGCCGAGCAGGTGCGCGCCTTGAGCGTGGTTCACCGCAAGTTGTATGGAGAAAAAATCGCATAAAACATCCCTGCCGGTGGGTGTGGCAAGATTCCACACCTACAGGCAGGGATGGCTGGTAGAAAAGGGCGTTCCGGCCCTTGGACGGGTTACCTTGATTATTTTTCCCGGTTGCGCAGCCCGCGCATCACCAGGATAATCGCCACAAATACCGCAGCCAGGCCGATCATCCCGGGAAGACCCACCTCATCCGCAAAACCAGTGGTTGGTAATGAAGTAGCCCGCGGTGTCCCGGTATTAGCTGCCGCCAGTTGTGTTTGAAGGGAGCCCATCGTGGCTGTCAGTTGGAGGGAAGTCAGGGTTCCTCCAGCCACAGGCGGGGTTTGGGTGGCTTGAGCCAGGACTGATGTTGGCGCAGTGGTCGATGTTGACTGAGGTTTGGTTGGCTCCGGTTTGGTCGGTGCCAGCAGGGTCGAAGTTGGTTTGGGCGCTTTGGCTGCATCTTCGGTCGCCTGCAAAGCAATCACAGCCTGGGTGGCAGCCTGAGCGGTAGCTGTATTTTGGGCCAGGATCTGAGCAGCCTGTTCCTGGCGAGCAGCCTCTTGCCGGGGGCCAATTACTAAATTGTAGGCTCCAAGAGCAATTAAACCGATCAAGATGATGCCGCCAATGATTCCGGCTGCCAGGACAAATGGGCGGTTCCCTTTGGGCGCAGGGGCAGCCGGTTCAGGCGAGATAGCAGGTTCGGAACCCCCAGCTTCCTCAAACAACTCAAAATCGCTATCCTCGTTTGGGTTGATATCGGACATTGAAAATTCTCCTCTCCGTTGGCTTCAATTCTCTATTCTAGCACATCCAGGTTGGCAACGGGTACGCAAATCTCCGTTCCATCATCCAAGTGCAAATCAGCGGCAGGCACTGTAATTCCGCTGGGGAAGGTTAACACACCCGGGCGTATCTGGGATAACTTGCCACAGCGGCCAGCATTCTTGCCGGAAGTGACCCGTGCAATCTGGCCAGGACGAAATTCAATTACATCCGACGGGTAATCTGCTGAGGCGTTTAAAGGGATGACAACTTCCGGACGGTTGGTAGCATAAGGTGACCAGCGGTGGGCCAGCAGGCACATATCGCGCTGGTCGCTGGTGGTTAGAATTTTTAAGGCAACCGGGTTCAATGGTATTTTACCAAAACCTTCCAAGATCAGGACCGGGATGGACAGGCTCTCTGCCAGTGGTATCAGGTCAACCGTTAGTGAGCTTAGGATAATACCGCGCAGCGGGATATCGGCAGCAAGTTTGAGAGTTTCGGCGCTGGAACAATGCCCGGCTGCCAAAATTCCACCGCGCATGGATACATCCAGGCGGTTAGCGTCCAGGGTATCATCTGGGCCGTTGAGCCTGGTCAGTAGAATTCCGTTTTCTATCTGATCATTACCCCAGATACCCTGGACCAAAGCGCCGTCCGTCTCCACCCAGGCACCGCGATCAGTAATGATTTCAGACACTTCACCAGATATACCAGCCTTCACTTGAAGAATTTCCGGTGAAGTTTCCATCACCACCCGGCCACCTTGGATCATGACGACGGTGCCATCTTGCGGAGCCCGGGCAATCCGCGTGAAGAATCCCTCATACTCGCCGATTGGCATGTCTTTTTCTACCCGGTCACCCGGGTGAACCTGCAACACCTGATCCATTTTGATGGAAGCAGGCAAGCGTAGCATTCTCCGGACATCCACAATCAGGTGGGAACCGGGGCGCGGCGCTTGGGCAATCACATCTCCCGGGTTGACAGTTTGCCCGAGACGCACCATGACCTGCCCGGGGGAGGGCAGTAAACGCCGTCGGCGAATGTGGGTAAGCGCAAGAACATGAGTGACAGGTGCCAGCATGGTTACTCCCTTGCCTGAAATTGCAAGAATGATGCCAATTTATCCGCCCAGGGCTATGGCCCATTTTTTCATCAACTCGCGTCGTCGGGCATCTTCGACAGGCAAATTGAGTGGGCGGCCGCGGGCATCAATGATTGCCCCGCAGATGCCGCCGGTGATTTTGAAACCGCCAGCCGGGCGTAAACGCGAGTCAATGCTGGTGCCACGCAGCGGCTGAAGGTACAGGTTGCCGGTAACACCCAACCGCAACGGCAGGGCCAACAGGCTGCCCTTGACAACTTCAAAGACATCTTCCTCGCCATTCTCGTATTGCAAACGGGCTTGCAGGATGGGTGTGCCTTCCCGGGCTGAACTGACTGGGCAGACGACGGTAGCCAACGGCAAGTACGCTCCCGATTCAAACACCTGTACCGGCAGAATGGAATTGAAAGCAGCAATCGCCCCCAGGGCGGGAGTCAGGCCGTTTTGATCCAGGATGATGGTGGTCAGGCCAATCGGCTGCAGGCCATCCAGAATCATCAGCAGGCTTTGTTGTGGGGTGGGAGCGTGGGTGACTACCGCGCCGCTGACCAACATTGGCTCAAATGAATAACCCAAATTCGGCCAGCGGGAAAGAGTCCTGGTCATGCTCAGGCGCATCGCCTGGCGCGCCACCGCCTGCTCAATCCACAGGTCTTCCAGGGTTTCTGGCAGAGCTGAAGGGTGCAGGGATTTTTGAAAGATGCGGTCACGCACTTCCTCCGGCTGGATGTGTCCGGGCAGCCAGCGCGTGATATCCGCCAGTGAGCAGATACGCAGGATTTCTGCCGCTCCACTGCCGCTGCCAATGGGAACCACATTTAAGGCGTAGTTTTTTCCGCTAGCGGCGGCAATGGTCGTCCAAGCCGCACCGATATCCGCCCCGAGCACGCCCTTGGAGGAATCATAAACTTGCCCGAGAAAGCGCAACATGCGCCCGAAGGCGGCTGCCGTCGGCAGGGTGGGGGCGCTGGCAATGCTGGAAAGACCTTCCAGTCCGTGGGTGCGCTGGCTGCGGATATTGGCCACAGCCTGGGAGAGAATATTCTGGGCCGGGCCTGGATCTTCCAGGTCAATAGTCGGGCGCAGGTTGGGTGCCAAGTGAACCGTTGTCCACTTGCTTAGCCCTTCTTTGATCTTGGCTGCAATCGCCTGGTTGCCAGCATAGATGATCTCTGGGCGTTCCTCGCGCGGCAGCAGGCGGCAGGTGAGGGCGATTAAATCCGCCAGTCGGAAGATGGTCTTGGAAGCGCCGCCATCCGTGCCTCCGGCCATCAGAATCAGGTCGGGGCGGGTCTTGAGCAAAGCGTCCAGTTGAATCTCACTGCGGCGGCGGTCGGAAAGGCTTAATACATCCACCACCCGGGCATAGGCCGAACTGGCGGCGCGCTGCACACTTTCCAGTGAGACTTCTCCCAACAGGCCGGTAACCACGATCTTCAATTCCTCACCGGCGGAAAAAGTGAGTACTAACCGGTCAATACCGGTGCCATCGTCCCGTCCGGGCAGGATCAGAACTTCATCATCATCCAGCAGGGTACGGCCGGTGATTTTTCTCAGGTGATCAAGGGCGATGTGGAGAGACTCAAGTGCATCAAAGTAGGGGGCACCCATGGTGCAGGGGGCCAGCCCGGCTGCGATGAAGTTGTACTGACCTTCCACCACATCAAATAGCAAGGCGCGGGTGTTGACCGAGCCAAAATCAATTGCCAGAACGGATTCAGCATCAATTAGGGAAGGGGTCATGGCAGCTCATTTTACAAAATTCAAGATGGTGGTAGTGAGAAAATCCAACCGGTCGACCAGCGCCGTCAGGGCGGCGGAAAACACCCCGGCAAACAGAGCGCCCAGGGTAATAGCCAGAAAGACCTGGCCAATGCGAGATAACCAGCTAACCAGCAAGGCCCGGCGCGGGGCTTCGATGGAGCGGCTGACTGCGCCAAAGTTGAAATATGCCAGGGAGGTGACCGTGCCAACTACCAGCAAGAGGCCTTCCAGGATGCGCACCCAGATTGGGGTGTTCTGCGGGGCGCCGCTGGCCAGTTGGAAGGTGGCGCCGATTTGCCCGAAGAGCGTGCCGAGCACTGCTCCGCCAATGATGACCGCTGCCCCAGTGCCAACCAGGTAGGCCATGGAAGGGCTACCGATTTGTGTAAGGCGGGGTGATAGTTTGAAAAAGAGCAACAGGCCGAGCACTAACGCAGGCAGGACAACGACAATCCGGTTGATGTCTCCGTTTAGAAAGACATTGAAGAGCCGCGGCACTAACACCTGGTCGATCACCATCACTGCCAGGATGCCCGCCGAAATACCGACGAATAAATAGGTCGTCAAGCGAAAGAGTACATTGTCACCGAGCAGGTAGCTAAAAACCAGCAAAGTCAGGAGGAATGCAACCAGCGTCCAAATGATTTCCATGGGCTACCCCTCTCGTTCTTTCTGGGGGTGTTTGAAGAGCAAGAGGATACCCTGCATGACACCGCCTAAGAGAATGAGTAAAGCAGCGACCAGCATGCCAATTTGATGGGCAGCCAGTCGGCTACTGTTCTTCGTGGTTTGACTATTGCCGCTCATCAAGCTCTGTACCTGGGCTCCGCTATAAGCCTGCAAGACAGGGGCGGCCTGGGCGCTGCTGATGATCAGCAACGGGGTTTCACCCAGGGCTGGACTGATTTGCTCAACCCAGGCTCGTCCGGTTTCCACGTTATCGGTCAATAGAATGACGGCCTTGTAATCGCTGAAGTTTTGTTGAATTGACCAGTCTACCGGCAATCGGAAGGGGCGTCTGGCCAGGAGGTTAAGTCCAATCTGTTGTTGCAAGCTGGAAGAGGCAAGCTGGGCCAGGGCGGTGCTGCCTCCGGCGATATAGCCTAAGTTGGCGCTGTTACTCTGGATGGTTTCAGCCGACCAGGTAGTCTGCAAAAGAGCTTCACCAAGTGCAGGTCCGGCAGGGCTGGTGCTGATCAGGGTAATTGTGGCATTCTTTTGCTCGAGCCATTCCAATAAACCGCCTGCCGCCTCTTCAAGTTCTACGGCCAGACCGGGATCATACTCCACCGCCAACAAAACCGAATCCCCGGGATTAATTTTGCCCAATCCGCTAACAAAATCTGCCAGCACATTTGGGTTTCGGACTGGAAGAAGAGCCGGCAGGTTCAGGATGAGTGGAGTCAATAAGGCTGACAGTAAGAGCAGGGTCACCAACCCGCGTAGGATACGTTGCGGGGATAAGCGAGCTTCCCTGATAGGGGTAGAGGCTTGGGATTCAGAATTGAGAATGTTTTCTAACAGGTTGGCGTGCAAGCGCTGGCGCTCAGTCACCTGCAATTTGACGGTGTAAATGGGGGGCTTTTGGTACTGTGTGACGGTTTCAGAACCGTTCACTAGGCCACGTAAACCGGCCAACGGGCCGGCCTTTTCCACCCGGTTATCCTCCAGTAGGTTGGAGGGCGACGTTGGTGCCACGGCCTCCACTGGTCGCATGGTCTGCAGCCAGGTAGGCAGTTGAGCAGGTTCCAATTCCTCGGCCGGGGACTCTTCGGCGGGTTTTTCAGTTTCTACCGATTCATCTTCCTGCCCAATCCAGTCGGGCAGGTCCTGGCCACCAAATAAAGCAGCCGTAGAGGCTGGGACTACCGGTGTGAGTTGATCATCCGGCAGGAAGGCCGGTGTGGTGGGTAGGCTGGTGGTCTGATCCGTTGGCAGGTCGTTGAGCCAGTCCGGGATTCCCTGGCCGGGCAAAACCAACGCTGAAGAATTAAAGACCGGGGTGGTTGGCTCTTCGTGCACAGGGATGGTGAACGGCCCCGAGGGCTCTTGAGGTACTTCGCTCCCCCCGTTCAGGCTCCGTAACCAATCCGGTTGTTCGGGTTGGGCAGGCTGGAAGGGTGGTTCCTGGGCCGGTGCGCTTTGCAATTGCACCAGCCAGTCGGGCAAGGCATCCGGAGCGGGGATTTGGATCTCCGTGCTTTCTTCGTAGGGATTAATGGGTCCCATGACAGCGGATTCGCCGGTCTCAGCGGGGATGAGACCGGTCAACCAGTCAAAATCTGCCGCAGGTTCGGCGGCGGGCTCAATTGCTTCCTGGGGGGCTTCAGCTACGGGGCTAAGCGGAATTTCAGATCCGGCAGTGGGTTCGGTTTGGAAGGCGCTCAACCAGCCCAGGTCGTCTTCTGTTCTGGGCTCTGCAGTAGTTGGTTCTACGGGTCTGCTTTCCGTCAGCCAGGCCAGATCTTCACCTGGGGTGATCGGGGTTTCCGATTCAGTTGGCGTTTCTGGCTGGAAGGCGTTCAACCAATCTAAATCATCTTCCGCTTTGGGCTCTTCGGCAACTGGTTCTACTGGGCTGCTTTTCGCCAGCCAGCCCAGATCTTCACCTGGGGTAACCGGTGTTTCAGATTCAGTTGGCGTTTCTGGCTGGAAGGCGCTCAACCAACCAAGGTCATCCTCAGCCCTGGTTTCGGCCGGGCTGGGTAGTGGGGTGTTAATCTCCGTAAGCCAGCCGAGATCTTCGCCAGGGGTGGCTGCTGCTTCGCTGGCAGCAGACTGCTCGGTCTGTAAGGTATTGAACCAATTGACATTATCACCAGGTGTGGTGGATGGAGTTTCAGACGCCGGTTCCGTTTCAGATTCCAGAGCGTCTTCGGTGGCTGGAACAACAGCGCCTGTTTCTCTGGAAGATGGTTCCTCCTCGCTGAACAACCGGGAAAGTCCGTCCTCTACCGGGCCAGGCTCCTCAGGTCCCTGGCGCAAGCCAGTCAGCCAATCCGAAATGTTTTCCTCAGTGCCGGCTGTGGATTCCTCAGCCGGAGTCTCAGCCTGGTGGCGCGAGCGAATGCGTGCCAACCAATCGGAAGAATCACTATCACTGTTAGCCGGTTCGCTGGGCTCAGCTGCGGGAGGGTTGGTATCACTGTTCAAGCGCAAACCAGCCAACCAATCAGCCGGGTCAGAGGCTCGCTGGTCGCCAACAATCAACGGCTTGATTCGCGCCTGGCAGTATTCACAAACCTCGGCATCCGCCGGGTTGGGCTTTCCACACATGGGGCATTTAACATCGGCCATAGATTACCCGCTGTAAGGGCGGTCAGCGCCCAGTAGAATTCGTAATCCGGCGGTCAGGCTGCCGAGCGCAACACCAATCAAAATGCCACGCGCTCCGGCAACCGGCAACCGGTTGAATAGCTCAATCAAATCGCCAAGCACCGGCAGGTTGCTCAAGGCTCCGAGGATGCCACTGCCCAGCAGGAGGAAAAAGACCACGCTGATGAGAAAAACAATTGCCAGGATGCCCCGCTGTCGTTGGAAAAGGCGCAGGCAGGCAAAGGCTAGGGTGACAGCCAGGAGGGCCATCAGGCTGGCTTCAATTGGCCGTTGAATTTTGAGAACGATGGATTGGAAGGCGTTTGAAGAAGGGCCAAATAGCAAGCCGACCAGCAGGGTGCCCACAAACGCCAGCAAGACCACCAAACTGAGCGGATCGTGCCCGGGGCCTGTACTGCGCAAGCGCTTGTAATGGGCCGCCAGCAGGTTGATGATTCCAACGATGGCAGCGAAGCCAACCACGATGACTGCCCAATCCAGCAACTGGAAGCGGATTTCTTGCAGGATGGCCAGTGGAACAAAATAACCGGCCAGCACGATTAATCCGACAGCGATGGCAATTGCGGTGGCGACGGGTGATTTCATTTTCATAAGAATCCCCTTACCCCAGGATAACACTCAGCAGCGTGCCGGCAACCAGGACGACGATAATCCCCCAGCGCAGCCAGTCCTGCACTTGTAGACTGGCCTGGTGATACGAACTGGCCTGAAGGTAGGCTGGCAAAGCAAAGACTTCCTCTCCCAATAGGGGTTGCTGGGTGGTGGCATACAGCACAGCCTGGGCTGGTAATGATTCGCTGCCACCAATGGTAAAGGATCCAACGGTATCTGCCTGGTCGGCCAGCAGGCCAACTTCTGGGCCGAAGGACCCAACCAGGATGTGGGCAGCCACGTTCTCATCGGCGCCAACAGGCAAAGCCCCGGCGATATAGGCGACCGGGGAAGCGCCGGTCAGACTGGCCTGAGCTGGATCAAAGGATTCAACTACGTTACCAGCGCGGTAAATATCCCGCATGGTGTCCTGGCTGAGGATGGAAACTGCAGGATCGCCACTAGTGGCGATCGGCGGTCGGTCGCTGATCATGCTGGACTGTGTGATGCGCTCCAGGGTGGCGAGACCGATTAAAGTGGCGGCAGCCGGGGGTTCTAGCAGGCTGGCCTTGCCCAGGCTGACATGCAGCCCTTTACCTTCCTCCACTGCCAGGCCGATGGCGCGGCGCAGACGCTGCACAGCTGGAATGGGCCGCAGGTTACGGGGTGAAGAGCGCAGGCTGGGCAGCGAAAAAATAAACAAGAGCACAGTTGCAACTAACACCAATCCAATGGCGATGGCACTTAGAAAAACAGGCGAAAAATCAGTCAACTTCACCCTCCTTGCGCAAGTAGGATGCAAATGAGCGACTTTCTTGCGGGTCTGCAAGCATTTCGGCGGCTGCGCTCCAACCGCTTTGGGCGGCCGTGGAGCCAAACAATGGCTGGCCGACGTAGATGGCCTGGGCGGCCAGGGCAGAGAGCGGACCGACAGCCTCCAAAAGTGCTGCCATGGGTTCGCTTAATCCCCATCGTTGCAACTTCTGCGCCCAAATTGGCCACCAAGCTTGCCTGTCAGTCATATGAAAAGTATAGCATAGTTTGATAAGTCAATCTCTTTGCATTTTTGGCAGGCGTAATGATGTCTAGGTCAAATGTAAATTCAATCAATTGTCCGGGAAATGAAATCACGGATTCGGCTGAAAAGGTGGTAAAATAATGGGCCGAGGTATAAAAATGTCTAATCGATCAACCCACAGTAAAAATTCCACCCGCGAAGAAAAACCGCGCCGCAATTGGCAGAGGATTATCTTTGTCGGTATTTCTATTATTCTTGTCCTTGCCTGGATTCTCTCGCTGGTCTCCACCCTCTAATAATATTTGCCTGCGACCAGGCCGAAAATTTGGCTTTCCAAATACCCAATCTCCATCTTTGATGGGGATTTTCTGTTCCTCAGGTCATCACAAAATTCTGTCATATTTGGATTTTTTCCTTCCTTCATTCGGGTGACCAATGTCTGTGGAAATGGGAAATATGATACTTTGCACGAATAGTATCTTTCATTAACATTGATGCAATGTTAAAGCAGGATTTGTCCCGGTGTTCCCTGTTCCAGGGGTTTAGCGATGCGCAATTACGCACGCTAAACCCGTTGCTGGAATATTGCCATTTTCCGGCTGGTACGATTATCTTTTCACAGGGCGAATCAGCGCAATCCTTGTACATCCTGCTGGGAGGATGCGTTGAAGTGATCTACAAACCCTACGATGGACCGGCTCTGACGGTGGCGAAAATTATCCCTGGTGGTGTATTTGGATGGTCAGCAGCCCTGGGGCGGGATATGTACACCTCTGCCGCCGTGGCGGGGGAACCGGTGGAAGCCTACCGATTGAACGGTCACAAACTACATTTCCTGTGTGAACGCTATCCGGAAACGGGTGTGGTATTATTGGAGCGTCTGGCGAGCATTATCGCTGAACGTTTATCCAGTACCCACGATCAAATCCTGGCAGTTTTACAGAATGGCATGGACCATTGCGAGAATCCCGGAAGGAGTAAATAATGAACGATAGCAACCCCAATTTCTCGGTGGATGAGCAAATCCGCGCCCTGGTGGAGCAGTTGGATGGTTACATCAGCACCTACCATGGTGGTTCGGTTGACTTTGTCAGTTTTGATGGCAAGGTGGTCAAAGTGCGCCTGGGTGGTGCCTGCCTGGGCTGCCCATTATCGCCGGTTACACTCAAGGGTTGGGTGGAAGGCACCTTGCATCAATTCTTCCCGGAAGTGACGGGTGTGGAAGCGGTGCAAGACTAAGTTCCAGCCGGAGAGAAAAACCAGACCGGGAGCATCTGCTCCCGGTCTGGTTTT
>JBGSJZ010000124.1:0-62562 GCA_041741455.1 Anaerolineaceae bacterium | reverse complement strand
GGAGGCAGACGGGGTGGATCGCTGAGTCGGCCACTCCACTTGCCGGCGGGGGGCGGGCGGCGGGGTCGAGGTGCGCTCGCTGCCCCAGCGCGGGTAGTTGAGCTCGCGGCGCGCCGGGCGGGAGTAGGAACTGCGCACGCCTTCGCGCTTGAGTAAATCCTCCGGGATGTCATCCAGGAAACGCGAAGGGGTGGAATAATCGGCGGTGTTGTAGCCGCTGCGCTGCTCGGCCCGCGCCAGGAAGAGGCGATTACGGGCGCGGGTGATGCCGACGTAAAACAGGCGGCGTTCCTCGGCCATCTCCTCCGGGTCATCCTTGGAGCGCGAGTGCGGCAGCAGCCCCTCGTCCAGGCCGGTGATGAAGACCTGGTCAAACTCCAGGCCCTTGGCGGCGTGCAGGGTCAACAGGGTCGGGGCGGTGACGGCGGTCGTCTCGCCCAGCGTGTCCTGGTCGCTGACCAGGGCCAGGTTCTCCAAAAAGGGCGTCAGGCCCAGCTCGGCGTATTCATAGGCCAGCCGGCGCAACTCCTGGACGTTCTCCCAGCGTTCCTCGCCCTCTTCGCTTTCATCCTTGATATACGGTTCGTAGCCGGTATCATTGAGAATGCGGTCAAACAGGGCGGGCAGCGGCAGACTGGCAGAAGCATCGAACCAGGCGCCGACCATGGCGCCAAAATCCGCCAGCAGGGCGGCCGGGCGGCCTTTGAATTCCTCCCAGTAGGGGGATGCCTTACCCTGGCGGCCGAGATCGACCAGTACCGAGCCGGCAGAGAGATTCGCCGTGCGGGCAATCGCCTGCAGGGTCAGCAGGGTCTTGTCGCCAATGCCCCTGGGGGGGACGCCAATGGCGCGGATCAGGCTGATTTCATCCGCCGGGTTTTGCGCCAGGCGCAGGAAGGAAATGACATCCTTGACCTCGCGCCGGCCGTAGAAGCGCTGCGCCCCAACCAGCTTGTAGGGCATGCCGGCCCGCAGGAAGGCTTCCTCCAGCAGGCGGGACTGGGCGTTGGTGCGGTACATCACGGCAAACTGACTGCCGGGCGCGCCACGGCTCATGGACCCCTGGATGGTGGCGACCACGTAATCCGCCTCGGCGTAATCGTTAGTGGCTTCGTAGAGCGTGATCTTGTCGCCGCCGCCGCGCTCGGTGAAGAGCGCTTTGGGTGTGCGCTGGGTGTTGCGGTCAATCACGGCCCGGGCGGCATCCAGGATGATTTGGGTCGAGCGGTAGTTCTGCTCCAGCAGGATCTTCTGCTCGCCGGAAAAATCCTCCTCAAAGGCCAGCACGTTGTGAACATCCGCCCCGCGCCAGCGGTAGATGGATTGATCCTCATCCCCGACCACAAAAATGTTGTTGTGGTAGGAGGAAATCAACTGCATGAAGCGGTACTGGACGGCATTGGTATCCTGGAACTCATCCACCAGCACGTGCTGAAAGCGGCGGGCGTAGCGCTGACGGATCTCCGGGTTGTTCTCGAGAATGCGCACCGCCCACAGCAGCAGGTCGTCAAAATCCACTGCATTGTTGGCAATCAACAGCTTGTTGTACTGAATGTAAATGCGGCGGATCACTTCCTCGCGGTAGCCGCTCGGCTTGAACTCCTCCGGACCAATCATCTGGTTCTTGGCGTTGGAGATGGCAGCGTGCATGCTGGCGGGTTTGAAGAGCTTGGCGTCAATCTTCAGATCTTCGATGGCCTGCTTGACCAGCTTTTCCTGGTCGTCGCTGTCCATGATGACGAAGTTGCGGTCATAAGGGGTGGCGGCGTGCTCGCGGCGCAGGATGCGGGCGCACATGGCGTGGAAGGTGCCGAGCCAGATCTCACCCACTTCCTGGCCGAGCATCTGCTCCACCCGGCCCTGCATCTCACGGGCGGCCCGGTTGGTGAAAGTAACCGCCAAAATGGCGTAAGATGGCACGCCCAGCGCCTGGATCAGGTAGGCAATGCGGTGGGTCAGGACGCGGGTCTTGCCTGAGCCCGGCCCGGCCAGCACCAGCACCGGCCCATTCCCGGCAGTGACGGCTTTGCGCTGCGCTTCATTCAGCCTGTCGAGGAAATCCATGCTATTCGGTCAACCCCTTCAGGCGGTGCTGCAGGTCGGATAAATCCACCCGGGAGGTATTATCGATGGAGAGCGGGGTGACCGAGACCTTGCACTCGTGCGCCAGCGCAAATACATCCGAGTCCTTCTCCAGCACTTCCGGATCGGCCTCGATGTAAAAGCCGATGGCGCCGTCCTCGTGCAGGGCGCCGTTGCGGGAGGCAGTCGGCATGAAGTAGCGCGAGCGCGAGACACGGGTGACGACCCAGTCGGTTTGCGGGGTGGCGTCCGCTGGAACGTCCACTTTGAGGAAGTCCACGTCCGCCGGCATCTGGTGCACCAGCAGCAGGCGGGCAAAGTAGGCAGTGAAGTAGGCGGCAGCGGAGAAATCCACCTGCTTGTCGTAGGACAGGTAGTCGGTGCCCTTCAATTGGAGCGAGATTGCCAGCGAGGGGATGCCGAGCGAGGCGCCTTCCATAGCCGCCCCGACTGTGCCGGAGATCATGATGCTGTTGCCGATGTTTTCGCCGTAATTGATGCCGGAGACCACCAGGTCAGGTTTTTCTGGCAGGATTTCCAGCACGCCGTGCATGACAGATTGGGCGGGCGAGCCGCCGATGGCATAAGCCGGCCATTCCTGGCTGCCGATGCGCAGGGTCTGCTGCTCGATGCGGCCATCGGACTCAATCGGGATCGAGCGGCCGGCGCCGGAGTACTGGCGGCGCGGGGCGGCAATCGTCACGTAGCCGAGGGCGGAGAGGGTTTCGGCGGCGGCCCACAACCCGGGGGATTGGATGCCATCGTCGTTGGTTAATAAAATTTGAGGTCGTTTGCTGTTCATAGGCTTGAATTGTACCGCAGAATGGTGGGGTGAAATCAATTCTTAAGCATGGTTTGGTTTAAATTCGGGATAGGCGTGGATGCTCAAGATGAATCGAATGGTTCTGTATTGGATATAATCATGGCAGAGGTGTTTCAATTTTTTGCCTTTGAAAGCCCAATCCCATGCGCTCTGAACAAGAAATGTTTGACATAATTCTGTCTACTGCCCGGGCAGATCCGCGCATCCGGGCGGTCCTGCTCAATGGTTCGCGCGCTAATCCGAACGCCCCGAAGGATTTCTTCCAGGATTTCGACATCATCTACCTGGTGACGGATGTGGATTCCATCAAGCATCAACCTGGCTGGATTGACCGCTTCGGTGAGCGCATGATCCTGCAATTGCCGGATGACATGACCGATCCGCCCCCACAGGATCATCCCGGCTATGCTTACCTGATCCAATTCATGGATGGCAATCGGATCGACCTGACCCTTTACCCGCTCGATCGCCTGGCAGACCTGGAAGAGGACAGCCAGACCATTGCCCTGCTCGATAAGGATGGCATCCTGCCAGCCTATCCCCCAGCCTCTGACCGGGATTATTTGCCCAAACCGCCCACCCGCAAGCAGTTTGATGATTGCTGCAACGAGTTTTGGTGGGTCAGCCCGTATGTTGCCAAGGGTCTCTGGCGCCGGGAACTGACCTACGCCAAAACCATGCTGGATGAATATGTCCGGGAACAATTGATGAAAATGCTGACCTGGCATGTGGGCGTGCAAACCGGCTTTAGCCAGTGCCCGGGGAAACTGGGTAAGTATATGGAGCGCTTCCTGGAGCCCGACTTGTGGCAGTTGCTTTGCCAGACCTATTCGGATGCCGACTACGAGCACACCTGGCAGGCCTTGTTTGCCATGAGTGAGCTTTTCCGCAGGGTGGCCATCCCGGTGGCGCAGCAATTCGGCTTTACCTACCCTCAGCAGGATGATGCGCATGTCTCGGCCCACCTGCGCCACGTCCACAGCCTGCCGCGGGATGCAGAGCATATGTATGAGTGAGAAGGTTTTCAAAGCGCTTTAGATTGTCAATGAAAGGCGGTCCAATTTCATGGGAGGACTCTATTGACGGTTGCGCGATAATGGGACTGACACGATTCCTTACTAGGGTTTTTCCCGCTGGCTGAATTTCGAAAGAAGGTCAAAATGAGGACAGCCTACGCAATCAATGGCAGCCCACGGTTGGAGAGAAGTAATACCGCCATGCTCCTTGCTCCATTTCTGCAAGGGATGAAACAGGCGGGAGCAACTTTTGAGTTGTGCTATTCCAGCCAGCTTCAAGTGAAACCATGCTCCTGCGGAAAACTTTACTGCTGGAATGATAAACCGGGTGAATGCTGCCTTCATGATGAAATGCAATCCCTTTATCCAAAATTGAAACAAGCAGAAATCCTTGTGCTGGCAACCCCTGTATATATTCCCTTACCCGGGGATTTCCAAAACATCATCAACCGCCTGGTTGCCCTGATGGACCCCGTCCTCGAATTCCGAGATGGGCGTACGCGCATCCGTTTTCGAGGGGATGTTCAGATCCAGCAAATCGTCCTGGTGGCAACCAGTGGCTGGTGGGAGCTGGAAAATCTGGATACAGTTGTGAGAATTGTTGAAGAAATAGCCAAGGATGCCAGCGTTGAGTTTGCCGGGGCACTTCTTCGTCCTCACTCTAGTGTCATGAAAAAGAAGGGTGAGGTCACACAGGACGGTGCAAGTGTCCTCACCGCAGCTCACCAGGCAGGTTATGAACTGGTTAAGGAAGGATGGATCGCACAGGAGACACTCGAAACCATCCGTCGACCCCTGATTTCTCTCGAGGATTTTATGAGTTCCGCATAGGATTGGTTGGCAAACTGATAATTCATCCAGATGGATGGACAATGACTCGTCCACAACAAATCCTGTAGTTCTTTGCCTTGCATCCATACCAATTATTTATGCTGCTCCAAAATCCTCCCACTCTTTTTCCAGACCTCAACGCCGTTCTTGACCAATTGGTCAGCGGCGCGCAGGCTACCCTGGCTGCCAACCTCATTGGCGTTTACCTGCAGGGTTCCTTTGCCGTGGGGGATGCCGACCAGCACAGCGATGTGGATTTCCTGGTGGTCGTTCGCCAGTCACTTTCGGCAGCCGAGGTAATCGCCCTGCAGGAGTTGCATGGTCGCATCTATGACCAGCCATCCGACTGGGCCAAGCATCTGGAAGGCTCTTATTTTCCCAAAGATCTGTTGCGCTGGGGTGACCCGGCTCATACCAAACTCTGGTACCTCGACAATACCAGTCGGACCCTGGAGCCATCCGATCATGATAACTCGCTGGTGGTGCGCTGGCAAGCGCGTGAGCACGGTATCGCCCTGGTCGGGCCGGAACTCAAGACCTTGATCGATCCCATCCCGGCGCAGGATTTATGCCGCGAGGTGCGGGCGGTGATGCGGGATTGGGGGGAGGAAATAATCTGCGGGCGTTATTCCATCGACAACCGCTGGGCGCAACCCTTTGCGGTCATAAGTTACTGCCGCATGCTGCAAACCCTGGAAACCGGGACGATCCAATCCAAACTTGCCGGGGTACGCTGGGGACTGGAGCACCTGGATCCCCGCTGGGCGGACCTGATTCAACGCGCCTGGGCAGACCGCCCGGATCCATCTTCCAAAGTCTGTTTGCCTTCTGATCCAGAGGATGTAAAATTGACACTGGTATTCATCCATTACGCCAGAGAGATGAGTAACTCAGAGGAATCTGCATAAGGTTAATAATGAAGAATGATCAAAGGAGAGTCCATGTCCCGTCCGCTGAATAAAACCGAACTTCTGACAGCTATTCAAAAAGAGTACGCAGCCCTGGAAAACCTCATTAGTTCCCTGACCCTGGAGCAATTGTTTTATTCTCCTGCTTCAGGCGCCTGGTCCATCAAGGATATTCTGGCGCACCTCTACGAATGGCAGCAAATGTTCTTCACCTGGTACGAAACCGGATTGCGCGGTGAAGCCCCGACCGTGCCTGCACCTGGATACAAATGGAGTCAGCTACCTGCGCTGAATCAATCCATTTATGAAAAACATCAGAATTTGTCTCTGCAAACGGTGCTGACTCTCTTCCGGGAGTCTCATCAAAAGACAGTTCAATTCATCCATCAATTATCCGATGCTGACTTAACGACACCCGGCTTGTATGCCTGGATGAACCAAAATACCCTGCTGGCGTACCTCAAGGCTAACACATCCAGCCACTACATCTGGGCGATCAAGGATTGCCAGAAAATTCTCAAAGCTCAAAAACTTAACGATTAATTTAAAGTTTCAGTCAGGTTATGTTAAGTCTCCGATTTCCAAACAGAGCGCAACCAATCATTGTGAGATAACTTGAAGAGGTGCATCATGTCCTGGAAGGCTCAACTTCCCCCGGATATCCTCCCCTGGCTGCTGGAACCCGATCCATCCACCGTGCGTTATCTGACCCTGCGAGATTTGCTGGATACACCTGCGGATGACCCGGAATTAATGCAGGCTCACCAGGCTGCCCATCAGCAGGGAGCCATCCCGAAAATTCTGTCTCACATGGATCCTGCCGGTTACTGGCAAAGGCCTGGCCCAGGCTACGGCCCCAAGTATCGTTCCACCGTCTGGTCGTTGATCCTGCTTGCTCAATTGGGAGCTTCCATTGACCAGGATGAACGCATTGCCCGCGCCTGTGAGTATTCGCTGGAGAACGCCCTGGCACCTGGTGGACAATTCTCCTATTCCGGTGCTCCATCCGGCACCATCGATTGCCTGCAGGGCAACCTGTGCTGGGCGATCACCGAACTGGGCAGTACAGACTCCCGGTTGGAGAAAGCCTATGAATGGATGGCGCGCACCGTCACCGGGGAGGGAATTGCCCCGGCCAGCGATAAAAAGGCACCGCTACGTTACGCGGCTTATAAATGCGGCCCCAATTTTGCCTGCGGGGCCAATAACAAATTGCCCTGCGCCTGGGGCGCAGCCAAGGTCATGCTGGCCTTTGCCTGCCTGCCGGTAGAACGCCGGACACCCCTGATTCAAAGTGCCATTCAAACCGGGGTGGATTTTCTGCTGGGGATCGATCCAGCCACGGCCGCCTATCCCACCTCCGAGGGCCAGCCTCCCAACCGCAGCTGGTGGAAGTTCGGCTTCCCGGTGTTTTATATCACTGACCTGTTACAAATTGCTGATATCCTGGTTCGCCTGGGCTATGGCCATGACCAGCGCCTGGCGAACCTATTGCAACTCGTCCGCCAGAAACAGGATGCAACCGGCTGCTGGAACCTGGAATATGACTACACAGGCAAAACCTGGGGCAGTTACGGCAGCAAGCTCCAGCCCAATAAATACGTCACTCTGCGGGCACTGCGGGTATTAAAGGCAATTGGTTGAAACAAAAACGCCAGGCCTTAGCAACCTGGCGTTTTGCATTTTCTGCATGGATTATTTCCTCTTGCGGTTTTCCAGGTACACCTTGACTGCCTCATATACAAACTCCGCCAATTGCGGGTGGATCTTATCGAAATTGGCCCGGAAGCGTGGATCGCTCACATAACCACTGGCGATACCGAGCAACTGCTCTTCGTTCGGCATCCAGAAATATTCCATGTGTTTGCGCCAGGCGGCCACGCAGGCCTGTGCCTCCGCCGAAGCCGGGCCTTGAGCCATGGATGGCACGAATCCCCGGTACACGGCTTCGCCTTCCTTGCCGATGCGTTGCTTTTCCTCTTTTGTGTAGCGGTTCCAACGTTGATTGGATGCCCGCACAATGGCCGGGTCGTATCGTTGCTCGGCTTCACGCTGGTATTCGGCCTGTTGCTCCTCGGTAAATACGTCAAATAATTGCTGGTTGTCCATTTTCCTTACTCCTCTCAGATGCTGCAATGTGTGATCGATGGTTTGCATCAACCGCTCCAGGCGCTGGATGCGCTTGTGCAATTCCAACCTGTGGCTTTGCAGCGCTTGTTGCGGGTCAAAATCCGGATTTGCCAGGATGGACCGGATTTTCTCCAACGGCAGCTCCAATTCCCGGTAGAACAAAATTTGTTGGAGGCGCAGAACGGCCTCCTCAGCATAATACCGATAGCCGTTTTCGCCCACATGGCTTGGTTTGAGCAAGCCGATCTCGTCGTAATAATGCAGGGTGCGCCGGGTGACGCCGGCCAGCCTGGCCAATTGGTGAATGGTGTACATGCACCCAGTATAAGCTATACCGTAACGTTAATGTCAACAGGCAATCCAATTATTAAAATTCAGATATTTTAGTCTACTCGGGTAAGTCATCGAGGATTTGCTGCATGCTCTTTTTATACAGGCGGAAAGCAGACCGACCTTGTTCTGTTAAGCGGATGGTGGAGTGCGGCTTTTTGCCCTGGAATTCTTTTTCAATGAGGATGTAACCGGCCTCCTCGAGTTTGGCCAGGTGGGTGGCCAGGTTGCCCCAACTCAGCTTTGTCAGGCGCATCAGGTACACATAGTCTGCGCTTTCCACTACATACAGGTAGGTCAGGATCATCAACCGGGCAGGAGCATGAATAATCTGATCCAGCCCAGCCAGGGATTGCAGGTGGCTGTCGGGAGAGGATGCGTCATTCATCTGCAGCCTACTCTTCTGATGTTGGTAAAGGATTGTGGATCAGCATGTGGATGAACATCCCGATCCCGACCAGGATGATTACCCCGCTGGTGATCCCAAAAGTCAGCGGGTAGCCATGGTGGCTGGCTAAATTCTGGCGGAATAACCATTCTCCAGCCAGCGGGGAGATGCCGGCCAACAGGCCGTACACATACAGGCGATTCATATCCACCCAGTAAGCGCCCAGGCTGAAACCCACAACCAGCATCAGGCCGAATAGCGCTGGAGCCAGCCATCCGCTTGTCCGGCCAAAAACCAGGATCAGGATACCGAGCACCATCGCCAGGGCATTCACCAGGACCAGGATGAGGCTAAGTTTTCTCAGGCGGGAGTTTCGCCCTTTGCTGAATTGTGCGCTGCCTAACCTGGGAGCAACCACGGATTTTCGTACCCACAGGATCAGCAGGTACAGCACCCCCCAGAACGGCAGAAAGATGACTGAACTCCAGAAATCTCCCATGCGGCTGGATAAGACAGGTGCAAGGGCAAAGATCAGCAGAATACTGCCGATAAGGATGTCCCACAGGCCGTCATTGTGAAGGGTGGTGAAGGCTTTTTTCTCTGCTTCGCGTAAACTGATCGGATCTGACATGTTGGTAATTCCTTTCTTGATTAAAAAGTACTTTGAATTACAAAGTACTATGAAAATAATACAATATATTTACTAACTTGTCAATAGGCAATTTCAATGGATAAACAATCCAGACCCTCTTCGATAATATAATTATCACGATGAAACTCGGTATGAGACTTTTCGTAATTGCTTGTGAAGATTTTATGATCGAAAACCTGGGATGTTGTTTGTCAAACGTGTCTTCTTTGTCGCTTAAGAAACCAACTTTGGAGAGAAAATGGAACCACCTAACTACACACCTGCTGAAGCCACCCAAATCGCCACTGCCCGCCGCCTGATGGAACTGGATCGCCAGATCAGGAGCGGACTGAGTTGGTTTTACTGGGTTGCCGCCCTTTCGTTCATCAACTCCATCACCTATATGCTGAATATGGAGTCAACCTTCGTGGTTGGCCTGGGCATCACCCAACTCATCGATGGAGTGGCGCTCGGGATTGCCCAGGAGGCAACTGCTGAGATTGGTTTGTTCATTCGTATTCTCGGTTATGCCTTCGACCTGGCCTTGATCGTAGCCTTCGTCCTGTTCGGCATTTTCGGTCGTAAACGAGTACGCTGGGTGATCATCACCGGCATGGTATTGTACGGCCTGGATACCATCCTGGTGCTGGCCTTTGGCGATTGGCTCTCGACCCTCTTCCACTTGCTCGCCCTGTGGGGGATATGGACCGGTTTGCGCGCGATGAAGCAAATCACTGCATTGGAAACCACGCTCCCGATCGGCATTCCGGTCATTCCGCAGAGCGCTTATAACAATCCGTCCGCGATTAACCCGGAAAAACCTGGTCTCAACAGACTGGTCTTTGCCGCCCTCATTATTATCCTGGTGGTCGTGATCGCGGTGACTTTGTTCCTGATTTTTACTCGGTAGATGAACGCTCTCAGAATCATGTTGAACTGTCGCAGATATCCATGATGCTCACCCTGGATGAGTACCTTGCCGATAAGCCTGCCTCCTGCCAGTAATTGGATACCCTGACGGAGATGTTGGCCTGCATCGGCCCGGCCGAAGTCCAGGTTTCCATAAGTCAGGTTGCCTTCCGCCGGTGGATTGCCTTTGCCTGGACCTGGCTACAGGAGGCCTGGCAATTGACAGGATAATTTATCCGAGGAGGTTCGCATGCAATTTCAAGCACTCACTGAAGCAGATGTTGAAGTACTGACCCAGGCCATCACCGCCTCTGACCGGTTGTACGTGAAAGGCATCCAGGAAGTTGGGGCGGCTGTTCGCACCGCCAGTGGAGCCATCTTCTCCGCCATCCACTTTGAAACCTCCACAGGTTTTGCCAATGTTTGCGGTGAGGTGGCTGCCATCTGTGTCATGGTGGCGGCTGGCCGACGCGACCTGGAGACGGTGGCTGCTGTCTGGCGCAGTCCGACTGGGGAGCACTTTCTCCTGCCGCCTTGTGGCCGATGCCGGGAGGTGATCAGTGATTTCAATCCACAAGCCCGAATCATTCTCAGCTCACGGCCAAACCATTGGGATGCCGATGCCATCCGTTTCCCTGTCATCGTGTTGGTGGAGGAGTTGTTGCCCCTCAAATCGAATCATTTGAAGGTGTAATAATTTAAATCCAGGTTGTGCTATACTCTTTTTGTAAGGAATTTATATTCAATGGACGGGGAGGGATCCCATGACACCAGAAGAGTTTGCCAACCTGTTGGAACAAGCCAGGCAGGAGGCTAATCCGGCCCGGGCGCGCGCCTTGCTCAGCCAGGCTATCAAAACTGATCCAAAATCAGAAGTGGCCTGGCTGTTGTTTTCCGAGGTGGCTGAGAAGGACGAGCATGCCATCTACTGCCTGGAACAGGTTTTGAAAATAAACCCGGAAAACCAGCTGGCAGCCCAACAACTCCAGTTGCTGAAGGCGCCGCCAATGGATGCCCCGCTTGCCGAGCCTGAGCCAATCCATGAAACCCCGATGGTGGATGCACCTGAAACGGCTCCGACCATCGAGTCTGAACCAAGCATAGAAACTCCGAAGGTGGATGCATCTGAATTAGCTCCGATCATCGAAGCTGAATCAACCCCTGAGACTTTGGTTATGATTGAACCTGAATTAGCTCCGATCATCGAGTCTGAGCCAAGCATAGAAACTCCGATGGTGGATGCACCTGAAACAACCCCGATCATCGAGTCTGAACCAACCACAGGGATTTCGATCGTGACGGAAGCTGAGTCCATCCTGGTGCCTGAACCAGAAGCAGAATCGACGATCCAGGAGGAAGGTGATACGCAACCAGTTCGTCCGCTGCCGGTGGTGCAGACCCAACCAGCACGGAATGAAGTCTCCAAGCTTGCCAGCCAGCCAGGGACAACCCTGCGGACAGAAAAGGTGCATTGGGCAACTGGCCTGGGTTCCATTCTACTCCTCATTTTTGGATTGATCGTCAGTTACGTGAGTGCCATCAACCTGGATACGGTAGAACCTGTGCTGGATATGCTCTACCCAGTCTTGCTGGTCATCGGTTTGATCCTGATCTTACTGGGTGTCATTGGCATCTTCCTCCTGATTGCGGTCCTGTTCACCCACTCGTTCAGCTTGACCCGAGAGAAAATCATCGTGCGCAAAGGTCAGAAATCCCGCGCTTCTTATGAATTGCCGCTTGCCGACCTTAAAACCATCCAATTCCGCCAATCCCTGGGCGGACGCATCTTGGGCTACGGAAAAATCATCCTCACGACCCGGGATGGGTCCCGCAAAGTACTCAAAGGGGTTCAACACCCACGTGAGTTTTGCCAGGCGGTCCAGGCGCAAATGGCCGAATTACCGGTAAACCATTCAAGATAAATTCAGAAGAATTTTCGGCCGGCTGGTTGCTCTCCTCCCAACCGTTAAACAAAAATCAGGTGTAAGGTTGACTTGCACCTGATTTTTGTTGGGTTGGTTACTTCCCGCTGGTCGAGCCCAATGATTGCAGGAAGGAATTGACCACCAGCTGGGTCGATTGCTGCCGGTGAACACTGGTACCCATCCGGCTGGCCGCGGTTATTTAATTTTCGTATTGCTCAAACAGTCGACCCCATTCTGTCTCGCGCTGCCAGCGGTTTGCCAGCTTGCGATACTTGAACGGCCAGTACATATAATCCTGCTCCACCTCGCCGATGAAGGTCGGGATTACCACCAGCGGGGTGCGCATGATCAATTTCTGCAGGAACTTGGTCGGCCCATACCAGGCCAGCCAGGCCAGGAAGGTGTGTGAATTCTTGCCAATCTTGAAGTGCCAGTTTTCTCCGGAAATATCGTCACCCACCAGTTCGATCTGGCTTGGGTCGCCCACTCCCAATCCCTGCTCGTGCGCCAGCCGGATGTATTGGATGGACATCGGGTCAAAGCCCATTAGCTTGGCCGAGACCGCATCGATCGCCACCTGGTCCGAGGAGGCCAGGATGACATTTTTCACCACCGGTTGGATCAAGCGCGGCCCTTCGCCATCCCCGGCAGTCGTACCATCCATGATCGCCAGGATGCCCGGGTGGATTTCCTTCTGGATCGCCAGTAGATCGACCAGGGTTTCGTGGATCCAGGAGTGGGTGTAATGGCGGTATTTGCTGAGCAGACCACCGAAGGCGTTTTTCATGGCGCCGGTGGTGGTGGTGTAGATGTGGGTTTTGGTGGTTGGCAGGTGTACGATGTTCTTGCCGATGAAATAATCCGGGATCAGGATGCCTTCGGGGTAGGTGTGATCCAGCGCCAGCATTTTAGCCTTGGGTCGGTATTCCACCCAGCGCATGTCCTTCTCCAGGAAGTTGAAACGAACCTCCAGGTTGTAACGCTGGAAGATCGGCTTGTAGCGATTTAAATCCTCACCCTTGAAGGCGTTGGTGACCACAGTTTGATTTTGTACACAGACCAGGTCGTTAAATCCGGCCGCCTGCAAGGCCATAATCGTGCCCTCCAGTTGCCAGGGGGTGGTGTTGGCGCCCGGCATGGGGAAATGCCAGGTGATGTTGTCTTTGAGAATTGTTTTAGCAGTGGGATCCAGCGCCTGGCGGCCGCCGGCCAGTTCAAATAAGCGCACATAATCTTGAAGAATCGTGGAGGGGGTGGTGCGAAGGACAGCAACAGTTGATTTGGACATTTTTTCCTGAGTAGAATTAAGTTGAATGGCAAGAATATTTTACCCCATCCCTTGGCGCTTTCGTCAATAATTTTGTAAGGTGGTTATGTTAGAATAACAGCATGGTCACAACCAACGACTCCATTCCAGATTCTTTTAAAGGCCCCTTTCTTCCCCTGGTCAGAGAATTGGTTCAGGCTGCGCGTGAATTGATCCTGGAAGTGATGCCGAATGCCATTGAGCAAGCGGATCCATCCGCCAACCTGATTGGCTATGGCACAGATCGTACTGATAAAGGCCTGATCTGCGGGATCGTTGTCCACAAGACGTTCATCAACCTGATGTTTGCCCGCGGCGCTGAATTGCCCGACCCCGACCACCTGCTTTGGGGTACCGACAAGAACGCCCGCCACATTCGAATCCAATTTGTCGAAGATCTTTATTTTCCCGGAGTGAGTCATCTGCTGGAATCTGCCTTTGATTTACACGGGAGCAAGTGATGGAACCCGCCCTCCTGCTGCGCAGGCTGGGTGAAATTGGCGCATCGCTGGAACGTAGCGGCCATGCCCTGGCGCTGATCGGGCTGGGCTCGGTTGGCCTGGATCTGCAACGGTTGGACGCATGGTCCGATCTGGATTTTTTCGCCATCGTGGAATCCGGTCACAAGCAGCAGTACCTCCAAAACCTAAGCTGGTTGACGGATCTTGCCCCCGTGTCGTTCTTCTTCCAAAACACCGTGGATGGCTATAAACTGCTTTATGCAGATGGGGTGTTCTGCGAATTTGCCGTCTTTGAGCCGGCTGAGCTGCAAACAGCCGTTTACAGCCCTGGCCGCCTGGTCTGGAAACAGCCCCAGGTCCCGGAAAGCTGGAGTCACCCAGCCATGCCGCCGGCCCCACCCGCAAAACGGGACAGATCCTGGCTGCTCGGTGAAGCCCTGACCAACCTGTACGTCGGCCTGGGTCGGGACCGGCGCGGTGAAAAACTGACCGCCCACCGCTACATCCAGAATTATGCGGTCGACCGGCTGTTGGAATTGATCGAAGGTCTGCAATCATCACAGCCGGTGATGCGGGATGGCTTCGATCTCAACCGGCGCTTTGAGCAGCGCTTCCCAGACTGTGTCGGACTCCTGCCGACCTGGTTGCAGGGCTATCAGCACAACTGTGAGTCCGCCCTGGCTATCCTGACCTTCCTCGAGCAGCACTTTGAGGTCAACCAGGATATCGCCGCGGCCATCCGGGATCGTGCCGTTTCGTGGTAAGGAAAAGATTCGATATAGAGGTATCGATGACCCAAATGATCGAAACAACCACCCGCAAGTACTGGCAGGCCGCTCTCTGGCTGGCCTTGTTCACCATCTTCTACAACCTGGCTGAGGGATTGGTTTCCATCTACTTCGGTGTACAGGATGAAGCCCTGACGCTCTTCGGCTTCGGGGTAGATTCCTTCATCGAGGTCTTGTCCGGCATTGGCATCCTGGCCATGGTGTTGCGCATCCGCCGCAATCCGGAGACGCCCCGCAGCCAGTTTGAAAGAACTGCCTTGCGCATCACCGGCGCCTCGTTTTACCTGCTGGCAATCGGCCTGGCCGCTACCGCCATCTACAACCTGATTTCTGGTCACAAGCCGGAAACCACCCTGCCCGGCCTGATCATTTCTGTCATCTCCATCGCCGTCATGTGGGCGTTGGTCTGGGGCAAGCGCAAGGTTGGTCGCGCCCTCCATTCCGCGGCCATCCTGTCGGATGCCAGCTGCACCCTGGTCTGTATCTATATGTCGCTGGTGCTGCTGGCTGCCAGCCTGATCTACCAGTTCACCGGCTTTGGCTTTGTGGATAGCCTGGGCGCTATCGGGCTGATTTACTTTTCGGTCCGCGAGGGCCGCGAATCCTTTGAGAAAGCCGCTGGTTTGGAATGTTCATGTGAAGACGAGGACTGTGAAACGGAAGGATAAAAAATGGATCTTCCCATTGATTGGCTGTTGAAAGGTGATCCATGGGTGGCTTACCGGGCACGATTGGAATTGCTGGGTGAGCCTGAAGCAAGCCCTGTTGTTCTTCAAGATCGGGCAGCCATGCTGGCTGATCCGCGCTTGCTAGCCATCGTTACTGAACTGGCTGGCTGGCCGGTGGAACGGCTCAACAGCCACAAGAGCGCCGGTCACCCGCTGCATAAACTGGTTTTTCTGGCCGATCTTGGCTTGAAGGCGGATGACCCCGGCATGCCGCTCATCATCGAGCGTGTGATGGAACACCCGGCAGATACCGGCCCGTTCCAGGTGTTGATGAACATTTCTCCACATTTTTGCGGCACCGGTGAAGATGTCTGGGCCTGGGCGCCGTGCGATGCTCCGCTCATCCTGTACGCCCTGATCCAGTTTGGTCTCGGGGCAGATGAGCGGGTGCGCAAAGGAGTGGATTACCTGGTGGGCCTGTGTTTTGCAAACGGCTGGCGCTGCACCCCCTCCCCCGAGTTGGGAAAATTCCGCGGCCCCGGTAAAAAAGAGGATCCCTGCCCATTTGCCAACCTGATCATGCTCAAAACCCTGGTATCCCTGCCGGAATATGCTGACAGCCCGGCTGCCCGGACCGGGGCGGAAACCCTATTACGCTGTTGGGCGGAGCGTCTTGATCAGCATCCCTACATGTTCTACATGGGCACGGATTTCTGCAAGCTCAAAGCGCCCCTGGTCTGGTATGATATCCTGAACGTGACAGATACCCTCAGTCGTTTTGCCTGGCTGCGCACCGATCCGCGCCTGCTGGAGATGGTGGAAATCATGCGTTCCAAGGCTGATCCGGATGGACGTTTCACACCTGAATCCATCTGGACGGCCTGGAAGGATTGGGACTTCGTCCAGAAAAAGCAACCTTCGCCCGGTCTGACCCTGTTGGCGCACAGAATATTTTCACGGATGACCCATTAAAATGGCCCTTCAAAAACCTTCCCGTCGTATTATTGAATTCTTTGGTTTGCAGAAAAATATGGTCGCCCTGCTGGCGATGGTCACTCTGGTTGGGTTGGGCGAGAAGATGGCCGAACGTTTTCTGCCGCTCTACTTGCTGGCACTGGGTGGTGGGGCGTTTTCAATCGGCCTGCTCAACGGATTGGATAACTTGCTCAGTGCCCTGTATTCGCTGCCTGGCGGGTACGCCAGCGACAAATTAGGCCACAAGCGAGCCTTGCTGCTCTTCAACCTGGTTGCGATGGCTGGCTTTCTGATTGTGATCTTCTTCCCGTCCTGGCAGGCGGTGATTTTGGGCGCTATTTTGTTCATCTCCTGGACGGCGATTTCTCTGCCGGCAACCATGGACATGGTGGCTACCGTACTGCCGAAGAATAAACGCACCATGGGTGTTTCGTTGCACTCCTTTGTGCGTAGGGTGCCGATGGCCCTGGGTCCGGTTATCGGCGGGGCGTTGATCGGTGCCTATGGGGAGACCCGTGGCATCCGTATCGCATTCATTGTGGCGCTGGTACTGGCCGGGGTTTCATTACTACTGCAGCAAATCATGTTTGATGAAAAACGCCCCTCCCCGGAAGCTAAAGATAAACACAATCATTATGGCCTGTCGTTGCTCAGTCCGGATTTGAAGAAACTGCTGGCCTCGGACATCCTGGTGCGTTTTTGCGAGCAAATCCCCTATGCCTTCGTGGTGGTCTGGTGCGTGTCCCTCAATAAAATCACCCCGCTGCAGTTTGGCATTTTAACCACCGTGGAAATGGTCACGGCCATGTTGGTTTACATCCCGGTGGCCTACCTGGCAGATAAGACCACCAAAAAGCCATTTGTGGTGATCACGTTTCTGTTCTTCACCGCTTTTCCACTGGTGCTGCTCTTTGCAAAATCCTTCTGGGTGATGGTACTGGCCTTCATCATTCGGGGACTCAAAGAATTTGGTGAGCCCACCCGCAAGGCGTTGATCCTGGAT
This sequence comes from Anaerolineaceae bacterium, assembly GCA_041741455.1. Classification (GTDB taxonomy): domain Bacteria; phylum Chloroflexota; class Anaerolineae; order Anaerolineales; family Anaerolineaceae; genus CALESS01. The sequence continues at coordinate 45,388 of JBGSJZ010000124.1, read as the reverse complement.
CTGGCGCCCGAGGACCGAAAGGCCGCCACCTTTGGTGTCTATTATTTGGTTCGGGATGTGATTGTCTCCTTTGCTGCCTTTGGCGGGGCCTTCCTGTGGGACGCTTCGACCATGCAAGTGGTTGTCTCCAAACTAGGATTCGGGCAACCTCTGGTATCATTGTTTCAATCCTTTGCATCACCAACAGCAAATTTTTTAACAGCCTTTGGCTTTGGGCTTTTGGGCACTCTTCTTTTTGCTCTGTTTGGCAAGGATCTGGGAAGGTCGGAACCGGTCGCTGCCGGTGAAAGGAAAGCAACCTCATGATTTGGATTACCCGTTCGCATGTGCATGTGGACCGTGTGGCGTGTCCATGGCTGATCAGCCGCTTTGTAGATTCCGAGGCGGAGTTCTTGTTTGTCCCAAAAAGTCAGATCGACCAAGTCGCAAAGGAGATTCGCGCTATTCCATTTGATGCACCCGGCGTAGAGCTTGGGCACAAAGATGGGAAGTGTTCCTTTGAGTCCATCATTGAAAAATATGGTCTTACTGATAAAGCCCTGTTATTGCTGGCGAAAATTGTGCATGCCGCAGATGTGGATGAAGATTTACATACCAATGCCATCGCCCCAGGATTGGAAGCGATTGCCGTTGGATACAGCCTGCGCTTCCCGGATGATCTGGAAAACCTGGAGCACCAGTTTGAAGTCTATGACGCCCTCTACGCCTGGTGCCGGTTGCAGGTATAATATTTTTTAGGACAGAAAACGCAGAGTCCACACAAGTACCTTTTTCAGGAGGCGCCGGTGAGCTTACCCGATAAATTGATTGAATTAGAGGGGGGATGGATGGGGGTAAATCACCTGTGGCTTACCCCGGATTCAGAGGCAATTGTCACGGAAGCAGAAGCCCGGGTGGATCTGGAAGCCCAGGGAACATTCCTGACCATCCGCTACACCTGGGTGTATGCGGATGTTATCCAGGAGGGGCTGCTTCTAATTGGATGTGAACAGAACTCCGATCGTGTCAGGGCTGCCTGGCTGGATTCCTGGCATTATGCTGACCAGATGATGTATTGCCAGGGGAAGCGAAACGAGGATGGTTCCTTGAGCGTGGCTGGCAGTTATGCCGCGCCAGCCGGGCCGGATTGGGGTTGGTGGATCAGCCTGCATACCTTGAAAGACAATCTATTTAAAATTGTGATGCATAATGTTCCACCCGATGGGGAGGCCGTCTTGGCGGTGGAGATCCTGCTTGAGCGGTTGAATTAGTGGTCGATGCCTCAGCTCACGCCACTTCAACGAATTGAGAATGCCCGTAAAGGGATGAATCCAACCGCAGTCTGCCGTTTGGTCTCTGGTTGGGTCTTCCTGGCGGATATGCAATACCTGCGAGGTTATTGCATCCTGATGGCAGATCCATTGGTGGAATCGATCAATGCATTGGATGGGCAGGGCCGCAGCCAGTTTTTGTGTGACATGGCCCGGGTGGGGGATGCCCTGCTGGAAGTGACCGGGGCATACCGTATCAATTACGCCATTCTTGGAAACTCAGAACCGGTGCTGCACGCCCACATCGTGCCGCGTTATGCGGATGAAGCGGAGGAATATCTCCATGGCCTGCCCTGGTCCTACCCGCAGAAGCAGATGGATGCTAACGGGTTTGATGTTGATAGAGATCATGAACTAATGCAGGCGATTGCGGGGGCCATTCAGAAACGGATGTAAGCCAGGAAAGTGAAGATGTTTGAAGAGGGAGAATTTTAGACAGGTGCAATGTAAACTGCAATAACAATATAATGCGCCAGGGCCCCCAAAATAACAAAAATATGCCAGATCTCGTGAAAACCAAAGTGGTTGGGGATAAAATTGAACAGTTTGGTGCTGTAAATTACCGCCCCCAGGGTGTAAATAATCCCGCCAGCTAACAACCAGCCAAGTGCAGCGCCAGGTAGTCGGGCGATCAACTCACTCACTCCCAATATACTTAACCAGCCCATCATCACATAAACCGCAGCGGTGAACCAGCGCGGCGCCCGAATGATAAAGATTTTCACCCCTATCCCCACCAAAGCCAGTCCCCAGATGATGCCCAGCAGCCCAAACTTCCAGAAGCCGGTGAGCATATTCAAACAGATCGGTGTATAAGTCCCGGCAATCAGCAAGTAAATGGCTGAGTGGTCGAACTTACGCAGACGCACCATCGTCTTCGGCTCTGCTTTCACTAAATGATAAATGGCGCTGGCAGAAAAGAGCAAAACCAGGCTGATGCCATAAACCAGGAGGGATACAACCTTGACAGTGTTGCCCCAGCCAACCGCAATCAAATAAACCGATCCAAAAAGAGCCGCTACGGCCGCAAACAAATGCGTCAACCCGTTGACGGGTTCGCGAAATTGGTTCATCGGGGTGTATCTCCTGCCACCAATTAATGTGACCGTGTTTTTTATCTACATCGCGTCAGAAACGAACGTTTACTTGATAAACGTCCCGGCGCGCAACTCGCGCATGGCCGTCTGTAATTCTTCCGAGGTGTTCATCACGATCGGTCCGTACCAGGCTACCGGCTCACGCAGCGGGCGTCCGGAGATATACAAAAAGCGCAAGCCCGTTTCTCCAGCCTGCACCTGGATCTGTTCGCCATCTTCAAACAAAACCAGCGAGTGGTTGCCGGCCATGACCGCTTCAGGTGTGAATTGTCCCTCCCCAGCGAAGACATACACAATCACTGTATGACCTTGCGGGGTGGGGTTGAGCCACTCGCCGCCCGCCGGGATCTCCACATCCGCATAAATCGGCGAGATCATTACTTGCTCCACTGGCCCGTTCTTCCCGGCCAGGCTGCCGCAAATCACCCGCATCTTGACACCATTCTCGAGCGTCACCAGCGGGATCTGATCGGCCTTGACTTCCTGGTAGCGTGGCGTGGTCATCTTCTCGGCTCGCGGTAAGTTAGCCCACAGTTGAAAGCCATACATGCGGCCATCCGCTGCCGGGCGGGGCATCTCCTGGTGGAAAATGCCGCTGCCGGCCGTCATCCACTGCACATCGCCGGCGCTGATCACGCCCTGGTTGCCGACACTGTCGGAGTGCTCGACCTCGCCATGCAGCATGTAGGTGATGGTCTCGATGCCGCGGTGCGGATGCCAGGGGAAGCCCTTGATGTAATCCTTCGGCTCTTCGCCGCGGAAGTCATCCAGCAAGAGGAAGGGATCGAACAAATCCGTGCCGCGGAAGCCAAAAGCCCGCCGCAGGTGTACCCCGGCGCCTTCCATAGTCGGTTGGCTCTGGGTGATCTGGTGAATTTTTCGATTGATTGGCATTTGAATCTCTTTATCTTTCTTCCTCCTTCCCTGTAGGGAAGGGGTTGGGGTATAGGTCTGGATGGCCAAGCTTACCCTATGGCAAGCGAAGGAGTTGGGGGTTGGCCTACCGCCTTCTGCCACGCAGGGCGCGCAGCACCAACAGCAAAATCACTGCACCGACGAAAGCCGAGAGGATTTGTCCCAGGATGCCAAGGCCCAGTTCGATTCTCAATAACCCAAACAACCAGCCACCGATGAATCCGCCCAGCACGCCGACGATGATGGCGCCGAGACAGCCAACCCGGATGCCGCTGATTAACCAGTCTGCCAGCAAGCCAGCCACCGCACCGACCGCAATCGTAATCAGAATAGATTGAAGATCCATGGGTTATTCCTTTTGCTTGAATTTCTATAATTCTAGCACATTCACTGGCGCAGGCCAAACAGGGATGGCCAGGAGGTCCGTGGGATCGACGCCACCGAATATTCCCTCTTGTGAATGATTGCCTCAGCCGCCAATATTCCGCTGCGGATGGCCGGGTGGATGCCCTCGCCCATGTCCAGCGTGGCCAGACCGGCCGCATCCCCGACTAAAAATGCATTGCCGATTCTCAACTGGGGATGGGACTGCCGTAAATGATAACTATGCCCGGCGGGTTCGTACGTGTGACCTTGAACTAACTCCATCTTTTCTAACTTTTCAATCAGCTGTTGCCAGTGGTGTTTGAGCGTATCTCGGTTAGCCTTCAGCTGGCTGGCGCTGCCCCCAATCCCTACATTAACAAAGCCGTTGGCTTTGGGAACGTACCAGGCATAACCCGGTAAATGGTTTTCAAAAAACCAAAGGTAACATTGTTCGTCCATACGCGGGTAGGGGAACTCTTCCTCCATTGCAACAATCAGTGTTCCTGGCTGGCTTTCTACGGCAGGAAAAATAGTTTTCTTCACCGGGCAATGGGTTCCGCCGGCACCGATCAAATATTGAGATGTGTACTGGTCATCCACCACGTAGCGTTCCCGCATCCAGCAAATCTTTTCCACCCGGTGGAGGTGAGTTTCCACACCAGCCCGTTCCAGCAGCCAGGCATCAAATTCAACCCTCCGGATGGCGTATTGCAGGGTCTTCAGTTTAAATTTCACCCCGGCCAGGGAGATGCGAAAATGCCGGTAAGTCACCAATCCATGCGGGTATTGCTCCGGACGGATGCCCAGGTCAGCAAAGATCTGCGGAGTGATCCAACCAGCGCAGGGTTTGAAGCGCGGAAACTGCGCCTGGTCGAGGAGGATGCAACCCACCCCGGCTTGCTTCAAACGACCCGCACAGGCTGCCCCAGCCGGGCCGCCGCCTACGATTATCACATCGGTATGGATCATGGATGCGCCTTAAGTAAACCGACATTCCGGCTGGGGTGTGCCCTGCCGGGTGAAGACGATCTGCCACAACTGCTGGCTGCGCGAGCGGAATCCGCCGGCGCTGCTCAACAGGTAATAGCGCCACATGCGGAAAAAGCGCTCGCCGTAATTTTCTTTTAAGATCGGCCAGGCTGATTCAAAGTTCGTGTACCAGGCCATCAGGGTTGGATCGTAATGTGGGCCAATGTTGTGGATGTCCTCGATGACGAAAAGTTGCGCCATTGCCGCTGTCAGGTTGCGCAGCGAGGGCAGCACTCCGTTCGGGAAGATGTATTTATCCGTAAACGGTTCTCCACTGGTCAGGTTCTGGTTGGTGCCAATCGTGTGAATAAAGCCGACCCCGTCCGGTTTCAGGCAGCGATCCACCACCTGCATGTAGGTGGAATAATTGCGTGGCCCCACGTGCTCCATGACGCCAATCGAGATCACCGCATCATACTGTCCCTGCACTTCCCGGTAATCCTGCAGGCGCAGTTCCACCGGCAATCCCTGGCACAACTCCATCCCCAGTGCCACCTGCTCTTTGGAGACTGTCACCCCCAGCACGGAGACACCGTACTTCTCAGCGGCGTACCTGGCAAAGCTGCCCCAACCGCAACCCAGCTCCAGCACCTGCATGCCGGGTTTCAGGCCGAGCTTGCGGCAGACCAGTTCCAGCTTGGCTTCCTGGGCCTCATCCAGATTTTTGGCGTTGTGCCAATAGCCGCAGGTGTAATTCAAGCGCTGGTCGAGCATTGCCCGGTATAGATCGTTGCCCAGGTCGTAGTGTTGTTGACCCACCTGGTAAGCCCGGCGCCGGGATTGCCGGTTTAGTAATTTTGCTCGCAGGGTCTGGTACAGGTAGCGGGAATTGTTGCGCACCTTTTCATCCAGACGGGCTTTCAGCGCCCGGTTGATCATCTCGTCCAGGGCAGGACAATCCCACCAGCCGTCCATATAGGCTTCCCCCAGGCCCAGCGAGGCATCTGACAGCACTCGCTCGTAAAAACGCGGGTCGTGCACCTGGATATCCCAGGTTTGATTGCCGTTGATTTCGACCTCAGCCAGCGCCAGCAAATCCCGCAGGGTTCTTTCATCTTGATTCATGACCGCACCTCCTTGTTTGTGAGGGACACCGCTTTCAGCAGGTTTGAACGGTACGATAGCATCATCATAAATAATAATACGACGAACTTTATCTAGTTTCAACCCGCCAGGCCGTGATTCGTTGCGCTTTTACCGGTTGGGTTGAGCGGGTCCTGCGAGGTTCAGTCGGGGAAATGACATTTTGCCACTTTCAAGGTAAAATCAGGGTAATTGATTGTTCGATGTCTGAATGAGACCCTCACTCCTGCCGGCTCACTCTGGGAGCGGAAGAGACTGAGGGGATTTTTCCGAATCGTGCCCCTGTAGTCAGGTAGGGTGCGTTCTGGGAACGCACCCATTTAGCTGCTTGCTTTACGGATAGATTTGTTGTACAATAAATCAAACATATGTTCTATTTATTCAGGGAGTAACCCCACGTATGGGACGCTATAGTGCCGATCAAATTGTAGAGCTCGAATTCCTCGAGGCGGTTCGCCGCCGCCCCGGTATGTACATTGGCAACAACAACACCCACGGCCTGCACCACATCCTGCTGGAAGTGCTGGATAACTCCGTGGATGAATGCATGGGCGGCTATGCCAGCACCATCCAGGTCACCATCTCCAAAGATGGCGCGGTCACCGTCACGGATGATGGCCGCGGCATCCCGGTCGATTTCAAGCCAGAAAGTGGCATGAGCGCCCTGACCCAGGTCATGCTCAAACCGCATGCGGGTGGCAAGTTTGGCGGCGATGAGTCTGCCTATTCCTCCTCCGGCGGCCTGCACGGCATCGGTCTGAAATGCACCAACGCTTTCTCGGTTTACATGGAAGCCGAAATCCACCGCCACGGCCTGATCTTCCGCCAGCGCTTCACAGATGGCGGCGTACCTGCCACCGGTGTGGAAATCTTTGACCAAACCGGTCTGGTGGGGGAGATCAACCAGCACACCACCATTAATCTCGACCGCCGCGAGAATGCCACCTCCCTGCAAGTGGCTGGCAAGAAGGTCAAGGTTGAGACCATCCCAGGCCTCAAGAACGGCACCAGCTTACACTTCCGCCCCAACCGCACCTTGTTCGCCCACGAGATGGACTGGCCGAGCCCGGAAAGCTCTGTTCCCTGGGACGAAGACCGGCTGGATACCCGTTTTCGCCAGATTGCCCACCTCTATCCCGGCATCAAGATCGAATTTCTCGATCAGCGCCAGCCGCACCCGCAAACCCAGCTCTACTTCTCCAAGAATGGCCTGGTTGATTACATTAGTTATTTGAATGAAGGTTATGATCCTCTTCACAAGCCGATCATCTTCAAAGATAAAGTTGAGATCGAGGTCGAGAGCGCTAAACACTTCATTGAATTGGAAGTTGCCATCCAATATGCTGGTGAGGAAACCCAGATCTACTCCTTTGTCAACGCCATCCCCACCCCACTCGGTGGCACCCACGTCACAGCCTTTAAAGCCGGGCTGACCAAGGCCGTCAAGCTGTTTGCCTCCTCCAAGAAACTCATCAAGGGCGAGGATGACGTGCGCGGCGACGATGCCCTGCTCGGTTTGACCGCCATTATCAAGGTCACCATGACCAGCACGCCTCAGTTCCTTTCCCAGACCAAGGAAAGCCTGACCAGCCCGGAAGTTCACGGCCCAGTGCTCTCCGCCACCTATGGTTTTATGATCGATTATCTCGAGAAGAACATCCCGGTTGGCAAGGTCATTGTCAACCAGGCGGTGGCCGCCTCGCGCGGTCGGGAAGCTGCTGCCCAGGCGCGCCGCCTGGTGATCAAGAAATCCGCCATGGATGTCGGAGAATATGTCCTCGGCAAGCTGGCGGATATCCAGCGCCGCGGCGGCAACCCGGTGGTCCCGCTCGAGTACACTGCCCTCTACATCGTTGAAGGCGACTCGGCTGGCGGTTCCTGCAAGCAGGGCCGCGACTCGCGCTACCACGCCATCCTGCCGCTGCGCGGCAAGATCCCCAATGTAGAGAAGATGAACATCAACGAGATTCTCAAGAACCGCGAAATCGCGGCGATTATTGCGGCGGTTGGCACGGGCGTGGGGGCGGATTGCGACATCAGCACCATGCGTTATGGTCGCATTTCGGTGCTGGTGGATGCAGATGTGGACGGCAGTCACATCGCCACCCTGCTTTCGACCCTTTTCTGGCGCAGCATGCGCCCGATCATCGAGGCCGGGCGTTTCTTCGTGGCCCGCCCGCCGCTCTACCTGGTACGCAACAGTAAAACCAAAGAGGCCATCTACGCCTACTCCGAGGAAGAGCGCACTGAGTTGGAGAGGAAATGGGGTGCTGCCAATTTCACCATCCAACGTTACAAAGGCTTGGGTGAAATGAACCCCGAGCAACTGCGCGAGACGGTCTTCATTCTCCCGGGTTCCTCCGGCGAAAAAGGCAAAAAACATAAGGAAATCCCGGGTGAACGCCCGTTGACCGTGGCGGATTTTGCCCAGCGCGACCTGCGCATGGTGATTGACGATGTTCACCGCACCCGCACGCTGATTGAGCAATTGATGGGCGCCGAGGTTGGTCCACGCAAGGAATGGCTGATGGCAGTTGACTGGACGGAAGAGGAATAACCTATGGTACATCAGGAAGAATTAATCCCGGAAGTTAGCATTCAAGAACAACCGCTTGACCGCTTCATGGAAGAGGCTTACAAGCGTTATGCTGTCCTGACCATTCTTGACCGTGCTTTGCCGGATGTGCGCGATGGTCTTAAACCCGTCCAGCGCCGCATCCTGTACGCCATGTTTGATCTGGGCCTGGTCCATTCCAGCCCGCATAAAAAGTCCGCCCGCGTCGTTGGTGAGGTGCTTGGCAAGTACCACCCCCACGGCGACCAGTCGGTCTATGATGCAATGGTGCGCATGGCCCAGGATTTCTCGATGCGCATGCCACTGGTGGACGGCCAGGGCAACTACGGCTCGATCGATGGTGACGGGGCGGCAGCCATGCGCTACACCGAAGCTCGCCTGGCGGCCATCGGCGAATCCATGTTGGATGATCTGGACAAAGACACCGTGAACTGGCGCCCGAACTTCGATGGTTCGCTCAAGGAGCCAGCGGTTCTGCCCGCCCGCTTCCCCAACTTGCTGGTTAACGGCGCCTCGGGCATTGCGGTCGGTATGTCCACCAACATCCTGCCACACAACCTGGCGGAAGTCTGCGATGCGGTCATCTTCCTGGCGAAAAACTGGAAGAAGCGCGACAAGGTCAGCATAGCCGAATTGATGAAGTTCATCCCCGGCCCGGATCTGCCCACTGGCGGCCTGCTCTACCGCTACCGCGTCAACAGCGAGGAAAAGAAGGTGGACATGATCACCCGCGCCTACGAACATGGCACAGCCACAATGGTTTGCCAGGCCAAGGCGGATATTCAAGACATCGGCGGTGGCAAGTCGGAGATCATTGTTACCGAGTTGCCCTACCAGGTGCAAAAGACCACCATCCTCGAGCGCATCGCCTCCAATCGGGATAAATTCGCTGGCATCACCGATGTGCGCGACGAATCTGACTACAAGGGTATGCGCGTTGTGTTTGAGGTGGCTCGCGGCGCTGACCCGCACGAAGTGCTCGAGCGCTTGCTGACCCATACCCAGATGCGCGCCAGCCTCTCCTACAACGCCCTGGCCCTGGTGACGGATGCTGAGGGCAAAGCCGCTCCGCGCCAACTGACCCTGACCGATCTGCTGCGCGAGTTCATCTTCCACCGGCTGGTGGTCATCACCCGCCGCTCCAAGTTTGAACTGGCCAAAGCCGAAGCCCGGCTGCACATCCTGGAAGGCCTGCTCAAGGCTCTCTCGATGATCGACGAGGTGATTGACATCATCCGCCACTCGCAGACCGTCGAGGCCGCCAAAGCCAATCTGATCAAGAAACTCAGTCTGTCCGACATCCAGGCCCAGGCCATCCTGGATATGCCGCTGCGCCGCCTGGCCTCTCTCGAACGCAAGAAGCTCGAGGACGAGCGCAAGGAATTAGCTGCACGTGTCAAAGATTTCAAGGACATTCTGGCGCGTGAAGAGCGCCGCCTGGATCTGGTGGTTGAAGAGACGACCGATATCAAAACCCGCTTCGGCAATCCGCGCCGCACCATCATCGTGGATGCCGAGGAAGGTCACCAGGCCCGCATCACCGTTTCCGACCTGGTCACCCCGACCGAGCCGCAACTGGTGCTGATTAACCAGAGCAGCGTACAGCGCGTCAACGCCAAGGACTTCCGCGAGAGTGTCACAACTGGCAAACCAACCGCCCGGGCAGCCGAGTTCCCCCTCCTACGCCTGCGGGTGGACGTGGATGACCAACTGGTGCTGCTGAGCAGCGGCGGGCGCATGTGGCATGCCAACCCCGGCCGCCTGCCATTGCAATCCTCCCTGGCGGACCTCGGCCTCAAGCCGGGTGAAACCATCATCGGCTGCGGTATCCCCAAAAAGGGCCAGAAACTGGTGCTGGTCACGCGGTCCGGCTCGGTCAAACGCATTGCTGCTGAAGATTTGCCCAATGGCCGCACCGAGGGTTCCTGGACGCCTGTCATCGGTTTGGAGGGTAAGGACGATGCCGTGATCCTGGCCGGCTTTGCCACCGACAAAGCGACTGTCCTCATCTGTACCAGTGGTAGCAAGGAGACCCCCGCTCGCGCCTTGCGCTTCGAAACCGGCACGGTCAACACCCAGGTTGCCCCCTCGGCCAAGGGCGTGGCAGCCATTAAGATGTTGGAGGATACCCTGATCGGCGGTGCTTTGATTGAACCGGGCGCAGCCAAGAGTTTTGCGGTCCTGCTCAGCCAGCAGGGACATGCGAAGCGCATCAGCCTGGAGGAATTCCCCGTCCAGGGTCGGGCCGGCCAGGGTGTGCAAATCTGGAAGACCAACGAAACCACTGGTCTGATCGTCGCCTGCTGCGTCGCCAAAGAATCCGATAATCTTGACTTCTATTCCGGGAAGGGCAAGCGCCTGCGCCTCAAGGCCAAGGAACTGCCCCAGGTTACCCGCGCCATCAAGGGCACCAACCTGCCCGCCCACCTAAAACTGGCCGAAGGCCTGTTCGGCGGCGATCCGCCGGCAGGAGTGACGGTGGGGTAAAGATAAATCGATTATTGACAAAGGCCCTAAAGGTTTTGAAAATCCTTAGGGCCTTTTTTGTTGATAAAAATAGTCCTAATTTAGTCACCAACCTTCTTGACTCTTCGACCAAACGTTCTATAATTTATCAAAAGAAAAGAACAAACAAAGCAAGGAGTCCAAGATGTCCCTCTTCAAGAACATCAACGTTGCCTATGTTTACGTCCGTGATTGGGAAGCCGCCAAGAAATTTTATAGCGAAACCCTCGGCTGGCCGCTGGTCTTCAGCAGCGATGAGATCGGCTGGTGTGAATTTGGTGTGGAGAATGCCACCCACTTTGCCATCAATCGCCTGGATGAAAAGGATTCAGACCCTGGCGAGGGCAGCCGGGTGACCCTCACCTTTACTGTGGAGGACGTGCGGGCGGTTACGGCGGAGCTGCGCGCCCGCAATGTGCGCTGCGATGACCCCGTTCACATCCCAGGCGTGGTGCTCTACGGCACCTTCTACGACCCGGAAGGCAACCGCTTCCAGTTCGTCTCCAACGAGATGTAGGTTTTTTAACAGGGAAGATACCGGATAAAATGGATTTTCACGAATAAGGTTTTGGATTCTATGGAAAGCACTGAATACATTTCGGTTTTTTCAGTCCCTCCGTGATCCAGTCGTTGGATCAGATGAAAATTCCTCCTCCGTGTTTTCCGCCCCGCTGTTTTAAACAAAGGAGAAAAAATGAGTACACTTGACCAGGCGCGCACCACCCAGTTGAAGAATATTGAAAGTAAAACCGGCCATTCATTGGATGAACTGCGCGCCATCATCACTGAAAGCGGCCTTTCAAAGCACGGCGAAATTCGACAGATGCTGATCGAGCGCTTTGGCCTCGGCTTTGGGGATGCCAGCATGTTGGTGCACTTCGCCCAATCTTCAGACGGCCAGAGTGCGGCCGAAGCGGCCGGGCTGAGCGCCACGGATGTGCTGGCGGAGATTTACACGGGCGCCAAAGTCCCCTTGCGCCCCATCCATGAGGCTTTGATGGTCGCCATTCAAGATTTTGGACCCTTCGAGATCGTCCCCAAGAAAGGCTACGTCAGCCTGCGGCGCAAGCGCCAATTTGCCATGCTCGGCCCGGCCAGCAAGGGACGATTGGAAGTTGGCATAAATATGAAGGGCGTGGAGGGGACTGCCCGCCTGAAAGCCCAGCCGCCGGGAGGGATGTGCCAGTACAAAGTATTTCTGACGGGCTTGGAAGAAGTGGACGCGGAGTTGATTGGATGGATCAGGCTTGCATACGAAGGGGCGGGGTAGTTCCGATCAAACAGAGATCAGAGATTTTAAAGATTTCTGATCTCTGTTTAGCTCCCCCGTTCCAGAACAACAGAAGCGCAGAAGCCAGAATTTCAGAAACCCAGCGAGAGGACACACCGGAAGCCGATATCGTAGTTCTTGTGGTCCGGGTAGTTGTAGTACCGGGTCGATACGCGGGCGAGAAACAGATCGCCGTACCAGGAGCCGCCACGCAGGACGCGATAATCACCCGATGCCGGGCCAATTGGATTGCTCTGGAAATTTGAAGAATATGTTTCATACCAATCTGCCACCCATTCCCAGACGTTGCCGGCCATATCCAAAGCGCCATATGGACTTTTCGCATCCGGATAACTACCCACTTCCGTTGTGTCACCAATAATTTCTCCATAATTTGCCAGAGTTGAATTGGGAGGATTGTTTCCCCAAGGATAAGTGAATCCATCCGACCCACGGGCCGCTTTTTCCCATTGGGCTTCGGTAGGCAGCGCACGGCCGGCCCATTCGCAATAATCTGCCGCTTGCTGCCAGTCTATATTAATTACTGGATATCTACTGTATTTGGAATTTCCGTAATAATCATCTTGGGAAATTGAACTGGTTATGGAAGGTTTGGAACAATCTCCATCCGCTACACATTGTGCATACTTGGTGTTGGTTACCTCGGTTTGATCGATCCAGTATGCATTCATAAAAACTGCATGCTCTGGTTTCTCGTCATCTAATCCTATCGTGCTGCCCATCGTAAATTCCCCGGCCGGAACGCAGACCAGTACCATCCCATCGATTGGTGAAGTCCAGATCTGGCCTTTCTGCGTGCAGTCCGGAGGGATCAGCGTCAAAGTCGGGGTGATAGTAAAAGTGCTGGTATTGGCCGGCGTCTGGGTCGGGGTGGGCGTTTTGGTCCAGGCAGCGGCAATCGTGGCCAGGCGGGTGCTTTCTGTCTGAATGACCACAATTGCTTTTTGGGTTGCTTGATCATTGCGGTCATTTTGAAGCATTGGCGGAATAATTTTCCAGCCCAATAACCAGATCAGCAAGCCCAGCAACACCAGGCTGCCCGCAGCGGTTGTAACTATTCTCCATCGTATGTGCAATTGCTGACGACGTGCTGACTTTGGAAGCGGAGCCACCGGTGCTGTCCGAGGTTTCTGTAACGGTAGTTTAGCCGTTTGTTTGGAAGTGGCTGACTGGGGTCCTATTTGCGATGACCCATCGCCCAAAAGTAGTCGGATGGCTTCCTCAACATTCTGCGGCCGATTTTCCTTGTCCATCTCCAGGCAGTGCAGGATGAAATTCTCCATTCGTCCAGAAATAGTCGGATTCAATGTGCGTGGTACTGGCAATTTTTCCCCCGCCATCCGGTCGGTGGCTTCAGGTGGCACCTCCCCGGTCAGCAACGTATAAGCCACTGACCCCAGGCTGTACAGGTCGCTGCACGGATCGATACCTCCCTCCCGGGCAGAGTACTGCTCCGGAGGGGCATATCCGGGGGAGAGAATGCGGGCACCGGTGCTGGTGGCGCGTTGCCCAGGGTTGAGAGCCTTGGCAATACCAAAATCAATCAAGTAAACCTGGCCATCATCCGTTAAAAGTAGATTATCGGGCTTCAGGTCACGGTGGATCACGCCTTTGCTGTGGCAGTATTGCAAGGCTTCCAAAACCTGTTTCAGCCAACCAGTTAGCGTCTCTTCCGATAGTGGACCACCGTTTTCTTCCAGTGCATCCGTCAGGGAGCGTCCCTCGATCAGCGTCATTACAATATACCCCTCGCTGCCGAGGATGAAAAAATCAAACACTTCCGGCAGATTGGGATGCTGCAATGAACTGAGCAGGTGGGCTTCTTTTTTGAAGAGTTTCATGGCATCTTCGCGAGTTAATTGGGCTGGGGTTTTTCGCTTGCCCCGGGTGACATCCGGTCCAGTGACCAGATCTTTTTCTGATGGCAAATCCCCCAGGCGGAACTCTTTGACGGCCACTTTGCGTTGTTTGAGTGTATCGAAGGCGCGGAAAACTGCCCCCATGCCGCCTTCACCCAGCAGGGCCTCAATTTCGTAGCGTCCAACCAGTTGATCCCCGACTTGCAACATAGATTACCAACCCCATAACTACTAACTGATGAAATTATTGTAGCAGAAAAACCAATGGATATTACCTCATTGTTTCTACCGCATCCTCAGCTGCCTGTTGGGCGGTTGTCATGGCCTCGGCCGGAGTCTGATACGTAAACCAGATGTTGTAAACAGCGTCTCCCACAGAAGCCCACTGAACGGATGAAAATGGAGATGGACTCATTGGCACGCCCAGGTTTAGGGCTTTACCAAAGCCCACCAGGTCGGTCAGCCGGGCTACTTCCGGGTCTTCCAGGGCGGCCGTGGCCGCCGGGATGGTCTTATTCGCCAGGGTAAGCTGCTTTTCCACCTCGGGGCTGGTGAAATACTGCATGAATTCCAGCGCAGCCGCGTCATAGCCGCGCTCGACAGCACTGCGGGTCAGCATCAGGGTTTTGATACCCACAAACGGACGACCCATCGGCAGAATACCGTAGTTGATGCCACTATCTGCGATACCCGTGATCGCCCACGGACCGGTCCACCACATGCCGACCTCCCCATTGATCAGGGCGTTGTAACAAATATCGTAGGATTGGTCTGACAAGGAGACCTGTTTGAGGTCCAAGATGAATTGCGCCGCCCGTACGGCTGCCGGGGTATCTAAATAGACATTGCCATTCTCGTCAATATATTCCGGCACCCCCATCCCAAAGAAGATTGGAGCCACATGATAGGCGTCGTTCCCGGCAAAACCCTGGTTACAGATCAAGGTCTTGCCTGGGTGATCTGTGGCAAACTGCTCCGCTTTGGCCAGCAGATCATCCAGGTCCAGTGGATTGGTTGGCAAGTACCGGGTGGAAACCAAGTCTTTGTTATAAATTAACGCGATCCCCTCCTGAGACTCCGGCAACGCCCAGACCTGATCCTGCCAGGTCACGCCAATCACGGCGGCTGGCTTGTAGGTGCTGGCCAGGGTAATCCGGTTGATGCCATAATCATTTAAAGGAACAATGTTACCCTGCATGGCCTGAGAGCCGATGATGTCATTGGGGTAGGCGATGATATCCGGGCCAACCCCGGCGGCAAAGGCTGTATTCACTTCGTCCTGCATATAGGTAGGTGCATACAAATCAAAGTTGATGCCAGGATGGGAACGTGAATAATCATCCAGGACACCGAAGATGGCATCCAGGTTATTGGAGCCCCATAAATGCCAGATGCTCAAGGTGATATTTTCATAACTAGGTGCTGCTGTCACCACTTCTTCAACGACGACTTCGACCGCCCGGGTGGGTTCCGGAGCCCTGGTGGCTTCCATATAAGCCGTCGGCTCTGGCGCAGCCACTTTTTCCGGCTGTGAGACCAGCGGGGTACTACCCGGCAGCAGCAC
This sequence comes from Anaerolineaceae bacterium, assembly GCA_041741455.1. Lineage (GTDB taxonomy): Bacteria > Chloroflexota > Anaerolineae > Anaerolineales > Anaerolineaceae > CALESS01. The sequence goes on along the minus strand of JBGSJZ010000124.1, from coordinate 29,794 downwards.
TCCCAGCACGGCCTGGGCGCCGATCAGCAGATATTTGGAGAAGAAGAGTAATGCAATTGCGACAACCAGAAAAACCACCCACCGATGTGAACCGGAGCCAGTATTACCTGCCATTTTTCACCTGACTGTAACCATGGATTAAGAATCAATTGTAGCAGAAGAATCCAGTAATCGTTTCTTTTATTCTTTTGTCCACCCTCAACGCCTGGCTGCGCGATTTCAGCAGCCGGGGTAGATTATTTCTGATAGGAATAGTCTGCTCAGAATTTGTAAGTTGAAATTCACAATTTACGGATCGACAAACATGCTCCAGCGATCAGAAGGGTCGGCATAACCAGGGTAAGATCTCAAGTCGGCAATACCTTCGTTTCCATACGCACCATCCAGCAAGTAAGGCCCTGTGCCGATCCAGAAGTGACCATGCTGATTGAAGAAAGCTCTCATGTTGGCATATCGGGTTGCAGCTTCAGCGGCAGTGATGTACTTGCCAAGGGTGGGAGCATAAGGAATGTATTTTTGATTTGCAGCCTGATCCAGATACCCGCTCAGGATATCCAGGCTCGATCCACCGATCAGATTGGTCCATTCGATGCCCAGGGCATATGCCTTATCGTAAGAGAAGGCGAGCTCACCGTTGGCTTCCGCCATGGTGGCAATGGCCAGGGTGTGCCAGCCAGCTTCTCCGTAGGTATAAGTGGGCCATAAGGTGGCAACGTTGAGTTCGGCATCCACCCTGTAGATATCGGAATACCACTCAATGGTCAAAGGATCTTCTGAGACAATTCGAAAGCCTTTAAAACTTTCGAGGAAATATTCCATGTTCGGGACAAAGGCCTCGTCGTAAATGGCGCTTTCCGGCTTACCCGGGTCGAATTGCATTATCATGTAGAAGATGAAATCGGCAACATCCATCGGTGAACCATCATGGAAGGTGACGGTTTCCCACAGGTCTGCGGGATAGACCACCACACTTTTGATTTTGGCGGTAGTGCCTTGCGGGAATTTCTCGGCGGCCATGATAAAGACCTGCCGGTCTGCATTCCAATCCACCAGCGCATCTCCCGGTACCCGGACCACGGGTGAAAACTCAAGGTCCACCCAATCGAGAGTCTTGCTGATTGGCAGGCCTTCTTCGGCGGTGACTGTGGCGGATTCAATGCGCAGAGGCCAGGCCAGGCCGGTGCGGGGATCCGGCAAGGTGCCATTACCAGCCGTGGCATGCTGGATGGTGGCATCATACGGCCAACTGGAGCCAGCGACCGGGTTCCAGGGATCGACGAGAACATACGGACTGCCCCATTGAATTGTGCCGCCTTCCTCCCCGGTCAAGCGCAGGGTTTGCGGCCAGATGTAAGAGCCCTCGACACCTGCAGCCAGGTCATATCCAACTTCTACGTCCTGCTCCCAAGGAGCAAATCGCTTGCCATCTATTAGCCAGATTCGGGCGGAATCTTGCATAGCGAGTTCCAGGGCGCGGGCAAAGGCTACTCGGCGCTCCCCCAGGTTGTTGAACTCGTTAGAGGCCAGTTTCTGACTCAACTCATGAAATTCTTCAGTCGGTTGGTAGGCCTGCCAAAGTGGAGAATCAGCCCAGCCGGAGGGATCATAGAAGAAGAGAAGGTTATCTGCCTCGCGACTAATGACCGTTGAAGACCAAGCACCGGTGTAGATGTGCCAGAGGCCATCCGCCGGATCGCCGCCCCTCCACAGGGGTGAAGTTTCGGAGGACGGCTTGTACTGGCGGTCGATGCTGAAACCGATGGCTTCGAGCTGGTTGGAGACATAATCTCCAATCGGGATACGGGTGCCATCGCCATCGTTGCGGATGAGAAAGGTCAGGGTAACAGGTTCCCCCTTATAATTCCACTGGCCATTCACCCATTTCGCCCCCATCCCAACCATTTCATCATAAATAATGCCACTGGCCCTATCGAAGTCGTAAGCATACTCGGCTTCCAACCGTCTCACGACACCCGATAAATCATTGTAATCCGGATAATTTACTGAGATGGGGAAGAACTTAGGCAGTGAGCCTCCTGCAAAAACTTCCTGATTCAGGTATTCCCGGTCGATCAGCCAGTTCATGGCTTCGCGGATTTTCGGGTTGGAGAATGGATTGAATTTTCCGGTGGCAGGGAATGTTGGGCCAACCGGATTGAAGGTCAAATCATAATACAAGCCATTTTGAGTGGCGTAATTCAATCCAGTAGATTGGATGGTGGGCAGTTCAGACGCGGCCAACCCGTATCCATAAATATCAATGTCCCCTGCCAGGATTTTATTGACCGCATCATATTGGTCAACAACGGTAAAGACGATTTCATCCACCCAGCCACCGTGCCGGGTGATCGATGGAACTTGTGTGGCTGTAGGGTTCACCTCCACCGGTTGAATCAGTTGGGTGGGTGCGATGGTTTCGTTCGCTGCTGTATTGATTTCAGTAATCACATTTTCAACCACAATAGCTTCAGTGGGAACAGGTATTATTGTTTTATCCACTGCAGGCCGTGAAACCAGTGGATTATTATCAGGGAAATACACCCCCAACACAGCCTGGGCACCAATGACCAGGTATTTGCTGAAGAAGATTAATCCAATAGCGATTGCTAGTGCAATTACCCACCAACGTGAACCGGAACTCCCCGCCATATTTCACCTGTCCTGAATCATGGATTCTACTATCATTGTAGCAATATTAATTCGGAATAGATTAAAAAAAGCGCAATGCACTTTGAATGTGCATTGCACCTCTTTTCGGTATAGGTGTACTATCTGTGGCTAATTCTTATATAACCGCTTTTTCAACCAGAAAGCCACGTTGACCAGGCCGATCATCACCGGAACCTCAACCAGTGGGCCAATGACTGCAGTGAAAGCCTCGCCGGAGTTGATGCCAAAAACCGCCACCGCCACTGCAATCGCCAGCTCGAAGTTATTGCTGGCGGCGGTGAAGGAGAGGGTGGTCGTCTTCTTGTAATCCGCCCCGACGGCTTTGCCCATCAGGAAACTGACCAGGAACATCACTACGAAGTAGATCAGCAGCGGGATGGCGATGCGCACCACATCGCCCGGGATCTTAACGATCAGGTCGCCCTTCATGCTGAACATGACCAGGATGGTAAACAACAGGGCAATCAGGGTGATCGGGCTGATCTTGGGGATGAATTTCTTGTAGTACCATTCCTTGCCCTTCAGGCGGGTTAGAACCATATTGGTGATGAAACCAGCGATGAACGGGATGCCCAGATAGATGAAGACGCTTTTGGCAATCTCGCCGATGGTGATGGCCACCAGGCTGCCCTGAAGGCCAAACCAGGTCGGCAGGACAGTGATGAAGACATAGGCGTAGACTGAGTAGAACAGCACCTGGAAGATACTGTTGAACGCCACCAACCCGGCGGCGTACTCGGTATCGCCCTTGGCCAACTCGTTCCAAACGATAACCATGGCGATGCAGCGCGCCAGGCCGATCATGATCAGGCCAACCATGTAGTGCGGGTAGCCGCGCAGGAAGATGATGGCCAGGGCAAACATCAGGATTGGGCCGATGACCCAGTTCTGCAGCAACGACAGGCCAAGAATCTTCCAGTTGCGGAAGACATCTTTCAGCTCGTCGTAATGCACCTTGGCTAGTGGCGGGTACATCATCAAGATCAACCCAATCGCGATCGGGATGTTGGTGGTGCCGACCGAGACGGCGGTGTTGAAGCCCTGCACAGCCGCCGGGAAGAGGTAACCGATGCCGACGCCAACCAGCATCGCCAGGAAGATCCACAACGTCAGGTAGCGATCGAGAAACGACAGCTTTTTGGTGATGGGTGCATTACTTTCGGCCATCTTCATTCTCCCTTTCTTCGTATCAATATCCATTCGGATAAAGAGGCTTTATCCTTGCACTTCTTTCAACCAGCCTTTGATCTCATCCACTCGCGGAATCCGCCCGTAACTGACCACTTTGCCGTTGATTACCAGCCCAGGTGTGGAGAGGATATCGTAGGTCAGGATCTGGTTGTAATCCGTGACCTTTTCAAAGGTCGCCTCCAGGCTCAATTCATCCACCGCCTGGTGCGCCAGCGCCTCGACCTTTTTACAATTGGCGCAGCCTGAACCTAATACTTTGATGTCAATCATTGAATCCTCCAAATTTTTATTCAATTCCAAGTTAGATTTTTTTCACAACCTTCTTCGGGGTAATCCGGCTCAACAGCCCAACCAACATCACCAGCCCAACCAGCAGATACAGCAGCAACAACCAGGGGTTGGCTCCATCCGCCCAGGCCCCGTACAGCAGACCGGCCAGTGTCGAGAATAATGCCACCCAGCCCACATACACCCAGACCTTGAAGCGTCCAATGATTGTGGCCGTGATCAGGATACTCTGCAGGCTCAACTCCGGGTCAGAAATCAGGTAAGCCAGCAGCGGTCCGCGGTGCATCCCCAGTGAAAGGAACATCTGCGCAATCGGCACCTCCACCAGGGTCGGGAAGTACATGAAGACCCCGAACAGCACTCCCACCAGGTTACCCCAGAGGGTGTTGCTGCCGGCAATCGTCTCAATCCAAACCGGGTTGATCAGCGCCCGGATCAAACCAACCACAAACACACCCAGGATCAACAATGGGAAAATCTGTTTGATGAATTTCCAGGATTCCCACAGGAAATCCCGGCGCTCGTCTTCAGTCAGGCCAGTTTTCAATAGCCAACCCAGCGTCACCAGGGCGATCAGCACACCGAAGAACTTGCCACTTAAGCCGAGGGTTACGCCCCCCGCATGTGGAATGACGCTGAGGGAAGCCACCAGCAGGGTCAACCCGGTCAAACCAGTCGATATCCAGGTCCAGGCAGTAAAGCCTTCGTGGATTCGCTCCAGTCCCCGCCAGGCCGTCAGGCCAATCAGCACCAGCAAGCCGATCAACAGCGCCCCCTGGGCAGTCACACCCTCCTCGCCTTTGGCTGGGTCAAAAGGCACCCAGCGATGTAGGGTCGCCTGCAGATTGTCTACCCCTGCAATCGGTAACTCAAGACTGGTATAGATATGCTTGAGGAAATCAAACTGAAAAGTCCCGACCACCAGCAAGAATACCAGCGCCAGCAGGAAGAGCAAGGCACCCCGTCGCATGCTGGCCTGGCCGGCAAACAGTGCATCCGTGGCCTTGTCATGGGCAATGTCTGCATCCCGAAACAGAAAGGCCATGATCAAGCCAATGCCAATCCCGAAGGCCAGCGATAGCACCAGCCGGGCTATCGCCAGATCCATACCGATCACCCCGCCAGTGTAGACCAGTGCCAGGATATTGATGGCCGGTGCAATGAATAGAAATGTGATGGCTGGTCCCAGCCCGGCACCTTTTTTATAGATCCCGGCAAACAGCGGAATGACGGTACACGAACAGACTGCCAGCAAGAATCCAGCCAGTGCCGAGGCTGGGTAGGAGATGAATTTGGGCGTGTTGCGTCCAAGGTAGCGCGTCACCGTTTCCTTGGGGATCAGAGCGGTCATCGCCCCGGCGATGTAAAACGCCGGCAGCAGGCATAGCAGAACATGTGCCGCCAGATACGCCGCCAGGTTCCCGAAACCACTTTGCAATAAATTCAGCAAAAATTCCATCAAAAGGTATTCTCCGTGATCATCCGGCCAATCCGTTGAGATCCAGGTTAAAAATTACTACGAACATGAACCACCCAGCGCACACATCGGGCAATTGCACTCGTTTTCCGCGCTGGCCTCTAATTCCTGCAAAGTCACCCCGGCTGCCCGGGCCGCCAGTTGGATTATCTCCAGCAGCGCTGGGTCTGCCAACTGGTAGAACATAAAGCGTCCATCCCGCCGGGCAGTGATGATGCCACCATCCCGCAGTGCCATCAAATGCTGGCTGATGGCCGCCTGGCGCAGGCCAAGTTTGGCCTCCAGGTGGCAAACGCAGGCTTCGCCGCGTCCCAGTTCCAGCAATATCCGCACCCGATTGGGCTGCCCCACCAGGCGGAAGATTTGGGTGACTCGTTCTTCAGAGGTTAATATATTCGTATTCACGAATATATTGTAATCCAAAATATCCCCCGGTAAAGAACGAAATGTCACCTGCCCGGGGGAAATATGTCATTCATTTGTACGGGCAACCCAATGGGTCGCTCGTCCTACGCTGCCAACCACTCCTTTACTTTCTGCTCAATCTCATCCCGCACCCGCCGGAAGACCGCCAGCCGCTGCTCGGTGTTACCCTCGGCCGCGGCCGGGTCATCAAACGGCCAATGCAGGCGCTGACCCATGCCGGGGAAGACCGGGCATTTCTCATCCGCCCGGCTGCAGACCGTGATCAGGTAACCGAAGTGCAGCTTGCCAAGGTAGATCGTCAACGGCTTGGCGTAATGCCCGCTCATGTCGATCCCGATTTCTTCCATCACCTGCACGGTCAGTGGGTTGAGCACCGAAGGCTCCAGCCCGGCCGAGTGTATCTCAAAGCGCTCGCCGGCATATTTACGCAGAAATGCCTCAGCCATCTGGCTGCGGGCCGAGTTGCCCGTGCACAGGAACAGCACGCGGGGTTTGGTCATCTGAATTCTCCTGGTTGGTTATCGGGTGGGCATCGCCCATCCCACTAATACCAGTATAACCCGCCCCTGTTAACCCATCAGCAACATCCTGTAAAGATCAGGTTAACAAATCTTCAGTTTGAAATCCTCCCAACTTATTCCTCCAATAACTCTGCGTCCTCCGTTTCTTCGCGAAGCATCCCGCAGGGATCATGGTAAAAGCTTTCAACCCCACCCATTTGCCGCTCGATCAGGTTGCGCAGGCGGATCACCTCCTTGTGCTCCTCCAGCAACATGGCCAGCAAAAAGGTTTCCATCGGCAGGGCATGGGCCGCGTAGGCCGCCGCCGCCAGGTGCTGGCGCGCCGAACTGAACAGTTCGTCCAGCGCCAGTTGATCGCTGCGCCGAAGTGCCCGCCGGAAGCGTCCGAACGATTCCTGTTCAAGGATAAAGGATTGGGTGATTGAGGGTAAGGTGCGTCCCATGAATGCCTCCAGAATTTTTCCCCTAAACAGAGGGGGCCAGGTGAGGGTTGGATTTGGATGGTAGTGAATCGACCTCCGCCTCATCCCCCTCCTCAAATACCAGCGAGCAGGCCGCCCGCAGATCCTCCAGCAGCGGCGCCCGGTCGGCGCAGACTGGCTTGGGCGGCCTGGCGCTCACCACCACCGGAGCAGCCGCAGCCAGCCGGCGCAGGTGTTTCAGGCAAAAGCCCAGCAGCCGGCGCGCCTCCGGCAATGGCACACTTTCATCGTAAAACGTGGAAAGCAGGTCCAGCACCAGCACCGGGCGGTTTGGCAGGGTTTCCTGCTCCAGCAGTGCCAGGGCCTGGTAGCAGGTGAAAGCTCGCGAAATGCGGATACCCGCCAGCGCCGGCTCCAGTTGCAGGGTCAGGCTGCGCAGGATGCGCGCCACCGGTAGCGGGTTGAACTGGTTGCCGCCATCCAGCACCCGCAGCGAGCCCAGCGCTGCCAGCCGGGCCGCCAGTTCCAGCATGCGCGGCTGGGCGGCATGGCGGGCAATCACCAGCCGCAGACCGCAGGGTATTGGAATAGAAATTATGTTCATGTTGCAAGCATAACACTCCCCTGCTTGCGACACAACTTTTACCTATGTGAAAAAGGGGGTAACCCAAGGGTGTACAAGCCATACAGGCTAATACGCAGCCAGCCACTCTGCCAGGGATTGCACTTGAACGTTCATCTCCCCCAGATTGAAGGTGTTTTCTGGTGCATCTGTCAGAATCAGAGCATTGCTGATCGGTAGGATCTTGCTGGCGTCCTGCAGAGCGCGAATTTCCCTTTCGCGTGTATCCGGATTATCCAAGTGTTGGGCTACCTGGATCAGTAGCTGTTTGCCAGGGAGATAAAAATCAACCTCGTAGCCGCCCGGCGTGGAGAAATAATAAATATCCTGAGTCTGTCGTCTCAGCGCCAGAAAAACCAAATTTTCTAAAAGTTTTCCAGTATTGGGGGAAAAACTGAACCCAACCGTAGAAGCCAGGCCCGTATCGATGCAATACACTTTCTTGGGTGCAATTTGCTGGCGTTTGACCGAATAAGCATAGATGTTCAGGGTGAAAATTAACCAGCTGTTTTCCATATAATCCACATAGCTCTTGACCGTGTTCACGCTGCCCAATTTTAGCTGTTCCTTCAATTTATTGAAGGAAACCAGTTGGGCCGGGTTGCTGACCAAATAAAATGCCAGTTCACGTAGTTCCTTGACGGCCCCCAGTTGGTAGCGGGCTGCGATATCCCGATATAGGACATCATTAAACAATGTGCGCAGCAGAGGCAATTCCGGGTATTTGATGGCGTCCGGAATTCCCCCACAGGCCAGGTAGGTGGATAAATTTTGATTCAAACGGCCGCGTTCCGGGGTTGTCAGACGCTGCAAATCGGGTAAGGTCTGACCTATAAAACGCAGGTATTCCTCAAAGGAGAAGGGGAACAACTCGATGGGCAAGTGGCGCCCAGTCAAGCGTGTCCCAAGTTCCCGGCTCAACAGCGAGGCGTTGGAACCGGTAATGTAAAACTTGAATCCCATCTCCATGAACCGGCGGACAAAATGCTCCCAGCCGGTAACATTCTGGATCTCATCCAGGATAAAAATCCGGCGGTTGCCAAATAGTTCAATCAGAGTCTGGTACAAAAAATCTGCATCTTCGACCCGAAATCCAAGAAACCGGTCATCTTCAAAGTTGAGGTAGTAATAGGCATCCTGGCCTAGCTGATGAGCAATCTGTGCCAGCAGGGTTGATTTTCCTACCCGGCGCAGTCCGGAGATAATCACTGCATGCGGCAAGGTTGCTGCCCGTTGCACTTCTGCCAGTTGCTTGCGCTCAATCCCCATATCCCGCCGCCAAAACGCGTTGAATTGTTCGAGCAGCATAGCTTTAATTTGCTCTTTGGACCAGGCGGTATTCCAATTATTATCACTCATATCATTAGTATATAACAAAAAGTTTTCATTTGCAATGAAAACTTTTTGCCAATAGTTTTCATTTAGAATGAAAACTTATTTGAATTTGAAACCCTTATTTGTTTTCTCGCCTAATCGCCACCATACCAGGAGGTACAATCCCGCAATTCGCCACCCACCGTCACCTGGTAATCCATCCGCTCTGTGCCAATGGTCACCCGGTAATCGCCCCAAAGTACCTGGTTGGCTGGATCCAGCAGGATTTGCCGCGCCTGCTGCTCGGAAAGTGTGAAGCCTTTCCAGAGCTTGGCTTCGGTATCCTTCATCAATGCCGCCCGGCAGGCCAGTTGAGCCCCCAGGGTTTCCTGCACCGCGCTCCCATCCGCTGCCTGCTGCAATCCTGCAAGCATCGCTGGCACGCCGTCATCCGATAGCTCGGACAGGTAGTCGAAGTCAAACTCCTCACCAGCTGCAGCCCGGGCAGTGTTCTGCCGGACAATGAAGCCATCCACGTTGACCAGCATCAGGGTCAGTCCAAAGCCAACCGCCACCAGCCAGAGCGCCAGGGCAAAGCGTCCACGCCGGTTCAGCAGTTCGAGGACAGCCGTGATCAACAGAAGCCCACCCAGCCAGGGGATGAAGAGATGGGTGTAGGTGCGCAGCCGGGTGAAGCCATAGGCATTTTCATACAGCCCCAGCCGCTGCCAGGAGGAAACCAACATCACCAGCACCAACCCCAGCAACAACAACGACAGGACCCGAAAGCTGATCTGCTGGTTATTGGTTTGGTTGCGCCGGATCAGGACCAATCCCTGGTAGAGCAGCAGGCTGAGAACGGCTACTGTCACCAGTTCGTTGAAGCCACGTACCGCATACTCCGAATAAGTGTAGCCACTGGCGGTGATATTGGCCTGCCCGGCGAAGAAGTAACGGAACTGCACGGCCACGAACAGCAGGAACATCAGGTCCACTGCACCCAGGATCACGCCGGTTTCAATCGGCCCCAGGAAACCTTTGAAAGGGGCTTTTTCCGGGTCCGGGCGAGCGGCTTCCCTGTGCGGCCAGGCGGCATGCGCCAGCAAGCCGGCAATCAGATAGGCAAACAGCAGGATATAAAAACCCCGGAACAGGTATTCTGGTAAATTTTCCAGTTTGAAGAGATCGAGAAATTCTTTGAGTTTCTCGCCAAAGATTGGATCGGCACTTGAGAGCAGGCTGCCCAGGATGGCCAGGATCGGCAGGGCGAGCAACAGGCCAACCAGAACCCGCCAGACCACACCCCAGGTTTTGCGGGCCGGAGTGACCGGTTTGGGCTGACCTTCCGCGGTCTCCCCAACAATCGCCGGTAGGGCTTTGAACAAACCAGGCGCCCGGCTGAGGGCAGCAATCACCAGCACAAAGCCGCCAGTAACCCAATCCCACAAGCGGTAGAATAGCCAGAAACCGTTGCGGGCGGTCAAGATCAGCAGCAAAAGGGCCAGCAGGGTCAGCAACACGCTGACAAAGCGGGTCAGTTCCTCGATCCGCAGCAGGGAGCCTAACGAAAGGAGCACCGCCAGGCCAGCCAGCAGCCAGCCAGCCGGGTGCAGCCGCTTACCTTCAGCCAGGAGCAGGAAGATACCGCCTGTCAAAAGCAGCAGCGTCCAGAGCGGGAAGTTCAGCCCGAGCGGGCTCTTCCAAAACAACAAATCAAATGCCCAGCCCAACAGCAAGGCAACTAGCACAAAACGCATGGGATGTTTGATGATCAAGAAATGACTCCAAGAGGCAAGAATTAATTACAGTGTCATGGTAGGCCGGGGAGGCTATCAAAACCTCTCGAAAACCATGGGTTTTCTCACAATCAACTTCAAAATCTATCAGGAAATCTTCGCAGGAAATTCTCAGCGCAAGGATGTCAGTCGACCCGGGCCAACACGTATGCCTTCCAATCCAGTTCCTCCACCGAATGGATTTCTTGATCCTCGGCTCCCAAACGGAACAGGCGGTAACCGGCGGCCTTCAACACCTCCCAGGCCACTTTGGCCGCTCCTGGGCCGTGCAGTTCCAGCAACAGCAATGGGTGTTTATCCGCCAGCAGGCGGGCTGCCCCAGGCAGGGCCAGCACCTCGCCGCCTTCGATGTCCATCTTGATCACATCCGGGGCGGGAAGACCTTTTTCATATACTAGGTCATCCAACCCGGCGGTGGTCACCTCAATTGAATCGGTGTAGCCTTCGGTGCGGCCTTCGACCGTCTCCATGCGCCCCATGGCGTTGGAATTATGCACGCGGAAGTGCACTGTGCCCGGGCCGTTACTGACCGCTACTTCGTGTAATTCCACCCGGCTACCCTCCGGATTGAGGGCGGCATTGCGCCGAATGCGCTCTGCATTGGCGGGCAGCGGTTCAAAGGCCAGCACCCGCCCGCTTTCGCCCACCGCCCGCGCCAGCATCAGGCTGATGTAGCCGACATTGGCGCCCACGTCGTAGACCACCATCCCCGGGCGGATGTGACGGCCAATGGCATCCTGCAATTCAGGCTCGTAAGCACCCAGCCAGTAATCCTTCTCGATCTGCATGTCCAGCAGCAGGGTTGCCCCGGCCAGGCGTCCGGATGCGATGGTCGCCTGGCTCAAGCCCTGTGGGGCGGCTGCGTTCAGCCCACGACGTACCAGGCGAGCCAGCGGTTTAATCCGGTAAATGGCCTGTACCATGCGGCGCGGTAGAAGGCGGGCAGTCCAGGCGGCAAAGGAGAGAAAGGAGCGTTTGATCATAACGAAGATTTTAACACGGAAAGGAACCGAACCAACAGATTCCCACAGAAGGAATCCATCAGGGTCCAGTTTTCAGAAATCTTGGAGATTTCTGAAAACTTTTATCCACCGATCTCCCTGACGACGTTCATTGCCATTTGTTCTTATCCTTCAAAATTCAATTTTAAATCCATCAAACTCATGTGCCTGCCCCAGTTGAATGGTGTCTTCTCCGAAACGCACCCTTTCCGCTTCAAATCCGTTTTAGAAACCGTTTTTCCAAACAATACCCATTGTTTTTTCCGTGTTATTCCGTTCTTATCCGTCCCAATCCGTGTTAAAAAATCGCCAAACACTCATCATCCTCAGAATCTGTGGTTAAATTAACCCATGACCACTTACCCTTGGACCCACGCCTTTGACCCGATCGCCGCGCCGGAAGCCATCGTCACCGTTGGCCTGGCGCGCTTCACTGTGCTCACCAGCCGTTTGATCCGAATGGAGCTGGACCCCACCTGCACCTTCGAAGACCGTCCCAGCCAGGCCTTCTGGGTGCGCCGGCTGGAGGTGCCTCCCTTCAGCGTCGAACACGCTGCCGGAAAGTTCATCCTGCAGACCGAGCACCTGCGCCTGGATTTCGACCCAGCCGCTGAAGAATTCACCCCGCTCACCCTCAGTATCACCCAACGCTCCAGCGGGGTGGTCTGGCGCCCCGGCCTGGAGGATTGGGGCAACCTCGGCGGCACCTACCGCACCCTGGACGATGCCACCGGCCGCGTCCGCCTCGAGCCGGGCCTAGTCTCCCGCTCCGGCTGGGCAATAGTGGATGATTCGAAGAAATTGGTTTTTGATGAAAGTGGTTGGATTTGGCCACGTAGCAACCCGGAGACCGATTGGTATTTCTTTGGCTACGGACATGATTACCTGGCTGCTCTGCAGGATTTCACCCGCCTGGCTGGGCGGATGCCCCATGTACCTCGCTGGGCGCTGGGCAACTGGTGGTCGCGCTACTGGGCCTACGCCCAGGAGGAATTGACCGGCCTGGTCCAGGAATTCCAGGAGCACGGCGTGCCGCTCTCGGTCTGCATCATCGACATGGACTGGCACATCACCCGCACCGGCAACTCCTCCACCGGTTGGACTGGCTATACCTGGAACAAGGATTTATTCCCAGATCACGTCGGTTTCCTGGCCTGGCTGCACGCCCAGGGTCTGAAGACCTCGCTCAACCTGCACCCGGCCGAAGGCGTCCACCCGCACGAGGCTACCTACCCGGCCATGGCCGAGCGCATGGGCATTGATCCGGCCAGCCAGCAGCCGGTCGGATTCGACATCGCCAGCCAGAAATTCAGTGCTGCCTATTTTGAACTGCTGCATCACCCACGGGAGGCCGAGGGCGTTGATTTCTGGTGGATCGACTGGCAGCAGGGCGGCCAGACCAAACTGCCCGGCCTGGATCCGCTCTTCTGGCTCAATCACCTGCACTGGTTCGACCTGGCCCGGGACGGCCTCAAGCGCCCCTTCATCTTCTCCCGCTGGGGCGGCCTGGGCAACCACCGTTACGCCATCGGCTTCAGCGGCGACACCCACTGCACCTGGGATGCCCTGGCCTTTCAGCCCTATTTCACCGCGGCAGCCGCCAACGTCGGCTACGGCTGGTGGAGCCACGACATCGGCGGGCATCAACGCGGCACCAATGACCCTGAACTGTACCTGCGCTGGGTGCAATACGGCCTATTCAGCCCGATCCTGCGCCTGCACACCACCTGTAACGCCTGGTTGGAGCGCCGCCCGTGGGGCTTTGACGCCGAGACCGAGCGCCACGCCAGCACGGCCATGCGCCTGCGCCACCAATTCATCCCCTACCTTTACACGGCAAGTTGGACAGCTCACCAGACCAGCCGACAGCCAATTTTGCCGCTTTATTACCTGCACCCGGAGGAATCAGCCTCCTATGAATGTCCGCAGGAATACACCTTCGGCTCGGAGTTGATTGCCGCTCCCTTCACCTCCCCGCGCGACCCGCAGACCGGGCTCAGCCGCCAGTCGATCTGGCTGCCGGAGGGTCGTTGGTATGATTTCTGGAGCGGAGAGGTTTATCCGGGCGGCTGGCATGTCGTCCACGGCGGGTTAGGCGATATTCCAGTTTTCGCCAAAGCCGGGGCGTTGGTACCACTGGCGGAGGAAAACCGCTGGAATCAACCCAGCAACCCGGAGAGGTTGCACCTGCACGCCTTCGCCGGAGGGGATGGCCGTTACGACCTGTACGAAGATGATGGCGAAACGCAGGCTTATCTGCAAGGCGATTTTGCCATCACCCCGCTGCGCTTGGAACAGAAATCCGGCCTGATACATTTGACCATCGGCCCGGCCAGCGGTGACCTCAGCCAGATTCCTGCCAGCCGCACCTGGACGGTCCACCTGTACGGCCTGGCTGCCTGCCATTCTGTGGCGCTCAACGAGAAGCAGCTGGCCTGCCAGTACGAACCCGCCAGAGAGTGCCTAACCTTCACCCTCACCGGCACTCCGACCGAGAAATTCGACCTGGTCATCAGCGCTCCCCTTGGTGGGTGCGACCGTCGTAGTGAACAGGTTCGCCGGCTGCTGGCAGCCTTCCGCTGCGACGTGGACTGGAAGCGGGAGATTGACGGGGCCCTGCCCGGCCTGCTGGACGGAACGGACACCCTGGAGCGCTTTGCCGGCAAACTGACCAATGCCCAGTATGCTGCCTTGCGGGATGTGCTGGAGAAACGTTAATCATGGATGAAATCAGTAAAACCAACCGGGAACGCTGGAACACCCTGGCGCGGGTCAATGTAGAATGGTCCCGACCATATCTTGACTACACCCCGGAGCAGGCCGCCGAGAATATCTATCGCCACGGCATCTTGAAAGATGTGCGTGGACAAAAGGTGTTATGCCTGGCCAGCGGCGGCGGGCAGGATTCGGTGGCCTTTGGCCTGCTAGGAACAGACGTGACGGTCTACGACCTTTCCGATGAGCAGTTGGCGCGGGACCGCATGGCTTGCGCTCATCATGGCTTGCCGGTGCGCACCCTGCAGGGGGATATGCGCGATCTCTCGGCCTTCAAGAATGGCGAATTTGATATTGTCTGGCAGGTGTATTCGATCAACTTCGTTCCTTCGATCCAATCCGTCATTGCAGGCGTGGCACGCCTGCTCAAGCCGGGTGGCGTTTACTTCCTGCAGTTTGCCAATCCCTTCACCATCGCAGTGGATGAAGAGAAATGGAATGGCGAGGCTTACCCATTGAAGTACCCCTATTTAGATGGTGAAAACGTAACCGCCTACTACCCAGACTGGGATGTGACCCAGCCGGACGGATCCAAAATCCGGGTGGATAGCCCGCATGAATTCCGGCATAACCTGGGCACCGTGCTCAATTCACTGGTAGATAACGGTTTCATCCTGCTGGGTTTGTGGGAGTATCTGGACAGCAGCGAAAACCCTGCCCCCGGCAGTTGGAAGCATTACCTTCAGATTGCCCCACCCTGGTTCTCAACATTCTGGCGTAAGGGTGAGACACTACCCCCTGGATAAGCCGGGGTAAGGGTGATACAAGAAAATATAAGCTGCTCGCACACCCGGAGGGATGGGGCACATAATATGGTATTTTTTAAGACTACTCCGGGTAAGGGCGAAGCAGCCGGGGATATACATCTCTTGTAAAGATCTCCAATGTTCCGGCCGCTTCGCCCTTACCAGCTAGGCTTGGACCACAAACACCAAAAAAGGAACCCAATGGATGAATATCGCCAATCCAATCGCAACATGTGGGATGAACTGACAGAGATCAACGCCCGCTCAAAATTCTACGATCTGGATGGTTTCAAAGTCGGAAGAATCGTGCTGAATCCGCTGGAGCTGGAGGAGTTGGGGCCATACGTGATGGGTAAGCGTCTGCTGCACCTGCAATGCCACTTCGGCATGGACACCCTGAGCTGGGCGCGATTGGGAGCCGAGGTGACCGGTGTGGATTTCTCCCCACATGCCATCCAACTGGCGCAGAGCATCGCGGCCGAATTGGACATCCCGGCCCGCTTCATCTGCACCGATCTCTACGAACTGCCCAAGCTGCTCGACGAGACTTTCGAGGTTGTTTTCACCTCCTACGGCGTGCTGACCTGGCTGCAAGACCTGGTGGGCTGGGCGCAACTGGTCACCCGCTACCTGAAACCGGGTGGCATCTTTTACATCGCTGAATTTCATCCCTTCGCCATGATGCTCGACGATGAATCGGACACACCTCGCCTGCGCTATGACTACTTTGACAAGAACATGCTGGTCTTCCCCAACACCACCGGGTCCTATGCTGACCCCAACGCCAATCTGAGCACCGAATTCTCGTACGAATGGCAGCACACGCTGGGCGAGATCATCAGTGCCCTGTGCGCGGCCGGACTGTGCATCGATTTCCTGCACGAGCACGAGACCATGGTTTATCAAATGGCCTCGTACATGATTGAAAGCAGCCCGGGGGTCTTCCGGTTGCCATCCAACCATCCGCGCCTGCCATTGGAGTTCTCTTTGATGGCACACAGGGTATAATTATGGTTAGTCTGCAATTGTGAAAGGGGTTTCTATGATCCGCACAACGCCATTCTCCCATCGTTTTTTGACAGGGCTTTTGATCCTGGCTGCCGTGTTCGCCCTGGCTGGTTGTGATAACGGCGCCGCACCAAATTATGAGCGTCTCTTCAGTAATTTCGACCCGACTCTCAAAGCCCAGATCCTGACAGATGAGAATTTGGCTCTGTCCGGCGGGAGTTGGGTTGCTGCCACCGGCAAATTCACCAGCAAGGGCTTGCTGGAGCAAGGCGTGACTGAGAATGTCATCCAGATGGCATTCTTCAGCGCCGGTGGCGAGGATACGGTCTATGGCTTTTCACACACGGTGATCAAATTTGAGGATGGCATTGTCAAAACCCAGGACGTGCGCTACACCGGCAACCTGGACCCCGAAACCAACGAGATCAGCGGGGTGGCGGTCATCCACGCCGAGGTGGTTTGCCCGACCTCATCTGAAAACGACGGTTGCAAGGGTACCACCATGGATTACGAGGATTTCTGGACCGCTGCCTGGGATGGCAAAAAGAGCATCGCCGGTGAACTGGCCAGCCCGCTCATCCCCAACCTGTGGGCTTTTGAGTTGAAGGTCAAGTAAACTCCATTCACAAGCAGCAGGGTCAGTAAGTACACTGAGCTGACTAGCTACAGGCCAGGCAAAGCCGAGTTGGCTAAAATGAAGTCCCAATTCCGTCTCCGAATGATGATGAACGTCAGTTGGTCTGCTTATTTTACAAACTATGCAACCCGCTGCTGATGGAATACAATAAAAAAAGAACCAAATCAGGAGGATTTCCATGACCCGCACCCTCAAAATCGCCATTCCCATGGCCGGCTATGGCTCACGAATGCGCCCGCACACCTGGAGCAAGCCCAAACCGCTCATCCCACTAGCCGGACGAACGGTGCTGGATCACTGCCTCAACCAGTTCAGCAGCCTGCCGGCAGCCTTTGAGCTGGAATACGTCTTCATCGTCTCACCCTTCCAGGTGGAGCAGGTCTCGGCCTACCTGAAGCAGCATTACCCGGCACTGCCCTGGCAGATGGTGGTGCAGGAAGTGATGCGCGGCCAATCGGATGCGCTCTACCTGGCGCGCCAGCACCTGCACGGGCCGATGCTGATGTGCTTTTCGGATACCCTGACGGACGCCAGCTTCACTGGCCTGGACGAGGAGCCACTGGATGGCATCGCCTGGGTCAAGCCGGTACCGGACCCACGTCGCTTTGGGGTGGCTGAGGTCAATCCCCAGGGGCGGGTCACCCGTTTTGTGGAGAAACCCCAGAGCCTGGAGAACAACCGGGTGGTGGTCGGTTTCTACTACTTCCGCTCTGGTGAAGAGTTAATTAAAGCTATCGAGGAGCAGGTGCGGCGCAACATCTCGCTTAAGGGCGAGTTCTTCCTGACGGATGCCATAAATATTATGCTGGAGGGTGGTACCCAGATGCGCACCCAGGAGGTGGGTGTCTGGCTGGATGCGGGCATCCCGGATGCAGTGCTGGAGACCAATCGCTATCTGCTGGCGCACGGGATGGATAACTCGGCCGAGATGGCCCCCCGCTTCCCGCATACCTTGATCCGCCCGCCGGTCTACATCCACCCCTCCGCCACGCTGGAGGATGCGGTGATCGGTCCGCACGCTGCCATCGGCGCCAGCTGCACCATCCGCCATAGTGTGATCAGCAACTCCATCCTGGATGAAAACACCAAGGTGGAGAACCTGGTACTGGAAGGCAGCTTGCTCGGCCAGCGGGTCTACGCCGCCGGGCATGCCGACCAGCTCAACCTGGGAGATGACGCATGGATCAAGAAGTAGAGATCGTCGAGTGCTATTCCGGCTGCGAGTACGCCGAACGCCCGGTGGCCTTGCGCTGGGAAGGCCAGCGACTGGAGATCGAGGCAATTGAGGACAACTGGCGCATCCCCGGCGGGCATTGCTTCCGCGTGCGCGTGTCGGATGGCCGGGTCTTCGAACTGTTCTACGGTGAGTTGTACGCTGACTGGCGCATCAACCCTGTTTAAATCATAAGATTAAAGATGAACCACGGCCCCTAAAGGGGTGCTTCGCGAAGGCACAGAGGACACTGAGGACACGGAGAAATACTTTAAAATATATATTAAACCTCCGTGCTCTCCGATTCTCCGTGGTGAAAAGAATATCCTAAGGAGCGAACATGCGCGAATCTTACATCTCCAGGCGAGTGGCCGGCCTCAAACCCTCCGGCATCCGTAAATTCTTCGATATAGCCGCCACCATGAAGGACGTCATCTCACTCGGCATCGGCGAGCCAGATTTCACCACGCCCGATAAGATCCTGGAGGCCGGGGTGGCCTCGCTGCGGCGCGGTGATACCCACTACACTTCCAACGCCGGCATCCTCGAGTTGCGCAAAGCCCTCTCCGAGCACCTGGAGCGATTATATGGCGTGCACTACGACCCGGCGACGGAGATCATCATCACCGTTGGCGGCTCGGAAGCGCTCTACCTGGCTGCCACCGCCCTGCTGGATACCGGCGATGAGATGATTATTCCCACCCCGTGCTTTGTATCCTACCAGGCCCAGGCGGTGCTGGCCGGCGGTGTGGCCGTCGAGATTCCCGGACGGATGGAAGAGAACTTCGACCTGAACATCAATGAGCTGGCCGGGGCGATCAACTCTCGCAGCCGGGCCATCCTGCTCGGTTTCCCCTCCAACCCCACCGGCGCGGTCGCTACCCGTGAGCGGCTGTTGCAGGTGGCGGAATTGGCCGAGAAATACGACCTGATCGTGATTTCCGATGAGATCTACGACCGCCTGGTCTACGATGTGCCTCACAACTGCTTTGCGGCACTGCCCGGCATGCGCAAGCGCACGCTGCTGCTGGGCGGTTTCTCCAAAGATTACGCCATGACCGGTTGGCGCATCGGTTACGCCTGCGGCCCGGCCGAATTGATCAAGGGCCTGATCCGGGTCCACCAGTATGCGGTCATGTCCGCCCCGACCGTTGCCCAGTGGGCCGCGCTCGAGGCCATCCTGCATGGCGAGGAAGACGTGGAGCACATGCGGCTGGAGTACAACCGCCGCCGGCGACTGCTGGTGGATGGTCTGAACGCGGCCGGCCTGCCGACCTTTGAACCACGCGGCGCCTTCTATGCCTTCCCTAAGGTCAGCGCCACCGGGTTGGATGATGACACCTTCTGCAACCGCCTGCTGCAGGAAGAGCACGTGGCAATGGTACCCGGTAACTCCTTCGGCCTGGGCGGTGAAGGATTTGCCCGGGCCTGTTACGCCACCGCCTACGACAAGATCGAAGAAGCTCTGCACCGCATCGAGCGCTTCGTCAATCGTCTGTAAACCAGCCAGCCAAACCTCATTTTATCACCCGCCAGAACACCCAAAGGGTCTTGGAGACTCTTTGGGTGTTTTTTTTGCGGTCCTCGATAAGGGCATGTGCACGGGCTGAGATTGGCCGATTTTGATTATTTGCGTTCGGCCTTTACTACTGAGATGTGTACATGCCCTTACGTGATACCGCCTGGCTGAAATTAAAAAACGTACCCTCGGAGGTGAAACTTTTGAATGAAAATCGTACAATTGGAATATGTTTTGCTGAGGAGATAACCGCCTTGGTTAAAATCGCAAGCTAACAGCTTGCGTTACAACTTCCGCAGCACTTCCAGGCGGGCTTTGTTCTCGTAGGGTTCGATGAAGCGCTGGCGGTCAGCATCTGGGATGGTATAGACGATGCGCTGGGCGATTTCCTCGAAGGTTACCAGGCGCTCGGTCAGTTTGGGACAGATGTAGTCGCTGCACTCAGCACAATTGGCCAGGTTGAGCTCGATGACGCACGGGCGCACCGGGCATTCCTGGTCGATCAAGTGCGGGTGTTCACTCATGCAGCCGTCGCAGAGGATCTGTTCTGGCGGGATGCGGAAGCCGAAGTAGGTGAACCAGCCATCGCTCAGGGTCTGGCGGTTCTCCGGGTGCTGCTCCACATTGGGGCGGAAGGCCAGGCACAAGTCACAGCGGTAGCCGCAGCGGGTAAGGATGGGTTGCATGGGGAGCCTTTGATGATCGGTTTACTAGTAGCAAACTGAAGCAACCGTTACAGGCTGGCAGGTTTTGGCAATAGCCAGGCGGGCAGGTGAAAACCCAGGATCCCGGTCAACATGGCGATGGTGAAGACCGGATGGCCGGCTCGGATCATGTTTTCAATCAGCAGGATGATGATCAGGGGCAGATATGCGCCAAGTACGGTGCCAGCCAGGCGTAGCAGCAGAAGGGGTTGGCTTTTCAGCCAGTGATTTTTCAACGACAGCCAACCGGCCAGGAACACACCTATGGATATGCTCAGGCCAAGAAACAGAACGTAATTCGCTGATTGAGTTTCTGGATCATCCGTCAGAGTCCAGGTGAGCAATGAAACCAGGAACGTGATCGATAGGATGGCGATCAGTTGAAATAAAACCACTCCCAATAACTCGAAAAACCGACGCACAAGATCCTCCTGTTTTAATCAAACTGTGATCGTACCGAATTTTGTCTTAAAACTGTTGTGCAGTTTTTCCCAATGATTCTTATCACCGGGTGGGGTACCACTTCTCATCACCATCGGGCCGATGGTCACCTGGCAAGTTTTTTCGGGAACATCAATATCTGACATGGTGAGAGAAATGGGGGACTTTTCAAACTCAACCATCCAGGCAGGTCTGCGACCATTGGGGATTGATGATGGCTGGCAATTCAACCTGGCCTGGGTGGCTGCATCATAGATCGCGCAGGAGAGAAAGGCGATGGCGCGACTGGCAAGGTTTTGTGCCTCATCATCGGATAGGTCAGCCTGCCATTGGTAATTCAAGATCAGAAGGACGAGATGCGGAGAATCCAAAACAATGGATTTCGTTAATTTCAAAATCTGCTTCTTGCCGGGTCGCAATAGCGATTCTTCGTTATAGAACTTCGGATAGGCCAGGCCAGGGAGAATTGCACCCGGACTGATTTTTGGGGCTTTCGCTTCGCCATCGTGTTCCCCTTCCACCTTTGCCAATTCTGCCTGAACTCGGGCGTACTCATCCGGGTATTGAGCGGGAGTGAACACCTCCAGCGCTTGCTGGAAGTAGTGGATCGCCTGGGCGGTGTACTCAGCCGGGTCGCCTTGCTTGCGATCCAGGTAGATCATAGCGAGAAGCATTTGATGCATGGCCCATTTATAGGGATAGGCTGCGCGGGTATGGACTTCCAGTGATAACTGGCAGTGTTGGACGGCCTGTTCAAAATTTTTGGCTTGATCACCTTTTTGGCGTTTGAGGTAATCGAGTGCCAGGCAATTTTGACTGTCAGCCCACTGGTCCGGATAGTTTTGACGGGTATGCACCTGCAGAACTTGTTGATAGTGGTTGATGGCCCGTTCAATATTTTCGGCCCGCTCACCGCGAATCCGATCCTCGTACGCAAAGGCTAGAAAGCCGTGCGCGCTGGCCCATTCCTCCGGGAAGGCCGAGGTGGTAAAGACTTGCAGCGCAAGATTCAGATGAGCGATGGTTTGTTCAATATTGTCAGCCCTGTCGCCACGCGTACGGTCAAAGTAAGCCAGGGCCAACTGATGCTGAGCTTGCGCCCACTTCTCCGGCACGGTCGTGCGAGAATACACTTCCAGCGCCTGGGAGCAATGCTGGATGACCTGCTCCAGGTTTTCGGCTCGATTGCCGAGCAGGCGCGAGTAAAACGCCAGGGCTAATTTGAGATGGGTCTCAGCCCAATCGGCAGGGTAGGCCGCGCGAGTGTAGACTTGCAATGCCTTCTGGCTACATTGGATGACCTGTTCGATGTTTTCTGCCCGGTCACCGCCCGGGCGGGTCCAATAGGCAAGTGCCAGGTTGGTCAGGGTGCCTGCCCATTGTTCCCGGTCCGGCTGCTGGCACTGGACTTCCAAAGCCTGCTTGAGATGGAAGATGGCCAACTCGGTATTTTCAGAGCGGTCACCCAGAATGCGGATGCGATAGGCTGAGCCCAGGTTATTCTGGGTCATGGCCCAATCATCCGGGTAAGCCTGGCGGGTATAAACTTCCAGCGCTTGCTTGCAATGGAAGATAGCCTGCTCCAGGTTTTCCGTCTGATCGCCTTGCGTGCCCTTGGCGTAAACAATGCCCAGGTTGTTATGGGCAGCAGCCCACAACTCCGGATTGGCCTGACGGGTGCCAACTTCCAGCGCTAGGTTGTAATGGATGATCGCCTGCTTCAGATTCTCATCCCGCTCGCCGCGCAGACGATTACGATAGGCCTCACCCAGGTCGTTTTGGAGTAATGCCCATTTTTCAGGTTCGTCCAGGCGGGTAAACACTACCAGCGCTTGTTGGTAGTGTTGAATGGCAAGTTCCAAATTCTCGGCTCGTTCCCCCATTCTTCTGTGAGCATAGCATCCCCCCAAGACTGCATGACAGATAGCCCACTTGCCAGGGTGCGATTGACGGGTGATCATGCTCAGCATTTGCTGAGTTGTTCGGATCATGGTTTCGTCATCAGGCTGCATGGGGCTGCCCTTTCTCCCGATCGTTCAGGAAATTACAGCGTGTGCATAAACTTTAGCTTAACACAAAGGTCTCCCCTGGTTGGAGTACGTGCACGGCAGCCGGGGTTTCTTTTTCCACAATTACCTTCCAGGCGGTGGCATCCTGCTGGATCAGGCCGAAGGTGTTGTAATGGATGGGGATGACGTGCCCAGGTTGCAGCAGCTTGACTGCCCGCAGGGCATCCGCCGGGCCCATGGTGTAGTTATCTCCAATCGGCAGCATGGCCAGGTCAATGCCCTCCTCGCCGATCAGTGCCATATCGCCAAACAGGCCGGTATCCCCGGCCATATAAATTTTACGCCCGTCGGGAGTGGTCAGCAGCAAACCGGCCGGATTGCCGCCATAAGAGCCATCCGGCAGTGCAGAGCCGTGGATGGCAAAGGTCAACTTGAGGTAGCCGAAGGGGTGTTGGTGGCCACCGCCCAGGTGCTGGCCGTGTACCTTGGGCAAACCCTTGGCGCGCAGCCAGTTGCTAATCTCGGCATTGCTGATGACCAGGGCGCCGGTGCGCTTGGCAATCTCGAAGGTGTCGCCGATATGGTCGCCGTGGCCGTGGGTGATCAGGATGAAATCAGCTTTGATGTCGGCGGCCGTGGTGGAGGCGGCAGGATTGCCGCTAAAGTAGGGATCGACCAGGATGTGCAGGTTGTTGATTTCGAGGCCGATGGTGGCGTGGCCGTACCAGGTGATTTTGGTTGTCATGGATGTTGCTCCTTGGGTTATTCATTTTTCACTGCGGAGATTCGGAGAGCGCAGAGAAGAACCTATTCTAAAAAAAGGATCTAGGCAGAAAAAACGAAAAGTCGTAAATATTTTTTCCGTTTTTTCTGCGTGTTCTCTGTGTACTCAGCGGCTCCGCGGTGAAGATTTCTATTTGATCGCTCAGGCGTGGGCGTGGCGTTCGAACCACAGGGCGATTTCAGAGAGAGGCGGGCGCTTCCCGGCGCAAGCCCGGGTGAAGGCGATCATCTCCTCTGCTTCCATGATAAGTCGGTAGCCGTTCAAATGCAAGAACAAACCGGCAGCAGCGATGGCAATTGGCTGGTTGTTGTTGTGGGATGGACCGTTGCGCAATAGCGAATCAAACAGGGCGGCGCACTTCCACCAGATGTTGGTATACATCTCCTGGCCGTCAAAACGGGCTTGCGGGCGGATCAGGGCGGCCTGCAGGGCGGGCAGGTCGCGCACGCCATGCTCTCCGCTGGTCTGGCTGACCAAGCGGTAGTGCAGGAAGAGCACCTGTTCGGCGGTCAGGTAGATCATGGGTGGGCGAGTTCGTCCAGGGCTGGGCGGTAGTGGGCAATGAAGTCGTCCACTTGGCGGGCAAAATCCTGATCTACGCCGGGGATGATAAATTGTACATACGGTGTAATTACAATAGAATTATGCAGGGCATCCACCTCAAGTTGGACATCACTGCCATCGGTCAAACCCAGGCTTTGCAAGGCTTCGCGCGGTAGAGAGAGGACAATACTATTACCGGTCTTGAATAAGCGACGGATCATGGAACCTCCTGTATTTACAATGTAAGTATAGCACGAATAATCAGATAAAATCAACACTGGTTCCGTAAGGGCAACCGGTCGGTCGCCAGAAGTTCAGTGAGCGAGGTATGCCTCGCTACGACAATCATAAACCGTAGAGCAGAATCATATGTCTACCCTACGGTGATAAATAACAAACCTAAACCCCTACCCTTTCCGGAAGGGTAGGGCATTAAATCGATTTCTGATAAATCCGGTAGCGGCGCAGGGAGCGGGCGCCGAGCTTGAGGATGGCGTTGTTCATCGGGCTGTTATCCTCCAGCACGTAGTTGATCTCCATGCGCAGGTCGGGCGAGAAGAGCGAATCATAGAGGGCTCGGTAGATCAGGCTATCCACACCCTTGCCATGGTACTCGGGCAGCACGCCCAGGGCAAACATGCGGTATTGGTGCAGGCGCGGCAGCATCCACAGCAACTTGGCCCAGCCGAAGGGCAGCAGACGGCCGTTCAGGCCGCGCAGGATCAGGTTCACATCCGGGATGGCGATGGCAAAGCCAATGGGCTTGCCCCCCGGGTCTTCGGCGAAGAGCACAGCCTTGGCATGGAGGATTGGCTTGAGATCGCGCGCCATGGCCCGCACCTCGGCCTCGGTGACCGGGGCGTAGCCCCAGTTATCCGCCAGGCTTTGGTTGGAGAGGTCGATCAGGGTATCCACTTCGGTGTCCAGGTGCTGCATATCCACCGGGCGGATGGTAACCCCGTAGCGCTTGGCGACCTTGTCGGTCAGGGTCAGGATGCGCGGCGGGACGCGATAGCCCTCGCGGGCGTCGATCACGTAGACCAGTAGATCCTTGACCTTGGTCAGGCCATATTCGGCGTATTGGACGTTGTAGTAAGGCGGGTTGTAGGGTGACATGACCACCGGCGAAGGTTCGTAGCCTTCCACCACCGATCCCCATTCCTGCGAGACGAAACTCCACGGGCCGCGCAGGACGGGCATGCCCTGGCCGCGCAGCCAGTCGGCAGCGGTATCCAGCAGCAGGCGGCTGGCCTCGGGATTGTTGGGGCATTCGTAATAGCCAAACAGTCCCACCGGTTCGCCCCAGTAATCGTTGGCCAAGGTGTCCACGAAGGCCGCGATGCGACCGATGATCTGCCCGCTGTCCTCCAGCAAGAAGAGAGAGTAACGGGTGTGGTCGAGGGTTGGATTGCGAACCGGGTCAAACTGGCCGTGGACTTCATCCCGCAGGGGTGGTACCCAGACCGGGTTATGTTTATAGATTTGATAAGGCAGGTGCATGAAGACCTGCAAATCAGCCGGGGTGGCGACAGGGCGGATATTCATGGAAAAGTCCTTGGAAGAAGATAAAAAAACGAGGTAATAGATGGACAGAAACAGACAAGATGACATGATTATAGGATTACGGGTTGGGAATGGCAAGCGGAAGATATAATCAAGATATGAATCAAACCCATGCGTTCACTATTCGCAAGTTTTTGCCGGAAGATGCCAGGTTCCTGGCGGAAATTCAGGTGACCAGTTATCAAACTGCCTATATCGGCTTGTTGCCGGACGATTACCTTGCCGCCTTCAGCGTGGATGAGCAAGAGAGGGATTGGCGCAGCTGGCAGGCGGATCACCCGCAGGATGTACTGCTGGCGGCAATCAGCTCACCGCCAACAGTGATCGGCTATGCCCTGGCGCGTCCTCAAGGTGGTTGGCCAGGGTACGCCAGTGAATTGCTGGCGCTGCATATCCGTCAGAGATGGCGGGGACTTGGGGTTGGGCGGGCGCTATTGAGGGCTGCGGCTGGCAGCTTACAAGCACTGGGCTCCAGCTCGCTAATGGTCTGGGTCCTCAACGGGAACCTCTCGGCGAAGCAATTTTACGAGCGGTTAGGCGGTGAGTGGCTGGGCGAGCGCTTAGTTTCATTCAGTGATGAACCGGACGGATTCAGTGCATCAGAGTCAGCCTATGGATGGCCGAAGATTTGTGATCTCTTATCGAAGGCTTTATAAAAAAACCCCCGTCATCACGACGGGGGTTCAAATTTGGTCAAATCCTAGAGGATGGTGACCTTGGCGGCCTGCAGACCCTTGGGGCCTTTTTCGATGGTGAATTCCACCCGCTGGCCTTCTTCGAGAGTGCGGTAGCCTTCAGTTTGAATGGCTGTGAAGTGAACAAAAACGTCTTCTCCGCCTTCTTGCGAAAGAAAACCATAACCTTTGGTGGCGTTAAACCACTTGACCGTACCAGCGACACGTTGCGACATCTTGAAAATCTCTCTTTCTGTTACTTTGTTTCTGAATTTTGATTAGAACCGACGGGGGCCGCCATCGCGATCGCGATTGCCGCCGCCGCGGTTATATCCACCGCTACCACCCCGGGGGCCGCCAAAGCCGCCACGTCCGGTGTCTTCCTTCGGACGAGCCAGGTTGACTTTTAGCTCGCGGTTACCCATCTTGTAGCCGTTGAATATACTGATGGCTTTCTCCGCCTCGGCCGGTGTTTCCATCTGCACAAAGGCAAAACCCTTGGACTGACCGGACATACGATCTTTGATCACGTCCGCCGAGACGACATTCCCCGCCTGCGAGAACAAGGTCCGCAGATCATCCTCAGTTGTCGAGTAGGGGAGGTTACCAACATACAGTTTTGATTCCATTCTTTCTTTCTTTCTTTTTCCCCCGGCTTGTCCGGCCGGAAATAAAATTTGCCGCCATCCTACAGAAAACTTGGCGGCAACTGCGCACACAATCCTATCGGAAGACGAACAACATTATAACACGAATCATGTTTAAAGAGTCAAGGTTTTAAAGGGTTTTTTAATCGAAATTAGTTTGTAAAATGAAAGAACAGACTAGCGGACGGACAGGGTGTCCATCAGGATCGTCAAATCTTAATCAGTTGACCCTTATTTTTCTTCTTTCCCCTCGGCCTGATCTTCAGGATTTTGGGGTTCATTCTTTCCTGGCTCAACCACCTCTTCTATTTGTTGTGGCACCGGGAGAGAGGAGCGCACTACCTCCGGTTTGACCGGCTTGCCGAACTTCACCCCCATCATTTCCAGGCCCTGCATCATCAGACCGATCTGGGTCAGTCCCAGCCAGACGAAGCCGACCGTAAAAATGATGGCTATCAGTGCCAGGGTGACGGGTAGATCCTGGCGGGTGCGGCTGACTTTTTCTTGCAGGGTGGTCACCACGTCCTGGTACTGGGTGGTCACGTCTTTGGCGATGGCCAGGCTATCGCCAATTTTGTTGATATCTTCTGAAATTGCCTTGAATTTACTCTCGATACTGCCCAGGTTGGTACGGGCATCGGTAAGAGAGACATCCATCGAACGCAGAGAGTTTGGTACGCCATCCAGGCTGTCGGATACCTCTCCCAGGGCATCGCCGAGCGGGGCTTTCGGCTGGGCTTGCTTGACACCCAGGAAGGGGATGGACGCAATGAATTGCAGGGTGGAATCGATAATGTTGGCACTGGATTGGGCCGACTCCAAAGCTTTTTGGGTGGAGGTGATGGTATCCGGCAAATCGATCGTGGTGATGGCGGTCAGTACATCCAACACCGGCACCAGGTCCTGTACCGATTTACCAGTGGTTTCAATGGTTTTGACCAGCGTATCTAGAGAGTCATCAGCCTGATCGATGGCAGTGTTGGCAACCTCCAGGCCGTCGGCGGTGGTTTGCAGGGTGGTATCCAGGAATGCCAGCATATTTTCCAGGTTGGCCAGGACTTTGCCTTCAAATTTCCAAATGCCGGTGATGCCTATGATGGCCACAGCCAGGCCAACCAGGGAGGCCAATACCAGCGAAATTCCCAAAATTTTATAGATGATGCGTTTCATGTTCATCCTCCTCGAACGTCGCAATACCCACTGACAAGTATACCGCAGGCTGCTTGGCTATGGTCGAGGTTGGAGAAGCAGGCTGGTCAGATTAGGTAGCGGCTGGGCAGCTCTGGAACCTGGCGCAGCAGGTTTTTGACAAAACGTTGGTGGTTCTCGTCCAGGTGGTTGTACCAAAGGTAACCAGCCAGAACAAGCAGGATGACAACCCGGAGAAAACGGCTAATTTTTCGATACATGGCTGGCTCCTCAGTGTTGCTCGTATTTATCAATCAGGCGGGAGGCGATCAGACCGGGGGCGACTGTTTAATATTAATTGATAATAAAGTTTTCAAAATTTTCCCGGTGAATTACCGATAATTGAGAACCAGGGTAGGTTTCTAAAAATTCCCGGCGGGTGGCTGGTCGTAGTTCGCGCTCCTGCCATTTGAACTCGTATCCGTGCAATCCGCCGCCGTACTCCTCAAGACAATCAATTTTCTTTTGGTCGTAGGTGCGCCAGAAGTAGGAATTGACCGAACGGCCGGCGTGCAGGTTGGCTTTCATCCGTTCCACCACCAGGAAGTTTTCCCATAATTGGCCGATGTCATTGCGTAAAGCCAGTGGATTAAAATTGCGGATCAGGCTGTTGCGCACGCCATTGTCATAAAAATAATATCGTGAATTCTTGCTAATTTCTTTTCGAAGATTACGCGAAAAACCACCTACCCGGAAGATGACAAACACTTTTTCCAGCATATCCAAGTAGTGAATGACGGTACTATGATGAATTGCCAGGCTTGAAGAAAGTTCTACGCTGGACACTTCCTGCCCAACCTGGTATGACAGCAACCGGAGAAGATCTACAAGCTTGTCGGCTTTGCGAATTCCATCCAGGCTGAGCAGATCCCGGTACAGGTAAGAGCCCACCAACTCATCCAGGATTTGGCTGCGAGAGGTTGGAGAGTCCGTAGTAACCACCGCCGGGTAACCTCCCCAAACCAGCCAGCGCTCCAACTGGCTGCGCGTTTCCAGAACACCCAGGCATTGACGAATTTCAGCATAACTGACTGGATAAAGGGTGTAAGTCAATTTGCGGCCGGTCAGGGGCTCGCTGATTTTACTGGCTAACTCGAAGGATGCCGAACCCGTAGCGATGATCCGCGCCAGGGGGAAGTTGTCCACCAATATCTTCAGGTTCAGACCGATTTCCGGCACACGTTGGGCTTCATCAATCACCAGCAGTTCGGCGTCGCCTAAAATCTCGCCCAAAAGCTGCCGGCTTTGGCTGGCGAGGGCTTCGCGGTACATCAACTCATCTGCATTGATATACTTACTGCGCAAGGGCAGGGATGGCAGCAGGTCTTGAACCAAGGTGGTTTTTCCAACCTGGCGAGGGCCATACAGCACCAGCACCTTGCCGGGGGTGATGGCTTGTCGGATTTGTTCCTGCAGTAATCGCTGAATTTTCATAAATACATTATAGTATGCTATCTCAATTTATACAAATTACGGTATCATCTCAAAAAAAGGGGGGAACGAAAAGAAACTGAGGCCTATTAATTTTTGGCATAGGCTGTTAGAATTTAATAATGAAATTAGACAACCTTGACCTGAACGCCATACAAGACGAAAATGCGCGAGAATTGATCAG
>JBGSJZ010000123.1:0-3691 GCA_041741455.1 Anaerolineaceae bacterium | reverse complement strand
TACCTTGTTTTTGCGCAAACACAGGCACTTTCTACTCGATAACGCAAACAGAAGGCATTTCTACTCGATTTTAGCCGCCTGAACAGTACCTCTCCAAACAAATAGCCAGATCTCCAGCAAACTGCTTTTGAGTTAGCAACTCAACTCGGGCAAGCCGACCTCCTTCAAAAACGAGCTTACCCGGCATGGTCAGTAGATCGCGAACGATCCGTTTCGGGCCAAAACTCTCGAAACGAGTTCCGATCAAAGCCTGGTTATAGAAATCGGACAGCAGGTTGTGAGCCAGATCAGTGAGTAAAATATATCCTTTTTGTCCCAGAAAGCTGCGCTTTCGACGGGCCTCCAGGCTCAAACCGGATTTATCACCGCGAAATTGTTCGACTTCTGCCCCTCCACGCGCATCATATCTGGCCATAAATAGTCCTTTGGACGGCAAAGAAAGGGTCAAGACATAGTAGCTGTGGACAAAAGCGCCATCCTTTCGCCTGCGTTTGACGAACACCCTCACCGGTCTGCCATAATCGACCGGCGGCTCGACTTCACCCAACCAGACCCCTTCGTAAAGGTCCCAGCGGGTGACACGTCTGGAGAGCGCCTCGGCTCGTGAGTGGGACATTCCTTTGGCCACAATGTGGTAATTTCGCTGGAGCAGCCAGCGTATGTGTTCATCACTTCCTGCTCCTCCATCCAGCCTCCAAACGGTGCGCTTTCGCTGTTCTGAGGATAACTCTAAAGCAGTTTCTGCCGCCAGAACAGCTGGTTCCAGACACTGCACCGTGTGTCGATTGCCAGGGAACACATCGGACCAAATGGTCTCATGGTAATCGACGACGCTGACCCGGGCTAACTGCCGCCCAGTGGTGTTTTTTTATCACTAAAATAGCCCCTTTGGCTCTCCTCAGCCTGTGGGCTGCAGGGTAGACCGGATAGATCGAAGTCTAACCACAGATAGCTGCGCCAGTCGTGTCCCCTGATCTGGCTGCGAGTACGCCAAATCCTGGTCGTACTACCCCGTAGTTGCTCAATGTGCTTTAGAGTTAGCGCATCCAGGGTCCGGGACAGACTAGATTGATCTGCAAACCGCTCGAAACCCCACACACATGCCAGTCCCAATTCCGGTTTCAACCTGCTGTTGACTTCGGAAAGCGTCTGACAGCCCGTCAAAATGCTCAGGAGAACCTGGATCAGCTTGTCTGCCGAAGTAAAATCTCGCTTCCGCATTGGAATTTCCGTTCTGGCCAGCGGTTCAAGCAGGTTCTTTTGTTGGTAATATGCACTCAATGCTGCAAGCGGCGCATATTGCGAGTTAGTCAGTTCTTCGGTAAAACCAATTTCGACAGTCATCGGGGTCCTCCTTGAGCCAATAAGTCAAAAGCAATTTCTCCGATGATACCGGATTCTGTCTTTAGCCAGTTATTCTTGTTACATTTTCCGAGTAGAAACCGCCTGTGTTTGCACTAAAAAGTTGATATGGCTCCTGTTTGCGCAAAAACAAGGTACTACTTTGGGCTAACACAGACCTTTTTTGACTCTTGACAGAACGGGGGTATTTTGTTATTATTATTCTAGTTATGCACTTGAACGCATAATCAGAATAACCGGATAATTCAGTTTATCACATTGGAGAGAAATCAATGCCTGCACCCAATCCCGAAATGATCACCAGCCTGCCTGCGTTGCGCGTTGAACTCGAACCCGTGCAGAATGCCATGAACAGCCTGCTGCTGATCCAGCATGCTGATAAACATTCCGGTTATGCTGATTGGGTGCTGCGCACGCGTGCCGCCCTGCCTCCCGACCGCCTGGAACGCCACGAGCTGGTCATGATCGGTTTTTACTACGCTGTCGCGCCCGAACAATCCTGGAACAGTTTCCCGGAATACCTGGATTATCTTGAGCAGGTGCCGCCCACCGTGCTGCGCGATAAACTCATGCTAGCCTACGCCAGCATGCCCAGTTGCGACCCCCCGGACCAACCCGCGGTGAATTTGTCGGAGGAAAATACTGCTGCGATCGCCGAGGCACTCACTTCTTCGGAGGCTTACATCCAGTTCCTGCGCCAGCGTTTCGAAGAAAAATATATCGATGTGGCACTGGAGACAGAGGCTTACCGGTACGCTGCCGATCCGGCTGCCATGCAGAAAGTGATCGTTTCACACCTGCGGTTTATGTGGGAGGCCCACCTATCCGAGGAATGGAAGCAGGTCACCCCCATCCTTTCAGATGCCGTGCGGGCTTTTCACCAGTTGGATCTCAGCAAAATGTCCCGCCTGGAGGCTGCCCGCCTGGTCACCGGACATGAGATGAACGAGGAACATTGGCCTGCTGTTCTGGAAAGAGCGGCTCAAGTGGTTTTCATCCCCAATGCCCATATCGGACCCTACGTGTGGAAATGCAAACAGGGTGACACTTTATGCCTGGTCTTTGGCGCACGGCTTCCGCGCGAAGCGCACATGGTTGCACCCGATCTGAGCCGCGCTGAAATCATCGTGCGTTTGAATGCCCTTGCAGATGATAATCGCTTGAAAATCCTGCACTTCATCGCCGAAAATGGCGAACAGCGCGCCCAGGATTTAATCACCCAGCTCGATCTGAGCCAGTCGGCGGCGTCGCGGCATCTGCAGCAACTCAGCGCCACGGGTTATCTCTCTGAACGCCGCTGTGAGGGCGGCAAATGTTACCGCTTGAATACCGACCGCATCCACGACACCCTGCAGGCGCTTTCCGGTTTCCTTCACCTGCCGGTTCAAAATCCCTGGTTGTCTGAGCCTGCCATCCAGGCGCGTTCGAGACGCCAGGTCCGTAACTGATGGAGTTCGTTCGCTAGTGGTTGATCACCAAAGGAGAGAATCTCATGCACCCCTTATTTGATGAAATGGTTGAAATTCAGCGTCGTAAAGACGAGTTTGCTTCCATTCAGCGTGAGCGCCTGGAACGCCGGGCTTTGCAACAGGATGGCGGTGTATACCACCGTCATGTACTGGCGAATTTCGGCGCCCGCCTGGTGAAGTGGGGCACCTGGCTGCAATCTCATTACGACTCGCTCTCTGCCCAGACCGCAGCCACCTACACCGCAAATGAAAAAGCCAGCCCCTGTCCGTAGGGGTTTCTCCTCCAAATGCAATCCGCCCCGGGCGAGCGCTGGCAGGCGCATCGCATGCGGGGCGGATTTGCATTTATGGATTATTTTTTCAGCCGTTCACCGGGTAATAACACAACCCTGCCGTCCCGGGTCCGGTGTGTACACCCAGGGCTGGTGACAGTTCAGCGATCAAACTTTCCACACAATCCAGGCGCTCTTCCACTAAAGTTCGTATACGCTCGGCTTCTTCACGCGCAGCAGCATGCACATAGGCGATCTTGATCTTGCCCATTCGCCCTACAGCGGCTTCGATCTTATCCACCATCATCTGGTAGGCACGACTTCGGCTGCGTGCCGTGCCCAATGGCACGATGACACCATCCTCCATGCCAATCAATGGCTTGATATTGAGCAATGCGCCCATCAGGTTCTTTGCCTTGCCAATCCGCCCGCCCATGTATAGATATTTCAATGTATCGGCAGTTTGCATCATGTGGGTAATGGGAATTAACCTTTTGACGCGCCGGATTATTTCTTGAAATGGACGATCGTTCAATGCAGCACGTGCGGCTTCAATCACCATCCAACCGTCGTAGCCGGTCTTTTTCA
>JBGSJZ010000122.1:0-11200 GCA_041741455.1 Anaerolineaceae bacterium | reverse complement strand
ACCAGGCGCATATCCTGCTGGAACTGGGCATCCTTATCTACGATCACGCTGTCATCAAACTCGTAGACCGCCTTGTAAGTCCCATTTGGTGCCAGTTTCCCCAGCGTCACCCAGGTATCTATGGCATACAAAAGATCATTCAGAGCATTTTCCAGCGACTTCTGTGTGTCGCTGATGGTGGCATAACTGCGCTGGCTGCTGATCTTCAGCTCAGTGGCGGTCTTGTCCACCGTGTCCGGGTTGCTCAGCGTGCCATAAGCCAGGCCACAGGTGAATTCGATCTTGCGCAAGATCGCATCCAGACCGTTGAGAATATTGACCTCGCGCAGATCCGGGGACCACTCTTGGAACAGGGCATCATCAGCCCCACCCGCGTCCAGCGTCCGGTACAAGCGCCGGTTTGGTAGGATCGGTTTCCCTTCTGCATCCTTG
This sequence comes from Anaerolineaceae bacterium, assembly GCA_041741455.1. Lineage (GTDB taxonomy): Bacteria > Chloroflexota > Anaerolineae > Anaerolineales > Anaerolineaceae > CALESS01. The sequence continues at coordinate 10,768 of JBGSJZ010000122.1, read as the reverse complement.
CCAAAGGCCAGCATATCCACGTACAGCGCCCGCTGCCCGCTGTCGAACTCCCACAACAGGTTGGACCATTGACGATCGGCCTGCTCTACCAACTCCACCGCCCGCGCAAAGCAGCTCACTCCCAGGGGGCTGGTTGGATCGATGTTGTTGGCCAGTGGATATTTGAAGTAGGCAAACAGCGGCCGCTCGATCCCAGTGATCAGCGCCTCGGGCTGTAAATCCTTCCAGGCGTCGATGGCAGATAGCGGCACCTGCGTGCCCAGGGTATCCCGATCCGTGCTCTTGTACGCCATGTTCCGGATCACGCAGCCTTCCGGCGTCATGGCATGGTACTCCAGCCGCGTGTAGAACATCCCGCCCACGGTCCGCTGGTCGGCAAACACACAGCTCGTGATGTTGCCACTGGCGTCAAAAGCCACCGGGTAGAACTGATCCGCCTGGACGTAATCGACCTCAATATTCTGCCCGTTCAGGAACGGCTTCAGCACCAGTCCACCTTTGGCTGCCCCCCACTCGACCTTTTCCCGCAGCTTCGGCAGCACCCTCTCAAATTGTGCCGCCAAGAAATCAGCACGCGGGCTGCCGGAAATATCCACCTTCATCTCGATCGTTACTGCCCGGGCGATCTCTGCAGCGATCGCCGCGGCCAGGTTCAGGCTGTAGATTCCACTCTCCGGGCTGATCCACGGCGCGCGGTTTTCATACATGGCCGCCCACAACTGTAACGCGCTGGCCATCTGCGGCGTGATGGCAATGTCCACGCTCAGCGCTTGTTTGACTGTCGATTGTCCAAGCATTTTACTGATCACTCCTTTGATCCATTCGAGGATTTTCTGAAACACTCATCCCTCCTATTGCCCACGCCTGCGCCAAATCAGATTCGTAGCGTACCTGGTTGCATCGATGGCGTGGTTATTTGCGTCTGGATATTCACTGATTACATTTCCATCTTTATCCTGCTCATATTCGTAAGTCAGGAGCTCGTTGGCGGATTCCGGCGCTCGCTCGGGGTCGATCACGATCGCGGCCAGGCTTTGCAGCCACTTCATGCTGTACCTGACCGACTCCGGCCCTTTCTCAGCAGGGCGGATGCTCGCCCCATATTCCCGGAAATCAGCGATTGATTTCGGCTCAGCACTGTCGGCGATCAGCATCTCCTCGGGCGTCACACCATACGCCACCAGCGCATCCCACAAATGCCGATTCGACGATTTCAGCCGGCGCACCTCTCCGAAGATGTACAGCGTCATCCGGGCCGCGTCGTAGTGGCAGCGGACGTAATGCGCCGGGTCCGGATAGAAGCCCCAGTCCAGCCCGTGCAACACCCGGTCAAACTGGCTGATCTCCTCATCTGTGATCGCCCGCAGTTGGACGTTCTCAAAGACCAGCCCGCCTGCGCTGTTCGCGATGCCCAGGTACTCATGCTCATACGCCAGCGGGTTGACAATCTTGAGGTGCTCAGCTTCCTCTACGAACGCCTTGCCCAGCCACTTGATTCGGCTCCCTAATTCCAGGTAGGTGCTCTTGTGCTTGTACTGCGTGGCCTTCGGGATCTTTACGTAGCGGTTGACCCAGTTCGCCGCCGACCTGGGCGGGTTGAACGTCTTGAAGACATACGCCACATCTCCGCCGCGAATGGCGCTTTGCTCGATCTTGCGCACAGCTTCTTCCCCGTGGAACTGGTCCAGCTCCTCAAACCACAGTGCTCCAATGTACCCGAACGTCGGCTTGATCGATTTGATCTTCCCTGGTTCGTCCGCACCCCGGAAGTAAATCTTCTGCCCGGTCGGCAGGTAGGTGATCTCCATTGGCGAAACGGTTGACTTGAACTCCGCATCCAGCCCCAGCTCACTGATCGCCCATTGCAGTTGCGAGAAAACACTATCCCGCAGCGTGTCCTTCACCTGGCGCAAGGCCAGCACGTGGATCAGCGGGTTGTTCTTGATCAGCCTGATCACTGCCAGGCTGACGAAGGTGCTTTTCGTCGACCCTCGCCCGCCGTAGAGCACATACTCAGTGTGCATGTGATCGTGGATGTCGTCGTAAACATCGATGAATGACGGCGCAATCATCCCGATCGGCAGCTCGAACAATTTCTCCTCGTCCATTGCCTGGGTTTCTTCAGACTCTCTCAGAATCAATTGTGCCGGCTTGCCGTCGATCCGGTCATAGACCCACTTGACGAATTCGATCCAATCCTTGATGCTGATCACCGAATCTTCCGTGTCGTTGGGGAACTTGACCCGGCCGGTGGTAATCGCATCTGCGACCAATCTCGCCAGCAGCCGTTTCCCGCTGACCTTCTTCCCATCCACCTCAACTGTCCTGGATAAAGCAGTCCCCAAGAGGTCGGTCAACGCCTTACTCTTGGGTGGTCTGCCATGCGGGTTGTTGCGGTTTCCCTTCGGTGCGGCCATAGTTGGATCCGTTGATTAAACTAATTTCCGCGCAAGCTCTTGGTGGACGGCCTGGCTTTCTTCCCATCCGCCCGGTCTGCCTGGCTTTGATCCTGCACAATCGGTACAGCGGTGATATTCAGCACCACCCCCAGCCGCTTGCACATGACCAGCGCTGCCATTTCCTGAATTGCAGACTCAGGCAGGTCGAGTGTCACCCGGATGCCGTAATCGACAGTGGTTTGCACCTTGTACACAACCGCCTTAAACTGGATGCTTGAGCTGTCCTGTGGGTCCTTTGTCATTTTCTATGCCAGATGCAAATCGTCATCTGCATAAATCGGCGCCACGTCCACAGCACCGGGGCATCCGTGCGCAGCTCTGGCGTGATCATCCACCGGTCGGTTCTCACTGGACCTTACCGCCGCGCTTGGTGGCCGATTCACGCCGGGCTACGTTTTCGCGGACAAAATCGTCATGCTCATTCTGGCATGTCGCGAGATTGTCAACCGACTTGGTGATCGCCATGCTCATGGCGTTGATTGATGTAATAAGCGCCAGGTTACGTTTCTCATATTCCTGGTCTCGTCTGTCAAGCGCATCCATATAGGATTTCTGGGCCTCTGCGCTCCTCTTGTTCATTTCGAGCGAGTACCAGATGAACACACCAACCAGGGGCACTTGAATCAATAGTGTGAGCCACGATGGTTCCATAATTGTCAGTTCTCACTCGCAGACGCTTCATCATCAGGATTGATCTCACGCAAATTATTGAGAAAAATCTCCGTCGAAAATGATTTTCCAATCAGCGGGATATGAGCCTCGGAAAGGGCGGTGTGGGTTTTGCTCGAGACAACTATTTGCATAACATATCCGAGCACAACCACCAGGATTCCAGCTACCATCCCGGCTACGGCATCCACATGGTTGATGCCCAGATCAGGCCAGACGATCTTGGCAACCGTCAGCCCAACCAGCCCAACCAGGTTGAGGATCGCCGACCACTTCGGCGCCTGGCCATCCTTGACCACACCAAACGTCTTGAGGACATTGATCAACACGGCAACAAAGGCGGCAAAGCCGGCCAATGTGCCAAACGACAATACCAGATTGTAGATCTCTTCCATTTTTCTCTCCTTCAAGTTAAAAACAAAGAGCCCGGATCGTGTCCACTTCCAGACGCGATCCGGGCCCTCATTCCGGTACACCTTTTCAGGTGTGGGCTATTCAATTAATTCCATTATAACCAAAAAGTGAATTTTTACAATCTCAAAGATTGTCCACCGGTCCAAACCGCTCATGCCCGGTCCTGGAATCACCGTCCGTTTGGGCCAGGTACCGCCGCAGGACCGTGATATCAGCATGTCCCATTAGCCGTTGTAGGGTGAAGATGTCCCCGCCGTTGCGCAGATAATTCAAGGCAAATGCCCGGCGGAAATCATGCGCACCAGGCTCCCGGATCCCAGCTCGGTCTGCCAACCGGCGCAGGATCTGCCGCAATCCATCATACGCCAGCCGCCTTCCGTCGTCGGTCAGGAAGAGCGGGGATCGACCGGTGAGGTTCGTTCGGCTTCTGAGATATTTACGCAGTGCCCGGCGCGAAGTTTGCCCCAGGAACACCATGCGCTGCTTCCCACCCTTCCCAGACCGGACCGTCAGCGCTCCTGCGATAAAGTCAAAATCGCCCAGGTTGAAGGCTATTAACTCGAACGCTCTCACCCCCGTGTCCAATAACGTCATCAAAACCGATTTATCCCGCAACCGGTTCGTACCCTGGCATGCGTCCAGCAGGCGCTTGACGTCATCCAAATCAATCCCTGGCAATGGATTATCCGGAACTTTCGGGCAACTGATGCGCGTGATCGGGTTTCGCCCTGGCAGCTCGAATTCATCCCAGGCCCAGCGCAAGAAGGTTTTTACCGCCCGGTAAGACACCCGGCACCCGCCCGGATTCCGCCGCTGCTCCTGGTGGAGCATGTACTGCCTCAGCACCGTGGTAGAAATCTCCTCGAGGAGATTTACCTGGCATGAATCGAGAAAGCGCAGGAACAGATCCAGCTCCACCCGGTAATAACGAACCGTATTGGGAGAGAAACGCCGGCTCTGACGGTCCACCAGGAACAGATCCACTACATTCCGGATATGGATATGGCCTGATATAATCTCTGAAAACGTCTGGTCGAAATTCCGATTATCCACGGCCGCCGCCTCCAATCACCCCCGCAGGTAAGGAAGACGCGGCCAACAACCGCCACAGGTGCTGCAAGGAGCCACCGAAGGGATTCGAACCCATGACCTGGCGTTTACGAAACGTCTGCTCTACCAGCTGAGCTACGGTGGCGCGGCGCAAATTATACCAGTATCCTTTAATTTTGGACAAGGAATTTATGCTCAACATCGCCATGCTCTCCTACCACACCTGCCCGCTGGCCACGCTGGGCGGCAAAGACACCGGCGGCATGAACGTCTATGTGCGCGAGCTCACCCGCCACCTGGGCGAATTGGGTGTGCACGTGGATGTCTTCACCCGTTCGCAGGATGAACACGTGCCGCACGTCCTGCATGACCTGGGCTATGGCAACCGCGTGGTGCATGTGGCATCCGGCCCGGAGGAACCCCTGCCAAAGCCGGTGCTGGCTTCTTTCCTGCCGCAATTTGTGGCCGGGATCGAGCAATTTGCTCACGACAAAGGCTTCCATTACGACCTGGTCCACAGCCACTACTGGATGTCCGGCATTGCCGCCCGCTCGCTCAAAGTGGATTGGGGGGTGCCGGTGCTACACATGTTCCATACTCTGGGCCTGATGAAGAATCGCATTGCCCGCTCCCCGTCCGAGATGGAAGGTGAATATCGCATCGAGGGCGAGCGCCAGGTCCTGCGGTCCGCTGACCGCATTGTGGCCGCCACCCCGGCCGAGCAATCCCAGCTCAGCTTCCTCTACCAATTTGACACGCGCAAAACTGTCATCATCCCGCCCGGTGTGGATACCGCCCGCTTCTACCCCATCCCCAAGGACGAAGCCCGGGCTGCCATCGGGCTGCAACCCCAGGATCGCTTGCTGCTCTTCGTCGGCCGCATCGAGCCGCTGAAGGGCATCGATACCCTGCTCCAGGCCATCGGTCACCTGGATCAATCCGGCCTGCAGGCGGAGTTCCCGCATTATCTGGCCATCATTGGCGGCGATCCCAACGTCACCGAGTTGGAGATGAATGCGGAGATGCTCCGCCTCAAGCAGCTTTCCAAATCCCTGGGGGTTGACGACCTGGTGCTCTTCCTCGGCAAGCGCAATCAGGATGCCCTGCCATATTACTATTCCGCCGCCGAGATCGTGATCGTCCCCTCCCATTATGAATCCTTCGGCATGGTGGCCCTGGAGGCCATGGCCTGCGGCACGCCGGTGGTGGCCTCCCAGGTCGGCGGCCTGGCCTTCCTGGTCAAAGACGGCCAGACCGGCTATGTCGTCCCGGATGGCGAACCGGATGCCCTGGGCGAACGCCTGGCCGAGTTGATCCGCAACCCGCAACAGCGCCAACGCCTGGGCGAACAGGCCGCTCACTACGCCCTGGATTTCTCCTGGCAGTTGATTTCAAAGCGCATTCTGGAAGAATACCAATCCCTTCTCCAGCTGGATGCATAGCCATTTTCACCCTCCGGGGTCAACGTTGTTGATCGTTCCATCTGCAATCCAGGAGAGCGCATGTCCCACCGCCTGACCGCTGCCCAAAAGTGGATTTATGGTTCCGGAGACACCGGTTTCAGCCTGACCACGACCATCATTGGAGCTTATTTCGCCATCTTCCTGACGGATGTGGTCGGCATCGCCCCGGCCGTGGCTGCTGCGGCCATCTTCATCGGCCGCAGTTGGGATTACATCAATGATCCCCTGATCGGTTGGATCTCCGACCGCACCCGCACCCGCTGGGGCCGCCGCCGGCCCTTCCTGCTCTTCGGCGCCATCCCCTTTGGCCTAATCTTCACCCTGATGTGGGTGCGCCCCCCCATCGAGAATATGGCCTTGCTGACGGCCTATTACGCCGTAGTGTATGTCCTCTTTGATGCCGCCGCCACCTTTGTTTATATGCCGTATTTTGCCCTGACCCCCGAGCTGGCCGAGGGCTACGACGACCGTACCTCGCTGACCACCCACCGCATGTTCTTCTCCATCCTCGGCAGTTTGATCGCCTTCACCATCCCGATCATGATCATCGGCTCATTCTCGCCGGAGAACGCCCCGCGCGTTTTCTGGATGGCCGTCATCTTCGCCGTGGTCAGTGCCCTGCCGCTCTGGCTGGTTTTCTTGGGCACCCGCGAGCGCCCAACCTTCATGCACGCCCAACCGCCCAAATTGCTGACCTCCCTTAAGGCCGCCTTTAAAAATAAATTGTTTGTCTTTGGGGCGCTGATCTACCTGCTGACCTGGGTGGCGATGGATATCCTGCAGGTAATTTTGCTGTATTACATCAAGTATGTGGTCGTCAAAGAATCTCAATCGGATCTGATCATGGCGGCCATCTTTGTCACTGCCCTGGTTTCCCTGCCCTTCTGGTTATGGGTCAGCAAGCGCTGGAACAAGCGCGTCGCCTATATCGCTGGAGTGGCCTTCTGGGCAGCCGTTCAATTGACCCTGATGAGCCTGTCCCCCGCCACCAGCCTGCCACTCTTATTGGCCTTGTGCGTCTTGGCCGGCATCGGTGTTGGAGCCGCCCACGTCTTGCCCTGGTCGATCTTCCCGGACGCGGTCGAATGGGACGAGTGGCAGACCGGTGAACGCCACGAGGGCACCTTCTACAGCCTGCTCACCCTGGCCCAGAAGATTGCCTCCTCCATTGCCATTCCCCTGACGCTGGTCATCCTGGACCTGACCGGCTATATCGCCAATTCCGCCGTCCAGCCGCAAAGCGCCATCACTGGCATCCGCCTGATCATCGGCCCCATTCCGGCCGTCCTGCTGCTCGCTGGCATCCTCTTTTCCGCCTTCTACCCGCTCAACCGGGAGCAATTCCAGCAGATCCTGGCAGATCTCGAGCAACGCCGCGCCCGCAAAGCCCGGCAGGCCGGGCAGGAGCTGGAATGAGCTCGATCCACGTTACCCCGGTCCGCAGCAAAGCAGACAAGCAAGTTTTTCTGACCTTCCCCTGGCGCATCTACCAGCATGATCCCCTCTGGGTGCCGCCCCTGCTGCCGGAGCGCCGCAAATTACTCGATCCCAGGCACAGCGAATACCTGTCCCATGCCGAGGCTGAATTCTTCATCGCCTGGCAGGACCAGCGCCCGCTGGGCACCCTGAGTGTGGCCGAAGACTTTGCCGCCAATCAACTCCGCAATTCCCGCGAATGTGTCATCGGCTTTTTCGAATGCACCCCGGATCCAGCGGTAGCCACCGGCCTGTTTGACGCTGCCGCCGGCTGGGCGCTGAAGCGGGGTTTGAACAAATTGCGCGGCCCGTTCAACTTCGACTACGAAAATGGCTACGGCATTCTGATCGAGGGCCGCGACCGGCCCCCGGCCCTGCTCTGCGGGCACACCCCGCTGTATTACCAGGCCTTCTTTGAATCCTATGGCTTCCAACCCGCCCGGGGAGATAACCTGGCCTTCGCCCTCGACCTGACCGAAACCCCGCAGATCCAAACCCTCTTCCACCTGGCCGAGCGCGCCCGGGCAACCCGTCCCTACCTCATCCGGGCTGCTCGCCTGAATGAATGGGACCAGGAAATTGACCGGGTCCATTTCCTGCTCAACCAAGCCCTGGCCCACCTGCCCGACCATACCCCCTGGCGGCGGGAGGCCGTGGAAAAGCTGTTTGCCCCGTTCCGCGACCTGGCCGACCCGGAATTGGTCTTATTTGCGGAGGATCAGGGTCAGGTGGTGGGTTTCTTCCCCGGCATCCCGAACCTGAATGAAGCTTTCATCCATGCCAACGGGCTGCGTTACCCCTGGAATTATCTATCTTTGATGCGCCGCATGCGGCGCCAGACGGATTGCCTGGCCATCAAGAGCGTGCTGGTCCTGCCGGAGTACTGGGGCAGTGGCCTGGCCATCCTCCTGTTTGCCGAGCTCTTTCAGCGGGCTTTGGCCAGGGGATACAAGTGGGTGGATCTGTCGCTGACCGCTGCAGACAATCCCCGCACGCCCATCCTAGCCCACCGTTTCGGAGCCAGGGAATACAAACGCTACCGGGTCTACACCAAAGACCTGGCTTGATCTCCTGATCAAAATCCCCCGCCCTTCGCCTGCCTGGTCGCGAATACCCGGGCCGCAGATTTGGGTGGCAGGCGGCTGCGAATTGGGATATGATTAGCCCGTGGACAGTAAAAGGCAAATCTACGCAGAAGCCCTGCGCCAGGTGGACGTTTTTTCCCAGGCCAGCCCCGAGGATATCCAGGCCATCGCCAACCTCGGTTTCCAGCGCGCCGTCGAGGAAGCCTCCTATTTCTTTCACCAGGCAGACCCCGCTAACCACCTCTTTGTTCTGCTCTCCGGGCGGGCCAAGTTAATCAAACTCAGTCCGGATGGCCAGCAAACCAATTTACGCACCCTTCACCCCCACCAACTTTTTGGCGCCATTGGCGCCGTCACACCCGAGGCCACCTACCCGGCCAGCGCCCAGGCTTTGCAAGACTCGGCTGCCCTCTGCATTCCCAGCATCGCTTTCGCCGGCCTACTGCGCGACCGTCCGGGTCTCTCCTTCGGGATCATGCAATTGATGACCGGCTACATCCAGGAAATGCAGGAACGCTACCACGAGCTGGCCACCGAACGGGTCCAGCAGCGCATCGCCCGTGTCCTGCTGCGCCTGGCAGCCCAGTCGGGCCGCAAGATGACAAGCGGCGTCCTGATCGATTTACCCTTCTCCCGCCAGGACCTGGCGGAAATGGCCGGCACCACGCTCTACACCGTCAGCCGGGTGCTGAGTGCGCTCGAAAAGCAGGGCCTGATTTCCTCGGGCCGGGAGCGTGTCACCATTACCAATCCGCATGGACTGGTCCGCCTGGCCGAAGATCTCGATCCGGAATAACCCGGAAATTCAGCATCCCTCCTCGACCTGGATCGATGGCCTGGTCAAATCCCCGCCCGGAGGCGGGGGAAAACCTTGTCCTGACCGGAGCGATCCCTCTTGTCCGGCAGGCCAGCCAGAAGAAAGCGTCATTTTTTACAATGTAGATACCGGTCGTCATTTTTCCCCAATTCGGGGTTATAATCCCCCACAGCCGTTGCACAACAAGCTGACTGCACCAACATGAATCGACTCGTAGCTCTTTTCGCCGCTAACATTTCATTATTTCCTTAGGGGTTTATGAGCGGAAATAATTTTGGAAGAACGCCAAAAATTTAATCCTTACCAGAATCGATAGTTGGCATTTTTCTTGCTTATTATGAGTTAAAATTTAAATGATGACAGCCTGGTACGTACTGCGCAGCAAGCCAAATAAGGAAGACTTTTTGTGGGGGCAGGTGTTGGCCCACCAGATCGAGGTCTTTTACCCGTCCATCCGGGTCAAAACGGTCAACCCGCGCGCCCGCAAAATGCGCCCCTACTTCCCCGGCTACCTCTTCGTCCATGCCGACCTGCAGGATGTGTCTCACTCCTTCTGGCGCTGGCTGCCCGGTGCCAGCGGACTCGTCTCCTTCGACGAGTCCCCCGCCCTCGTCCCGGATGCCCTGGTCGAGGCCATCCGCCGCAAGTGTGATTCCATCAACGCCGCCGGCGGCGAGCAGCTCCTCGGCCTCCAGCCCGGCGACCCGGTCGTCATCCAGTCTGGCCCGTTTTCCGCCTACGAGGCCATCTTCGACAAGTGCATCTCCGGCAACGACCGGGTGCGTGTCCTTCTCAAAGTCCTGCGGGACGGCCGCATCCCGGTCGAGCTCCCCGCCGGGCAGATTAAGCAGAAAAAACAACCCATTTGATTTGCCCCGGTAAGGGCAGACCAGCCGGTTGCGTCAGCACCTCACCCACCTCCGCATTTCCCCCCGGAAATGTCGGAACGGCGGACGCTGGAAAGAATCTGGTTTTTGGAATGGGTAGTAACGACGTCAGTCGTTGAATGCCTTTTTTAACACGGATTTTGACGGAAACAACGGATAAAACACGGAAAAACCATTTATTGATATTGAAAGATGTACAACGACATTAGTTGTTGTGGGTTAGTCCGAATCGCTTTCCGGTAAGGGCGAAGCATCCGGGGATTAACTCCTCAATAATAGATTATCAATGTTCCGGACGCTTCGTCCTTACCGCCGGAATTGTTTTCAAAAGTTGACCAGCTATACAGAGGATGACACCAGGGGAGCCCATATGGAAGAAATAACCAAACCACTAGAGACCCCCACCCACCCGCTGGGCGACGCCCTCAAACGCATCTTCGACATCCTC
>JBGSJZ010000121.1:0-87635 GCA_041741455.1 Anaerolineaceae bacterium | reverse complement strand
TGGATATTTTCATAACTTAGGGCTGAAGAGTATTAGAAGTCGGTATCTAGAACTGCGTATTGCTTGATGAACCGCCGGATGCGGACCCGCATGTCCGGTGGTGTGAGAGGGGGCGGTTAGTCGCCGCTCCCTACTCTATTTCTCGTGGTTCCAGCGCAAGAAGGCTTCGATAAAGCCATCAATTTCGCCATCCAAGGCAGCCTGGGTGTTGCCTGTCTCGAAATCGGTACGGTGATCCTTAACCAATTGGTAGGGGTGCAGGGTAAAGGTGCGGATCTGGCTGCCAAATTCCACTTTCATATACACACCACGTAAATCAGCCAAGTGTTTTTCCTGCTGCTCGCGTTTGATTTCAAGCAATCGAGCCCTTAACACTCTCATCGCGTTTTCCCGGTTCTGCAATTGTGAACGCTCATTCTGACAGGCCACCACAAGCCCGGACGGCAAGTGAGTGATGCGGATGGCAGTGGAGTTCTTCTGAACATTCTGACCACCAGCTCCCGCAGAGCGGAAGACATCCACCCGGATATCGTCCGCTGGAATTACGATCTCAGAATCCTCTCCAACTTCAGGAAGGATTTCCACCTGGGCAAAAGAAGTGTGGCGACGATGGGCTGAGTCAAATGGTGAGAGACGAATCAGACGATGGACGCCTTTTTCGGAACGCAGGTAGCCGTAGGCATAGCGACCATTGACGGCAATAGTGATTGTTTTGATCCCAGCTTCTTCGCCTTCGGTGTAATCCAGAATTTCAGTCTGGAAACCACGACGTTCTGCCCAGCGCAAGTACAGACGTTGCAGCATGGCCGCCCAATCCTGGGATTCAGTGCCGCCGGCGCCAGAGTTTATGGTAAGCAGAGCGTTGCCTTTATCATACGGGCCGGAAAGCAGGGTGGAGATTTCTCGCGTGGCTAATTCCTTCTCCAAAGCTGCGGTTTCGGTTTCCAATTCCTGGAATAAGGATTTGTCCTCCAGACTAGCCAGTTCGATGGAATCTTCCACCCGCAAGGAGATCGTTTTCCAGCCTTCCACCTCAGTACGCAAATCTGACAGGTCTTTCATGACCTGTTGAGCGCGTTCCCGATCATTCCACAAATCCGGATCTTCAGATTGTTGAGTTAATTCTGCGAGTTCTTTTTCCTTTGACGCCAGGTCAAAGATGCTCCAATAATTCAGAGATTAGCTTTCGGCAACTATATAAACGATCCAACAGGTCCTGCATGAAAATCCTCCAAATTTCTATTTCTGCAAAATACCATCAACAAATGACTGGCGGTCAAATGGCGTGAGATCCTCAGGTTTTTCGCCCAATCCGGCAAAAAGTATAGGCAGACCGAGCTCATTTTGAATTGCAAATGCCATCCCGCCTTTGGCGGATGAATCCAACTTGGCCAGGATAATACCAGTTACCTTGACTGCGTCTTTGAAAGCGCGAGCCTGGGAAAGGGCGTTCTGGCCAGTAGTCGCATCCAGCACCAGCCAGATGGCATGGGGCGCGCCGGGCATGGCCTTACCGACCACCCGATAAACTTTTTTCAATTCTTCCATCAAATTGAAACGCGTATGCAAACGACCCGCGGTATCCACCAAAAGGATATCCACACCGCGCGCTTGGGCAGCCTGGACAGCGTCAAAAGCAACAGCCCCAGGATCAGCGTTAGCCTGGCCGGCGATAACCGGCAGATTTAGCCGTTGCCCCCAGACTTGAAGCTGATCAACAGCTGCAGCCCGGTAGGTATCCCCGGCTGCCAGCAGGATGCGCTTGCCCTGGTTGGAGAAGAGTTTGCCAAGCTTGGCTGCAGTGGTGGTTTTACCGCTGCCGTTGACGCCTACCAGTAAAACGATCGCCGGCTTATTATGGCTGAGATCAATTACTGGCGGGGGATCGATCCGACGAATGAGCTCATCTCGCAGCGATTCCTGCAATTCTTCTGATCGGGTCAGTCCCTGCTCTTTGACAGTGTTTTGCAATTTGGCAATAATTGAAAGTGCCGTATCAACGCCCAGGTCTGCCTGGACCAGGATTGCTTCCAACTCATCCCAAGTATCCTCATTTATTTCCGTTGCACCGAACAGCGTCGCAATCCGCCCGAAAGCGACCTTACGGGTGCGGGAAAGACCTTCCATCCACTTGCTAATGAAATCTGCCATAGGTCGGGAATTATAACATGGGCTTTGACTGATTGGCGTCAGTTGCAAGCTGACCGCAGCCGGCCTGGATATCGATGCCGCGACGGATGCGAATGGTGCAGGGGATGCCTGCTTTCTCCAGAATGTTTTTGAATACTTCCGCTTGCTGGCGAGTTGTCGCCTGGCCGGCGAACTTGCGGGTAGGATTGAGCGGAATAATATTGACATGACAGAGCAAACCCATGAGCAAAGCAACTAATTTGTGGGCGGATTCCGGGGTGTCGTTGACGCCATTAATCAGTGCCCATTCAAATGTCACCCGCCGCCCAGTAAGCTCAACATAATCCTTGCAAGCCTGTATCAAATCGGCAATGGGGTAACGTTTATTGACCGGCAGCAGATTGGATCTCTCTTCATCTGTGGCGGCATGCAGGCTGATGGCCAGATTGATCTGGCGTTTTTCACTGGCAAAGCGTTTAATCAGAGGAACCAGGCCGACCGTGGAGATGGTAAAACGCCGCTCACCCAGGTTGTATCCCAGGGGGTGATTCAGGCGATCGATGGCGGCGATGGAGGCTTCGTAGTTATGAAAAGGTTCCCCCATACCCATCAGCACGACGTTGGTCACCCGCTTGCCTTGTTGTTTTAAAGTGCGTGCATAAAAAAGAACCTGTTCTACAATTTCACCACTGGAGAGATGACGTTTGAAGCCCATCTGGCCGGTAGCGCAGAAGACACATCCCATCGCACAACCTGCCTGACTGGAAATGCAAAGGGTGTTGCGTTCATCGTAACGCATCAGCACCGCCTCAATCGACTTACCGTCAACCAAGGTCAACAAGGTTTTGACGGTCTCTCCGTCCCTGGATTGGAGAATCGTTCCAGGCGTCAATCCTGAGAAACGAAAGGATTCTGATAGATGGTTACGCAAGCTACTCGGCAGGTTGGAAAATTGATCCGGGGTATTCCAGAGCTGAACGTAAAGACCCTGCCAGATCTGCAATGCACGATAGGATGGCTCTCCCCAGGTTTGTAACATTTGGGTGATCTCATCGAGAGTCAGGTCGTAGATCAATGGCAGGTTGGACATGTTCATTCCAGGTTCAAAATAAGATCATAGAGAGTATCTGTGATGATATCTGGTTGAGGTTGAATCTGCATGGCCTGGGTATGGGTGGAAACACCGCTAAGCACCAGGGCAGTTTTACAGCCAGCATTTTGCCCACCTAGAATATCGGTTTCAATTCGGTCGCCAACCATCAGAGTTTCCTCCGGAAGGGTACCGAGCCGCTCAAGAGAGACTTCCAGCAGGGCGGGATGAGGTTTTCCGGCGATGATCGGTTGTTGATCAGTTGCTGTTTCCAGAGCGGCCAAGATAGCGCCTGCTCCCGGAATTAAGCCTTCTGGAGTGGGGAAGGTGCGGTCCGGGTTGGTGCCATAGAAGGGCACCCCGGAGCGGATTAAAAGCGTGGCTATTTTTAACTTATCAAAGCTGATTTTACGATCTATCCCGGCAACTACGGCCAGCGGGTTTTGCTCAGAGAAAAAGAAGCCCTGTTCCAACAAGGCTTGCTGCAACCCAGATTCGCCAATGATGTAGATTGGTCCACCCGCTGGAAATCGTCGGTGGAGTAAATCTGCCACAGCCAGGCTGGAGGTGAGAATTTGCCACTGCTCCAGTTCAACCCCAAAACTGCGTAGGTGAGATTGATAAGCAGCAGGGGTTTTGGTGGAATTATTGGTAGCCAGCACAACTTTCAGATTGCGTTGGTGAATGGCTGCGAATGTGGCTGGCAGGTCAATAATTGGAGCGTTTTCCCGCCATAAGACACCATCCATATCCAAGATAAGACCTTTTATATTTGATAAACTCATATCTCTTTCCATATTGAGAGGCCGGAGGGAAAGCCCTCCGGCCTGAGATGCTGTGTAGGATTGTGCTGGTGGTTATTTTCCGGGTGGATTAAGAATTTGATCCACCAGACCGTACTCAACAGCCTGCTGGGCCGTGAAATAAACATCCCGCTCGGTATCCCGCTCGATTATTTCCAGCGGTTGGCCTGTATTGTTGGACATAATCTCATTCAAGCGAGAACGCAAGCGCAGAATTTCCTTGGCCTGAATTTCGATATCTGTTGCCTGGCCTTGTGCACCGCCCAGCGGCTGGTGCATGTGGATAGTGGCGTGGGGCAGTGCATAACGCATGCCCTTGGCGCCGGCAGCCAGCAGGACCGTCCCAAAAGAAGCAGTCAGGCCAACAGCAACCGTGCTGATCTTGTTAGGGATCATCATCATGGTATCGTAAATCGCCATGCCAGCGTAAATTTGCCCACCCGGCGAGTGGATGTACATCTGAATTTCCCGTTCAGGGTCTTCATGACTCAGGTAAAGCAATTGTGCGACAATCAAGTTGGCAATCTGGTCATCGATCGGTGTACCCAGGAAAACGATGCGTTCCTTGAGCAATAGCGAGTAGATGTCATAAGCACGTTCGCCTCGACCGGATGACTCAATCACCATTGGAATAACGTTTTTAAAATCGGCAATGGTCATGGGATCCTCCTAGTGATCCAATCCGAAATGGTTTATTCTTCAACCGGTTTCTCTTCTTCGAGAATCGGCTCTTCTGGTAAAGCAGTTACTTCTTCTTCAACAGTTTCGGCCTCAGCGGGCGGATAATCGCCGGTGGCAATGCCTTTGAGCCGATTCATGATCTTCTCATTGAGCAAACGGCTTGCGGTATCCATGGCAACTGCGTTGGTAAAATCACGGCGGGAGACACCCTTGGGCAGGCGGTTTAACTCACCATACTGGCTCATCTGCATCAGGGTTTGGCTGACTTCATTCATCAGTTCATCAGTATCCAGTTGGATGTCTTCGTTGCGGGCAAGCTCATCCAGGATTAAGGCGCGAGTGAGGCGGCGGATAGCAATCGGTTTGACTTCTTCTTCGATGAAGGCTTCCCGGGTTTGCTCTTTGGTCTTTAGATAAGCTTCCAGATCCATGTTCTGCTTGGCAAGTTGGTCTTCAAAGGAATGGATTACCTGATGAATTTCTTCTTCTAATAGGTGTGGTGGGTATTTAACCGTTGAGATCCCAATCACTTCATCCACCAACTCACGCTGGTATTCTTGAGTATAGGACCGGTTCTTGTTGCTATCCAGTTCGGAGCGAACGGATGTTCGCAGGGCTTCAAGATCAGCAAAAGGGCCGACGCTGGCCGCGAATTCGTCATTCAGCTCCGGCAAGGTCAAGGATTTGACCTCGGTAACACTCACATTGAATTCAATTTCCTTGCCGCGGAACTCCTCAGCTGGTTCTTCTTCTGCAAAGGTGTGGTGGATGTTTTTGACATCATTCACTGAAAGTCCAACCAGTTCCAGGCTGAAACCGTGGTAAGGCCATTCCACCGTTCCATCATCATAGGTGGAGATTAACACTTGTTCCGAGGCATCTGCGATCAATTCAGTGTTTTCGCCTTCAGCTGGATTGATCAAACGGGCACCGAACTTGACACTGACGAGATCACCCAATTGAGCTGGCCGTTCGACAGATTGGGTTGTGGCATAGGACTGAAGTAAATTCTTGAGGACGCGATCGATATCTGCGACTTCAACAGATTCTGGAGTGTAGGGCTTGCGCAGAGAGCGGTAATCACCCAGGCTAACTTCCGGGCGAAGTGGGACGACGAAACGAAAGGTCGGGGGATCCAGGTTGACGACTTCTTCCAGTGAGCCTGAGCCAGATGGTTCGATCTTGGCTTCTTTAAGCACCTCCGGATATTGATCGTCCACAAGCATTTCAACTGCTTCTTCCACCACGGCAGATTCACCAACGGTGCGCAGGATCAAGTCGTAAGGCGCTTTTCCTGGGCGGAAACCCGGAATGCGAACCTGATTAGCCAGCTTACGGGCTGCCCGGCGTTTAAAGCGTTCCATGGTTTCCAAATCAAATTCGGCGATAATTGTGATCTGATGATCATCGCGGGGTTGGGTTTCGATTTTCAAGGCAATATCCTTCTATAAAAGATCTTTAAGACTGGTGGGGATGGAGGGACTTGAACCCTCACGTCTTTCGACACATGATCCTAAGTCATGCCTGTCTGCCAGTTCCAGCACATCCCCGTAACTGTAGGATTATAAGCGAGAGAAAAATCTTCGTCAATAATCGAGTATAATTTTGGTCGAAATTAATAAAAATATGATGGAGGCGTAGATTGAGCCGGATCATTAACCCGGAAGGAGCAGCAAAAGAGCGGACACGCTTGACGCGGGCGATCGTGCTGGCACTCAGAGCATTGATGCGGCAACAAGATTTATCCGAAGAAAGCCTGGATCTGGCAGCTTTTATCGGTCTTGCCTTACAGGAAACATATGCCACCGTGGATGCCTCAGTCGGAGCCTGGGAAAAACGGGGCTATTGGGTAAAAGCGGATCGATTTCGGATGGAATGGGAGTGGTCGCAGGTCCAGGGGGTGAAAATGGTGAAGGCAGTTCTGGAAGAAGATTGGGCGATGGTAGCCCAGGTAGCTGCAACGACCGGGCAAAAACTGATGAAAGTGGACGTGCCAGTCCGTCACAAATTAGGTACACCCTGGGTGGGAGCGTACGAACGGGCACGAGATATTGCGTATAGGCAAACGATTAAATAGAATATTAACCGGCCACCTGACAACAGATGGCCGGTTGTTATCAGGATGTGTTATTTCTTCTTCAAGATGATGCGGGCGTCCACCACTTTAACGCCTTTGCCCTCTTCATAGAGAAGGACAGGATTGGCATCCGACTCGCTGATTTCATCTGCTAAATCCACAATCATGGCGGAATAAGTGTTGATGGTTTCAGCCATCACCTGGCGGTCTCGCGGGGCTTCGCCGCGAACACCGGCCAGAATGGGAGCACCGCGAATTTCGCCGAGCATGCGCAAAGCCTGGCCTGCGCCAACCGGAGCAACCCTGAAGGTGACATCCTTCAAAACCTCGACGAAAATGCCGCCCAGACCAAACATCATAGTTGGACCAAAGGTCGGGTCGTTGACTGAGCCAAGGATGACTTCGGTACCCCAAGGAGCCATTTCTTGAATGGCGATGCCATGGATGTTGGCGTCAGCTTTGTACTTGTGGGCGTTTTCTGTGATCGTGCGGAAGGCTTCTCGGACCGCATTCTCGTCCTTAATATTGACTTTGACGCCACCCGCATCGGACTTATGAAGGATTTCCGGGGAGACGATCTTCATGACGATCGGGAAACCAATTTCCTTTGCAAGCTTGACCGCTTCATCTTCGGTTCGAGCAAGCCTGGTAGTAGTTACAGGCAATCCATAAAATGCAAAAACTTCTTTAGCTTCGATTTCAGTCAGTGAGCCGCGGCCTTCAGCGCGTGCTTTGGCAATTACCTGTAGAGCGGCAGCCCGATTGGTTTGGGCAGGGGAGGAGTCCGATTCGGAAAGGGTGGCTTTGAGGCGAGAGAATTCACGCAAGGCACCCATGGCGTTGACAGCCAGATCCGGGGCCGGATAGGCAGGAACACCATGTTCGACCAGCCAAACCATGGCAGCTTCGGATTTCTCACCGCCCACAAAGGATATTGTTACTGGTTTGCCGGTCACACCGGAATCGACCAGGGCTTTGTGAATGGCCTGGGCAATTTCCATTGGGTTGGTCATGGCAGTCTCGCAATAGAGAACCACAAGGCCATCAACCCAGTTGTGGGCATAGGCATATTGAACGGAGGCGCTATACCAATCCGTACCAGCCATACCGGTCAGGTCCACCGGGTTTTTGGCGGAGCCAAATTCCGGCATATGTTTCTTCAGTTCCGCTTGAACATCGGCCGGGGCAAATTTCAGCGGTAAGCCGAAGCGTTCGCCGGCATCGGTGGCCAACACACCCACACCACCGCCATTGGTGATAATGAGAAGATTTTCACCAGTCATCGGGGGCTGCAAAGAAAGAGCCAGAGTGCGATCAAAGAGATTGTCCAGGTCTGTGGCCTGAATCACACCACCCTGTTGGAAGGCTGCTCCATACACCTTGGCTGCACCTGCCAGTGAACCCGTATGCGAGGCGGCAGCTGCTGCGCCGTGAGCAGAGACGCCAGCTTTGAGGGCAATAATCGGTTTGTGGCATTTACGGGCAGCATCTATGAAGCGGCGCCCATCTTTGAACCCTTCAATGTATAAAGTAATACAGGAAGTATTGGGATCATCATCCAGGAATTCGATCAAATCGGCGAAATCGACATCTGACATGTTACCGATGGAGACCAGGCGATCGAAACCAACGCGGCGGGTATAGGTGGAGGCATCGATGGCAATGAGCAACGCCCCAGATTGTGAAACAAGAGTGGCCTTGCCAGGCAGCGGCAGGAAAGGCGCAAAGGAGGCGTTCATCTTATCCGAGTTGGACAGGTTGCCAACAATGTTTGGTCCCAAAACGCGCATACCATAACGATGTGAAGTAACAACGAGCTCGTCTTCAAGATCCCGGCGACCAACTTCGCTGAAACCTGAGGTGATGACGATAAGACCCTTGACACCCTTTTTGCCACATTCTTCCGCCATTTGAATGACCAGTTTGGCAGGCACCACGATGACAGCCGCATCGATCGCATCTGGAACCTCGTCGATCGTGGGATAAGCTTTAAGCCCCAGGACTTCATCTGCAGTTGGGTTGATCGGATAGATCTTGCCACTGAACTTGCTCTCCAGCAAGTTATGCAAAACCGTGTAGCCAATTTTTCCGGGTGTCGTGGATGCACCAACAATCGCAATTGTCTTCGGGCGCATCAGACCAATCAAATTCTCATTATTCACTTTTTCCTCCTGACACAATTTCATACGAGATGAAAAAACTTACGTAGAAAACCCAAAAGCCTAGTATACATGATTTTACGAAGTGTGGGGCGCTTCGTATTTTAAAATTTCTTCCAGAATAGGTGTTGGATTGACCAATTCTGCAGGTGGGACGGTAAGGCCGAAATAATTCCCGCCCAGGTAACGTTCATCATACTCCAGAGGGACGGCAGTGTACGCTTCCAGGTGCAACATGGCCGAGTGATGTGCATCTTTCAACAGTTGAATATAAGGGGGATCCGTCGGTAGAACCCGGCTGGGCAGCAAGACCTGCCCAACCTTTCCAAGGATTTGGCCGCAAGTGACCACCTGATCAACCGTGGTAATGATTTCCGCCAGTTCTGCATATTTTAAAATCAACCCCGAAGGGAGTTGCAGTACAATGGCATAGGTCGAATTCCAGTATGGGCAGATACCAGGCGAAGTGTGGACGTAGGTTTGTAGGACTCGACCTGCTTGAATGGCGTAAACCGACGTACCAGCAGGCGCGTAAAGATCCACACCGGCATGATGTCGATCCCCTCGATCTTGCCAGAAGGAACCGGGTTCGCCAGGTCGTGCAATTAGGCGTGGGAGATCGCCTCCCACTGGCCAAGTCATATCGAGATGCTTGCAAACCATTTCACAATTATTGTAAGCTGTTTTCCAGAAACAAAAGTACCGACTTTAAGGGATACTTATCATAACTTGGAGAAGCGAATGATTTTAAAAAGCTGTGACGTCCTGGAAAACATGGCGATTCTGACTTTTATCGAATTGATTATTAATTCAACCCTGGCGGCTGTTGATCCACGGACTGCTGTTAAGAATTCGATCAAAGTAAATTCTGAGTTGTTGCAGGCTGGAGATCATTCTGTTCATTTGGAACCTCTGAGCCGGCTACGGCTGGTGGCAATCGGAAAAGCTGCCCAGGAAATGGCAAGCGGGGCAATGGATGTGCTGGCTGATCGGATCGTGGATGGCCTGGTAATTTCAAAATTCTTGAATCATGAAATCACTTTCCCAGCCAATTTTCAGGTTCTGAAAGGGGGGCATCCCGTTCCAAACCAGGAGAGTCTCAGTAGTGGTCAAGCGTTAAATCGATTCTGCCAGGGAAGTTATCGTCAGGATGTTTTCTTGACGCTGATTTCCGGAGGCGGGTCAGCATTAGTTCAGATGCCGGTAGAAGGCATCCCCCTGCAGGATTTACAAATGATTACCCGGTCATTATTGCACTGTGGAGCAACCATTGAAAAATTGAACACTGTTCGCAAGCACCTGGATCTGGTCAAAGGTGGGGGCCTGGTCAAGATGGCAGCACCCGCTAGAGGTATTAGTTTGATTATTTCGGATGTCAAAGGGGATCGGCTAGATTTCATCGCCAGTGGTATGACGGTGGAGGATACAACTACTGTGCGAGATGCATTGCAAATTATATCTACGCATGGACTGTTGGCTGATACACCTGAATCCATTCTGCGGATCCTTTCAAACGATATTAAACAGATGGTTCTCAATACTACCTATCCAGGCGGAGAAGAATTAAATTGGTGGGGCAATACTATTCTGCTGAATAACGCATCAGCAGTTCATGCAGTCATTCAAACTGCCCGGCAAGCTGGTTGGAAGGCAGAAAATCTTGGTTGGGTTTTGGAGGGAGAAGCCAGAGATGCTGGTGAAAAGCTGGCAGAAATGCTTACGAGGATTTCCGAGGATTCAATGATCCAAAAGCCAATTTGCCTGGTCGGGGGTGGGGAAACAGTCGTGCAGGTGAAAGGCCTGGGAATTGGCGGCAGAAACCTGGAGGTAGCGCTTGGCGCGGTGGAAGGACTGGGATTATTGGATAATGTGGCGTTGATTACGCTGGCCACAGACGGAGAAGACGGGGAAACCGGCTTCGCTGGGGCTGTGGTTACCTCAAAGACCAAGCGCATTGCAGAGAAATTAGATTTAAAGACTCAGAATTACCTGGAAGAAAATAATTCCTGCCGCTTTTTTGAGATGGCAGGTGGGTTGATCCAGACTGGAACGACAGGCACGAATGTAAACGACCTTGTGATCTTGCTGGCCTGGTAACTCAGCGATCGTAGATTTCCGGATTGGCGCAAAATGGCAGGCGCTCGCCAGCCAGACCGGCCAACAGATTATCAACCGCAATATGTGCCATGCGGAGGCGAGTGGCTGCACCCGCACTGGCGATATGGGGTGTGATGACAACATTTGGCATGGACAACAATGGATGAGAAGATGGAATGGGTTCCGGCTCAAAAACATCCAGAGCAGCACCGGCAATGAGTTTGTTTTCCAGTGCCCAGACCAGGGCGGCAGGGTTGACAACCGGGCCACGGGAAGTATTAATCAAGTAAGCTGTGGATTTCATCTGTTCAAACCGAAAATAATCCATCAGATGATGGTTTTCAGGGGAATAATAAACATGCAGACTAACATAATCAGATTGGGACAGTAATTCTTCCAGTGAGACGAATTTCGCGCCGGTTTCTCTTTCCATCTCCAGATTGCGCTTGCGATCGGTGTAGATAATTTTCATGTCAAATCCGGCAGCCCGGCGTGCGACAGCTTGACCGATGCGGCCAAATCCAACCAACCCTAGAGTTGCGCCAAAGAACTCGCCTCCAGTGAGGATATCCGGACCCCAGGGACGCCAGACTCCCTGCTGAACTTCATTGTGAGCCTCCACAATCCGGCGGGCTACACAAAGAAGCAAGGCCATGGTGAAATCTGCGCAGGTTTCGGTCAACACCCCAGGGGTGTGACCAACCGGTATGCCGCGTTTCGAGGCAGCCGTCAGGTCGATGTTATCCGTACCGACTGCCATCTGACTGATGACCCGCAGACCTGACGCGGAAATAACTTCAGCATCCACTGGATCGGTCAGAAGTGAAAGTATGCCAGCCACCTGATTGGCTTTCTCCACCAACACCGCATGTGGGGGAGGAGTGGTTTCCGGCCAGATATCAACTTCACAGTAGGGTGTAAGTTGATCAATGGCTTGAGAATAAAATTGGCGTGTGATAAAAACAACCGGTTTTCTCATTAAGATCCAGGATTGGGGGAGGATTGACCGGCAAAAATGACCTTGGCTTGACGGCAAATCATCATTGGGACACGTATGACGGGCAGTGCTGGAAAAATAGGAGAGGTAATTCGAACATCATAGACAGACGTGAATGCCTCACGATTTAATTCGATAAATTTCGCCAGGTCCACCCGGGTAGAGACCCATAATGTTCCATCGGCTTGAAAGGAATTAAAGATAATGGAAATAGGTAACATATGCCGGTTGGGTTCAGACGGGTCGTAATCCAGAGGTTCACTGGTGGGTGGTAATAGATGCATGGCCAGAATATCAATATTCGGGATGTGAATTTCTGGAAATAGGATTGGGCGGGATGGACTTGCCCCAGTTGTCAGGATCACTTTGGCGTTGTACAAACGGACGATATCCGGAGCTGAACTGGTTTTTAGCCAGGTGCTCACTCGAATCTGGCTCACCACACGTGCCTCCCCCAATATCATGGAGGATTGCGTGTAAAGCATCACCGGACTTGATTTTTCGCTGACATCATTGGTCGTGACTGTAAACGTATTGGGCATACTGTAATCCTATGATATTTGACCGGAGAGTAAAATGAAAGCATTCCACCAGAGATTAATGTGCGATCTGCTAGGCTAAGTAACGCTGTCGGATCGATGGAATCAGATATTCATTAAACGATCGGGTTTGATCAAAATCAGGTTGCCAGTCCCAATCCTGCCGGGCTGCTGAATCATCAATATCGCCTGGCCAACTGTCCACTATAAGCTGGCGGGCCAGGTGAGGTTTGAATGTGATTTCAGCAGCTGGGAAATATTGCTGGACTGTGTTTTTGAATTCAAGGGCAGTAGGGCTGAAGGATGTGACATTATAGACCAGTCGGGAGAGTTTCTCCAGCGGGGCAGCTTCCAATTCGAGCAGAGATTTGACCGCATCCGGCATGGCCATGAAGGGCAATCGGGCATCCTCGCGGACGAAGCAGGCATAAGGCTTGGCCTGGGCTGCGTGATGCAGCATTTCCGGGCCATAATCGCTGGTGCCGCCGGTTGGGATGGTATCGGCGCTGATCAACCCGGGGAAACGCAGGCACCGGAAATCGATGCTGCTGCTGGAACTATCGGCTGCAAGCTGGCGATAGTGGCGGGAGTAATAACGGCCCAGGTGCTCGCAATAGAGCTTATTGCAGCCATACATGGTGGTGGGTTGCAGGAAGTCGTCTTCTTTGACTTTTCCGGCTGTATCCTTGACCTGCAAGCTGGGAAGGCCATAGGCGGCAATGGAGGAGGGATAAATGAATTTTACCGGCCGTCCCTGCCACTGGGACTGCTCGACACCCAGGCGTAAGAGATTCAGGGTGCCTTCAACATTAATGCGATGGGCTGTTTCAGGATTGTATTCAGCCTTGGTGGAGAGGATGGAAGCAAGGTGGAAGATGGTCTGAATCTCGAACTCGACCACCATGCGTCCGAGTAACATGCCATCCAAAATATCACCCTGGATGGACCGTTCGCAGTAGGGACGAAGGGATTCGTCCAATGGCTGCACATCCAGGGCTACAATCCTCACCGCACCTTGTTCACCCAGGTGTTTAATCAGGCCGTGACCAATTTCTCCATTTGCGCCAGTGATCAGGACGACTTCTTTACGCATGAGCAGACTCCTCATTGAAGGATATTTGTATTGTACAAGAAATTATGAGAGATAAAAGACACTATCTGCACTGATATTTATCAGAAAAAAAACCCCTGGTGTTTACCAGGGGCTTTCGTGATAGCAATTAGGCAGAGGTTGTGGCAGGAGTGTGACGGAACCAGGTTCTCCATTCCTTCTTCTCCCAAACCACCAAGATGGGGGCGGCAATGAAGATGGAAGAATATGTACCACTGAACAGGCCAACCAGGAGGATGACTGCAAATTCCCGCAATGTGACGCCACCAAACAAGGCCATGGCGAGCAGTAGGAATTCGGATGTCATGAGTTGGGTGTTGATTGAGCGCTGCAGTGTCTGGACAATGGAGTGGTTGACCAATTTTTCGAATTCCAGTTTGCGGAAAATGTTGCTATTTTCGCGAACGCGGTCAAACACAACAATCTTATCCTGCACGGAGAAACCGATCACAGTTAGTAGAGCAGTGAGGAAGAGAGAGTCGACCTGCCATCCGAAGAAATGGCCGCCGATGGCGCTAATTGAGACAACAATCAGGATATCATGCACCATTGCAATAACGGCGCAGATGCCATAACGGAAGGCGTTCTGGATGCCGCGGAAGGCAAAGGTAATGAATAGAACCACACCCAAGGCGGCTACAGCAATCGCCAAACCAGCCCGATTGGTAACCTGTTCTCCGATGGTAGGGCCGACTGAGTCAAACTTCAGAATTTCAACCGTGGTGTTGAACTTCGTCTCCATGTTGGCCACAACATCAGCACGCTGGGTTTCATCCAGAAAAGTGGACCGGATGATTAAAATATCGGTGCCACTGGTTGTAACTTTGATATCAGTGATACCAAGATCATTATAAATCTGCACCACATCTGCAGTTGAAGGAAGAGTGGCATTATCCATTTTCACTTCCAACAAGCTGCCACCTGTAAAATCAATAGCCAGGGGCATGCCAAAGATCGCCATGACGATGAAACCAGGAACAATGACGATCAAAGAAATCAGGAAATACATGTAGCGTTTACCAAGAATATTTAACATAGTCAATTACCTCTCAAGCGCCGAACCACTTGCGCGGGATCTTGGGACTAACAAAATTCAGAACAATATTCAAGAAGGCTCGGGTGATAAAGATGGAGGAGAAGAGGGAAATGAGAACACCCAGTGCCAGTGTAATGGCAAAGCCCTTCACAATAGTGGCACCAAAGGAGGAGCCGAACCAAAACAGAATTGCAGAGGTGATCAGTGTGGCGATATTTGAGTCACGAATGGATGGCCAGGCTCGTTTCCAGCCGAGATCGACTGCTTGTAATAACGTGCGACCGGAGCGCAGCTCTTCCTTCAACCGCTCGAAGATCAGGATGTTCGCGTCCAATGCGCCTCCGGTGGAAAGCAGGAAACCTGCGATACCTGGCAGTGTGAGGGTGACCGGAAGTAGCTTGTACAGAGCCAGAGTGATGAGAGCATAAGAGGCAATTGCCAGGATGGCAACCCCACCGGCCAGTTTGTAGAAAATCAACATGAACAGAACAACAATGCCAAAACCGACCAAACCAGCAATGATACTCTTTTGGAGCGAATCCTGACCCAGGGTTGGGCCAACTACACGAGATTCAGCCACTTTGAGCGGGATGGGCAGAGAACCATATCGCAATTGAATAGCCAGAGCATTGGCAGAATCAACCGTGAAGGAACCTTGAATGATGCCTTCGCCTTTGGTGATGGGTTCATTAATTTGAGGAACAGAAATGATGGTTTTATCCAGGACGATTGCCAGATATCTACCAACATTATTGGTTGTGTAATCCGAGAAAATCTGGGCACCTGCTGATTTTAATGTGAAGGTGATGACGACATTGCCGGTGGTTGTATCGGTGGAGACACCCACTTGGTCAAGCTGATCGCCGGTCATAATCGTCGTCCAAATTTTGTCTTCTGGGGCGGTAGTGGGAGTCGCTTCCGGGGTTGCAGCAGGGTCTGTAGTTGTGGGAGCTACCACAGGGGTGGGCTGGGGGGTTTCGGTGCTATTCCCTGTATTTAGAGTGGTTTTGATAACACTCCCTTCGCTGAGGGGGGTGTCACCCATATCCACAAATTCCAATTGACCGGTCGTTTTCAACATGGAAATCACCTGTTCCACGTCTGTGGCTCCAGGGACCTCGATGATGAAACGGCGGGTTCCTGCCACCTGAACGGTTGCCTCAGTCAAACCTGTGCCATCAACACGGTTCTGGAGGATCTGGCGAGTATCTGCCATTTGTTGGGCATCGACAGCCTGATCAGCAGGCAGGTCCACTTCTAAAAGAACATTCAAACCACCTTGCAGATCCAGGCCGAAGACGGTCTTAAAACTGCGGGTGAAGCTGCCGATACTGATTCCAGGGTTGGAGGGAAGCACAACCCAGATGGCAGCAGCTAAAATCACAAAAATTAGTGCGAGGTTAATATACTTGGATTTCATACGGCAACAGCCTCCAATTCAGACAAATGCCAGCTCGGCGGCTGGCGTCCGAAAGATTATACTCTTTTTGGGACAAGATGAACAGGGAAAATTGGTGTATAAATTAGCGAGAAATCATCAATCAGGAGCAAGGGAATTCAAGAATTGGATGACCTGTTGCATCACTTCTTGTGAGGTGAGATGATCGGTTTGGATATAGAGGTTAGCATTCTCTCGGGCATTAGACAATCGACGATGCTGTTCCAAGTAATCCTCCTGTGTCCAATCCAGATTCTTGCGCTGGATGGTTACTTCAAAGCTGGCATCTAGAAAAATCAAAATATCCGGGTGAACCAAGCGCTGCCACATGGTCAGTACATAGGAATGTTCCTGGGCAATATGATAAATTCGATAAGATACCAGTGCCTGGCGCATGGTGGAGATCAGGGTGGATTTCCCAGACCCACAAGGGCCAACAACCCCGACGATCAGAGGTTTATCTTTCGTTATCATGCACAATCAGGGTTATTTGCCCAGGTTTTCCTAGGACAGCAATGGTATCACCTGTGGACAGATTGAGATGACCAGCGGGATGAAGATCTTTTCGTCCATTATGGGCAAAGAAAACCACACTGAGATCGTAAATGGATTCAACTTCTTCAATAGTATGGCCTGAGAGCCGGGACTTTTGTGTAAGCTGCAAGCGGGCAAGACTGTTTGGCTCACCCTCGATCGGAATTGGGGCAGTGATATCCACATTTGCTGCAGAAGCGGCAAAGATCGGAGCAGCCATGCCAGTGGCGGAAAAGGCGCGATACCCGAACTGTTGTTGGAGGGAGGATGCGAACTCATCATCGAAGATACGGATAATAACCTGGATTTTGGGGTTCAGGCTGCGGGCCTTTAGCGCCATCTGCAGGTTGAGCGAATCGTTCTGGGTACATAAAATGACGGCCCTGGCGTTTGGGATACCGGCTGCCAGTTGAGATTCGGTCTTTGCACCATCATCTTCAATTACTGGAACCCCCATAGTCCGTATTTTGGCAATTAAGTCAGGTCTGGGTTCTAACTGGATGACGACTACATCCTGTTCGATTTGAACAAGTTGCTCAACCACCCGATAACCCAGGTGACCAAGCCCGATCAAGACCACATGATTTGAGAAGGTGGATGCGACAGCCACTTCCCATTCCTTTCTCCGCGCACGACGGTTAAACAGCATGATGCCAAAATCGGTTAAACCTTGCGCTAAAATTCCAACCCCGATCAATGGCATGATGAAAAAGAAAATCTGTAAATACCAGACTGAGGGTAAATCAAAATAGGGCTGTAAAAAGATGAGGGTCAGGATAAAATAAACTGATTCGATATAGGTGCTCGGGGGAACCTGTGTAAATCTGGCCAGAAAAAAGTAGATCCAGGCAAAACCTAAAATTGCTAAAATTACTCCCAGCAAAGGCCGGCGGAATTCTCTCAGTAAGAGAGCTGTATCCCGCAGACTGGCTCGCCACTGTCGAGCCCGGTAACGGCGGTGGTTACGCCTCATTCTCTTGGAACGAACTGGGTCTTGGAATAAATTGATCTGCAACTGGTAGGCGAACCGTCATGCGGCGAATTTGACCTGGAGAAATGGACGAAACGCGCAGGACTACAATGCTCATATCGTCGTTAGGCCTACCTGAATCCAGGCGGATGGCTTCGTTCAACAAAGTGTCCGCAATATCTTGTGGTGATGGATCCTGGTCCTCCAGGAGGGATTCGAGTAGCATGCAGACATCGAGACTCTGACCAATGCGAGAACCGGCATAAGTAATGCCATCCGTGTACACCACAATGGTGATGCCATCTTCCAAATTGATCTCAGTGATGGCCGGGCGGATATTGCGAGCAGTTCCAATTGGACCGCTCTCTCCACTCAGACATTCGATTTTTTCGTCACGGGCAATAAAGATAGGGGTAGTGTTGTTACGGGTAATTACCAGGGTGCTAGTTTGTAAATCAGCAGATAGTATATTTAGGGTTGCAGAAACTTTCCCATTGCGTTCGGTGTAAAGGTAGTCAGATGCTGCCCGGGCAGCAGCACCATCCCGAACTCCTTCGGCCAGCAATGCAATGACTTTGCGAACAGCCATCGATGAAATATTTTTTGCACCACGTCCGGATGTCTGACCGTCTGAAAGGACGACAGAGACTCCTCCGTTGGGTCGTTCAACAACTTCCAGCGTATCACCACTTTCGGAGGATGCATATTTGTTAGTTTTGGCTACTGCAATCTGGATTTCCATGAGTATAATTCTAACAAGAAACCGATTCAAAATAAAGAGATAAACTACAAGGATTGGTGAAGAAATGGTTGAGAATATTGCCCCGATTGTAATTGGGATTGCTGGTGGTTCTGGCTCCGGGAAAACCACGGTAGCCAATACAATCTTGAAACAAATAGGAGCCCATCGAATTGCCTATTTACCACATGACGCTTATTATCGCGATTTGGCAGATTTGCCATTCAATCAACGGGTGAGGGTGAACTTTGACCACCCAGACTCGCTCGAATCAGAATTGCTGATTGAGCATATTCGAACATTAAAGCAATGGAAACCCGTAGACTTGCCGATCTATGATTTTACCCATCATGTACGAACGGACAAGACGATCCGAGTGGAACCTCAACGGGTGATCCTGGTCGAGGGAATTTTGATCTTTTCTGAAAAAGCGTTGCGAGAAATTTTTAATGTGAAGATTTTTGTGGATACGGATGCAGATCTACGATTTATCCGCCGTTTGGATCGGGATATCTCTGAGCGAGGCCGGACAGTGCGCAACGTGATTGACCAATACCTGAACACAGTACGCCCAATGCACCTGGAGTTTGTGGAACCTTCCAAACGGTACGCGGATGTCATCATTCCAGAAGGTGGCATGAACACGGTTGCACTGGATATGGTGGTATCCAGGGTAGAGGATTTACTAAGACCGAGCCGGGAGCATCCGGGTGACTAAGGACACGCGCACCAAGATTATTCGTATAGTCATTTTAGCCAGTGTAATTGGATTCTCGGTGCTATTGTTTGTGTTTCGGGATAAGATTCAGAACCTGGAAGCCTTAGGTTACCCCGGGATTTTCCTGATCTCACTTTTCAGCAGTGCCACCATCATCCTGCCGGTTCCAGGCATCGCCTTTACCGGGGCGATGGGGATGTTGTTCAACCCATTCTGGATTGCAATTTTTGCCGGACTGGGGTCGGCGCTGGGGGAATTTTCCGGTTATCTGGCTGGTTTTTCGGGTCAAAATGTCGTCTCGAATTCTAAATGGGCAAATAGAATTGACGAGTGGATGAAGAAATATGGGGAAATCACCATATTGGTCCTTGCGATTATTCCTAATCCATTGTTTGATATGGCGGGAATTTCTGCTGGAATTCTAAAAATGCCCATCTGGCGCTTCTTTTTATGGACACTCATCGGCAAAATCATCAAACAATTTATTTTTGCCTATAGCGGGGCAACGATTGGACGCTGGTTTGCAATTTAGCCGAAATTGGTCGCGTCTGTGAAACAACCCAAAACGTCTGCCTGGTTTACAACAAGCAGACGTTTTGGGTTTTAGCAAGAAGCCAGAGAATATTACAAACGGATGACACCGCCACAATATTCACAATTAATGGATTCCTGGCCGCGCAGAATTACCTGGCGAATGGTACCACCACAATTAGGGCAGATGGTGGGGGCATTCTTGACCTTTTCAACTTCCACCTGGTCAACCGCAACTGCCCGGTCTTTTGTCATATCACCCGTCAAGACGCGATTGATTAGGACTTTCCAATCGTTACAATTTTGACCGTCCAAATGGAAATGCATTTGTTGATAGGGAGCACCACTGCTGAAACGCAAAGTCAAGTGGTCTTCGTTCTTGAAGACACCCTGTTTGGTAGCCTGAATATCCTGAACCAAAGCTACTGGAGCTTCTGCTATAAGCTGTTGAACCATCTTACGCTCAGTGGTAATGAAAAGCACTTTTTTTGTAGCAACTTCTTCTTTATGTTCAAACAACAAACGCTGATCAGTCAGGTATAAAATCCCATCGGGATCCTGATCGTCTTCTCGACCATCACGGGTCCAAACGGCTTTTATGGCCATAATCAAAGCCTCGGTGGGCATCAATTTGAAACAGGCCTGTTCAAGTGCAGTGTAAGACCATTCCAGCCGAGTCAGGTGAGTAAAAACCTGGTTAGCCTCTCCTTCCAAAGTGTCATACATACCAGAAATGGTGGTTTCCGAGGCGGAGGCTTTATTCTCCAGGTTATCCAATTCGGCTTCCAGGGCTTTTAGAATCGGTGCAGCAAGCGCCGGGCTGCGGGTTGCATTGACTGCTTGCCCAAGTTTGGCTTCCAAAGGCCGCAGGGCAGCTTCCAGGATAGAGGCTTGTTGATTGATGTGGATCTGTACGGCTTGGCGTAAGGGCATCCATTTCTTCAGCAGATCATTTGCCTGGGATTCCAGGATCTTTTCGAAAGGATAACCTCGATTGCGCAAGGCCAGGATGCGTTGAGACAGACCTTTGAGTTTTGTATCCAAGTCCTCGATGCGATCCCTAGCTGATGTCAGTTTTACCTGTTTCTGTAATTTTTCAAATGACCAGCGGATGTTGTTCAATTGGCTGTTTATTTGATCTTGAGGTGATTGGGTGGTCATGTCAACTCCTTGTGGATTATTTACATTTATATTCTACAAGAATATTATACAAAGGCAACACTGATTTGGTGATTGATTTGAAGTTGAGTTTGCGTTACACTAAATCCATTCAGGGTGATTGAGTTTGAAAGGTTGGAGGTAATCGTGCGAAGGATAACGGCGGGCTTGCTGATCCTTTATATTCTCATGACAATTGTAGCAGTAATTTTGGGAGTGTCAGGTTTTCACATAAGCTCGTGGTTGACCCCTTTGAATACCCTGGCGGGTTTTGCCTTTTCAATTCTACATGCAGGTCAACGAAATGGATGGAAGGCAACCTTGATCTTATTAGGATGTATGTTTTTCATCAGCCTGGGGATGGAAAGCATCGGTGTGGCAACGGGTCTGGTTTATGGACCGTATCATTACACCAATCAGTTGGGGGTTAAGTTTTTAGGGCTGGTTCCATTGCTCATCCCGATTGCCTGGTTTATGATGATGTATCCCTCCATGGTCATTGCTGAACGATTGATCATGCCTGATGGAAAGGCCGGAATTCTGCGGCGGTTGGGCATGGCAGTGATTGCAGGGATGGTGATGACAGCCTGGGATGTAGGGATGGATCCGATGATGGTGGCGGCGGGTCATTGGGTTTGGGAAGTAGATGGTGCGTTTTTTGGTATTCCAATTCATAATTTTATCGGATGGTGGTTGACAACATTTGTTTCAGTGGCTGTTTATCAATTTGTAACGATACGGATCAGACGGCCAGTAGAGGGTGTGCCTGAATGTTGGGCAATTATTTCTTATACAAACCAGGCAGCTGCAACGGTTATCACGAACGCATATATTGGGTTGGGTGGGGCAGGCATAGCAGGCTTATTTGCCATGCTGCCATGGATCATCATCGGCTGGCTGGGAAGCTGCAAAAAAGGAGGATAGGATGCTGGAAAAAATTGATCTTGATTTGAAAATGGGCAAAAAAGAATATAAGCAGCGCATGAATGTGCTAGCACCACGGCTGACGCTTTTCCAAAGAGCATGCTGGGAAAACGGTGTACCGGTCACCATCATCTTTGAGGGCTGGGATTCCAGCGGAAAAGGTACCTCGATTAACCATCTTGTGCAATACATGGACCCGCGTGGCTTCCGCATCCACCCAATAAAAGGCGCTACTGAATTGGAAGCCAGTATGCCCTGGCTTTGGCGTTTCTGGCGACGCCTACCTAACCACGGAGAAATTGCTATCTTTGATCGAAGTTGGTACGGGCGGGTGCTGGTAGAGCGGGTTGAGCACCTGACACCACCAAATGTGTGGAGGACGGCTTTCCAGGATATTGTGGATTTTGAACGAACGCATGTGGATGATGGGATGACTATCATCAAGTTTCTGTTACACATTAGCAAGAGTGAGCAAAAAAAGCGGTTTAAGAGCCTGGAAAAGGATCGTTTACAGAGCTGGCGGGTGGAAAAGGAAGATTGGAAACATCATGAAAAGTACGATCGATACCTGGCAGCTTATGAGGAGATGCTGGAGCGGACTGAGACCGAATGGGGACCTTGGACCATCATTGAAGCAACCGATCGCAATTGGGCTCAGTATAAAATCATCGAAACGGTTTGCCGGAGGATGGAAGAGACATTATTGGCAAGAGGCAAAGCCATTCCGGATGTAGATGCTGGGGTGGCGCGAATAGAGGAGGAGGGGTAGCCATGTTAGAACGGATTGATTTGACTCAGGTTGTGACCAAAGAAGATTATGAGCGGCAGTTAATTCCGTTGCAACAGGAATTACTTCTTCTGCAGCATGAGCTTTATGTACGCCGGAGGGCGATGGTAATTGTGTTTGAAGGCTGGGATGCTGCCGGTAAAGGTGGTGCGATTCGACGGATTACCGAAAGATTGGATTCAAGAGGTTATGAAGTCTTTCCTATTGCAGCACCAGCCGGAGAAGACCGAACCCACCATTACTTATATCGCTTCTGGAGAAGGCTCCTGCCTCCGCAGGAAAAGCAAATTCAGATTTTTGACCGGAGTTGGTATGGGCGAGTGATGGTGGAGAGAATTGAAGGCTTCTGCTCACCAGCAGAATGGAAGCGGGCTTATCGAGAGATCAATGAATTTGAGCATCAACTTGTATCAGCTGGTTTTCTACTGGCGAAATTCTGGCTGCACATCAGTCCGGAAGAACAGGAGCGCAGGTTTACCGACCGGCAGAATACAGCAGCAAAGAGCTGGAAGCTAACTGACGAGGATTGGCGAAACCGGGATAAATGGTCTCAATATCAGGTGGCAGTGGAGGAAATGTTGGTAAAAACTTCCACCCTGACCGCACCATGGACCATTGTGGAAGCTAATGATAAGTTTTTTGCCAGGTTAAAGGTACTGGAAACAGTAGTGAATATTATCAAATTGGAACTGAAAATCGATATCCCAGCGAAGAAGAAAAAGTAAAATAATGAAACGAACCCCCACCTTGAACGAAGGTGGGGGTAAATTCTGGTTTCCGAATCAAATTACAGGGGGAGCAGGGGCTTCATCAGTTTTGTGAAAGGATGTTGGAGAAATCAAAGGGGTAGAAATTTGGTTTCGAAGTTGTTGCCAAAGGGCTTTTCTTATGGCTGAATCCCAATCAGCAATAAACTCTGAATATAAGGTGTTGCGCATCGATGTGCGATTGGTCTGAAATTCCAACAAACCAGGAACCAACAGGTTGAATGGATCTGGTTTCCCAAAGTATTTAATAGTCCGTTGCTTCTCCTGCAACATAAATTCCGGTAAGAGGACGATCCAGATATCACAATCATGGATGGAGCCTAGTTGATCTTGAAATTTTCGACAGGTGTTCAGGTATGGTCGTAAATCGTTGGAATATAAGGGAGCAAAAAGCTCCATAGTGTAGCGTAAATGCTTGGCTGATATCCGTTGGGCGTGAAGTTCAGCGATGTTCTGAGGATCTCGTATGGCTATATCGCGCGAGAAAAACTCTGCTAACCGGTTGCTAATGACCTGGTGAGAGAGCTGGTATAAATCAGCATGGGGTGGAAGCGTTGCGTCGAATTGAGAAGCCAAAGGGTCCAAGGCGGAATGTATCTTTTGTGTAACCCCGACTGATTCGAAATGATCCAGGGCTTTGAGAACATTCGTTTGAAGTTTCGATCTTTGTTGTTCCCAACGAAGCATCAACCGACGAATACCAGGCACCAATTGGCTGATGGTATGAACCGAATCCAGAAATATCTGCAGACTGTCGAGTTGCACATCCAGGTCGCGGGCAGCGCCCAGAGAACGGGTTATGTTACGAATTTCCTTACTCCAAACATCCATTTTGGAGGTGGGCAAGGCTTGGCGAAAAATTGGAAGGGCATTGCGCAAACGGCGCGAAGCAACCCGCATGCGGTGAATGAATTCGATGTCCTCGGCTGCCCGTACCCCAGAGATTTCAATTACCAGGGCATCCAAGTGCCGCAAGATTAAACTAGCCCCAAAGATGGCAACCGGTGTGGGGTTTTGATGAGCCTTCAAATTCCAGAACTCGGTAGATATGGCCGGATATGTTTACGTAAGTCTTCATTCACCGTTAAAACCGAACGGGAGGCGTCAATCTGAACGAAATTGTACTCGCTGGTCATCTGATCGAGTTGCTCAATCATCCGGGATTGATAGATGACGAATGAATCATAAAGATTATCTGCCCGGGTGACATCCATCCCTGCCTCCCAGAAATTGAAGCCACGACCGTGAACAATTCGTGATACCAGGTTGCCTAAGTCCGTTCGCAGGTACAGCACTAAATCGGGTTTAAGGGCAAAGCCGTAAACTTTTCGCGCCCAACGTGGATCGGCTCCGCGCACGACATCCCGGGCAATCACCGAGTAAAAATAGCGGTCCGACAGGACGATGAAGCCGGCGCGCAATGCTGGAATGATCTGATTCTCCAACCGGTCGGCAAAATCTGTGGCATAGAATAGGCTCATAGTGAGCTTACCGAGCGTGTGACCTTGCTTGGCGGCGTCCAGGCCAGGTTGGGTGAGTGGGGACCGGCGTAAACCAGTATCTGAAACGGCATACCCGGCTTCTTCCAGCCAACGGCGTAACATCGCAATTTGGGTGGAACGACCGACACCATCTGTGCCTTCAAGAACAATTAATCTACCGGGATAATCGGTAATACTTCGATAAGGAAACCCTGCACCATAGAAATCTGCGCGTGTCATTGGGCAACTCCTTCTGGTTTGGTGGGAGTTGTATCGTCTACTGTCTTTTTTAACCTGCGACGAGGAGGTAATGTTGGGTGAGGCAAGCCTTTAAAGTTTCGCAAAGCTTTTTTAACCACCTGACGTACTAGTTTTTGCTGTTCTTCGACAGGTAGAGTACCATCAATAACAGTGAAACTGTATTCAGGGATCATCAAATCGTATTGATCAACAATGCGCCCCTGGAAAAGGCGGAAACTGGTAATTCTATTATCGGATAGGCCCAAGTCCATGCCAGCTTCATAATATTTGATATCCGAGCGGGCGGAGGTAATGCGATCCACTGCCACATCCAATGGCACCTGGAAATAGAAGGCGATATCCGGTTGCGAGGCAAAGGAGTATAAGTTACGCACCCATTCCGGATCCACACCACGCGCAACATCCCGGGCAAAGGCAGTGAAGGCAAAACGATCAGCCAACACAATGACGCCGGCTTTCAGCAAGGGTAAAATGTGGTTTTCCCAACGGTCAGCAAAATCTGTAGCCTGAATGAGAGAGAAAGTGGTGGGTGTGAATAATTTATCTTTTTTTCCAAAACGGGTAGTGGATTTAACCAAATCCGAAGAGTTCCACTCGGAAAAATAAACCGAGAATCCATGGGAGAGCAGGTATTTATGCAGTAAATCAATCTGGGTGGATTTGCCACTGCCATCGATGCCCTCGACAATAATTAATTTGCCTTTGTAATTAGCAGGTTTGAGCATAGTCTGCCCCTTTATAAGGGAATTGGAGATACTTTACATCCTATTATACAACTTTCAAATTAAAAAATGGGGAGATAATTCTCCTCATTATGGGTTAAGGTAAATAAAGAGCCTGGGTTCAGGCAGGCTCTGGCAATTCTCTGGGTCACTCGCTGTCTTCGTCGTCTGTCTGGTCGAGCTCAAAGAGTTCGCCAGTTGTGATAAAAACTGTGCGTTCACAAATATTTGTTACCCGGTCTGCCATTCTTTCCAGGTTGTGAATCACCCATAATAAAAGATTGGCATGATCGATTACTTCCGGATTAGCGATCATTGATGAAACTATTTTATTGTATATGCGGTTGTAGAAACCATCCACCGCATCGTCTTCCTTGGGGATAGTTACCGCAATGGAAGGGTTTTCAGTAATGAATGCCCCCAGGGCACGATGCAACATGGAAACAGCAAGCTCAGCCATTTGGGTAATGTCACGAATTGGGATCGGGATTTCGCTTTCACCCAGTCGAATAACTACTTTCGCAATCCCTTTTGCGTAATCCCCCATCCGTTCAAGCTCTGTAATCACTTCCAGCATGGCCGTCAGCAAGCGCAAATCTTTTGCCATAGGTTGTTGCGTGGCAATGATGATCAAGATATTATTCTCGATAGCAAAACGCTTCTCATTGATCAGGCGATCCGATTCGTGAATCTGGTGGGCAGCCCGGATATCGCGTCGGCTGAGTGTTTCTACCGAACTGAGCACAGCCTGCTCAACCATACTGCCCAAAAGGAGAACTTCATCTTCTAATTGATTTAATTGGCGGTCCATTGAATAACGTGGCATTGTCTACCTCTTGCAGATGGTCCGGCTTACCCAAAACGGCCGGTGATGTAGTCTTCGGTTTTCTTGTGGCGAGGGTTGGTAAAGATTTGCGAGGTTTCGCCATATTCCACCATTACGCCTGCCCGATCTTCGTCCATTGTAAAAAATGCAGTGTAATCAGAAGCGCGCGCAGCCTGTTGCATATTGTGGGTGACAATAATTATAGTATATTGCTCGGAAAGTACGCGCATTAATTCTTCAATTTTAAGTGTCGCAATCGGATCCAGAGCGGAGGCAGGTTCATCCATCAGGATGATTTCCGGTTTAACGGCCAAGGCACGGGCAATGCACAAACGTTGCTGTTGGCCACCGGAAAGTGCCAAGGCAGATTTTTTCAACTCATCTTTCACCTCATCCCATAATGCGGCAGAGCGCAAGCTTTGCTCAACCAGTTCATCCATATTACCCTTGTAACCATTGATCCGAGCTCCCCAGGCGACATTCTCATAAATCGATTTTGGAAAGGGATTGGGTTTCTGGAAAACCATTCCAAAAATCCTGCGGACTTGAACCGGATCAACAGATGGATTGTATAGATTTTCCCCATGAAAGAGGATTTGTCCCTCGAGGCGCGCAGTTGGAATGAAGTCATTCATCCTGTTGAAAGCTCGAAGGACGGTGCTCTTGCCACACCCAGACGGACCAATAATTGCGGTTATCTTGCGGGGAAGGATTTTGAGATTGACATCTTTAACGGCCCGAAAACTGCCATAGTAAAAAGACATGTCTTGGACTTCGATTGCATATTGAGTGGTGACGACAGGATTTTCAGGATTCATAGTTTTTTTGTATACCGATTGCGTAAGAATATGGCGATTGCGTTTAGGCTGAGTAATGCAATTAAAAGAACCAGAATAGCGGCAGCCGCAATACTTCTAAACTGGTCCTGGGGACGAGTTGTCCAGTTGTAAATCTGAATGGGTAAAGCAGTGAACATTGAAAAGGGTCCGGATGGGTCTTGAGAGAGGTAGGTGGATGCACCAACCACAATTAATGGAGCAGTTTCACCCATAGCTCGGGACATAGCCAGGATCGTTCCGGTAAAAATGCCTGGTAAAGCAACTGGAATAACGTGATACCAAATGGTCTGCCATTGGGTTGCGCCCAAGCCGTAGGATGCCTGTCTCAAGCTATTCGGTACTGCCCGGATGGCTTCCTGAGCGTTGATGATGATGACCGGTAGGATCAACAAAGCCATGGTGAGGGATCCTGAAAGTATGGTGCGACCATTATCTGCATTCAACCCCAGAAATTGGCCACTTGTAAAAAATGACATTGTGCGAACAAAAATTGCCAAACCCAGGATGCCATATACGATGGAAGGAACACCAGCCAGGTTATCAATATTAATTTGTATTATCTGTTGCAGACGGCTTTTCTGGTTGGAATATTCTTCCAGATAAATCGCAGCACCCACCCCAATCGGAAAGGCAATCACCATTGTGAATAAAATCAACATCAAGGAGCCGATCAAAGCACTACGTACACCTGCAAGTTCAGCCCGGCTGGACATTGCCTGAGTGAGGAAGTCTTTGTTTAACCAGAATTTAAATTCGAGTTTTGCGTTTGGAAACTCACTTGCAACTTTTGCTTCAATTTCTGCTTTATTTAAGATTGAGTCAAATAAAAACCAATTTGCGACAATTACTGGATCGACGATTCTATCCATCACCAAAAAATATAGCTCATCGGTGGATTGATCTGTAAGAGGTTTTTCGGCATTCAATTGGCGGACCCTGGCTTTGCTCAGGTTTTTTTCAATCAATGCAATCAACTCAGCTTGATCCAGATCTTTTAATGGTTTATCAGATAAAGTGGAAGGCTCGACCGAATTGTCGATCGCTACATAGCCAATGGATTGGTTGATCACAGTTACCAGCAGGGTGGCAAGCGCAATGATGCCAATCAAGGTTGCCAGCATAAAGAGCGCTCTCCAGAGTTGGCCTTGCCGATGACGCCTGGAAAGGAATTGTGTTTCACTGACTGTTTGTGAGGAAGAATGGAATTTCATTCGTACACCTCACGGAATCGGCGAACGATCTTTCGGCTTACCATATTTAAA
Organism: Anaerolineaceae bacterium; assembly: GCA_041741455.1. Lineage (GTDB taxonomy): Bacteria > Chloroflexota > Anaerolineae > Anaerolineales > Anaerolineaceae > CALESS01. Next base: position 58,958 of record JBGSJZ010000121.1, on the reverse strand, counting down.
ATAAATGTAACCAAGAACAATAACAATCCAACAGCAAAAATTGAGTTGTAGTCCGGCGTGTCATAGGAAAGGTCGCCACCCGAGATTCGAGCGATATAACCGGTCATGGTTTCGGCAGATTCAAAGGGATTAAAAGTGAACTTTGACCCAGAACCGGCTGCAACTGCGACAATCATTGTTTCACCAACCGCGCGGGAGATAGCAAGTATGAAAGCTGCGATGATGCCGGACAAAGCAGCTGGTAGAACGACCTGTACTGCTGTCTCAAATCGAGTTGCACCCAGACCGTATGCCGCTTCCCGGAGAGAACGGGGAACAGCAGTTAATGCATCCTCACTCATCGAAGAAACCAGCGGCAATATCATAATTCCCATAACCAGACCGGCAGAAAGGGTATTATAAACATTGACGGTATCCTGACCAAAGATGAACTTGAGCAAAGGTGTCATAAAGGTCAGGGCAAAATAACCATAAACCACGGTTGGTACCCCAGCAAGGATTTCTAGAATGGGTTTGAGGATGGAGCGCAATTTGGGCGTTGCATACTCGCTGAGGAAGATGGCGGAAGCCAAACCTAATGGCAAGGCGATTAACATGGCAAAGAAGGAGGTCATGAGCGTGGCATTGACGAGGGGGATCACGCCATAAGCACCAATTGTTGGCTGCCATAAGGTGGTTGTAAAAAATTCAACCAGATTAACATCCGAACTTGTGAAAAATAGCAGAGATTCTTTACCAAGCTCATAGATAATTCCGATGGTGGTGGCAATGGATATAGCTCCGCAGAAGAATAACACACCTTGGATAAACCGCTCTCCGGGTCTGTTCTTTTTTTGGAGCTTCTGTATCGTAGAAACTGCCTGGGGCTGATTTTTTGGATTACGCAATGAACTATCCATGTTTAGACCAAAAGGTTCTCTACTAAAATGATATGCAATGATTATGAGTACAATTCAGGCTGGCTTTCAGCTGAAAGCCAGCCTGAAGGAAGTTCAAATTTCATTATTTGAGAGCATCCAGGTAGGCTTGCCTCGCAGCATCAAGAGCCTGTTGGGAAGCCGGGAAATAACCAACTTCTTGGATGTAATCATTGACAAAAGTGAGGAAGTAGTTGATGAAACCAGCCACTTCCGGCTTGCTTTTCATGATTTCGGCATCCGAGTAGATGAAGAGCGGACGGGCCAGCGGATAGGAGCCATCTTCAGCGGTTTCGAGGGAAGGCATGATACCTTCGACGGAGATGATGCCGAGCTTATCAGCATTTTCGGGGTAATAAGCATAACCGAAATAGCCGATGGCGTACTTGTTGCCGGCCACACCTTGCACCAGGACATTATCATCTTCGCTGGTTTCAAGATTAGCAGCCTTTAGGAAAGCTTCTTCGGCTTTATCCAGATCCTTTTCATAGGCGGGACCCATCACGGTTTCAATGAAAAAGTCGAAGGTGCCAGAATCGGTGCCAGGAGCGAAGCGCTGAATTTCTTCTGCCGGCCAGTCAGAGTTAATGTCCGACCATTTGACGGATTGATCCGAGAAGATCTTGGCAAGATCGGCTTTGCTGAGGTCCTTGACGAAGTCGTTGTCTTTGTTGATGACGACAGCCATGGCATCCAGACCGACCAAGAACTCAATCGGAGTGCGATTATTGGCGACACAAGCTTCCTTTTCACCATCTTTAATGCCGCGGGATGCATTGGCGATATCGGATTCAACGGTGGTGCAGAAGCGTTCCATGCCGCCGCCCGTACCAACTGAATCGATCTTTAATTCGCCAGCGTAGCCATCCTTGCGGAACTGTTCGGCAATGGCTTCGGCCAGGGGGTAAACAGTGGAGGAACCAGCTGCATAAATCTTGCCGCTCAAAGCAGTCGGGTCAACAACGGGCAATTCTAAGCCACCGGTTTCCTGAGGTACGGCAGTCGGTTCAGCTGGAGCGGTTGTAGGAACCATGGTAGGTTCTACCACAGCGGCTGGTGTGGCTGTGGGGGCGGTGCAGGCGGCTAAGGCCAGGCTGAGCACCATGAACACATTAAAAATACGATAAAACGAACGAAACATTTTCTCTTCTCCTAGATCTATTTTTTATTTGCAAGCAAATCATAGCATGCCAAGATTAAGGAGTCGGGAAGGGGATGTTAACGTTGTGTCAACAATGTTGATGATCTATTCACTTACTTTTGGTAGTGAAAAAAAGAAGGTTGAGCCAGATCCCTCAACAGATTCTGCCCAAATCCTCCCCCCGTGGGCCTCAACTAAATGGCGGGCGATGGATAGCCCCAAGCCAGTGCCGCCACTCGAGCGGGAACGATCTGTTTTGTAAAACCTTTCAAAAATCCGGGATAAATCCCCTAAGGCTATGCCAATGCCCGTATCTTGAATGGAAAAGACGACATCGTAGGTGCGAGCTGTGCCTCTAAAAACAATCTTCCCTCCAGGTGGGGTAAATTTAATGGCGTTGTGCAACAAGTTCAACAATACCTGGGAGATGCGGGTGGGGTCAGCAAAAACCGATGGTAAGTTTTCTTCTGCAGCGATATGGAAAGTGATCCCCGCACGTTCAGCTTGCAATTTCATACGATTACTAGCATCCTCCAGCAAGTCCATTGGACGTACCGATCTACGATTGAGCGGAACTTTGCCAGATTCGATCCGTGAAAGTTCCAGTAACTCCTGCACTAATTGAGTTAGATTATCAATTTCACGCTCCATTTGTGAAAGGAAACGATTAGCAGCCGGAGGATCCTCCAAGGCGCCTTCCTGGAGCGTTTCCACCAGAGCTTTCAGGGAAGCCAAAGGTGTGCGCAACTCGTGGGAGATATTGCTGATGAAATCCCGCCGGACGGTTTCCAAGCGATGGATCCGAGTCAGGTCTTGGATAACCAACAGAACATAATCCGGACCGATTAATGGAAGCGGGATGGCAAAGGCCTGGATAAATATCTTGGCCGGGACTAATTCCAGAGTCATGTTTTGTGATTGGTGGCTGATTTTACACTTGCGCCATAAATCAACAACTTGAAATTGACGCACAACTTCTACAAGGGAGTGATTGATGGCTGAGGGTTGTTCTATTTGAAAAAGTTTCACCGCAGCAGGATTAATGAGAGCCACCTGATCCAGGGAGTTAACCATGATGACTCCATCTGTCATATTAACCAACACGGCTTCTAGCTTTGTTCGCTCATTTTGTAAGGCTGAGATTTGGGAAGTTAATTGAGCGGATAGGGTATCAAAGGCTATTGAAAGCTGGGTTACTTCATCAACAACCCTTCGCTTAAGTGGAAAAATACTCTCTTCAGCAATCATTGCCCGAACACGCGCAGTTAGCTGATGAAGTGGCCTTGTTGTATAGTTCGTAAGCAAAATCGCAAGGAGGATGGCGAGAACTGCTGTGATCAGTGTGGCAATTAGGAAGATCTGGCTGATCAGACGAAAATTTTGATCAATATAATCTTGCGATATAGACAAGCGAAGAATGGCTGAGATTTGCGTATCAACAAAAATTGGAATTGCTGCATAGAGCATTTGCTGGCGGGTGGTGCTGCTGTAGCGAGATTCAGTCGATTGCTGACCCTGCAAGGCGCGTTGAATTTCTGGCCGGCTGAGATGGTTTTCCAGTAAGTCTGGTGAACGGGTAGATTCAGCAATCACCCGACCTCCAGGAAGAATGATTGTGATCCGGGCAGAAATAATATCAGCGGTTGATTCGACAATATCGTTTAGTCCAGTGTATGGTTCGCCCGCCATGATGAATGGTTGAATTTGAGCGCTAAACAGATTCGCTTCAGAGATCAGCTGATCTTGCATAGATCTCAAATAGGATTGATTGAGGAATTTTACAAGAACGATATTGAGCACACTGAAAGCAATTACCAGCACAAACACATACATCAAAGCAACCCGCCAACGAAGAGAAAATCTCATGTTTATCCCTCGAAACGGTAACCTGCACTGCGAACCGTAACAATGCGGACAGGATTGGAAGGATCTAGTTCAATCTTCTCACGCAGCCAGCGGACATGGACATCCACAGTTCGGCTATCTCCCATATACTCCCAGCCCCAGACAAATTCGACAATGTGCTCTCGGCTGAGCACTTTCCCTTGATGTTGGGCAAAGTAAAGTAGTAGCTCATATTCTTGAGGTTTCATGTTCAAAGGAATTTGATCCATGCGAACCTCACGGCGGGTGATATCGATTTCCAGGTTGCCAAACTTCAGGATTTCGAAAGCTGGCGGAGCCTGGGTTGATGTCTCCTCAATCTCCTGGCGGATCAGGCGGACTCGTCGTAACATCGCTTTGACGCGGGCGACCAATTCACGCATGGAAAATGGTTTGGTCAGGTAATCATCGGCACCGACTTCCAGACCTACGACGCGATCGATTTCATCATCACGAGCTGTCAACATGAGCACTGGTGTGATCATTTCCTGACGGAGAATACGGCAGACTTCAAAGCCATCCATACCCGGCAACATGATATCCAGCAAAATGAGATCTGGATGGTTAGATCTGGCTGCTTCCAGACCTTTTGGACCTGTCCCAGCAATCTCAACTTCGTAACCCTGTTTCTTGAGGTTGTAGGCAAGGGTTTCCTGCAGGGCTACTTCATCTTCGACGATCAAAATTTTTTCAGACATCTTTCCTCCGCATCTCTTCGACCAATGTTATTAGCTCCCCGGCCAGCCGGGTGCGATTGAAGTGATGCTGAACGTAGGCCCGACCATTGGCTCCCAGCTGGCGCGCCTGGATTGGATTCTGGGCAAGTTGTAAAACGGCTGCAGAAAGGGCTTCCGAACTCCCAGGTTGAGCAAATATACCTGCATCAGCCGTTTCGACAACCTGCCGGATGACGCCATCGATTACCAATATTACCGGGCGACCCGCTGCCATGTAGTCAAATACTTTGTTGGGGTAGGTGGTCTTGTACATTTCAATTGGTTTTAAAATGGCTACACAGGCATCCGCTGCAGCCAATACTTCCGACATTTTGTTTTTAGGAACAGGAGGTGCCCAGAGGACATTGACCAATCCAAGTTGCAGAGCTTTATCCTGCAAGCGTCGCTTCTCTTTCCCATCTCCAACGAGGACGAAGCGAACGAAAGGTTGGGTTAGAAGTTGTTGGGCTGAATCCAGAATCAGATCCAGATCGTTTGACATGCCATGGGCGCCAGCATAGAGAATGATAAATTCATTTGTCAGCCCCCATTGTTGACGCATGACATTGCCATCCCCATCCGGGGTGAACATCTCGGGATCTGATCCATTGGGTATTAGTTCAACCCTGCGAGCACCGCGTTCGGAAACATGTTGGATGAATCCCGGGCTATTGACTACCAACCGGTCGGCATGCCGGTATAAGAACTTTTCGAGCCATACCGATAAATGAATTAAAGTTGGATTTTTCAGTACACCAACAGCGATGGCAAAAGCTGGCCAAAGATCACGAACCTCAAAGAGAAAGGGTACGCCTTTCAAGCGAGCCAGTAACCAGGCCGTTACGCCTTGAAAGATGGGGGGGGTGGTTCCCCATACCAGGTCAACCTTTTTCACGCCAAGCCCAATCAAAAATGAGGAGACCATAAAGGAGAAAAAACTGAAAACTCGGTGGATGAAGGATTTATGGAGCGCCTGGTAGGTGTAAGAGCGCAGGATGGTGAGCCCGGTTTGCGGGGTCTCCTTTTCCATCCAGTGAACTCGGCCTGTGCGGCTTTTGCCCGTCAGGTAACTGACCGGACTGGAGATGATTGTTACCTGATGGCCTTTTTGCACCATCTGAACCGCCAACTCATGATGGCGCGTTCCACCAGCCTCATCCAATGCAGCAAAGGCCTGATGAATCAAGAGAACATGCATATATTGATTTTACTCGATGGTGGGTGTAATCACCCAATCGGATTGGATGAGAATTGGGGCGCTAGCTTGAAGGATGGAGCGAACCGAAAGCGCAGGGACTTTCAAATTGTAAGTGGGGGAATACCACCCCAGGAAACTGGGGAAATCTCCCTTTCCAGCCAGCAGTTGAGCGCAACGAATTAATTGGATATTGGATTGATGAATGGGAGTGGTTGAAAAGGAAAGCTTGACCTGAGCCTGGGGGAATGAAAAGAGTAGGGTATTTTCCTCAAGTCGCCAGGGGACATCCGGTAGTAACCAGTGAAGACAGAAAGAATGGAGCGAATTTGATGGATAGAGCGGAACCATCTCATCCTTAATGAGCCAATGAAGTCCAGACTCCATTTTCACCGTGCGACGATGAGATATATTAAAGCTCCGATAGGCATCAGTCTCAGCGACCAAGGTATTCAGGTCAGGCGCTGGAAGCAGCCAAGTTTTTGCCCAATCCAGCCAGAGAAATTTTCCAGCACGACGCATTTGATCCAATCCATCCACGGAAAGGGTGTTATGGCACAGGGTTCCGGCTAGCGAATTATTCCAAGGGATGGGGGCAGAATATCGAAACGTGCCAGCATCCAGCGTCACGGGTTGACCCTGAAACCATAAATCAACATGCAATTGGTCCGCATGATTCGGGCGGGATGTAAAATTGACTGCCCGGAGGTAAGCCCTGGAGTTTGAATTTCTCAAACAATTTATTGCTGATGATGGTTCTGGTTGGATGGCTTGTGAATTGGCCGCTAAACCGAGCCAGTTGGAAAGCTCGTCCCAAGGGCCTGCTGGCAGACTATTGGCTCCAAGGAAAGAGAGTGAAGAAGCCTGGAGGGTTGGGCGGAAATCCACTTGAGAACAAGTGGAAAGCGGCAGCAAATTCGCTCCATCATTGGAACCGAGATTGGGTGCCAACCCGGTATCAGGATCCACCATGGAATACAACCAGCGCGTGGCAGCCTGCAGGCGGGTCAGGCTTGCGGAAGGGAAAACTTCACCAACCCAACGAGAGAGGCAGATGACCCATAAAGAAAGATCCAACATCAGGCGTTGGTAATTCAGGCTGTGCTGAGCGTAGGTTCCATCCGGAGAAATTTGCTGGTGGAGCGCCTGGTGAAAGGTCTGCCAGCCTAATTTTCGCCAAAAGGTCGCCATGGGATGATTTGGCAAAAATACACCGGCTGTGTATAAACCAGTTGCTTCGCTTAATAGATGATTGTTGCCCTGGGCACGGGCATAACTCAGGGTGGGCGGAATGCGGGCTGCATGAACGGCAATAGATTGGTAAATTGCGTGTAGTCGTTGATGGGTTGTGTGGGGTGAATCCGAAAAAACATTGGCTGCCAGGCAGAAAGCTATTAGTCGAAGGGCAACCTCCTGGGCGGATGCCCAATTTGGACCCTGTAAAGTTGGATTGGCTTTCGAAAATTCCTCAAACTTTTGCCAGAAAAGCTGTGCCAGTTGGTGATCTTTTGTCGAATGGTAAGCACGAGCCAGGCGCAGTGCCCAACCGAAGCGGGCGGGTTCCCAAATGAATTTTGGATCTTCAACTCCCCAACCGGCTTTCCCGGTTTCGTAGGCAGCCCAATCCAGGAGCGGAGCCTGGGGCGAAAGTTTGAGGAGTGTGGGAGAAGCTCCAAACAAGCGAACCTGGCCGGAGGTAATTTCTTCAATCTCTTCCATTTGGATTGGAAAATAAGTGGTCTGAGATGATGGAAAGTCCAGCCGAAGATCGCCTTTAGAAGAAAATTTTTCTGCCTTGTGACAGGCAACCCTAACCTGATGGGAAGTCCATCCTGTTCTGATGCCCACCTGATAGCACGCCAGATTCCAGAGGGGAGTAATTCCCAATTGACGGGCGGCTGAAAAAGCCAGCTGATACCTGTTCAGGCTTTTTTACCCGGCGGTCTGGCCGGTCTCCTTAGTTGAGCCAATAATTTCGATCTTGCCGAATTGAATGGCACGCATGGCGGCAAAAGAGGCACGTGTCACACCGATTAAATCAGCATATGGAATGGGGGGAGGGGTTCCGTTTTGGATTGCAGACAGAAATGCCTTCCATAAAACAGCATGACCTTTATCCTGGCGCAGGCGGCTGGTAAATGATCTTCGGTGGCCATCCTGAACCAGTTCCAATGAACGGAAGTCATCCAACACTCCGACCCGACCAGCGGAAAAGACCTCAACCCGTTCCTTCGGGAAAGATTTATCCCCATTGGCCAGGTATATGAGAGTACCCACCGAGCCATCAGAAAATTTAAATGTGAGATGAACATTATCCTGGTTGTAGATACCTGCATCCGGCAGGCAAGAAGCTGAAACGGAAATTGGAAGACTACCTGTCAAAAAGGTCAGAAAATCAATAAAATGACAACCTTCGCCGATGATGCGACCTCCGCCGACAATCGGATCGAAAAGCCAGTGAGTGAGTGGAAGTGGGCCGGCATTGACCCGGTAATTGAGACTGAGAGGTTCTCCAGTGTTTTGGATAAATTTTTTCAACTGGATGGCAAATGGAGCAAAACGCCGATTGAATCCGACGGTCAATAAGGTATTTGGCTGGGTTCCCAGGAAAGTTTCGATTTCGTCTAACTCGGTTTGGGTGATTGCGAGGGGTTTTTCGCAGAAAACATGTTTATTGGCTTGCATTGAAATAAGGATTTGGCGGGCATGAGAAGAATGCCGGGTGAGAATTGCTACAAGGTTGATTTCATTATTTTGCAGGATCTCGTTTTCATCTGAGGAAGCAAATTGGAAACCATAACGCCGGGCAGCATGAGATGCTGATAGGCCGGCAGCTGAAGCGATACCGGAAAGCTTTACTCCACCAGTTTTTTGGACAATGGGTAAAAATACAGCGTTTGCATAATTCCCAGCACCCAAAACACCTAATGAGATGGATTGAGTTGCTACAGAAGTGGGACGGAGTTCAACTCGGTGGGAAACCTGGCGGTCTGGCATCTCCGGATAGGTGAGCATAACCCCGAGGAAAGGTTGGCCGGTTTTACCGGTGATTAATTCGTAAGCTTCGGGAGCCTGGCTTATGGGAAAACGATGACTGATGAGCGGTTGGACATCCACTTTTTTTTCGCTCAGCAGATCCACAAAGGCAGCAATGTTTCGGCCTTCTGTCCAGCGCACATACCCAACCGGATAGTCCTGACCTCGCTCTTCATATGCCGGGTCGTAACGGCCAGGGCCATAAGAACGTGAGACCAGGAACTCGAGCTCTTTCTCGTAGTACACCTTGCGGGGAATTTGGAAACCGACCGCGCCAACGGCTATGATTTTTGCCCGATCCCGGGCCAATATGCCCGCCAGTTCAACCGGGTCATTTGAGCGAGTATCGGCGCAGATCAGAATCGAATCAAAGCCCAAACCATTGGTAAAGCTGCGCCCATGAGCTACGGCATCTGACCGGACAGCTGAGAGAAAGCCTAATTTATTTGCCAAAACAACGCGGGAGGGGGATAGATCGATCCCAAAAACGTGGCAGCCAGCTGCACGGGCAATCCCGGCAGCCAGTAAACCCAGCAGACCCATGCCAATGATGGCTACACTTTCACCAAGCTGGGGATGTGCTAGGCGAAAACCCTGTAATGCGATGGCGCCCAGCGTAGCAAAGGCGGCCGATTCAAAATCCACTGTATCCGGGATAGGAACCAGTAAATTCTTGGGAACAAGGGCATATTCAGCGTGAACTGCGTAGCCGCCACCGGCACAAGCCACTCGATCCCCAGGTTGGAAAATGGACAACTCCGGGTCGACCTGTTCGATGATCCCAGCAGAAGAGTACCCAAGTACCATTGGCTGATCTAACCGATTAAAGGTGGCTTCAATGGTTGTCAACAAACCTTCTCGACGAGCTTTGTCCATAACCTGGCGGACGAGATCCGGGCGGGAGCGCGCTTTACCTAGAAGGCTTTTTTCAGCAAATTCAACGACCATGCGCTCGGTACCCGCTGACACTAGTGAAGCCCCTGTGCGGACTAGCGCCATACCTGGACGAATGGTCGGAAGTGGAACCTCTGCGACTGTGGTTTTTCCATCACGCATATTCTGCAACACTTGCTTCATTCGTTCTTCCTTATTTGATGTTAATGACTAAAACCTGGCCGGTAAGGGCGATCGCGAAGCATTCCTTTAGGGAAGCAGCCGGGGATATACACCTCTTGTAAAGATCTCAACTGTTCTGGCCGCTTTGCCCTTACCAGGTGAAGTAAAAAAATCGTCTTGTGTGACCCATACCTCCGAGTGTGCGAGCAGCTAGTTTATGATTGTCTCTCTGAGCAATGGAGGGGTGAAGTATCTATTGGCATAACCCAGAGATGCGTCACGATCAACGTGTTCGGCATGAGGAGGTCGTTTTCAATAGTCAGCAACGCCCGAGTCAGTAAGGTGTCTTTTCTAGATTATATCGGAAATAACATTTTTCCGGACTAACCTAATTGTAATGTCAGATGTTGACTGAAGTGAATATAATGGTGCCAATAGATGTTAGGTAAAAAAGATAAGATCAAGAATTGGATAAAATGATGGATGATCATAATCTGGGTGTTCCAGGTCGACGGCGATGGTTGCTTTTATTTGCAGTATTGCTGGCCATAGTTCTGCTATATCTCTCTCTGAGAGATATATTATGGATTGAAGTTTGGATGACGATCAAAAAGGCTGATTGGGGTCTTTTCCTGGTTGGCCTTGGACTGACTACTTTTAACCTTGCCTTGAGGGGAATTCGTTGGGGGGTTCTGCTTTCGGCAGAGATGAAAATCCCACCATTGACCTTATTCTGGGCTGCCTCAGTTGGGTACCTGGGAAATATGACGCTACCTGCCCGGGCGGGTGAGGTGATCCGGTCTGCAGCACTCAGCCGGAAAACCGGACTAGGTTTGGGATATATTTTTGCGACCGCCTTGACTGAAAGAATCCTGGATGTGCTGATCCTGGTGATTATTGCTGTGCTATCAGCTCATTCATTGTCCAATCTGCCGGATTGGATGGAACAAACTATGCCAATTATGGCCATCCTGGGGGGAGTGGCGGTTATAGTTTTGATAACCGCCCCTAGATTCGAAAACTTATTCAGAAAAATGGTTCAAATCCTGCCAATCCATCAAAAATTGAAGGATGTCTTGATTTCTTTTATCAATCGATTCTTAATGGGCGGAAAGGCATTTGTTCATCCGGTTCGGGCTGGTGGTTTCCTGTTCTTTTCTGCAATCATCTGGTTTGTTGACGGAATCATCGCCATCCTCGTAGGCAAAGCTTTAGGTCTAACGCTATCACTTGCACAGGTCATGCTCTTTCTGGTAGGATTAGGACTATCCAGTGCCATTCCATCCACGCCTGGTTATGTGGGTGTTTACCAATTTGTGGCAGTCACCTTGTTGCCGTTATTTGGCATATCGAAAAGCCAGGCATTGACATATATGCTCCTCTTACAAGCAACGAGTGTTGTGGTAGTGGTGATTGCTGGCTTGATCGGCGGATGGCAATTGGGAATACGAAAAAAGACTGGAACCGGAATTGAAGGAGTTGACGAATGAGTAACTGGCCAACTTGGTCGAAAATATTAGTGATCGTTGTGGTGGTATTTGGTTGTATATCTATTTGCTGCTGCCTGGCCCTTGCTGGAGTATTGGTCTATTCTCAGCAAGTTGAAACCGTTGATGAAGATCCCTTGATTGAGTTTAATTTCCCTACTTTTGAGGTACCTACCATCGAGGTTCCCCAGGTTGAATTCCCAACTCAGGATGATCCTGCCAACCTAAGTCAATCCACGCCCCAACCGGTTGGAGAGACAAGTGAAGCAGCCTGGGAAACTTTACGGACCTTGGAGCAAGCAATCATCCCGGTCAATGATTTACGTGAATTAGCGAAACGATTGGGCGGAAAGGGTGAAATTCCTCTAAGTGTCGAAGCATCCATTCAACCAGCACAAGTAGGCGAATCTCGAAAATTCTGGGTCTCCAACATGGACACAGATGAAAACTTTCAAATTGATGCATCGCTTCGCGTCAGCGGAGAACATGTGTACTTTTGGGTGGAAAATGGGGTAGATTATTCCATTCAGGACATTCAAATACTGGTCGATGAATTTGACCAGAAGATATATCCAACCAATCGAAATTTCTTTGGGAGTGAGAATTCCCCTGGAGTAGATAATGATTTGAAGCTATACATCCTTTATGCTTCAAATATTGGGAGAAATTTGTTAGGATATTTTTCATCAGCAGACGCAGTTCACCCGCTTGCTCATGAATTTTCAAATGGCCATGAAATGTTTGTCATCAGCGCAGATAACCTGCAATTGGATGATCAAGATATATTCGGCACCTTAGCCCATGAATTCCAGCACATGATTCACTGGAACCTGGATCGTAACGAAGAAACATGGATGAATGAGGGTTTCTCAGAGTTGGCATCGTTCATTAACGGATATGATCCAGGGGGTGCAGCATATATATTCGCTACAAATCCAGATCTCCAATTGAACTACTGGCCAGATTATGGTGATTCATATCCACACTATGGTTCATCCTATTTGTTTGTTTCTTACATCCTTGATCAGTTTGGTAGTGATATCACGCAAGCTCTGGTAAAAGATGACGACAATGGAATGGATAGCCTGGATAAAGTTTTAGATGATAAAAATTTCATTAGTCCGACCACAAATGAGATCCTGACGGCTGATGAAGTATATGCAGATTGGGCTGTGTCGAATTTACTTAATGACCCTGATGTGGCGAATGGACAATATGCCTATACAGGTGGAGCGGATGTGCCCAGTTTCTTCCCGGAGGAAACCCAGTATGATTGCCCACTTTCCTGGCAGACATCCCAAGTGAACCAGTATGGTTCAGATTACATCGAATTTACCTGCGATGGGAGCTTTACCCTCCAATTTCAGGGAGTGAACGAAGTTGGATTGTTACCCGAAGATCCTTTTTCCGGGGACTATGCCTTCTGGTCAAACCGTGGGGATGAATCGGATATGAGCATGACTCGTGAGTTTGACTTTACAAATGTTAACGAAAACATCACCCTCGATTATCATGTCTGGTATGAGATCGAAGAGGGTTGGGATTATGCTTACCTGGTCGTGTCTGAAGATAACGGTCAAACCTGGACGATCCTGGAGACGCCAAGCGGAACTGATTACAATCCCCAGGGAAATGCGTATGGTTGGGGTTATACTGGAACCAGCAACGGTTGGCAAAACGAAGTAGTAGATCTTTCGGCCTATGCCGGTAAAACCATTCGAATTCGGTTCGAATATATTACAGATGCAGCAGTCAACCTGAATGGTCTGATGTTGGATGACATTCATGTGGAAACAGCGGGCTACACCAGTGATTTTGAGACGGATGAAGGCGGCTGGTTATCGGAGGGTTTTGTAAGAGTTCAAAACCGGCTTCCCCAGACATTTGCGGTAAGCGTGGTCACAACTGGTAGGAACCCGGCGGTGCAGACATACCTGCTGACAAACACTCAACAATTGAGTGTGCCGATCCAAATAGGTGGCCAGGTAGACTCCGTAATCCTGGTGGTCAGTGGCACGACTCGATTCACTATTCAGCCTGCCATTTACCGATATCAGGTTACCCGATAAGTTAGGTTACTAGTAATCAAAAGCTGCTTGTCTCTGAAATGACAAGCAGCTTTTGATTCTCTTTGACTTCTAAAAATCATTGTTTCAAAGTAAGTGAAAAAGAGGACATCAAGGAAATTGATGTTCAGATCTTAATAATCTTTTATAGGATCAGCAGATTGGTCTGATAATTAGGTAAGTTTCAAAAAAATTATTTTTCCTGCGGATTTGACTGGCGCAGTTGGCTCAACCGTTCCTGCAATTCATTTCGTTTATCAGCAGATGCCTGGACAACCTCATCGCGAATCTGAACGATCGTTCCGCTTACCCGACTGCGTAATTGTTGACCTGATTCAGGCGCAATCAACAATCCAACCAGGCCTCCGAATAATCCGCCCAGAAAGGCTCCTATCATGAATTTACCATAAAAGCGCATGGTTGCTCTCCTTTTTCTGTTTTATCTTGATTATAAACAATTTTGACCCGATAAACTAACTTGATCGTTTTGATTGGATGAGTAGATTTAGTTTTATAAATGTCCAGGGTGCAAAGACGGTCATCCATAAACTGATGATGGTATAACGCAGAAAACGCAGGAGATAGGCATCCAGGGTTGGTGTACGAGGGAAGATGGATCCTAATCCATACCATAGAAGGATGACGATGGCCACACCCAGTAAATAACGCACGGTCTTTTGAAGATAGGATCCGGAAGTGTTTAGCAACCCATGGCGATGATAATACCAGGCGGCTCCGCCCAACCCACCGAACCAGGTTCCAGCCAATGTGAAAACGCCGCTCAATTCAATTGGATTGTAAGGCTCGCCCTCCAAGGGCCGGCTACCCAGTTCAACCCACTGGGCTGGGGCTTGCCAACCAACACTGGGTAGATAAAAGACCAGATAAATCCCCACGAGTAGAACAGAACTGAGAAAAACCAAGCCGATTTGAACACCGATTGAATATTTAAGAAACCAACGCAGAATCGGAGGTGTAAGGCGAATTACGATCCATAACAATAATCCACCCAGGAGCCAACCGGCGAGAACTTGAGTAAGAAAGTGCATACCCAGAAAAACCCGAGAGATGCCAATGAAAAAAATGATGGACAGGATGATGATGGTTGTCCATTTTTTGCGCAGATAGACTATCAGAACCCCCCAGACGCTGGCAGCAGTCGTTGCATGACCGGAGGGCATTCCAAATGATGTCTCAGCGCTCCAGGGTTGGATATTCGCATCCAGCCAAAAGGGGCGAGGCAGGCGAAAAACCAGTTTGAGCGAAGTCACACCCAAGTTACTTAGAACAGTCATAACCGCAATTTGAAGGCCGAGACGGGCATCCACACACCAGTATAGAAATGGCAATAACGCCATGAAAAATTCTTCCTGGCCAAGGAAAGAGAATGCCAGCATAGGTGTCTTAAGCCATTCCCCAAGGCTTTGCAGGAATTGAATCAGGTTTATTTCAAATTGCGTGAGTGGGTCCATGCAGAGTGTCTCCTATTATTGACGAAGGCCTAGTATTTATTGTACACTCAAATGCAAATGGAAATGAAAAAACGTTGGTGGGATTGGCCGGCTGGGTTGCTGGTGGTTTTCCTGGTGGGGGTCGTTGCAGCGCGCCTAAGTGTCACCAATTGGTCTCCTAATTTATGGATGATGAATATCCTAGCTTTGTTTGGGGTTATTCTCGGGTTGTTGCTGGGGGCAAGCAGGTTTGGTACTGTGACAGTATTAATGTTTAGTCTTTCATATTCTGGTTTCTTTTTACTCTGGCAATTAGGCATGATCGTTAGTGAAAAAATGCAATGGTCTGGCCGATTGTTTTTAGTGTTTGAGCGTTTGAAAGATACCCTGAACCTCTTCTTCAAAGACATTCCTGTAAGTGATCCGTTGTTATTTCTCACTTTCATGGGATTGCTAATTTGGATCCTGGCTCTGACCACTGGCTTTCGGGTGGCCCGGTATGGAAAACCGTGGTGGCCCATCATTATCCTAACCTTTTTATTGGTAATTGTGGATTTTTACCACCCATTTCTGAGCAGCCGGAATCGCTACTCAGGCCTATATTTTTTCCTGACTTTGCTATTGTTGGCCCGGTTGTTTCTTTTAAAATTGCGAGAAGGTTGGGCTGAGAATGCTGTCATGGAGGATTCTGAAATTGGGATCAACCTGACGAGATGGATGCTGATCCTCAGCCTGGCATTTGTTTTAGCAGCCTGGAATCTTCCTGTCGTTTTCCAGGCAATGACACCAGGAAGCGCTGTGCAAAGAAGATGGGAGCGTTCCTGGGAGATCTTTCGAGACCGGCTCTCGAATGCTGTCGCTGGTCTCACTAATCCGGTGGTCGAGGTTAGCAATTTTTATGGCCCTTCTATTGAGCTTGGCCAACGCGCTGCTACCGGGGATGAAATTATATTTAAAGTTGAAATCCCTCGGACTGTGAAAGCCCAGGAATTGCGTTATTACTGGAAGGCCAGATCCTATGACCTATATGAGACCAAAGGCTGGGTTACCTCCTCCACGGATCAATCACTTAACCCGGCCAATGATTGGCGAGTCAGCAGCGAGACCCTTGATAATCAAACTGGAACAACGCTGAATATCACTTCCTTGCTGCCTGTATCCAGGACAATTGTTGCACCTGGGATTCCGATCAATTTTAGCCGGGCTGTCCAGGTGCAAACTGCTCCGGCGGGTGAAGGAGAGATTGACATTTTGGGTTTGCAAGCGGAACCACCCATGAACGCAGGAGAGGTTTACCGGGTTCAATCAAGGCTTTCTGACCCGACCATAAAACAATTAAAGGAATCCGGGGAGGATTATCCAGATTGGATCATAGAACGGTATCTGGTATTGCCGGATACTGTATCACCGCGCATTGTTTTGCTGGCAAAAGATTTAACTCGTGACATTGAGAACCCATACGACAAGGCTGTCATCATCACTAATTATTTACGGAATACAATCAGTTACACCGAAGAGATGGAGCGTCCACCGGGTGGCAAAGATGTGATCGAATGGTTTTTGTTCGATTATCAAAAAGGGTTCTGTAATTATTACGCAAGTGCTGAAGTGTTGATGCTTCGGTCGTTGGGTGTCCCAGCCCGGCTTTCTGCAGGATTTGCCATAGGAGAATTTGTTTCAGAAGATTCGTCGTTCATCGTTCGTAAGAAAGACAGCCACGCCTGGCCCGAAGTTTATTTCGTGGGGGTGGGTTGGGTGGAGTTTGAGCCAACAACAGCTCAGCCTGAACGTGTATTACCCGAAGATAAACCCCAGCCAACCGATAAATTGGTAGGGCCGAACTTTCCACCGCCGATTGAGATGGACGGTGATGAGCTGCCTGAAGCCCAGCCGGAAAAATCCATGGATGATCAAGTTAATATGGTGAGTCAGAACGGCAGAGCCTTTGCCTGGTTCATGATGATTTCCTTGACCATTGTTGTTGTGATCATATTTATCCTACGTAAGCTGTCGGGTAATTCTCAAGGGACAATTTGGGAACGAATTGAGATTTATCTGAGAAAAAGGGGGCGAGTAGTGCCTGAGTGGCTGTTAAACTTGGGAAGCGAGAGAGACAGCCTTCAATTGCAAAAAATGCTCCGTTGGATCAACCTGATGTTAACCTGGCTGGGTAAAAAACTTGAGGTTGGAATGACTGCAGGAGAACGAGTCTCATTACTCCTCATATTAATTCCGCAAGCGGAAGAACCTGGAAGAATATTTCTTCAGGAATATGAGATATCAGAGTATAGCTCACATCCGGCGGATATGATAAGCGCTTTAGAAGCCGGAAGACAAATCAGGAAAATATTCTTGATATTTATACTCAGGCGAATGCTAGGAATAAAGTAAGGGGAAGTAGGCTTTTTAGAGAACTCTTTTATATTTTTCGAACAAGGTTCCGGAGGGATTCGAGGCGCGCCTGGGCCAGACGAGGCATGACATCGAGCATGTGTTTTGGGTTGGAAGATTCGACACAAAAAGAGCGAGAAATCGTAGCGTGAAGGGCGGCTTCCAGTGGATCATAAGTTTGACGGTACCCTGCCAGAAACCCACCACAGAAGGAATCGTTAGCTCCAGTTGGATCCACAAGCTGGGATGGATAGGCGGGAACGATCCAGCGAGTATGATTGCGATGGTCATAGACCAGGCAACCACGATTGCCACGTTGAATAACGATAATTTCACAACCTGCAGCTGCCAGAGACTCGGATATTTCGAGCAAGTCAGTTGACCGCGCTTGATACAAACTGAGAGCATTGGTTTCAGTTGGTAAAAATGCAGAAATACCACCCAGTAACCCAGGCAAGGAATCTAAAAATGTAGGGTGCATATAACCGGACGCTGGTTCCATTGTGATGGTTGAAAGATGCCCGTGCCGTAAAATGGGAGGTAGCAAAGTGTGAGAGAGAAAATCCAGAGGGCAGAGATGGGCAGCAGTTGCATCCAGGTAATCTGCTGGAATGTCGCTGGCTTTAAGTGAAAATGGTGTCGGATGCACACGGCTATCGATTGTATCTGGAGGGGGGTGATAACCGATTAATTCCTTGGGGAATGGAATGGCAGCTGCAGTGAAACCATCAATGGGATTAGCAGTGGATATTGTTTCTAGATCCTCATAGCAGTAAAAGGAGCGGTGATCCAATTCTTCAGATAAGCGCTTGACGCCGGCCAAGTCCCAACCATAAGAAGAAAGCTGGACTAACCATTCTTGTGGGAAATTTCTGCCCACCCGGCTAAGCAAGCTGACACCAGAATCCCACAGGGATACTCCCACCGCTGCATACAATAAATTGCCCCCTGGTTGATTAATGATGGGAGAGTGCTTGAATGGCAGGATCGTTTCCTGCTTCAGGGATCCAGCAATCAGGTAACGATTAACAGAAGATGTGATCATCTATTCTTGATCGGATCAGGTTGTAATCCCCCGGTTCTGTGATCAGTTCGAGAATTACCGGCGAGTTATCATTTCAGAGATCAAACGCAAGACGCCTAGCACACCTATCCCGATCTTAACGCCGTCACCAGCATTAAGTTTCGGCTGGATTTCGTCCTTTTCTGAGCGTTGGATGATAATCAGGGCCGCCAATATACCTACAGCCAGACCAGCCAAGGCACCGATGAGATAGGTTTGTTTTTTCCAATCAATATTTGATGGCATAGAAACCTCTTAATTGTTTTTTCCTGTTGTGCGTTTGGGTTTAAAGAGAGAAGTCAGGCCTGCCCATTTCCCGTTAATTTTTATAATTGGTGAAACAAACCGGTCGGCATAATAACGGGTGATGGCAGAAAAGCGCCGGAAAAAAAGCTGGATTTTATACGTAAGGCCAGGCAGGCCGCGAATGGCTTTATCCGACAGAAAAATGCCAATAGCAAGGAACATAAAAGTAAAAATCCCGCCTAAGCAGGTCGGCACGATAACAATCACGACCGAGAGAGCAGCCCATTGCTCAGCGATTTCTTCTCCCCTAGAGGTTAAGGAGACTGCCAGTCCAGCTAACACTAGAAATACTATCACAAAAACAACCAGTGGCAACCAGACTTGCCAGAAAACCTGGCGTCTGTGATCTGGATTCGGAGGTGGAAGTATGCGCGGGCTGGATTGCATATGCTAATTTTACACGGTTATTGCAGATGAGACAATCATTTCAAACATCTTTGATGAAGACATGTCTTGTCAAGTAATATGGAACCAATTTATGGGTTAGTGTCTATCTCTTTTACTCCTGAAGTAGAAGTACATTTCGTATATATTTATGTGACAGAATTGCTTGTAATATGCACATAAGTTTGTTAAAATAACAGGAGCATTGAATTAACTTCCGAAACAGGGCGCCAACAATGCAAGGCAGGCGCGGCTGAGAAAGATTGAAGCAAGCTGGGTTTTGTTCACTCCTCAAGAGTGTTGACTTTTAGGCAAACGGTGAATGGTTTAAATTTTGGTGTTTTTTCTGGCTGGTTGGTGTTAGGTACTTTATGCTGACCGGAAGAAGCAAGTAGATCATCCCGTTGGAACGCTTTATAAAGTATCAACAGAAGAGTTATTCCCTTGATTTTACCTGAGTTTCTAACTCCGGAGTGAACTGAGATAAATTCAGCAAGGCTTTTTTCCAATTCACAGCCGCCAAGCGACGGCTGTGTTTATTTTATGGACGGCAAGATTACCGCACTCAAAGCACAAAAACGTAACCCCAACCGGATTAATGTGTATCTGGATGGAGAATTTTCTTTCGGGGTTTCAAGAATTGTGGCGGCTTGGTTGCAGATTGGCCAACCCATAGATGAGCATAAAATTAAAACCCTGCAGGAGCAGGATGCAATTGAAGTGGGCTTTCAAAAAGCCTTACATTTCCTTAGCTATCGACCACGATCTGAGAAGGAAGTAAGGCATCGATTGGAGGAGCACGGTTTCAGCAGTGAGCAAATTGATGTTCTCCTTGAACGGTTGATCCGTTCAGAGTTGGTGAAGGATGATCAATTTGCCAGATTGTGGGTTGAGAGTCGGTCCGAATTTCGACCACGTAGTCATCGCTTGCTGAGGATAGAACTCCTGCAGAAGGGGATTTCGGAAGAAGAAATACAAGCCGCGCTGAGCGAAACAGAAGATGATTCGGCGCTGGCGTACCAGGCCGCTATTCATTACGCCCGAAGATTGCGTGGGCAGGAATGGCGTGAGTTTCGTGAACGGCTGAGCGCATATTTAATGCGGCGCGGTTTTGATTACGGAACAATTTCTCCGGTGGTGCGCCAGGTCTGGGAAGAAATCTTTACGATTCAGGACGGTCAACAAGACTCTGGAAACGAGGAACAGGAAAATGGGTAAGGAACTAGGCTTTATTTGGTGGATTTGGATCCTGATTGGGATCATCGATGTTGTATTGGTGGCCGCAGTGGCCTATTATGTCTCCCGAAGGCTCAATGAACGGTTTCGGAATGACCAGCAGAATCGAGCTGATAATATCATTCTAAGTGCTAATGAGCAGGCTAAAACTATTGAGCTGGATGCTCGAAATAAAGCTCTTAAAATTACCCAAGAAGCGGAGTCAGATTTAAGCCGCAGGCGGAAGGAATTGGTATTGGAAGAAGAACGTTTGCAAAAACGCCGCCAGGAGTTAGACCACCGAGTGGAGCGGCTTGAGCAACGCGAACAACAGATTAATAAACGCCAAAGTGCGCTAGATAAACGAGCTAATGATGTGGAAAAGTTGGCCAGTCAACAAATTGTTGAGATGCAACGAATCGCTGAAATGAGTATCGAGGAAGCCCGCCAGGTTCTACTGGTCGAGGTTGAAAAAGAAGCTCGCAATGATATGGCACGCATTATCAGGCAGATTGAAGGAGAAGCCCGAGCAGAGGGTGAAAAACGAGCTAGAGAGCTGATTGCTGACGCCATTCAACGGGTGGCATCTGACCACGTTGCAGAGGTGACTACATCGGTTGTGACACTCCCCAATGATGATATGAAGGGACGAATTGTTGGCCGAAATGGCCGCAATATTCGAGCATTTGAGCAGGCCGCTGGCGTGGATGTCATTGTGGATGACACTCCGGAAGCAGTTACCGTTTCTTGCTTTGATCCAGTTCGCCGTGAGATTGCCCGCCGGGCTTTGGCTCGTCTGATTCAAGATGGCCGGATCCATCCTGCCCACATCGAGAAAATTTTAAACGAAGAACAAAAAGCGGTTGAAAAAGACATGGCTGAAGCGGGCGAAGAAGCTGCTTTTGAAGCAGGTGTTGCTGGCCTGCATCCGGAAGTATTACGGGTACTTGGTCGGCTGAAATACCGAACCTCGTACGGACAAAACCAATTAGCGCATGCTGTTGAGGTAAGCAAGCTGGCGGCTGTAATAGCAGCGGAATTGGGTGCTGATATTGAGATTTCCAAGGCTGGTGCCTTGTTGCACGACCTTGGTAAAGCCATGGATCACAATACAGATGGAACACATGCCATGATCGGTGCTGAATTTGCCCGACGTTATAATGTGCACCCCCGGATTGTGAATGTGATTGCATCGCACCACCACGAAGTAGATCAGGAAAGTGTAGAAGCGGTGATTGCTGAGGCAGCGGATGCCATCTCTGGCGCACGACCTGGCGCTCGAAGGGAAGATTTGGAGCAATATCTGAAGCGGCTGCGGGCACTGGAAGACATTGCCAACTCGTACAAAGGAGTTCAACAATCCTTTGCTATTCAGGCTGGTCGCGAAGTTCGAATTATTGTGCGGCCGGAAGATATCGATGATTTGGATGCTGTCCGCCTGGCAAGGGATATCGCCAAGAAGATTGAAGAGACTATGCAATATCCAGGTCAAATCAAGGTGACAGTCATCCGGGAAACCCGGGCAACAGAATTTGCAAAATAGGCAATCCTGAAAAAATTTCCTCCGAACTGATTACCAGTTCGGAGGTTTTTTAAAGATAGGGGTTATGATCAATTTCTTCTGCGACAGTAGTCGCAGGTCCATGTCCGGGAAGGAGATGATACGTCCGTGGGAGTCTGAAAATCTGGGTTTGGATACTGCGAGTGAGGACGATTGTATCCCCGCCCGGAAGATCCGTTCGTCCAATGCCATGATAGAAAATTAAATCTCCTGCAATTACGATTTGATTGGTGTGTAAGATAAATACAACCGACCCTGGGGAGTGACCAGGAGTGTGACGGACTTCGATTTCTTCTCGACCGAGAGATAATATTTGACCATGATATAGATGAAGATCTGTATCACGGTCAGGCTTGAAGTGCAGGCCAAACAAATCTGCACCGCAACCATCTTTCCAAAGGGATTGATCAGAAGGATGAAGCCCAATAGGAATAGTGGGAGTATATCGGTTCGAAAGTGACAGCGCGTTGATTGTGTGGTCATAATGGGCATGGGTAAGCAGGATGAAGCGCAGGCGATACTGGTTTTCCTCCAAGAGGTCGATGATTGGCTCCAATTCAAAAGAAGGATCGACAACAGCAGCTTCACCGGAAGCATCATCAGCCAGAATAAAAGTGTTGTTTTCGAGAGATCCAAGAATCAACGTATGAATAGTGAGCATTTATTCCTCTGGTAAGTTTGGAACGGGTGCTACGATCACCGGATGCGAGAGCCGGGGAATGATTAAAATTGTAAGCACAAACGAAATGATTAATAATACAAGGCTACCCGGGTACACATAAAATGGATTCAGCGTATAGAGATAACCAGCAATGATCGGCGAAATCATCAATGCTATGGCATTGGCCGTTTCCAACAAGCCAAATGCCAGGCCGGTATTGCCAACATCGATGATGTGACGGCCGAGTGCTAACAACATGGCGCGGCACAACCTGAAGCCACCGATGAACAGATAACCAAATGCCAACATCCAGGGGCTGGTTGATTTCCACAAAACCAAGGAAAATACAGCCATAAGACCCTGCCCTGCAAGTATACCAATGGCGGGATTAAGATGACCGAGCAAGAGGGCTATCAATGCAGTTCCAAACGACCCTATAGAACCAATTTGCCCGACTTGTGAGAGATCCAATCCACGCATATCTTGAAGGAAATTGGGCGAAAGGGGTTGAGGTGTATAGGTTGAAACAGAAACCAGGAAGGCTAATATTAGTAACCAGATGAAGGGTTGATTATGACGCAGAGCTTTAAATGATCGCCGGGTTGAATGGTGTTCTTCAGCTGGAATGGGGGAGACGAATAAAACAAGGATGGTGGAAACCACAAATAAACCAGAGGCAATTTTATAGACCAGGGGTAATCCAAGAGATTCGCCAATGAAGCCACCTAAAGTGGGGCCAATCACCATGCCGAAATTAAACAAGGCTGTGGTAAATGTGATAGCCCTGCCAACTGTCCAATTTCCACAGCGGGCGGCAATGTAGCTGTTCATCGGTGCCAGCACAAAGGAAGTAAGACCGTACATCAGGAGACCGATAACAAAAACCAACATAGAATCCGCCCAGGCCATCACAGATGCAGAAATGGCTCCAAACATCCAGGATCCCCACATCAGGGGACGGGAACCAAATTTATCCGCGAGCAGCCCGGCGGGAATTTGAAAAATGAGGATGGCAATTCCCATTGCGCCCATGATCGTGCCGATTAAAATTGGCGATGCGCCCCATTGAGCCAGGTAAATGGGTTGGAAATAGACAAACATCCCTTCGCCGATCCCCCAAAAAAACAATGATAATGCGACTAAAAAAAGATCACGATTCATGCAGGTTCATTTTCTTGAATGAAATTCAGGATGGACATAAAAGCCAGCAACCGATCTTCACTCAATAGGACGGAATGACCAGCCTTTTCCATCCAAAATATGGATTTCTGCTGGGATTGGATATTTTTGTAAATATATTCAGCACTGGACGAGGGCACCCAGGGATCGTCCCGAGATTGAATGATAAGAGCAGGACTCGTAACTTTTTGCAAAGTTTTACTTAAATGATTCTGCAGTTTGTGTCTTTCAATGTGTATCTGGGATGGGTAGTATGCATAGGCTGGATAATTAGGTTGGCGTGGATTGGCTTTGGCAGGTTTTCCTTTGACCTTATCTATAAATATGTTCGGGAAGAATACCTTTTGAAAGAAATAGCCAAATGGGATCCTGGACGATACCGGTAAGGCGGGAGTGGAGACCGTAACTAAGCCTGCAACTGGATATTCGGTTGAAAAAATGAGCGAGAGAATCCCTCCCATTGACTGGCCGATTATAAAGACGCGATCTGTTATGTTGGAAAGAAGAGCCGCAGCCGTCTCCACATCCAACAGCCAGTCGGTCCAGTGGGTATGGCGCAGGTCATTTGGGTGGGAGGCATGGCCGGACAGGCGAACACCGAGGGTTGTCACACCATTTTTAGCCAGGAATTCTCCGAGCTGACGTGTTTCCTCCGGCATGGAGGTGAAGCCATGGAGAAGGATGCACCCCGTGCGCCCAGATGGCAAAAGATATGGTTCGGAACCGGAAATGAATCGACTCATATCAGGCTTTTCTTGATAGATGGATCAATTCGCGCGGAAGGCTGGAGAGAACCTGACAGCCCTGATCTGTAATGATCACATTATCTTCAATTCTTACCCCCGCTCGACCTGGAAGGTAGATTCCCGGTTCAATCGTGTAAGCCATACCAGGCGTAAGAATCAAGTCATTTTCTGCGTAAATGTAAGGTGGTTCGTGGACTTCCATTCCAATGCCGTGACCGGTTCGGTGGATGAAATACTCTCCATAACCAGCCTGCTGGATGACCTTCCGGGTTGCCTGGTCGACTGATCCGGCTGTAACCCCTGGCTGACTGGCTTGCCGCCCGGCAGAATTCGCCCGGTGGACAATCTCCACTATTTTCGCAAGATCCTCGTCCACTGATTCAATCGCAAAAGTGCGGGTTAAGTCGGAGATGTAATCGTGATAGGTAGCGCCCCAGTCAATGATCAATAAATCACCGGTTTGGAGTTGACGATCTGTGATGGTTGCATGCGGGTTGGCCGCGTTTGGTCCGGCGGCAACGATAGGCTCGAAGGATGAACCACTGATCGATCCTTCCCGGATAAGATTAATGGTCAACTCTAAAGCTATTTGGGCTTCGCTAATACCTGGTTTGATCACAGGAAGCGTTGCCAGTAAGGCATTTTCAGCTATTTTAACAGCTTGGTGTATGGCCTGGATTTCGTTGGCGTTTTTCTGAATGCGAAGACTGCTGAGCAATAGATCTGCAGTTGTAATTGTTGATTCTGGAGCAGCCCGCTGTAATAAGGTGTATTCCTGAAACCGCATCTTGGCCGATTCGACGCCAATGATGGCCTTATGTAGTTCCAGTGTGGTTGCTGCCTGGTTAAACGCTGCCTGCCAACTGGCGGGATTGTCAGAAAACGGAATGATTTCCAGGTGGAGATTGCTTTGTGCGCCTTTGCCGGCCTCAAGTTCAGGAAGTATTAGAACCGCTTTTTCCTTCGTGATGATGAGGGTAACCGGTCGTTCGCTGGTATGAAAATGTAAGCCGGTTAAGTAGGTGAGTGTTTGCCCCGGAATGAGAGCGATTGCATCCATTCTATAGCTTGATATCAAGTGTGCAAGCAGGTCAGTTGTTGACATGGGATACCTCCACAGAATGCCTGGATTATAGCCTGAAATTTTCCGGCTGGGCGAACTATTTATATCATCTGTTTGGCCAATTACAAATATAACGGTCTCTGGACAGGCAACGAGCCTTGTGCTATAATCTTGGCCGCTGGAGATTTGGGGGCTCGTCTAATGGCAGGACTGCACACTCTGGATGTGCCTGTAGAGGTTCGAATCCTTTGCCCCCAGCCTAAAAAGACCATCCTTTTCGGATGGTCAGTTTTTTAACTGGTAATTGCAACTTTCTGAGGATCCCGAACAAACACCAGGTAGGCAATGGCTGTGAGAAGTGAGGCTGCAGCCGCGACGATAAATGTGGTGGAATAGTTTGAGATATCCACCAACCAACCACCTAAGATTGGAGCAATGATGGTAGCAGGCGCGATCAGAGAGTTTGCCAGACCGACATAGGTGGCACGTTGGTCTTCTAAACCGAAATCAAGGGTAAAAGCCAGACCAACGGTCCAATATGTAGTGTTGGCCAGGCCGATGAGAATAATTACTACAAAGAATAAACTGACTGAAGGGGCAAGCCAGGCTAAAATGCAGCTCAGGAAACAGGCAATTGCCCCCAGGACTAATAGCCATTTTCGGCTCCAGCGATCTCCCAACCAACCCAGTAGTGGATTGGCGATGGTTTGAGTGATCATCAACACACTGGCCAAAACCCCGGCAGTGGTTTCGCTTACATTATGGACCCGGACTGCATACACTGTGTAAAAAGCAGATGCCATGAAGCCAAATTGAAGCATCGAACGACATATAAGAAACCAGCGGAAAGAAGCATCCGCTTTCAGGATTCGCACAATGGTATGCCACAATGGGGTTGGTGCTATTTCCTCACTGATCGGATTGTCATCTGGTTCACGGGTCTTATTGAGGAAATACCAGGAGAAGCCAAAACAGATGACAGCTGCAAAAAACAGAATGGTAAAATCCAGTGGGTATGTGATTTTTTCAAGAATAACGCCTGCAGCAATAGCTGAAATAGCAGCCATGAAATTGGCGGCTGCGGATTGAAAACCAAAAAAGGCGCCACGATAATCGGAGGGGAAAAGTTTACCGATCATATTCTGCCAGGCGTTGGCGGCCAAACCACCACCCAATCCTTGCCAGATTAATAAAATAAAAGTAATAACCAGACGCAATTCTTTGGAAGCTCCTGGTAGGAACCATGCCATCAGTCCCAGGAAGAAGAATGGAATACGTTCCTGAATGGTCATGCTGACTACAAAAGGCTTAAATCGTTTCAGGGATGAAACTTTACGGGCCATCAGAAGCTGAGGTAATTGCCACCCCATATTATGGATGGCAGGTATCAAACCGATCAGTAATTTTGAATCGGTCAAGGTGGAGACAAACAGAGGTAGGATTGTTGAAATGGAAACAAAGCCAAATGCCATGCCGAAGAAACCGCCATCCAAAAGGTTGACGATGTAATTCCATTTCAGGTTTTGACGATCTGAGATTTTCATAACTTCCTGGAAAACGAAACCCCGGACAGATCCTCCGGGGTTTGAGGGATTGTGTGTATTCGGATGGGTTACCAGGCTGTTCGGTTAGCCTTCTTCTTCATCTGACCAAATATCGTCATCCTCTTCGTTTTCATCTTCCAATTCTTCCCATTCTTCTTCCTCCAGTTCCTCTTCATCCCAATCATCCTCGACTGGAGTTTCTGCGTTGGGTTTATAAGTAACACAACCAGAATCAGAATCAAGTTCAATGAGAGCAGCGCTACAATAACCTTCGTCAAGAAAAGCGCAATCAATGTAATGGCAACGAATTTTTGGCATATTTCCTCCTAGTTTTTCAATTTCAATCGAAATCTTTTCTGAGATTTTGTATGGATAATAGCAGGAGAATTAACATAAAAAGAGCAGAAATTACGCAGAAAGGGCATATTGCTCGGATCACCCAGATTTCAAGATATGTAAGAAAGGCTGAATAAATTGTTCCGGTCAATGATATTCCAAAAAACGACAATGGACCATACTTTTGAAGAAAATTTGTTTTCTCCGTAGAAACCTGGATTAAGATAATGGCCAGGTAAGCTCCAGCTCCAAGGAGAGAAACCGGAATTCCGATTATTTCAGAATATTTACTGGTATTTACAGACCAACAATCACCAATTCCCTGGATACAAAACGCAGGTTCTTGGGTCAGTTTGATCATCAACAGGTAAAGTGCATCCAGAAAACCTAAGCTTGCAATAACCACACTTGCAAGTTTGGGCTTATTCATCTCTTAAGTCACCAATTAGTATTATTTTCACTTGTGCACCAATTGGCAGCGATTTTACTCCAGAAGGAACAATCAGTAAAGCGTTTGCATCCACCAAACCAAACAAATTGCCTGATCCTTGGTGGGATTCAGATAATTTGACATGAATTTCACCGGAGGATATTAGCGTAGCCTTAGCTCTTAAGTAGCTTTCCCGGCCGTCTGATACAGCGGATTCAGTCAGGATTGCGGAGAGCTTTTGGGCTTGAGGTTGCTCTATACCTAAAAGATTTTCAATTGCGGGTTTGACGAAAATTAGAAACGTAACGTAGGATGAAACAGGATTGCCGGGAAGGCCAAAAAAAGGGATATTGGCATAACTTCCAAATGCAATGGGCTTGCCAGGCCGAATGTTGACCCGCCAAAAATCAATATTGCCCTTTTCCGACACAATTCTTTTTACATAATCATAATTCCCAACACTTACACCGGCGGAAGATATTATAGCATCGACTTCTGCTTCAATGGCCTGATTCAGAAGAAATCGTATTTCTGCTTCATCGTCACGTGCAATCCCGAGATTGAATACAGTGCCACCCGAGAGCTTGATCAAGGAGGAGATAATAATATTGTTTGAGTCAACAATTTTTCCAGGCTCCAGATCCGCACCGACCGGGACTAATTCATCGCCGGTGGTTAACAAGGCTATTTTGGGCCGGCGGAAAACCGGAATCATCCCCAGACCAATTGACGCCAGAAGTCCAAGATGATGCGGGAAAAGCTGGGTTCCTGCAGAGAGAATTTGATCGCCGAAAGCAAAATCCTGACCGATAGGGCGGATGTTTTCACCTAAGTGGACTGGGGAATAACAAAGGACAAAAGGTGATCCAGGGACTTCATGGGTTAATTCTACCGGAATTACACTATCTGCCCCGGCTGGCAGCATGGCGCCAGTCATGATGCGCGACGCCTGGCCGGAACGGATTTCCCTGGAGGGAATGGCGCCTGCAGGAATATCTTCTATTACCTCTAATTGGATGGGATGATCCTGTTTGGCTTTGAGTAAGTCAACTGCAAGAACGGCAAAGCCATCCATACTGGAGTTCACATAGGCGGGGAAATTATGAGGAGAAAAAATATTGCGCGCCAATACCAAACCACCAGCATCTTCAAGCGCAACCTCAGTCGACTCGACTGGGTGGAAAGATTGCAGGATGATTCTCCGTGCACCTTCTACTGAAAGCAGATCTGACAAATCCCCCCTTTATCCGGGTCTGAGCCGGTTTGCTTCAACAACATTGGGCAGGTTTTCAATTCGAGTGAGCGTTCGGCTAAGCTGGGCGATATTTCCTACTTCCAAAACCAAATTAATGACCGCCTGGTTATGCGAGAATTTTAGGTTGATATCAACCAGGTTTATGCTTTCGTTGTTTAAAATACCTGAGATATCATTCATCAAGCCTTGACGGTCGTAGGCGCGAATTTGAATCGCGACTGGGAAGGTGCGATGAGGTTCACCCCAACTGACTTTTACAATCCGTTCGCCTTCACGCAACCGCAAGATGTTCGGGCAATCTCTGCGGTGGATGGTAGCCCCACGGCCGCGGGTAATGTAGCCGACAATTTCGTCACCGGGTGCCGGGTTACAACAACGTGCCAGCGAAGTAAGAATGCCTTTCAATCCAACAACGGTAATGGCTGTGCCGTTATCTTTAATGTCCGATGGAGGTTTTACCTCCAACAAGGGATCGGGGGATTTATTGATTTCACTGAGACGGTTGATAATTCGATTGAGTGATATATCGCCGCAGCCAAGAGAAGCGTATAAATCCTCAACACTTCTCTGGTCAAAACATTGAGCAAGGTTTTCGAGGTCAAAATCCATCAGACCGAGGCGACGAAGTTCGCGTTCCAACATCGCCTTGCCTTGTTCCAGATTTTGCTCACGATCCTGGCGCTTGAACCAAGCCTGGATCTTACTGCGTGCTCGTTGAGTTTTCACCAAGCCCAGGTTTAGATTAAGCCAATCCCGGCTGGGACCGCCTTGTTTGGCAGTCAGAATCTCCACCTGGTCTCCAGTGTGAAGTTCGAATTCAAGGGTGACCAATTTACCGTTGATCTTGGCGCCGCGGCAACGATGGCCGATTTCGGTATGGACATGATAGGCAAAGTCTATCGGGGTGGAACCAGCCGGAAGATCGATGATATCGCCACGAGGTGTAAAAACATAAACCCGATCCTCAAAAACATCGGTCTTCATGCCATCGACAAATTCCTGAGCGTCCTGCACATCCTGGCGCCATTCCATCAATCTACGCAGCCAGTTAATGCGCTGATCATAAACATCGTCCCGCTTGCCTTTTTCTTTGTAAAGCCAGTGGGCTGCGATACCATATTCAGCATTCTGATGCATTTCCGGGGTGCGGATTTGGACTTCAAGAGATTTTCCGTCATCGTAAATCACTGCAGTATGCAGAGATTGATAGAAGTTGTCTTTTGGTGCAGCGATGTAATCATCAAATTCATGAGGAATTGGACGCCAGTGGGTATGGATGATGCCAAGGGAGGCATAACAGGCGGGTACATCTTTGACGATCAGCCGAATAGCCCTTAAATCTCGTACCAAATCGAAGGGACGGCCTTTTTCTACCATTTTTTTATAAATGGAGTAGATATGCTTGGGTCGTCCGCTGATTTCTGAAGTGATCCCCGCTTTTTCCAAAATACTTTTCACTTTTATAATGATGTTTTCAACTTGGGATTCGCGATCCACCCGGCGCTCTGCAAGGTTCTCAGCGATTTCTTTGTATTTTTCTGGATTAGTGTAACGAAAGCCGAGGTCTTCCAATTCCCATTTCATGCGCCAGATACCCAGGCGGTTGGCAAGGGGAGCAAAGATATCCAGTGTTTCCTGGGCAATTCGAATCCGCTTATTCTCAGGCATGAATCCCAAGGTACGCATGTTGTGGAGACGATCTGCCAGTTTTATCAACACAACCCGGATATCTTCACCCATTGCCAAAAAGGTTTTACGCAGAGTTTCATTCCGCAAATCCCTGCGCCGGGTGCGCTCCTGAGGTTCGGGCAAAGGCTCTTCAACATCCTCTGCAATTCCATTTTCGGCATGCTGGTCTGCTCGGGAAACCCTAGGAAGATTAGTGAGCTTGGTAACCCCGTCCACCAGGCGAGCAGTTTCTTCTCCGAATTCGGCGCGGATATCATTCAAGGTGACGGAGGTGTCTTCAACAGTATCGTGTAGCAAACCGGCAATAACCACCACGGGAGGAACACGCATATCCGCTAGAATGGAGGCTACTGCAACACAATGTGTGATATATGGTTCTCCCGAAGCCCTTTTCTGGGTTGAATGGGCAGCCTCTGCAAACCGGTATGCGCGCATGATGAGTTCACGATCAACCAGGTTGTAGATGTCGGGGAGGGAATCAATCAGCGTATCAATAAACATGTGATTCCTTGCAGGTAGGGAAGCATAATTTGTGTCGATAGTATACAGTGCTCAGGCGGTATCAGCAAGAGTTTTAAACAACTCGAAAGATGATAAAATCAAGCTGAATTTTAATAAGGAGATTTTCTGTGACAGATCGACTGGATGAATTTAATGCCTACCGGGAACAGATGAACCAGCGTATTTTGGAAATTGAGCATACCGGGATAAAACGGTTTTTCAATCTAGATACGATGGCATACAAAGATGGAGCATTATCTGCAAAGCAAAAGGAATTACTCGGGCTGGTTGCATCCATGGTATTACGATGCAATGATTGCATCGATTACCATATCATCCAGTGTGTCCGTAATGATTGGAGCAATGAAGAGCTTTATGAAGCATTCAATGTAAGCCTGGTGGTTGGGGGAAGTATTGTGATTCCCCATTTAAGACATGCTGTTGAAACCCTGGATATATGTAGAAAGTCAGAAAAATTACAGGAATAATGTTGAAAGGGATAGAACCCTCATTTTTTATCGGTAAGTTGCCAATTTATGGGGATTTGATCCTGGCTCCGATGGATGGCTATTCTGATATGCCATTCCGTCGCCTGGCGCGTGAATTAGGCAGTGCCTTGAGCTACACTGAGTTTATTAATGCCGGGGAAGTATTTCATCCACATCCAAAACTGGAACAACGATTGCAGTTTTCTGAAATGGAAAGACCGCTTGTTTACCAGATTTATGATCATTCACCAGAACGATTGCTGCAAGCAGCCCTGATTTTACAGTCGAAGAATCCAGATGTGATCGACATTAATATGGGATGCTCAGTGCATTCCATCTCCAACCGGGGGGCAGGAGCTGGATTGTTGCGAAAACCTGAAAAGATTGGCCAAATCATGCGGATGCTATCCGAATCCCTGGATATCCCAGTGACTGCAAAGATACGACTGGGTTGGGATGCGGATAGCCAAAATTATCTGGAAGTTGCGCATGCAATTGAAGAAAACGGTGGAAAAATGTTGGCTGTGCATGCCCGAACAAAGATGCAGGGGTATCGCGGCCAGGCGGATTGGACAGCAATTACCCGGATCAAAGAGGCGATCTCCATCCCAATTATCGGAAATGGGGATGTTCGAAATGTTTCTGATATCGAACGAATGAAACAAGAGACGAAGTGCGATGGCGTGATGATCGGAAGGGCGGCTACGGTTAATCCCTGGCTACTTGCTCGCATGGACCGCTCCGAGGTTCTGTTAGAACAAGTGAAAGAAACGTTTGACCACCATCTCTCTTACCTGGTTGAATTTTATGGTAATTATGGGGTTGTATTGTTCCGGAAATATGCAGTGCGTTACCTGGCGCCGTATCATTATCCGCGAACCTTACGAGAGCAAATGTTGAGTGTTGTGAATGCGGATGAATTTTTCGTGATCAGCCAGTTAATTTTTGAGGAAATTGGTAAGGGCTAACTGATGAACCATCAGGCTGCCGGGACTACTAGGGCGGCCTGATGGATTTCTGGTGTTCATGGATGGGGGAGTTTAGTCCAGAAGCGGAGAGAAAACTGGGTTTAGTCGGGTTGGTTCTGCATTCTCCAGTATATAAGCTGTATTCGGTAAGTTGATTTTCCCATCATTTACTTTTACGACTACCTGACTGAGCAAATCAAGATAGTTTCCATCCTCTACATAAACTTCAATTGGGTTGGCGGCGCCTTCGACATTGAAAATTCCATACAGACTGTCCCCGGGTAAATGCCAGACCGCCTGGATGGCCGGTGTGCCATGAAGAAAAACAAGTTGGCCTTTCTGTAGCGCTGGATGTTTTTTAAGCAATGCCAGCCTGGTGATGAATGATTGAAGTGAATAATTTCGCCACCTAATCTTGTCTATATCAAATAAGGAAGGAGTGTGATCATCTGCAGATTCCTGTCCAGCATACACAAGGAAGGCTCCTTTGTTAAACGCTTGAAATGCTGTCCAGGCAAGCGCTTGATCTGGTGATGGCGCACTAGCCATGATCCTCGGCTTATCGTGGTTTTCGACACAGCGCATCTTAATATATTGACTGGGATAGATGCAATCCTGGAAACGCAGGATTTCCAAATAACGGTTGACAGGTATTTCACCTTCAACGGCCCGTTTCCAGAGAGACCAGATGTCGTAATCGTAGGTCAGGTCAAAAGCCGCATATAGCTCCGCATCAGAAATCCCGGAAAGGTTGTTTGCCCGACGGACGGCCACCCAATTTGCATGAACTGATTCGGCCAGCCAGATAACACCTGGTTTCACCTGGCTAACTGCTTTACGAGCTGCCAGCCAAAAATCTTGTGGAAGCAGGGAGGCGACATCACAACGGAATCCATCGATTCCAAAAGCAGCCCATTGCTGCAGAGTCTCGATCAAGTAAGCTGATATACCAGAGTTGGGGTGTTTGAGATCGATGACATCACTCCAGTCTGGAACGGTGGTGACTGGGTTACCGTTTTCATCCTGGTGATACCAATCAGGGTGCTCTAAAACCAATTTAGAGTCATGGGCGGTGTGATTGTAAACAACATCGATCATGACTCTTAATCCGAGAGTATGGGCTTTAGCAATTAACTTAGCGAAATCCTCTTTGGTGCCATATTCCGGGTTGATCTCCCGGTAATTGGAGATGGAATATGGGCAACCCAGTGTGCCTTTTTTATGTTTCTGACCAATCGGATGAATCGGCATGAACCAGATTACATCCACACCCATAGATCGGATGCGTTCCAAGTCAGCTTCCACATCGGAAAAGGTTCCGTTTGGACCATGATTGCGAACATAGATTTCGTATATGACCAGATTCCGTAATTCTAAGGGAGTATCACTTGCCATGGGGGATCTCCTGAAAAAATGTTGAAGGATTGATAAATCCATTTTACATGGAAGGTCAAAATTTGCGTATGGATTTCGGAAGGGTTATACTTGGGATTATGGTGAGTATGCCAAATAATTCATTAATCGAAAATAGAAAATCGGAGCATATCCGGATCAACCTGGAAGAGGATGTCCAATCTGGTATCTCAACAGGATTAGATCAGTATGACTTTATTCATGAGGCGCTA
Source organism: Anaerolineaceae bacterium (assembly GCA_041741455.1). Classification (GTDB taxonomy): domain Bacteria; phylum Chloroflexota; class Anaerolineae; order Anaerolineales; family Anaerolineaceae; genus CALESS01. The sequence continues at coordinate 24,604 of JBGSJZ010000121.1, read as the reverse complement.
CCGGATTTGAATCTGGCAGAAGTGGATATAAGCCAGAGTTTATTTGACAAGAGGCTGGTGTTGCCAATCTTGATTTCATCCATGACGGGTGGGACAGAGGATGCCTTACGCATCAACACTACTCTGGCCCAGGCAGCTGAAATGGCTGGTATGGCCATGGGGGTAGGGTCTCAACGGGTAGCTTTGGAAAGGGAAGAAGCGCGTTCCACATTTCAAGTACGAAGATATGCACCGAATACATTGTTGTTTGCAAATCTCGGTGCCATACAACTGAATTGTGGACTTGGGATCGAGGATTGCCAGAGAGCAGTGGATATGATCGAAGCCGATGCACTCATCCTACACCTGAATCCTTTACAGGAGGCACTACAAGTAGAGGGAGATACCAATTTTAAAGGTTTGCTCGGAAAAATCGAAAAAGTTTGCCGGGCGTTGAAGGTTCCAGTGATCGTCAAGGAAGTGGGGTGGGGGATTTCTGGCGATACAGCCCGCAGGCTGGCCAATGCTGGTGTTCAAGTGATCGATGTGGCTGGAGCCGGGGGTACTTCCTGGTCCCAGGTAGAAAAGTATCGGATGAAGGATCCCGGTCAACGAAAAGTAGCCGGCGCTTTTCTAAACTGGGGGATTCCTACGGCAGCGTCGATTCAGATGGTCAGGCAGGGAGCGCCAGAAGTGAAAATTTTTGCGTCCGGGGGATTGCGGGATGGAATAGACATTGCTAAATGCATTGCCCTGGGAGCTGTTGTAGGGGGGGTGGCAGGAGGATTCCTCAGAGCGGCAGTGAAAGGTTTGGACGAGGTGAGCGCTTTGGCAGGGATAATGGCCAAACAATTACAGATCAGTATGTTTGCGATTGGGGTGAGTTCCCTTGAAGAATTGCGCCAAACTAAGCGGTTGGAAAAAATCGATTAAATACTGATGAAGGATGTTTGATTAAGATGACTTTATCTGCCTTGTCTCAAGAGTTATTGCCTGAAATTGAAAACGAATTAAAACAATCAATTTCTCACCCATTAATTGTGAATAGTGGTTTATCGGAGATGTTAACTTATCACCTTGGATGGACGGGTGAAGGCGCAGGCCCGGAGGCAAGTGGCAAACGAATCCGCCCATTGCTGACTTTGCTGTCGACTGAAATTGCAGGAGGAGATTGGAGATCTGCCCTACCGGCTGCTGCAAGCGTAGAATTGATCCATAATTTTTCACTGATTCATGACGATATCCAAGATGGCAGTCAATCCCGGCGGGGCAGAAAAACCGTCTGGGCGCAATGGGGTCAGCCACACGCGATCAATGCCGGTGATTTGATGTTTACCCTGGCGTTTGCCAGCCTGGACCGGTTGAAAAATTCTTTTCCGGCGGATATGGTGTTGAATGCCCAAACCATCCTGCACGAAACCTGTATCGCTCTAACAAAAGGGCAATTCCTAGATATGTCCTTTGAGAGAGCACAAAAGGTTTCCCTGGATGACTACTGGACTATGATCAATGGAAAAACCGCAGCTCTACTTGCTGCTTCCACCCAGTTGGGAGCCTTATGCGCTGGAGTAGATATCGAGAAACAAGTTATCTGCCATCAATTCGGCCGTTTCCTCGGTTTGGCTTTTCAAGTTTGGGATGATTGGTTGGGGATTTGGGGTAATGTTACAAGAACAGGAAAATCAACCAGCAGTGATCTGGTTTCCGGAAAGAAGACATACCCTATTGTATTTGGTTTGACGCGACAGGGGAAGTTTGCTAAACGGTGGAATCAGGGACCGGTAAAGATCGATGAGGTTGGTCAGATCATGGAATTATTGAGTGAGGATGGAGCAGAAGTTGCTACGCTTAATATGGCTCGTGAATTAACCGAGGAGGCAATGAATACATTAAATTTGCTTGCTTCCGATCGGCCAGCCTTCCATGCTTTGCGGGAATTATGCACTGGATTACTTAATCGTCAAAACTAACACAGGGAATTATGGAAAATCGCGAAAAAGAGATTTTTGAGGCAGCAGAATTATTCCAGGATGAGCAAATCGACCTAGAGGTGATTCAACAAGCATCGAAAGCAATGTTGTTGGCTTTCGGTGAGGATGTGAGTCGCGAAGGTTTACAACGGACACCCGAACGTGTGGCAAGAATGTATGAGGAATTATTATCCGGTTATCGGTCTGATCCAGTGGCAATGTTAAACGAAGCGCTGTTCGAGGTCGATTATGAAGAAATGATTCTGGTGCGTGATATTGAATTCTTCAGTCTGTGTGAACATCATATGTTGCCATTCATGGGACGGGTTCATGTTGCCTATATTCCAAATGGTCGAGTCATTGGGCTTTCCAAGATTCCCCGGGTTGTTGATATGTTCTCTCACCGACTACAAGTTCAGGAGCGGATGACCCGTCAGATTGGGAATTTTATCAACCTTGTCCTACAGCCCAGAGGTGTTGCGGTTGTAGTGGAAGCGATCCACCTGTGCTCCATGATGCGAGGCGTGAAAAAACATGACGCCCGCATGACCACTTCCGCCATGCTGGGTGTTTTTCGAACAGATATAGCGCAACGAATGGAGTTCCTGGACAATATTTCTCGCAGTGCGGAACCACTGCACTTTTGAGAATCAGCGCGAGCGAAATATTTCCACACCGACAGAACGGGCGAACCGAATTGCACCTGGTTTTTCCACTCGAACCATGACTTTATCGACCAGTTTATGTTTCAGGCAGAGTTTAGCAATATCTTCTGCCATGGCTTCCACTGTTTTCTTCCTGGATTGATCCACTAGAGAAAGAATTTCCTTGGATACAGAAGAATAGCTGACTGTATCCTCAATATGATCTGAAATGGCGGCTGGATGCAGATCTACAAAAAGGCTGACGTTGATCAGGATGTCTTGAGGGTGTTCCCTTTCCGTATCTGTTATTCCAATATGCCCGCGTGCAAGCAAATCACAAATTAAAATCTGATCCATTCTGAACCTCCGATATGTCATGTTGTTGAAATTCGCGGATGCGTTTCCCTAATTGCCAGAGTGAAAATATGAGGAGTAAGAAGGAAAATATCTGGTTAGTGCGTAATCCACCTAAGATTATTTGACTATCCGCCCTGAAGTATTCCAAAAAAATGAGAACTGAAGATGAGAGGGCAAGCAAGCTAAGGAAACGAGTACCCCGAACCCAGAGATTCTTACGAAGTGGCCAAATGAGAGATGTAATCGCCCCCCATAATAACAACCAATATATCTGGGTTGGATGGCGATTAGCCCCCCAAAGGTAGATTGACCAGGGTAAATCGGACGGCACTCCTAAAAATTCACCAGAAGCGAGAAAACTAAGACCAAGCGAGAACATGAATACGATGATTGCAGGCGTGAGAGAATCAAGTGTATTCCATAAATCCAGATTTTTCCGGGATATAAAAATCACTGTAACTAGTATTCCGATCAACAAACCACCAATCCAGTCGAACATTGCTGGATTAATGGAAAAGATCGATAACCAATTATTTGAAAATGCTCCAGGGTAGCTTGCGATATAACTGATTCGGGCACCGAAAAGGGATGCAAATAAAAAGTAGGAGAACAGTGATGTGAGTTGATTTCGATCAACTAAAAAGAATGAAGAATATTTTTCAGAAAATGAAATTCCAGCCAAAATCCCCACCAATAAGATGATTGTTGGGACTGGAAGGACAAGCGGACCCAAGGAGAGTGTTGGCAGCATCTCAGGGGCTTTCCTGGATCATTTGTTGAATCTCAGCCAATAATAACGCCTGGGGAAGGGGGCCGCCAACGATAACTTTGTGGATGATTCCATCTGGCCTGATAAAGTAAGTAGTTGGCAAGGCGGATATATTATATATTTTTGCAATTTCACCTGAGCTATCCAATAAAACCGGAAAAGTTATACCGTATGATTCAAGAAAACGATCGAGTTCTAAAGAATTATCTTGATCAGTTCGGTTCACTCCCAGCACAACCACTCCAGAGTATTGCTTTTGTATAAATACATTCTGCAAATCCGGCATTTCAGCTTTGCAGGGAGGGCACCAAGTTGCCCAAAAGTTTAAGATGATGGCTTGGCCTTGGAAATCTTCTAACTGTAATTCCTGCCCTTGCGTATCTAAAAGGGAAAAGTTTGGTGCAGAAAATCCTTTTTGAGGAATTTGGATTACTTCCGCTTGAGCATGTTGAGCTGTCAATACAGAGAAAGAAAGCCAAAGCAAGGAGAGTATTATCACTATGGATTGGAATAAAACCCATCGCTGAGAGACATGGAATAATAAAACTGGGAGTCTTGGTGAGGGTCCTTCAGTATTCATATAATCAATTTACCCATATTTGTGCTTACTGTCAATTATTTGGTAAAGGAAATTGGCACGAAAATTGCTTTTTTAAAAATAATTCTTTATAATTAGTTATCTTTGGGAGGATAAAATGCCTGACGCAAGAGTGTTGGTTGTAGATGACGATCGATCCATTGTAAGGTTATGTCAAAAGGTGCTTGAGAGGTCTGATTTTAAAGTCTTTGCTGGAAATTCAGCTGAAGAAGCCCTGGGCTACCTGAGGACAGAAAAACTTGACTTATTGCTGGTTGATATTCGCATGCCTGATATGGATGGATTCGAATTGGCGGCTCAGGCAAAGCAAATATGCCCAGGAATAGCTATCTTGCTGATGACAGGTCACGGCACGGTTGAGACTGCAATAACGGCCTTGCACCGTGGGATCGACGGACTAATCTTAAAACCATTTGAATCGACTGCTGAACTCGTTGAAAAATGCAAGGAGATTATATCTAACCGACAACAACGGAAAAACGCAGCAAGATTGGAAGCACTTCGTCCAATTTTTAATATTTCCGAGTCCTTAGTATCTGAGACTAATCCATCTGCATTGATCAAGCTGGTCAGTGGTGCTATCAGTGGGATGCTGCGTCCAAGTATTTTACAGATATACCGGGCTTATGAAGGAAAAGAAAAATTCGAAATTATTGAAAACTTGGGAGATACTGAGATCTGGATGCAGGTTTCAATCGAGCAAGGTAACTTGCGAAAAATTGTTCAGCGTGGAACTCCTATGCTGATTCATAAGCAGGATACCGATGATCTGGACCTACAAAATCAAATGCGTGAGCATCACATCAATTCCCTACTGATTGCTCCGATTCAATTTAAAAACGTCCGTTATTTATTCCTTGCTGCGCGTAATGAAGGTGAGCAGGCTTTTCAAGATTCAGATTATGAAATGTTCGTTATTTTGGTCAGGCAGTCCATGGTTGCACTGGAAAATGCAAGGCTTTATGAAGATTTGCGCCATAACATGCGCAAGCTGGAGGAATCGCACCGGGCTCTAGTGCAAGCAGAGAAAATGTCAGCCGTTGGAAGGTTACTGGCTTCGGTAGCCCACGAAATCAATAATCCTCTCCAATCAGTTCGAAATTGTATTTACCTTGCAGGTCGCAGTGAACTTTCCTCTGGCGATCAAAGAAAATACTTACAACTGGCACAAGATGAACTTAATCGCCTGGCTGGAACTGTAACCAGAATGTTAGATTTTTATCGACCCGGAAAGATAGACAAGGAAATTATCCAGCTAAACACCATCGTAGAAAAAGTAGTTTCCTTGTTACAGCCACAACTCAGGGATCGATTCATTCAATTAAATGTGTCGATTCCGGTCAATCTACCTGTTTTTTGGGGGGCGGCTGACCAAATACAACAAGTTATTTTCAATTTACTCCTGAATGCAATTGATGCACTGGATGAAATTAAACATAATCGAGTGATCTGGATTGAAGCAAATTGTCAAGATGGAGCTAATTGTCTTTGGGTTGAAGATTCTGGGCTTGGGATCGACCCTGCCATGGAGGCGCAACTATTCGAGCCTTTCATAAGCACTAAAAAGAACGGTACGGGTCTTGGGCTTTCGGTAAGCTACAATATCATGCAGGCGCATGGAGGAAGTATCCGTGTGGTGAATTCAATGCACGGCTCTGGAGCACGATTGGAAATCCGTATACCAGTACGTCTTGAAGGGTAATTAATTGTGATGGTTACCAGCGAATATCACCAGGCTGGATGAAAGGTGGATTAAGCCAGGCTAACAATCCGCTTTTTCGCCTTTTCTCTGGACCAAACTTGTCAAATGCAACCAGGAAAAGACTTATTCCCAAAAACGCTGCTCCTACCCACTGCCAGACCGTGAAGCGATCGCCAAGCCAAATTTGAGCTGATATTAGTGTTACAAATAACTCGCCAAGACCTAAAATTGCTGTTTGTAACCCACCAAGGAATTTCACGCCCAAGAAAAGAGTAACCCGAGAAAGAAAAGTGATGAGCGCCATGCCCAGAATTGGCCACCAGGGGGTTGATGGGGTTGGAAGAGAACGGTCAAACAAGCCGTAAACCACTGAGACAGTAACGCCCATAGCCAGTAAAGTATAAAATGTCACTGTTGGCGCGGGAACTTCATACAATACTCTTTGATTTATGATCAAGTGAAATGCGTATAAAACTGCGGATCCTGACATCAGGAATGCGCCAATCCAATCGATCGATTCTGTGCCGGTGCTTAGGAGAAGGATTATTCCAGGTATGGATAACCCCAACCGAACCAGGGTGAGCCGACTAATGGGGTTGCGATCGAGAAGCAACCAAAAAGCTAAAAAAAGTGGGTAAAACGAATAGATTAACTGGCCAATAGATGCATCCAGACGACTCAAAGCTGTGTAATAAAGGATGGACCCAAGTCCGTTGGTAAAACCAGCCAGAAAACATCCCCACAATCCAACCGGATAAATAAAGAAGAACTTCCGCTTGAAGATAGCCATAATGATAAATAGAAGCATTGCTGCAAGGGTTGTCCGCAAGGTGACGACGGCTAAGGGGGAGAAGCCTAAAAGGATGGCCTGTTTACCGAAAATCGGAGCAAGGCCGAGAAAGATGGCTGATGCCACCGCTGCTTGAAGTCCCCTGGCCCGTCCGGTTACCATGTAGCTTTTATCCTAATAGCGCCCGAACTTCATCCAGTAAGTCGTCGCTCAGAAAATCTCCCTTTTGCATCAGGGTTTGAATGTGGCCTTGCAGTCGCGATTTTTCGGCAGGAGTGAGTTCCTGGGCAGTGATTACCACGACCGGAATATCTGAAGTTTCTGGAGTTTTCTGTAGCGCATCCAGAACAGAGAATCCATCAATTTCAGGCATCATCAAGTCGAGTAAAATCAAGTTGGGGTGTTCGGTGCGAGCCATCCGAATTGCTTCTTCACCGTTGACGGCTTCAATCAGGGTATATTTTCCCTGGGTATGTAAAATGCGACGCAATAATTGACGCACCTCTGCATTATCATCAGCGATGAGAATCTTTGGGAAGCGATCAATCGATACCTGACTAAGGGCAGCTAAAAGGCCTTCCTCTGTATTCTCTTCCATCGAGTGCGGGGAAACTACATTGCGAGACCATCCTTCACCCAGGATGTTGCGTTCAATGGGCATGGTATGACCAGTGCAATTAACCACCACCGTTTCGTGGGATTGAATATGACCGGAGCGGACCAATTTTACCAAACCCGCAAATGCAACAGCTGCAGCCGGTTCCACGGATACACCTTCCATTTTAGCCAGGTAATGCATGGCGCGAAATGCCTCTTCGTCAGTTACACTCTCAAATACCCCCCCAGAATTTCTCAGTATTTTTTGGCGAAGCAAGGTGTACGTACGGCCTGGATCACCTGTAGCCAGGGTGGCAATTAAAGTTTGAGGAAGAAGGACAGGTTGGGCGACCTCTTTATTCTGTTTCCAGGCATGCACCATGGGTGAGCAGCCATCCACCTGGATAATGCCAAATTTTGGAACTTTTTCAATCCATCCCATTTGTTTTAATTCTTCAAAACCCTTGATCACCCCCAAAGGACCCAACCCGCCACTGACCGATTGAAAATACCAATCCGGCGCTCGCCAAGGGAAAACCGGATGGGGGCCTTGATGGAGGGTGAGCTGTTCGCAGATCTCAAAGGCCAGTGTTTTCATACTCTCAAGACTTGGGATAGAACGGCTGCCACCATCGTAATATAGATGCCGTCTCCTAGCGAACTCTCCGGCTATTTGTTTGGCCTGGTCGTAAGAGCCTGTCACCTTAACTACTTGAGCCCCATACAACGCAACTTCCCGCATTTTGGAAGCTGGCACCAGGCTTGTCAGAAATGCCCACAGTTTGATTAACGCCCGGGCTGAATAAGCTGAAAAGGATATGGCAACATTCCCGGTGGAAGCCAAAACCATTTCGTTCACCCCGGCTTCTTTCAGCGCTGTGACTGCAACTGATGCCTGGCGATCCTTAAAGGAGGCTGTAGGACCCTGTCGTTCGTCTTTGATCAGGACATTAGGTAATCCAAGCATCTTGCCGAGATTGGCAGCCTGGATCAGGGGCGTGCCACCTTCGCCCATGGTTAGCTCAGGATTTAAATTTTGTATCGGGAGGAGCTCCCGATACCGCCATAGATCAAAAGGGCGTCTTTTCAGTAAAGGAAGTAGTTTTTTGGAAATTCCATCGTAATCATATCTGGCTTCGCGCCAGGTTCCATTGCACCGGGGGCAGGTTTGGGAGGTGATATCAAAACTGGTTTGATGCCCGCAATCCAGACATTCAACAACAAAGTGAGATGCCATTCAGATAATTTTCCTGTTCAAAAAGAATCAACCAAAAAGGCTAATGGATAGTCTGAAAAATCATCCTCATAGGAGTTTTCAGCCGATTGTGGTTATCTTGTACGGTGAATAAAGTCTTTAAATGCCTTTTAGAGCTTGATACCTCTGATCCGGCGTAAGGAGGTTTGCAGAGAGTTGATCAGGTCATTTTCCCGTAAGGTACCCTTGGTGAGAAGTTCCCGACCAAATTCAGCCATTTGCTGATGATGCGCCGGGGTCAGATCCGCTCCGGTGAGAATTAGCACTGGAATGGAGGAGAGCTTCTGAGATTGCTGCATGGCAGAAAGGACTGCAAAGCCGTCCATCTCTGGCATGAACAGATCCAGAATCACTGCCTGGGGAGGATTTGCCAACATCTGGGCTAAGCCCTTTTGACCGCCTTCAGCCATGGTAACTGAAAATTTGCCAGTATTCGAGAGCATCTTTTCAACCAAGCGAGCATCTGCAAGATCATCGTCAATGACGAGGACGTTTGAAATTACATTACCAATGTCCAGGCGAGTAATGGCATTGACTAAATCATCCTGCAAGAAAGGCTTGACCAGGTAATCAGAGGCACCCAGGCTGATGCCTTTTTCTTCATCTTCCATAATTGAGCAAATCAAAATTGGAATATTGCGTGTAGCCGGATCACTTTTTAGCTCATGGAGTACCTGCCAGCCATCTTTATCTGGCATCATGATATCCAATGTAATTGCAATGGGTTGCACTGATTTTGCTTTGGCCACAGCGAGGCTTGGGTTGGTGCAGGGCACCACCTGGTAGCCTTGAGGTTTAAGGTAGCGTTCGTAAAGTGAAATAACCTGAGCGTCATCATCTACAGCCAGAATTGTCAGGTTGTTGACGTCATTAATCTCTTCTGTCGATTCTCTAGGAGCTGGCTCCAGGGGTAGGGTGAAGTAGAAAGTTGTGCCTTTGCCAATTTCTGAAGACAGGATACCGATTCGTCCATTATGCATTTCAACAAGGGATCGGCAAATGGAAAGGCCAAGACCTGTACCGCCAGTTTTTCGGGTCGGCGAATCATCAACTTGAGAGAAGGGCTGGAAGAGCTTGGCTTGATCTTCCGGCAAGATACCCACACCTGTATCGGTTACCGTCACCAGTAACTCCGGGTTGGGTGTTTCTGCGTTCGAAAGACGGACCACGACACTGATGGTACCTTCGTCAGTAAACTTGGACGCGTTGGACACCAGGTTCAACAGAACCTGGCGGATGCGGGTTGAGTCAGCCTTAATCAATGGCAGATCTGAAGGAACATCGTGGTGGAGTTTGATTGCCTTATCCTTCACCAAACCGATGGCGGTTGACATGACACTATTGATGATATCTGTCAGGTTAATCTCAGAAATATTTAACTCCATTTTGCCGGCTTCAATCTTGGAAAGATCCAGGATGTTATTGATCAAGCTCAACAAGTGCTGGCCAGAGTTATAAATGGCTGAGAGATCTTGCGACTGGGTGTCGTTGATAGGACCGTCGATTCCTTTGAGGATCACCCGGCTGAAACCGATGATGGAGTTTAAGGGAGTACGTAATTCATGGCTCATGTTGGCCAGGAATTGGGTCTTAACCCGATCGACCTCTTTCATTTCTTCGACGGCTTGCTGGGCAATTTCATATGCACGGGCGTTTTCTATAGCGACGGCGATCTGGTCTGCCAAAATTTGCAACACTTGAATTTCATCCGGTGTGAAAGCATTGACCCGGGTGGATTGAATATCCAAAGAGCCAATGACTTCGTCACCCAGCATAAGAGGAATGCCGATTTCTGAACGCGTTTCTGGTAACAAGGGATTCGGATAGTAATTGTCAGTAGCCCGGACATCATTGACCACATAGGGCTTGCCGGAAGAAGTGACCGAACCGGTGATGGAACGGGAACCGACAGCCAGGCGGTGTCCGCGGGCTTTCATTTCTTTTCCGGCTTCACCTGTTGATTCGCGCACGATCGCCCAAGTTTTTGTTTCATCCAACAAGAAAACAGAGACGTGGTAGAAGTTGAAGCGGTCTTTTAGCTGGTTTACGATTTGATTCAGAAGGGCATCAAGGCTGAGCGTGCTGGCCGTATCGCGTGCAATTTCAGCCGCTGCTTCCAGCTCCAGGGCGCGGCGTTGGGCTGTCTGGAGAAATTGCTGGCGTTCCAAAGCGACGCCGATTCCACTGGCTGCCACAGAAAAGAGGTGAACTTCGCCCGGATCAAATTCTGATGGTTTATTTGAAGATGCGGTCAGTAAACCTATCAAATGACCTGCAGCATACAACGGAACTGAACAGATACTGGCCATTTCAAAACTTGCCATAGTGCGCTTCGAAACGGGATCCAGCTTGGAGTTGCTGACATCGGGAACGACCAGGGGTTCTGTGGTCAAGACAGTAAGCGCTGGCATCACAGAGGCAGGTACTTTGACATTGCTGTGTTGGTATTGGCCGCTGCGATCATAGAAACCGACAACAGTCAGGTCGCCGTATTCATTTTCACTAGCAAGTGAGATTGAAATTAGAGATACACGTTGCATATTGGATGGCATAACTGCTTTACCAACCATGGAGACAAGTTCTTGAGCGTTTTGAGCTCTGGCAATTCCATCGCTAATTTCGTATAGTGATCCAGTTTCGGCCAGGGCAGCCTGGGTCTGTCGGAATAACCTGAGGTTATCAACAGCAATTGCCATCTGGTCGACCAGAGGTGGGTAGGAACGAATTTCACGACCGGTAAAATGGTGTCGGACATCGGATTGTAGGACAACGACACCCAGTTGCCGCTTGGAAGCCCACAGTGGAAGGACGGCCATGGCATGGATGCTGCGTTCTCGAAGTTCATCTGCAATTGCCTGACCGACCCTATCCGGAGTGATGGCATCATAAAAAACTGGAGTGGGGGTGATGAGCAGCTTATTACAGACTGCATGGGTGATATCGGTATCGATATCAAATGGTTGGGTTCCATGGCCGCTGTACCAGTTAGCAGAGACCTTCATCTTCTTGATTTGGTTCTTCTCATCATGTTCGAAAAGGATAACGACCGCCCGATTAAGATCCTGGCTGCGGATGGAACCAGCCAGGGCTGCCACCATTTCGTTCAGGTCATTCGCCAGAGCCAGGCGGTGGGAAGCATTGTACAGGTTTTCGGTTTCATCCAAGGTGGCCTGAACCTGTTCCAGCAGATCTTCGCGGACAAATGTGTTGGAAATAGCGTCAGCTGCCACACGCAAAACGTTAATTTCCTCGGCTTGCCAGACCCGATCCGAATCCAGCTGATGGAAAGCGATGAAGCTGGGGATCGATCGTTTGCCAGGAACAGACAGGATCAAACTGGAGCGAATGCCTTGAGAGCGAAGGAACTCGCGTTCTTGTTCAGGCATTTCAGAGGTTAAGCCGGCATACCAACCACGCTCACGGAGTTGAGTAATCCAGGTAGGGAAGAGGGCTGCCAGCATATGGCTTGTGCGAGTGTAATCTAATCGATCTTCAAAAGATAGGTTATTCCATTCTGCCGTGAGACGCCAGAAAGAGCCACTCTCGTCTTCTTCGATTTGGGCGAAATAAATGTAACTAGTATCCGATGCCAGTCCTAAAGATTGGAGAACATCTGGCAGGGATTTGGTACCGGACTGTGAAAGGGTAGCAACAGCATTAGCAACGTTCGATTGGTATCGTTCGCGGTTCTCAAGTGCAAGCAGTGCGGTATTGATTTCTGTGAACAGGCTGCTGTTCTCCAAGGCGGAGTAGACCTGAGCAGCAATGGTGGAGATCAGACCTGCTTCCATTTCGGTGTAAGCGTTCTCATCTTCAAAATTTTGTAGGATGATCGCACCATAGAGCCGATCACCAGACATGATTGGAAAAGCCAGCACGGATTTTGGTTTGGGGTCTGGTAAGGCAACCTCAAATTCAACCAAGTCCGAAATGGTTTGGGTGAAGGGTGAAACAGGGGTTTGGGTTCGGATGATATGATCCACAATTTCGTTTTGCAGGGGACGGGGGCTGAGGGATAGCGCTTGTCCGTGAGAAAATGCAGTTGGGAAGGAAACCGTTTTGGTTTTTTCATCAAAACCAGCAAGGATCAGATTAGAAATATCAAAAATCTTGCCCAGAGTCTCTGTAACCATTTGGAAAATTTCTTCACGAGAGGCTAGCCGAGTGAGCTGTTGGCCAAGGTTGTTTAGATGGGCAAGAGCCTCATTGCGATGGCGAATTTCCTCTTCCGCCCTGGTTCGTTCCTTTAGTTCATTTTGGGCTGCAGCGAAGAGTTGAGCGTTCTCGATAGCAAGGCCGAGTTGATTGGAAATTTCCTGGACCAGCAGACGTTCATCTTCCGTCCAATGGCGACTCGGCCGGTCGTCCACAATTTCAATAATGGAAGGTGAATTTTCTATAAGTTTCACCGGCATGGCAATTACAGCGGGTTGATCGGGATTGCCGGATTGGATGACAGGTTGAAGTTTTTCTAGAGATTGTTTGCCGGCTGCCGACCAAACCTCACTTGCAGGATGTAGTAATGGTATGTTGAGATCCGCCTGATGGACTTGAGCAGGCTTGGCTGATGCGCGGTGATGGGAAAGCTTTGGCTGGAGAGCAGGAGATGGCGCTTGGGATTGCGGGGCGGCAACATCTGCCAAGTACTGGCTGTATCCATGGTATCCTGCTGGATGACCATTAGAACTGGGAATTGAGAAGATGCTGACGCGAATAGATTTCCACTGTTTATTGGCTGAAGCATAAACGGTGTCCACCTCAATCGGGAAAAGGCCGGATTGTATGGCTTTCTTGAGTACACCAGCAGATTTTGAATAAATACCAATTTTATAAATAGATTTTCCAATCCATTCATCAGGAGAAAATCCCAGGGTGTCAAAAATCTCCGGACTGCAAGCGGTTATTTGTCCATTGGCATCACATTCCCATGACCATGATCCGGACCCGGTTGGAACTGTCGTATCAAAGGAGGGAATCTCAACCAAATGATCTGGTTGTGGTGCCTCCCGCTCCTCCAGCGAGGAGAATAAATTATCAAGCCTGTTGAAGAACTGCTTCTTGGGCATATTTCATAATCTCCTGTGAAAGTGAGCGGTATTGGATGGCGGAACGGGTTTTGGGAGCATGGTAAATAATTGGTGTTCCATTGATGATGCATTCACGCAATTTTGTATCTGTTTCAATGACTGTTTCCAGGACACCAGGGCCAAAATTATTCCTCAATTGTTCACTCAATATTCGATGGATTTTATTACGCCGATCCACCATGGTTAGTAAAAGACGATACGTAAGGCGAGGATTTACTTGGTTTCTGATTCTCTTCACCATCCCCATCAGATTTTTCAATGCATAGACAGAGAAGAATTCTGCCTGAGTGGGGATGAGCAGCAAATCTGACGTTACCAGGGCATTCGTAGTAACGGCTCCCAGAAATGGAGGGCAATCCAACAGGATGTATTGATAATCGTCGGAAAGCTCGCGAATTGCTTTTGTAAGGGTCAACTCATAAGCCTGTCGGGCAGGAAGGAAGCGTTCAGCCATACCCATTTCTGAACTTGAGGAGACCAGCCACAAATTTGGATAGGCCGTAGCTTGAATTACACTGGAGAGGGGTTGGTTATCAAGCAGAACTTTTGAAATGGATCCACCAGCCCTTCCAGATTCTAAGCCTGTAGCCAATGAGAGATTTGCCTGGGTGTCCAGATCGATCATAAGGACTTTTGCACCATTCTCACTCAGTGCAGCAGCCAATGAGAGCGTCGTTGTGGTTTTGGCGACCCCACCTTTTTCGTTAGCAATTGCAACAATGAAAGTCATGCTTCACCTGACCTGTCGATTGGTTACTGCTGTGGATGATGCCCATTACCGTTATTGTTGTTGACGGCGGGGTGATTAACTTGCTGATCGATTTCGGTTGACTTGATCAGAATTTGTGCTCGGCTGGCATTTAAAGTCCGTTGAAGTTCATCCACGGCTATTTGCATCATGGTTTCTGGATCGTTAACCGAACGAATTCTAGAAGTGATCTCCAACACTTTGCGTTCTCGTTCTGCACGACGCATGGTTTGCTCAAATAAGCGGGCGTTTTCCAGAGCCAAACCAACTTGGTCTGCAACCAGAGAGGCTGTTTCTATTTCTTCCGAGGTGAAATTGCGATTGGTGGATTCACTCAACCGGATTACACCAATGGCTTCACCACGAACCATGACGGGCAAGGCAACCAGTGCTGGGATCAGAATTCCGGAAGGATCTATTTGGGCTTTGCGAACATAAGGTTTCCCTTCATGCAACACCAGTTCAGCTTCTGAGGTCGTTTCGATTGCTTCTATTACCAGACCTTGTTGGGTGAACTTAAAGGATGGATGTTGTTGATCGGAAATTTCACGACCCCATTCCTGTTTTAAATATTGCTGATGGACTTTGCGCATTTCTTCGAGAGCCCGGGCGGTCTCAGCCAAAAGACGGTTGTTGGCGATGGCGATTGAGATCTGATCCGCCAGAATTGAGAAGAGTTCGACATCTTCCTGTGAAAAAGCATCTGAAACTTCAGATTGTACATCCAGAGCACCGATGATTTCATCGCCGATCCGCAGGGGTAGACCCATTTCTGAACGGGTGCGAGGGAGGTCTGGGTTATTGAAGAACACAGCATCCTTACCGACATCTGTTGCGATACGGGGTTCTCCCTTGCCTGTCACATAACCGATAATACCGACCTGACCGACCAAGAGTTTGTGATGGCGAGCCAGCATGCGCTGACCGCCTTCAGAATTGGCTGCCCGAAGGTTTGCGTATTCATTTTGCTCATCCACCAGGAAAATGCCGACATGGTAGAAACCAAAACGTTCACTAATGAGAGAAGTAACCCGGCCAAGTAACGATTCAAGTTCAGAGGCAACTGCAACTGAACGAGCCACTTCGGAAACGGTTTCTAGCTGGCGACTTCGGAATTGCAGGAATTCGTTTTGCTTGGCCAATTCTTCCGTTCGGGCGCGGACACGTTCCTCCAACTCGCTCACCAATGTCTGTAATTGACTTGTCATAGCGTTGAAGGTTTCAGCCAGGGCACCAAATTCATCCCGGGATTCAACATTGGCGTGGGCGTTCAAATCGCCACGTGAAATTTTCTCGGCTGCCTTGGTGAGAGTGATGATCGGGTTTGAGAGGTTGGCCGCTAAAAAGGTTGAAATAGCGGAAACTAAACCAGCAATTAATGTAGCAACTAAAGTAGAGATCCGACCCTGCTCGCCCAGTAAATTTTCCAGATTTGATTGCTCCTGGACGAAAACAAGATACCATGGTTTGTTTTGTAAAGTCACAACCGTACCGGCCTCGGCATATTCTGATTCTCCGGTATGGATTTTTGTTGTGAAAAATGGTTTGTTTTGATAGTTGCGAATCGATAACGCTAAAGAGCGCAAATCTGTAGAAAGCTGATCGCGACTCACCTTGGGTAAACGATTGGCCGCATTCAATGTAATGATGGTGTTTTGAGAGAGAGGAGTGACCGATCGATAGATCAGATTTGGAGTGATGGTATCACCCAGACGAATCAGGTTTTCATCCAGTAAGATCGGATAAGATCGGGTGCCAAGTGAACCTAAATCCTGTTCCAGAATTCGCTGCAGGACCAAAGCGTCGTAACGGACACGCAAGACACCAACGATTCTCTGGTTCGCATCCCGTATTGGAGCGCTAAAGAAAATGTAAGGATCTCCATTGACCGACGAGAATAGCACGGATGAAGTGTAAACTTGCCCGGTTTTCATTGGAGTAGTAAAGTAATCAGTGTTGCTTTCAATACCACCAACTTCGTTGGTGTTCGTGTCATATACATTTGTCCCAGCATAATTAAGAATGCCGTATGAAGACAGATATTCTTGTTGTTGATGTTTACTGAGGGATTCAACCAGCAATTTCAATTCTGCTTCAGCCTGACTACCATGGCGATTAAGCTGAGGGGTAATCAAATAATTGGCAAAGGTTGGCAATGATGCATCCTGTGCCACTGATTCACGGTTGGTCGCTAGAAATGCATCAACTTTGGAGGCGGTAGAAGTAGCTGCCAGACTTAGGGCTTTATTGGTTTGTTCAACCGTGGCAGACTGTGTAAATTGAGTGGAAAGAAAAGTCAGGAAAATGAGTGGAACCAACACAATTGCCAACAACGCAGTCAACAATTTGATACGCAAGGTGACGGGGATGTATTCTGTCGAGAGCAAGGCAATATACACCATCACTAAAATTCCCAACAGCGAGGGTAAATAGATTTGCACTGTTGGAAGGAGAAGCTGCCCTATCGGTGAATAAGCGTTCAACAAAGCAGCAGCCATGGATGCAAAAATACCCGCAGTTAGGACATAATCCGATTGGCGACCTTCCAGGGTGGCAGAGGCAACGATTGTCGTAAAGATCAAGATAATCAGTGCTGCAACTACCCCGATACCAGAAACTAACAGGCTGGATAAAATGAGCGTGATTTGAATGACGCTGACCAAGATCACCATACGCCGGGTGTAACCAATAGCCAAACTCATGCTGGTGAAAAAGACCCCAATCAGACTCATGATGAACAATGAGGCCAGGATCGAGGAATCCGCTACGGTATCACGATAAGCTGAACTAATAAAAACAAAAGCAACTATTGCAATCAGCACGGTACTAATGATGCTGATCTGTTGTGCAATCTTTTCAGGATTGCGCTGTAATCGAACGGTTTGCGCAGATCCTTGTAAAGGTTGGGCGAGAGCGGATGAGGGGTTCGTCATAATTGCTCCACGATCACAATTTACTCTTCAGTAGAACGAAGCTGAACAACAACTTCGGAAACACCCAGGCTGCGGCCCAGCTCCACGGCAGCCGCACCGAGAATATCCTGCACAGCGGTAGAGGAGCGAACTCTGGCGCTGATATCGCCAACCAGTCGTTCACGTTCGGCCCGCATTTTCAACTCTTCCAATAAGCGGGCGTTTTCTAAAGCCAGGGCCAAACGGTTGGAGGTGGCATCCAATAATTGCATCAGATCCTGCGGAATGGAAGCACCGTTGAAGTGCATATCTAACACACCGATGACCTGGCCGCGCAATTTGATGGGCAAGGCAAGAATCGTTTGTCGTGACCCGTTTTCCAGGGTGTCTGTTTGCCGGATAAGGTTCTCATTTTCAACAGCCGATTGGGAGTGTTCATCAGGAACCGTGTCGGTTGTGAGTTTTTGGTCCTTGAATTGAAATCCGTAAATTCGCCGGGTGGTTTGAAGGTGGTTTCTCCAGGATTGCCTGATATTCGATTTCCCGCTCTGGTCCACATCCTGTTGAACTTTTTCCAGACGATCAGCCATCATACGTGAGGAAACCAGAGCCCCAATCAGGTTTCCCAGCAGCTGAAATGAGCGTATGTCTGAGCTGGAAAAAGCGTTTTCATGGTCTGCTTGCAGATCGAGTATTCCTAAAACCCGATTTTGATAACTGATCGGAATGGACAATTCACATCGGGTGTAGGGAAGCATTGGATTCTGATAATACGAAGAGTCATCTTCAACATTTGGCGCGTAACGAGGTTCATTATTTAGTGCAACATAACCAATAATGCTATTCTTGGCAATTTTGAGATGAAATTTCTGCTCGGCTAAAACGCGCCCAGTTTCTCCAGTGGCTGCCTGGAGAATAACTGAATCTCCGTTTTCACCCTTTAAGTACACCCCGACATGATAAAGGGAATATGCTTTTTCTATTAAATTTACTACATCCGATAAAAATTGAGCCGTGCCTTTTTGTTCCGTGAAAAGGCGGTTAACTTCGGTGTGCAAGTCGATGTGATGATTGAACACCTCAAGTTCGTTACTTTGTTTTGACAGCATGGACGTCATATTATTTTTTTCATCAGCTAGTGAAGAGATCAGAGAATCTTGATTCTTCACTGTATGTTGTAATGCATTGAAAGTTACTGTAATTGTTCCAATTGCGATAGAAGATAATCCCAGAAAGGATAGGCCACCGATCAGCCACTCGAATCCTGGATTGGTGGCAGGCAGCACTGGTGGAAGGGAAAAGGTACCAGTGGTTATCAGCCCGCCCGCAAGGAAGATGGAAGCAAGAGCGATGACACCACTAATGATGCCATCTGTCACGCCATTGAAAAGAGTAACAATAATCACAAACCCCATCATCAGAAGCAAACCATGTGTAGAAAAACCGGTGGAAAGCAGCAAATATGTAGCCGCGACGAACAATATGGCGGAAAAACCAAAAACACGAATTCTATAAGGGAAATTGCGGAAAAAAGTGATTACACCAATAAAAAATACCAAACTCCAGGCAATAGGAATATTAACCAACTGCCCACTTTGTAATACGATAATCGTGACTGCAACTGCAACTGAAATGGCGAGGAAAGTGAAGATAATTAATATAAGTTGAAAAACGCGGTCTCGAATCAGCGCAAGTAGATTGTTTTGGTCAATTGTTTTCGAGGGTTTAGAAGGGGAAAAAGCCTGGAAAAAGCTCATTTAGTACCTTCCTGTGGATGATGCCCGTTACCATTCTTCCGACCTACGGAGGAGGTTGATGAATCAGCCTCTCCCGGGGGCAAAATGTGCAAGGAAACTTCAGCAACGTTAGGAATTTGTCCCAGATTAATGATGGCAGAGCGTAAAATTTCCTCCACACTGCTGGCCTGGCTAAACTGGGTTGATAAATAATTGATCCTTTCCTCCTGCAGCGCTTTTCTCTCAACATCTTCCAGAAGGCGGGCGTTTTCAAGGGCCTGGGCGGTTTGTGAGGAGATCGCCTCAACGATAGCATGATCTTGAGCCGATAAGTGATCTTTGTCCATTTCCAGGATAATTTCTCCAATGACCTGATCGCGAATAGTGAGAGGTACTCGTACTTGGGAGATTTCAAGCCCATCCGGAGGCTTATTGGGGGATTCATAGATGTAATCCAACCGGCCCTTGATGTCAATCGTCTCATCCCATGCTTGCTGCAGATATTGCCTGTTCAATGAACGAATTTCTTCCAAATTCTGTTGTGTGACTGTGAAAAGGTTGGCATTTTCAATGGCAACCGCCAGGGAGTCTGCTATACCGGACAAAATAATGATGTCATCATTGTCAAAGGCGTTAGGCTTGACAGATTGGACAGTGAGTGCGCCTAAGGTTACACCGCGACTAAGGATGGGTAAGGCCATTTCGGAACGGGTATTTGGTAGGTATGGGTTATTAAAGCGAACCGCTTCTGCGCCAACATCCAACGCGATACGAGGCTTTTGGTTGGCGGTTGCCCAACCAATCATGGATGCACCAGCAACCAGAAGCTGGTGCTGACGGGCTAACATTTCCGCGCCGGCTGAACCTGTCCCTGCTTTTAGAACCGCATATTTACCAGTTTCATCAATCAGGAAAACACCGACATAATACAGATCGAATCGAACCAGAATGAGTTCAACGACTTGCTGAAGAAGTTCATCCAGATTCAGCACTGAACTGATTGACCGAGAAATTTCTGCGGCTGAGCGGATTTGTCCCAAACGGTTTGCCAGATCTTGAGTCCGTTGTTGGACGCTAACTTCCAGGTTTTGGCGTTCTTTCTCGATTTCGTCGGTTAAAGCCTTCTGCCGGTTGAGGCTGGATTGAACGCTGTTAATAAAGGCAACCAAGGAAATTGTAGCCATCACACTAAGCAATACAAAGTAGACAATGCCAGAAGTCCAATCCGTAGCAACGCTGGAGTTACCATATAAGGTCGGATCCGGAGCTTTGAGGATGCCATTGGTCATGACATAGCCAAAACCAATAAATGTAGCTGTCGAAAGTACCAAACTTATAATACCTGCTTCCAAACCCAGTAAAATACCAGCCAGGATGGGCAATGAACTCAAGATGATTTTGCCGTTGCCAGCCAAACCGGAGAAGGAGAAAGTATAAAAACCGACAGCGAACAAGGCGGTTAGGAGAGTAAAAGCTCGGATTTTAAAGGCAATCGTGCGTCCAAATGTCAGCAGTAGGAATAAACCCAGAACGATTGACATAATCAACAGGCTGGAATAATTCCCGCGTTGAAGGGAAAGAGGTAAAACCACCGCAAACCCAACAACTGCCATCCCACTACCGAAAAGAAGAATGGTGTGGAAAATCCGTTCTCGTAAAACAAATAAATCTCCCTGGTTTAAGGCATGTTTAGGCGTTTCAGAGGGTCGCAAATAATGCAGGAAGTTCATTCGTTTACCTCCAAAGCCTTATCTGGCTCTGTTATTCTGTCCAAACCTGGAGTAAGACCTGCTGTTTCCTCAGTAGATGATTGAGGATTGATCCTAATCGAAACGCGGCGAGCGCCAAGGATGTGGCCAATTTCGGTGGCTGAGGTTTCCATAATGGATTTCATTTCCACTGAACGGCGGATTTTGGAAGTTGCGTCGAACAATTGCTGTTGTTGCGCCACCTGGATTTTTACGTTTTCCAAAAGGTGGGCGGAAGAAATTACCGCTCCCAGGTTGTTGCCAAGCGTGCCCAGAATGTCAGCTTCACTGGAGTGGAATGCATTCTTCTCAGGCAATTCAATGTCCAGCACGCCGAGCACTTCACCCTTGAAGGTAATTGGTACTGCCATTTCGGATTGGATTTCAGGATCAAGGTTAATGTAGTTTGGCTCAGTGCTGACATCGTTCACGATCATGCTCAAACCAGATTGGGCGACCTGGCCGATGATCCCCTGTCCAACCGGGATGGTCAGGTCAGCGACAGATTCCAGGTTAAACCCAGTTGAATACTGGATGGTCAGGATGTCGTGCTCATCCTTTAATAAAACCGAAATTTTGGAACCGGGCAAACTTTTCGCCAAAAGATTAACCGTCGTCTGGATAGCCTCATCAATTGTGTTGGCTGCAGCGGTTTCAACCGTGATTTGGTGAAGAAGTTTATGTTGCGAAAGCGAGTTTTCAACCTGGTTGAACAATTGGGCATTTCGGATGGCTACTGCCACTTGGGGAGCAAGGGTAAGAAAAACGTTCAAATCGGTTTCTGTAAAACGATCTTCGTGTTCAGTATCCTGCACCATCATGGTTCCGATTACATCTGAACCGATGATGAGTGGGACGCCCATCCAAGAGTGGGCATTCTTTCCGATGATTTTTGCGCCGAGCGCGACCGCTTGTTGCTGGTTGTGCAGAAGCAATGGCTTTTGAGAACGGATGACGACAGACGTCAGGCCTTCTCCCAGGGGGAATGCGGGGAAATTGACGATCTGGCCGTCTTCCGTCATGAAAGGAATTTCAATCTTGTTTTGGACCTGGTTATATATTGTTACTGCAAATGAGACATCACTCCCAATCAGAGCTTTGATCTGATCGTTAAGGAGTAGGAAGAGGTTCTGAAGATTAGTTTCGACAGATATTGCCTTGCTGACGATTCCCAGGGCTTCCAGTTCAGTCAGCCGGGATTGAAGTTTGGAAACCAAGTGCAAATTTCCCAGGGTAGTACCTGTGGTTTTGGTCAGTTCTAGCAGGGCAGAGGTCTTCTCGATTGTGATGGGATTATCTTCAAACGCGCCGATTGCAAGAATGTAGGTGATGGCATTATTTTCAAAGATGCCAAAAATAGCAGCCGATGTACAACCACGCCTGGTAAAGAAGGAAAGAATCTGTCCATTGCTTTCGATCTTTTCAAGGTTATTCAGCAGAATTGGATTGTTGCTAGCCAGTTGTTCGAGTGTGTTTTCAAGTGGAAGTGCCAAGCCCTGGATGGCTGAAGATACGGCCGGGCGTTTGGCATCAGTAATGAACTGCAGGGAAAGATGATCATATTGGACAGAGAAACAAACCGAAATGAACGGCGATTCGACTAATGTGGAACGAAGCAGGGAAAAGAGTTCAACATCATTTTGAGCCTGCCGGACCAGGTGTTCAACTTGCCCAATGTTCTCCCTGGGAATGGAAAGTCCTGACTGGGTTTCAGCTTGAACAAATATGCCGCGCAGATAAACAGATAAAGAATGCAGAAAATCCAGGGTTAAGGCATCCAACAAGTCAGGCTGGTGGCTTTGAATATCGATGAATCCTATGACCTGGTTGTTCGTAATTATTGGATAGACGGCCTGATAGGTGGTCGTTGGAAGGAGCCACTCTGAATTGGTGAAGCGAGAATCGCGAATATCGGTGAGAACATGTTCGTGTTTTTGGTTATATACCCAACCAATGATGGACTCGTTATTGATTGGAAGGGAAAAACCTGTCAGAACCTTGGGCGACAGGCCTTTCGCTGTAAACTGCATTTTTAATTGAGCTTTTTCATCCAAAGGATTAATTACGAAATACGCTGCGTAATCAAGATGTAGGGTGGTAATCAAGCCTCGTAGGAGGTTATCAATAATTGCATTAACTGAAAATCCACGGTCGATCCAACTGGAAAGTTGTTTGATGAGTTTATAGGGTGATTCCTGCTCTGCACTGATTTCAGGAGCGGATTGACGCAGTGGCTGGGTTGAGGATTGGACATCTGAAGAGCCGGCCTGCCTGTTATGCCTGGCAGTGAACAACCTTGCCAACCATGAGCGCTTGCCTGAAGGTAAAGATTCGTCTACTATTTTATTCAATTCAGGTTCGTCAGCCATGCAAATCCTCAGTCTAAATCATTCATATTCCCAGACAGCTTCACCGGAAAGGATCTTCTGAATTTGATCCGGGAAACGATCGGGGTCAAGTGGTTTTCCCATGAAACCATCAAAGCCTGCCTGTCGAGCTTTGTTCATTTCTTCCAGGCTGGCTTCTGCAGTCACTGCCACAATTGGGGTTGATTTCAAGCGAGTTGATTGCCTGATCTTGCGCATGGCGCTATAACCATCTTCGTAAGGCAGGCGAATGTCCATCAAGATCAGGTCCAATTTTGGGAGGGTATCGGCGTATTCTACAACCTCATAACCGGAGGTTTTCCATTCGCAATGGACTCCCAAAAACCCCAATAAGCGGGCAATTAAAACAAAATTGGAAACATTATCTTCTACGACAAGAACGGTTGCGTCATTTGGCAGAGGCATAGTCATATCTTTTCGGATAGTACAACTATCAAGCCAGGTATTGGGATATTTTTTCCAAAAAGCCATCAATATCGATTGGCTTTTCGATATAGCCGTTAAATCCAGCCACCTGGGATCGTTCCCGGGCGGCAGTAGTGACGTTGGCTGTTATGGCAAGGATGGGTATATTCTGGTAGGCCGGATTGGCTTTCAGGCGGGCAGTGAGTGTATAACCATCGATATCTGGCATATTGATATCCATCAGAATAAGATCCGGAGTGATGGTGGAAAGGATATCGATTGACTCAGAGGCACTCTCCGCTTCCAGCACGTTATAGCCTTCAGCTACCAGGATGCGTCGGACTAGAAGCCGATTTTCAAAATTATCTTCAATGTGTAGGATGGTTTTCTCGTCAGCCATTTTCCAGAAATCTCCTGCTGTGATTTTAGCATACCGGTAGGATGAACTTCACCTTACAATCGCATACATGGGGCAGGGTGAATAACAATTCTGCAAGGTACAAGCAGTAGATTCTTAAGGGCAGGTAAAAAGTCAGGAAAATCGAAAACTGGTTTGGATAAGAATCGATTAACGGTATAGTTTTTTTGATTAGAAAAAATGAAAGAAATTGAAAGAGCACCCGTTAGGGTGCCCTGGAATTTTGCAATTAGAGCGGGTGATCGGGATCGAACCGACGAATGGTAACTTGGGAAGCTACTGCCTTACCGCTTGGCTACACCCGCGAATGAAGTGATTATATCCGCCCAACCTCATTTGTCAAGATGCAACGGAGCTGATCAGTTTTTCGCCGCGTTCGGTCAACAACCAGCCTTGACGGGTGGAGGCCAGCAGACAGCCTGCATGAGATGAGCAAGTTTCGCAGGAATAGGATGCAGTAATGTCTATTGAACAGGCAGATAAAGGCTGTAAGTAACCTGAT
>JBGSJZ010000120.1:0-63114 GCA_041741455.1 Anaerolineaceae bacterium | reverse complement strand
CCCTGGGCCGGAAAGATGCCTCGACCAGGCCGTTCTTGATGGCAAACAGGGTGGCTTCGGTGCGCGAGACGACCCCGATTTTGGTGAAGATATTGCGCAGGTGAACTTTGACCGTGTTGGGGCTGATCACCAACTGCGCGGCGATCTCTTTGTTGGATGCCCCCGTGGCAACCAGGCGCAAGATTTCGATCTCACGCTCGCTCAGCGGTTCGGGGGGCAGTTCGGGTATCACGGCAGGTTACTTCCCAGCGTAGAACCGGCACAGCGCCTGCACCGGGCAGACCAGGCACTGCGGGGAGCGCGCATGGCAGATTTCCCGTCCCAGGCGGATGAGATTGAGGTGCCCGGGGCCGTACTGCTCGGGCGCAAAGGCCTGGGCCAGGTAGGGGTGGGCTTCTTCAACGGTGATTTTGTCCGGTCGCAAGCCAATCCGGCCGCTGACGCGATAGACATGTGTATCGACCGGGAAAGCAGCTTTGCCGAGGGCGAACTGCAGTACGATGGCTGCGGTTTTGGGTCCCACGCCTTTGAAGCGCATCAACCAATCCAGCGCTTCCTGGTCCGAAAAAGCCTTTAGAAAAGTCAGATCCAGTTCACCGCGCTCCAGGGTGATCTGGCGCAGCACTTCCTGGATGCGCGGGCCTTTCTGGTTGGCCAATCCGGCCGGGCGGATGGCTTCAATGACTGCCTCGACCGGCGCATCGCGCACCGCTTCCCAGGTCGGGTAGCGTGCCCGCAGTGCCAGGAAGGCCTGGTCGCGGTTGCGGTCGTTGGTGTTCTGCGAGAGGATGGTGGAAACCAACTCGTCCAATGCCGGCAGCGGGTCGCGCCATTCTGGCACACCGTAGAATTCCAGCAGGCAGTGGTGAACCGCCAGGCCATGCTCGTTCAAATCTGCCCTGCTCACGAGTTTATTCTCTCCAAAGTAAAGCAGGGACGGATTTCGCCGATGGGCAGTTTGCGCCAGTTGTAGAGCGGGCGTCGGTCAAACCCGGACAGCCCGGCAATTTGCTCAGCGCTCAGCACGCCCAGTTGGCGCAGGATTTCAATACCCACCAGCGGTCGAGCGCGGCCACTGGTATCGCCATCCGCGATCTTGAAGGCGATGCCAATGCCCGGCGAACCCGCGCCTATCAGCCCCGGCAGCAGGCTGATGACCTCGTACCCCTCGGCGCCAGCCTTGGCGACCAGGTTGCCACCCATCAGGCTCATGATCAGGGTGTCAAAACGGCCGGGACCGGCCACCATGTCACCATTGGCGGCCATTGCGCGGAAGATGCGCTGCAGGGCGGCAGCGCGCGGCGCTGGCAGGCCAATCGGCTCAGCCAGGCGGGCCATGGCTAGGGCAGCATTATAGAGCGGTACCGCGAAAACCGGCGCTGAGCAGCCATCCACGCCTAGGTGGATTTCTTCAGGTTTGACATCGCACATTTCAGCAAAGGCCTGTAAGATTGTCTGCTGGACCGCATGCTGCGGGTTGATGTAATCCTCCAGCGGCAGGCTGCGCAGCAGGGCATGGGCCAGCATGCCGGTATGCTTGCCGGAGCAATTGTGGCGAATAGGCGTCGGTTTTTCACCGCGTAGCAGCAGTGCCTGGGTCGTTGGCTCATGATACGGATTGTGAGCGCCGCATAGCAGCTGATCTTCAGCAATTCCGACCTTGGATTGAATAGTGCGCAAGACCGCAACATGCTCATCGGTACCGGAGTGGGAGGCGCACAGAATGGCAATTTCTCGGTCGGTCAAGCCAAAGTGCTCGGCGCCGCCGCGTTCGATGAAGGGCAGCGCCTGGAACGGCTTGGCCGAGGAGCGCAAAAAAGTGGTCAGTTGGGGATCGCCGACGCTGGCCAAGAGCTTACCGTGCGAGGAAACTATGGCCAGAGCGCCAAAATGGATCGACTCGACCATCGATCCGCGGGTACATTCAACCAGGGCTTGAACATGATCTGGATGCATAGGTTTTCCCTTTCAAAAAAATTATACCATCGGCAGGAAAACATAAGCAGCAAAATGCTCCAGGGCTAGCCTGGAGCATAGTGGAGGGAGATTGCTTCCCCATTCACAATGACCCAAATTTAACTATTGATGGACTTCCGTACCACCGGGATCGGTCAAGTGGCAGACGGTGCATTTGCCAAGCGTGCCAGCGTAACCTTGCAGGTTGATGAACTTGATGGCATCCAGCGGCTGCGAACTGGTGGCGATGGCATGCGTGCTGTCGTGGCAAGCCTGGCAATACAGGCCGCCGTGCCCGGTGGAGAGCCGGTAGAGCGGGTTATTCTGCTGATATTTCGGCTCGGTGTGGCAGGTATCGCAGCGTGGCTCGTTCAACCATGGATTGGGATTGTTTTTGACCTCTTGCATGCCGCCGTGGCAATCGATACAACCCATGTCGTACTGGCTGGACATAACATCCCGCAGACATTTTGTGTCCGGACCGGGGTGGCAATTGTAGCAACCTTGGGTGGTGTTCGGTACCTTGCCAGCATGCTTGGAGTGCATGGCCTTTGAAAGATTAGGGATGCCGGCCACGCCCGGGGCTCCCAGGGCGTTGGAGGCGTGACATTCAGCGCATAAGACCGGGCGACGATCCATCAGGGCAGCGGTATTGCCGGCCGGGTAATCGCCCTGATTGGATTCGTCGTGCAGGGTCAGGATGTTATCTTCCACTTTTCCAGTAGAAATGCCAAAAGCGCCGTCGCTGTGACAATTATCGCAACGCATCTCGGTGGAGACCGGCGCCACGACCTGGTTGGTGGCCAGGACCTTACCCTGCAGATCTTTGACCACGATATCTGCCAGTTGATAGGGCTGCGGATTGACCAAGTCACTATCCGAGAATTCGGTGATCGGGATACCTTCGGCAACAAAATGATCGGGCTTGGCGTCCATCAGGCCAGCCAGGCCCTTGCCGGTCAAGCCGACATTGGCGGGCAGATCTACGCCAAAGAGTTGCAGGTCATAATCCCAGAAGTTGGATTTACCAACCGAATAGGTGTTATCCGGAAAACGGTAATCCACCGTGATGCCGCTGGTGACAATACGGGGCGGATCGCCGCGCTGGATGACCTGGGCCCAAAGGTTGTTAAACGGGGGTAAGACCGCCAGGGAACTAAAATCCCGGTTGTAGCAGTGCATGCCCAGATCGTTCCAGCCGATGACAATGTACTGGTCCAACGGCTTGGCCGGCCCCGAGTTGGTAATGATGGGCATATAGATGATGGTACCCGTCTGGGCAAAGATCGAGCGAAACTGAACCAGTACCAGACCCAGGCCAATCAGCAGAGCAGAAGCCAGGGTGAGCCATAAGTTGTTGTTTTTTGCATATTTCATCGTGTACTCCCTTCAAATTTTCATCCAATTTTGATGTTTGTAAATCAACCCTGGCCATTACCCGGGGTCTCGTAAAAAAATCGTTATGTGTGGGCCACACCTCCGGGTGTGCGAGCAGCATATTTGATGTTATTTGGCGCCGGTCTGAACGATAAAACCGAATAGCTTATCAGGCGGCAGAAAGTCAGGAGAAAGTAGAATGAGAAACAATTTCAATTAGACTAATTTGATGCTTATTATCTTAGATAATAACACAGCCCTCTACCATTTGGGTTAAGGGGCGGAGAAGATCGGCCTAAATTTTGCTTAACCTTTTGGAAAAATCCAAAAGATTGTGACATTTGTCACTTGTTACAAATGTAATAAGTTGTTATAGTATTGCCATTCTTGTTGTTATACGATGATATACGATGACTGAACTACTCACCACCCGCCAGGTCCAGAACCTGCTGAAAGTTGACCGGATCACCATCTACCGCATGCTGGCGGATGGCCGGTTGAAGGGCGTTAAAATCGGCCAGCAATGGCGTTTTCCCTTGAGCGAAGTCCAGCGTCTACTGAATGGCGAACCTTCCCCTGAAGCACAATTCAACCTCGTTCCCGCCAACCCACCTCTGCCGGTGCACTGCCTGCAGACGGTTCAAGACCTGTTCACCAGCGTCAGCCAGGTAGGCGGCCTGGTGGTGGACCCGAGCGGCGAGCCAGTGACCGCTCTAAGCGGTGATTGCCAGTTATGCCGGATGATGCAAAACACTCCCAGCGGCGCAATCGCTTGTCGTAATTCATGGAAAGAAATGGTTACGCTTGCAGCCAACGGTGAGCGCGAGTTCACCTGCCATGCTGGATTGAATTACCTGGCCGCCCCGGTGGTGGATGGCGAGATGCTGGTTGGCTGGTTGGTGGCCGGACAGATCCGCCTGACCAACCCGGTTGCCGAAGAACAAACCATGCGCATGCAGGAACTGGCACGGGCTCATGCATTACCAGTCAGCGCGGTGCAGGAAGCCTTCCGCCAGGCTCCACTGATCCCCTCTGAAAAACACATGTTACTGCATACCTGGGTGACCAGTGCGGCGACTGCCATGGAAAGTATCATGCAGGAGCGCTCCGGTTTCATGCAGCGTTTGCAGCAGATTGCCAATCTTACTCAACTAGTTTAAGGAGTTGTAATTTATGAAGACATTTTTAGTTCTCGGAGCCGGTACCGCCGGCACAATGATTGCCCGCAAGATGGCCAAGGCACTCGATTCCAGCCAATGGAAGGTGATCCTGGTCGATCGAACAGAGTTGCACTACTATCAGCCTGGCTTCCTGTTCGTGCCCTTCGGCATGTATGGCAAGGAGGATGTCGTCCAGCCCAATAAGAAATTTGTAGCGCGCGGCGTGGAATACGTGATCAGTGGGATTGAACAGCTTGAACCCGCTGAAAACAAGGTGACCCTGGCCAATGGCCGGGTGATTAACTATGATTACCTGGTGATTGCCACCGGCACCGACATCCGTCCGGACCAGACCGAAGGGATGCTGGATGGCGGCTGGCAACAGAATATCTTTGATTTCTACACCTACGAAGGCGCGGCCGCATTGGCCCCGGTGCTGCAAAAATTTGAGGGCGGCCGCCTGGTGGTCAACGTGGTGGAAATGCCGATTAAGTGCCCGGTGGCCCCATTAGAATTCCTCTTCCTGGCCGATTGGTACTTCACCCAAAAAGGCATGCGCAACAAGGTGGAGCTGGTTTACGCCACCCCACTACCTGGAGCCTTCACCAAGCCGCGGGCGGCAGCCGAATTTGGTAATATGCTGGAGCGGAAGAATATCCACGTTGAATCTGAATTTGCTGCTGGATTGGTTGACTCCTCGCGCAACGTGCTCAGTTCCTACGATGAGCGTGAAATCCCCTACGACCTGCTGGTGACTGTGCCAGTTAACATGGGCGCTGATTTTATCGCCGCGGCCGGGATTGGCGATGAATTGAACTTCGTGAAGACCGACAAATACACCCTGCAATCCGCTGATTACCCAAACATCTTTGTGATGGGTGATGCCACCAACCTCCCGACTTCTAAAGCGGGAGCAGTGATCCACTTCCAGATTCACACGGCCTACAAAAACATCATGGATCAAATGGCTGGCAAGCCGCTCAATCACCGTTTTGACGGCCATGCCCTGTGCTACATCGAAACTGGCTTCAACAAAGCCACCCTGATTGACTTTGATTACGACCAGGAGCCGTTGCCCGGCAAATACCCGGTACCAGGGATTGGCCCCTTCGACCTGTTAGGGGAAACCGTGATCAATCACTGGGGCAAATTGGCTTTCAAATTCATGTACTGGAACCTGATGCTTAAGGGCATCGAAGTGCCGCTGCCGAACGAATTCACGATGGCCGGCAAGAAAGCTTGATTTATAAACTTAGGTGCGTTCTACAAACGCACCTAAACAAACTAAATTTTGGTGCGTCAGGGACGCACCCTACCAAATCAAAAGGAGATAAAAATGTCTGATCTTTTCGCTAATGTATCCTTAAATGCCGAAGGCTTCATGACCGATCCCAAGCAGTGGACCAAAGAACTGGCCGTCGAGCTGGCCAAGCAGGAAGGAATTGACCCCCTGACCGAAGCCCACTGGAAAGTGATCGATTACTGCCGGGCAACCGGCCTGGCCAGTGGCAAAGCCCCGACCCTGCGTCAGATCACGGTCGGCTCGGGCGTCTCGACCAAGGACCTGTTCGCCCTGTTCCCCAAGGGCCCGGCCAAGAAGGTCGCCAAGATCGCCGGCCTCGGCAAGCCCGAAGGCTGCGTGTAATTTCACTGATTCCGGTCTTTCGCCTGGTAAGGGCGAAGCGGCCGGAGAATTCTTTCTCCAAGAAAGAAGAAGTTAGCCCCGGCTGCTTCGCCCTTACAGTGGAGAGTTTGGTATCGTTTAAATTAACAGGAGTTAACCAATGGAATCTGAAACCCGCAAGATCGCGTTTATTTGCAGCAAGGGCGACCTGGACATGGCTTACCCGGCGCTGGTGATGGGCTGGGCGGCGCTCGGCAACGGCATCGACGTGACCATCTTCTTCACCTTCTGGGGCATGGATATGATCACCAAGGACCGCCAGAAACACCTGGAACTGGCCCCGGTGGCCAACACCAGCATGAAGATGCGCCTGATGGGCCTGCCTACCGGCACCCTGGGCATCCCGAACCTGATGGGCATCATCCCCGGTATGACCGCCTTCACCTCCTGGTTCATGAAGAAGAAAATTGCCGAAGTCGGCGCCCCGCCGGTGGATGAATACCTGCAAATGCTGGTGGATGGCGGAGCCAAGCTTTTCGCCTGCAAGATGTCAGTGGATATGTTTGGCCTGAAGAAGGAAGACATGATCGACGGTGTTGAAGATATCGTCACCGCCAGCGATTTCATGGATATGACCGAAGGCGCGCAGATTATCTTTATCTAGACTGTAATATCAACGTAGTAGGCTTTTTAAATTAAGGATTTCCGAAATCTTAAAGATTTCGGAAATCCTTTTTTTCGCCGCCACCTGGTTTTGGTGGGCGGTTTGATTTAATTTGTTCTTTCAGAACAAGAAAATCCCCACCAGGAACGGCAGGAGGGCCAGCAAGGCTAGCAGCGGGTGGCCGCGGCGGGCGGTGTTGCGGCTGTCCCAACTAAAGAGGAAGACCGCCAGGCCAAAGGCCAGCAGGCCGCAGGCAAGCAAGGCAATCACCGAGCCCCAGGGGGAGAAGTCGGCGGTTTTGCCCATGGCCAGGCCGTTGAAGGCGTTCATGGCCTGGGTGGCGGGCAGCAGTTGGGCAAACTTGCCGGCGATCTCCGGCAGCATGCTGTAGGGCAGCATCAAGCCGCCCAGCAGCATGGAGGGCACAAAGATCAACTGCGACCAGAGCACCGTCATGCGCGAACTGGGTGAAACTACCCCAATCAGCACGCTGAGGCCGGCACAGGCCACCGCCAGCGCCAGGAAGACCAGGATGAAGTTCAGCCAGTTTACCGGCAGGGGCGCCTGAAAGAGCAGCGGCGCAGTGAGGGTGATGATGGCAGTCACAATCACCAGGTGCAGGCTGGTGGTCAGGGCCGGGATGAGCAAAATGGAAGTGGACGGGACGCCATTGATCTTGTAGCTGCGGAAAACTCCGTTCTCGCGGGCATTGACCAGCGGGTCCGGGATGCCGAGCAGGGTGGCGGCCAACACGCCAAAGACGACCATGGCCGGGATGATGGACTCGCGGAAGGGTGGGTTGATTTCGGCCATGACGAAACCCATCATCAGGTAAAAACCGAGCGGGAAGAGATAATTCATCAACAGCAGGGTCTTGTTGCGGATGCCGGTGCGGAATTCAAACGAGAAGTGGTGGATGAAGGCGTTCATTGGGCTCCTGCGCGGTTGGTGATTTCGAGGAAGCGGTCTTCGAGCGAGGGGCGCTCCACCCGCAGGTCGATCAGGCTATCCCCCTGTGCCTGGATATGATTGATAATCGCAGAGACCGTCGGGCCGATATCTGAGCTGTAGTAAATGTTGTATTCATCCTTGTTGAACTGCTTGCTGACTGCCGGGAAGGCCAGGCCAGGAGCGGAGAGGCTGCCATTCTGGGTGCGGGCGGAAATCTTGGTCAGCCCGGCACCGGTGGCGGTGATCTCCAGCGGCGTGCCGCTCGAGACGATTTTGCCCTGGAGCAGGATGGCGACGCGGTCAGACATTTCCTCGGCCTCGGCCATATCATGGGTGGCCAGGATGATGGTGGTGCCAGCTTTCTGCAATTCGCGCATCAGGTTGTGCAGGTCGACGCGCGAGGCCACGTCCAGGCCGGCAGTCGGCTCATCCAGGAAGAGGACCGGTGGATTATGGGCCACCGCCAGGGCCAAACTTAACCGGCGCTGCTGGCCGGTGGAAAGGTGGTAGAACTGCTCTTTGCGTTTTTCGGCGATGCCCACCCGCTCCAACAGGTCAAAACGCGGCGCCACAGCATGGTAGGCGCAGAAGAACTTCATCGCCTCTTCGGGTGTGATACTCTCCGGCAGGCCGGAGGATTGTAATTGCACGCCAATCAAGTTGCGCAACTTGCCGGAGTTGGTCGCCGGGTTGATACCTGCCACGCTCAGCGAGCCACTATTGGGGGAGCGCAACCCTTCCAGGCATTCCAGCGTGCTGGTCTTGCCGGCACCGTTTGGCCCGAGCAGGCCGAAGATTTCCCCCCGTCCAACCGCAAAACTAATCCCATCCACGGCAACAAAATTGCCGTACGTTTTGCGAAAATCTTGTACCTGAATCATTGCTTCTTGCATCAATTTTCCCTCCGCGCTGTGTCAAATCAATCAAAAGCATTGTAGCATCCCCGGTTCCATTCTACAACAAAGTCTCTCCCCGCAATGCAAGGAGAGAACGTAATCAATCATATTGAGGGAGAATTAAAACCCCTAAATCTCACTTTCTGCGGGTAAGTGTTCCGGCCGATAGGTTTTCACCCGCAACAGGTGCAGGGTGACTCCGGAAGCAATGCCAAACAAAATCAGCCCAATCCACCAGTGCGGAACCATGAAGATTGTAAAACCGATAGTCAGCCAAAGAAGTGAGATAGTGACAACTTTATGGAGGAGGGATATGCCCCGCCCTTCGCGGTAGTTGCGGATATAGGCACCAAACCAGCGGTTGTGCAGCAGCCAATGGTGAAAACGGGAGGAAGAACGGGCAAAGCAGGCTGCTGCCAGCAGCAGTAATGGTGTGGTTGGCAGCACCGGCAGGAAGATACCCAGGATACCCAAGCCGACGAACAAGAAACCACAGATGATGAGAAGCGTTTTCCGAATTTGCATTTATTAACACCAGAAAAATACTCGCGAATCTTGCTTATATAACCACCAACCATTAACGAGAACAATTTAAAATTATAACCTCTGAGGTTCAGAGGTAAGTGAAAGGATGATTAGATTCGATTTAAATTACCCGGCTAGGTCTTTTTACCTTCCATCTCAAAGCCGGGGATCTGGCTGGCGCGCTCGGCCCACTTCATCACCGCATCCACCAGGTAGACCAGCACCAGGTAGATGATGGCGACGGCAATGTAAGAACTGATTGAGTCGTAGGTTCTTGCGGCGATGGCCTTGGCCCGCGCCATTAACTCCGGTACGGCGATCAAAAAGACTACGGAGGTGGACTTAAGCAGCGAGACCGGCTCGTTGGCCCAGGCCGGGATGGCCAGGCGCAACGCCTGCGGCAGGATGACATTGAAAACCGTGCTCCAACGGGACATACCGATCGAACGCCCGGCCATCATCTGCCCCTCGCCAATGGCCAGAATGGAGCCCCGCAGATACTCGGCCTGGTAAGCGCCGGAGTTCAAGCCAAGCGCCAAAAAAGCCGCCAGCTCGCGCGACATGGTGATGCCGATGCCCGGCAGGCCGTAATACAACAAGAACAACTGCACCAGCAGCGGGGTGCCGCGGAAGATTTCCACATACACCACCGAGACGCCCTTCCAAAACTTGTTGCCATAGGTGCGGGCCAGCGTGGCAGCCAGACCGATGATGAAGCCTGCGAACAGGCCCTCAGCAGTTAGCAGCAGGGTTGTCCCGGCGCCTTTCAGCAAATCTGGCAGAAAGCGAATGAAGAATTCGAAGAAATCGATCATTTCTTTTCTTTCTTACCGTACAACTCGGTGATCTTCCAGAGGAACTCGCGAGTGCGGGCGTGCTGCGGGCGCTCAAAGAGGTCATCCGGTGATCCCTGCTCGACGATGCTGCCCTTCTCCATGAAGATGATACGGTCAGCCACTTCGCGGGCGAAGCCCATCTCGTGGGTGACCACCAGCATGGTCATGCGGTCACGCGCCAGCTGGGCCATTACGCTCAGCACCTCACCGATCAGCTCAGGGTCCAGGGCTGAGGTCGGCTCATCAAAGAGCATGACCTTGGGATCCATCGCCAGGGCGCGGGCGATCCCAACGCGTTGTTGTTGACCGCCGGAGAGCTGCCCGGGGTAATGCCCGGCGCGGTCAGCCAGGCCGACGCGGTTCAGTTCAGCCATGGCTTTCTCCAGAGCCTGAGCCTTGGGCAGTTTTTTGACTTTGGTCAGGCCGATCAGTACATTATCGAGGGCGGTCAGATGGTTGAAAAGCAGGAAATTCTGGAAGACCATGCCGATCTGTTGGCGCACCTTGTCTTCGTCGCACTTGGGGTCGGTGATCTCCTGGCCTTCCAGGAAAATCTGGCCGCTGTTGACGCGAGTCAGCAGGTTCATGCAGCGCAGCAGGGTGCTTTTGCCGGTGCCGCTGGGGCCGATGATGACGATATTCTCCCCGCGCTGCACATCCAGCGAGATATCTTGAAAGATAACGTTAGTGCCGTAAATTTTGGTCAGGTTTTTGGCCTGCAAGATGATCGAGTCGTCCATGGGCATCAATCCTATAAAAAAATCGCCACAGAGGCACGGAGATTTTTAATGGTTTATCCGTGTTCTTCCATTCCAATCCATTCAAATCCGTGTTAAAGAACCAAATAAAAACAGCCAATCCCTACACCGTCTGGGTGGGGAGCCTGGTTTTATTGGACAGCCAGTCCAGCCCACGGTTGGTGAGGAATACCAGCACAAAGTAGATGATGGCAGCTGCACCGAAGGCCAGCAAGGGCTGCGAGTTGGTGGCACTCAACTGCTGGGCGCGGCGCAGCACTTCCGGCACGCCCAGGGCATAGACCAGCGAGGAATCTTTGAGGACAATTGATGCCTCGTTCGACCAGGGCGGGATGGCAAGGCGGATGGCCTGCGGGATGAGGATGTAACGGATGGCTTGCCAGCGAGACATGCCCACCGCCCGGGCCGCTGTCATCTGCCCGCTGCCCACCGAAGCCAGAGCGCCGCGCAGAATTTCCATCTGGTAGGCGCTGCTGACAATGCCCAATGAGAGCGAGCCGGCCCAGAATGGTGTCAAGTTGAGCCAGCGACCAGAGAGCAAGAAATAAAGGATGAATAAGAGCGCAATTGGCGGGATGCCGCGCATCACCAGGCTGTAGACGGCCGAAGCCCGGCGAGCCCACTTGCCGGAGTAGGTATTGACCAGCGCCAGCGCCAGGCCAATCACTAGGCCAAACGGCAAAGCCACCAGGGTGACTGCAATGGTGATGGCTGTGCCTTGGGCGATATAAAAGAAGAAATTGGATCCCATGGGTTTAAGACGCGGGGCGGCCCTTCAGGCCGCCCCGCTGCATGGATACTTATTCGCCGACGAAGTACTTGATTGCCAGGTTGTCGATGAATCCCTCAGCCTGCAAATCCTTGAGGATGACATTCATCGCCTCGGCCAGTTCCGTGTCACCTTCCGGCACGATGATATTGAACGGACCGCTGGAATACAGGCCCTGGTGAATAACCTTCAAGCCGCCAAGCTGGCGGGCAAGGGCCTGGCCGGGGACGAGGTCGGTCATCATGACGTCGATGCGGCCATTCTTGAGATCCAACGCCACCTGGTCAGCCCGGTCGTAGCGGAAGACCAGGTCATCGGTCAAAACGCCCTCGGCCACCAGCACATCGGTGACATAGCCATCCTGGGTGGTGCCGGACTGCACACCAATCTTCAGGCCAGCTACATCTTCGGGCTTGGCGATGGTACCGGTGAAGCTTTCGGCCACGGTAAAGCCATCTTCACCGACGTAGTATGCTTCGGTGAAATCGACTTCTTGATCTCGTTCTTCACTGTAGTTGAAAGCGGAGATGGATGCGTCGATCTTGCTTTCCTTCACGCCGGCAATCAGGCTATCGAAGGGCATGTCAACCCATTCCAGGGTCAGGTTCATACGCTTGGCAACTTCTGTCATCAACTCGATATCGAAGCCGATCTTATTGCCCTGGTCATCAACATACTCGAAGGGTGGATAGTCGGCGCTGGTGCCAACCTTGATGACGCCAGCTTTCTTGATGGCATCGTAATGGGAACCAGAGGCTCCGCAGGCGGTGAGTAACAGGCTTAAAATTACAACAACAGAAAGAAACAGGGGGATTCTCTTCATGATGGATGTCCTTTCATCCGGGTGGAAATTGGGCCAGCCATTACAACTGGCAAGCTTATATTCTACTATAGCATAATCCGCAAGGAGATATCTACCAATAAATTACCCTATAATAGTAGCGGAAAATCATTATTTCAGCAAGCGAAGATTTTTGAATCAACAGAAAAAACGCAGCCACTTGAGTGAATCTGTGGAAGAGATTGCAACTGCCCTGGCGGAATCTGGGGAGCGCGGCGCATTTGACGCTCCACCTCAACTCCAATTTCGCCCGAATGCCATGAGCAGCTCGCAAAGGTGATTGAAATATATCGCCAGGCAGGTTGACGCTGCTGGATAAACATGCGAAAATCAAACGTAGCCCTGAGTTAAGTTAAATTGAGTCCAAACTCGATGAATTGGCCCCACTCCCCCAGGATTCCTGCCCCAACGGATGGTCAAACCCGGCACAACCTGCAAACGCTGTGGCTTGCCCTGATCGGCGGCATGGCGGTGGTGTTCCTGCTGCGCCAGGATTTAGCCAAAGGGCAAATCTGGCCATGGGTGCTGCTGGTTGCAGTGATGGTGGTCGGAGGGCTTTCCCTGCGCGGCCTGGAACTCTGGCTGCCGGGACAGCCCATCCTGCCGAAGCTGACGAGGTTCCCCGGGTCAACCCGGCGATGGTTGGGTCTGATCTGCCTGCTTTCCGCATTGACTGTGAGTATTATTCTCGTTTTGCGTTTATGGCCAGATTACCGCCAATGGCAGGGAACCCCTGTCCTATGGCTGATTTCCATGACTTTGGCTGTACTGGGCGCCTGGCTGGTCGGCGCCATCGGGCGTGGCTCACCGCGGGCGGCTACCGGCATGCAGTTCTGGGTGGAAACTAAACGTACCCGCTGGTTGGAAGCGCTGGCATTCCTGCTGATCCTGGGCCTGGCCATTTTCCTGCGAACCTACCGCTTGAACGAGATCCCCGCTGGAATTTACGTAGATGAAACCAACAGCGGATTGGAGGCCCTGTACCTTTTGGAAGGGCGGGATGCCTCACCCTTTGCGACCGGCTGGTACGGCACACCCAACGGTTACATCTATTATATGGCTGGATTCTTCAAACTCCTGGGCGCCAACTGGCTCAGCCTGAAACTGGTATCCCTCATCCCCGCCATCCTGACCATCCCGGCCGTGTACCTGCTGGCCCGCCTGCTGTTCGGTCCGCTGGCTGGTCTGAGCGCCATGCTGTTGATGGCCGCCAGCCGATGGCATTTGAGCATGAGTCGCTGGGGTTGGAACGAAACCGCCCCGCCGTTGTTCCAAGTGTTAGCTTTTTACTTCCTGATCCGCGGCCTGCGCGATCGGCGGGCGTTGGACTATGCCCTGAGCGGACTGCTGACCGGTTTAATGGCCTACACTTACTTGAGCAGCCGACTAGCAGCCGCCACCTTGATTCTATATATCCTCTTCTGGTTCCTGAGCGATCCCTCCGGTTGGCAGGCTGTCTTGCGCCGCAGTGGCATGGGTATTTTAATATTTCTACTAACAACAGTGGTGACGATCAGCCCGATCCTAGTAACCTACGCCAGCGACCCCTTCACCTTCGGAAACCGGGTCACTGAAATTAGCATTCTGAAAGATATCAATAACCAGGGAAGTCTGAAACCGCTGGGGGATAACCTGCTGGATATGCTGAAATTCTTCCACCAAACGGGTGACCTGCAGGGTAAGCACAATCTCCCAGGCGAGCCGATGACTGACCCCTTCACTGGACTGCTGTTTGCCATCGGGTTGATGTATGCCATCATCGGCTGGCGCGACCAACGCCGCTGGCTACTGCTAACCTGGCTGGCGCTTGGGCTGGCCGGCAGTTTTCTCAGTTCCAACCACGAATCGCCCCAATCCTATCGCTCCCTGACGGCGCTGCCGGCAGTGGTGATGCTGGCGGCGGATGTCCTCGAGCGGGCCGGGCGTAGCCTGCAGCGCTGGTTGGGGGAGCAATCCTTTTCTGCCCGGCGGCCTTCCCTGCCGACCCTGGCCGCCGGCGGATTGATTGTGCTTATTCTGACCGGGGCTGCCACCTGGGAATCAAACGTGTATTTTGGCCGCCAGGCACAATCGATCGAAGTCGTACGTGGATTTAATCCAATGGAAAACCAGATTGCCCGGGAAGTTATCTCTGCCTGGCAAGAAGGAAAGACGATTTACCTTTCGCCCAAGTTTTCAGAGTTTTCACCGCTGCGGTTTTTATTGTACGGCGTGGTTAAAGAACAAACCGGGCTAAATACCCTGGATGACCGGCCTTACAAAGTCATCCTGCCGGAGGTCAACTTGCCGGTACCGGATAGCGGCCAGGATGTTCTCATGCTGCTTGACAGTGAATACTGGCCTTTAAGTGATTTTTTCGCTTCCATCTATCCGGATGCCCGAATGGAATTGATCCGCCTGGAGGATGGCAGCCCAATCTATCTGCGGGTTGAGATCTCACGCCAGCAGGTGGCGGCTGTCCAGGGTCTCCGTCAGCGCTGGAACGCCACGGACGGCAGACTTGAGGAACGCATTGTTCAACAAATCGAAAGCGTAACCGAAGCACCCTCTGCAGCCGTGGAGTGGGAAGGCGTTTTACGGTTGGAACACGGTGACCTGGTGGACTTGATTGCAGAAGGCGGGATGCAAATCTTGCTGGACGGCAAGCCCTGGAGTGGCCCGGTTTACCTGGGACGCGGCATCTACAGCCTGCACATTCTGCGCCAGGCCGGCAGTCAGGGACAGCCGCGCTTATTGTGGCGGCTCGGCAAC
Organism: Anaerolineaceae bacterium; assembly: GCA_041741455.1. Lineage (GTDB taxonomy): Bacteria > Chloroflexota > Anaerolineae > Anaerolineales > Anaerolineaceae > CALESS01. Next base: position 48,006 of record JBGSJZ010000120.1, on the reverse strand, counting down.
CAGTCAGCAACCACCATCCCGTCGGAAGCCCTGTTCCACATACCACTGCCACGTACTGGACTTCTCAGTTCGTATTACCAGAACGAAAACTGGGAAGGTGAGCCGGTCTTCCAACAAATAACCCCCTTCTTGTTGTTGGCCTGGCCGGATGAAACTCCACTGGCCTCAGTCAACCAGTTTAGTGCCCGTTATCAGGCAATCTTACGCATCAGCCAGGCAGGAAATTACCTGCTGCGGGTGGAGGCGGATGATGGGGCACGTCTGATACTGGATGGAAAAGTAATTGGCGAAGGATTGAACCCCGGACAGCCGAATAGTTTTGAGACCATGCTTCTGCTGACGCCTGGCGATCATACCCTTCAATTGGATTATTTCCAACACGGCGGCGGAAGCACGCTGCGTCTTTTGTGGAAAGTCGGTGAACAACCACTGGCTCCAGTTCCTCCAGCTGTATTGATTCCGGTCCAACCCTGATTTATATGGAGTTGTCATGAACGAATCCCCGAACGATACCACCCCAACAGACAAACCCCTGCCCCAAAAGCCATTAAAAACTCGTGTGGATGGCTGGATTTTTCAATTCGTAAATTTTTTCAATCAAGCTCGGGCGATCCAGATTGGGCTGGTGGTGATCCTGGTAGTGGCGGGGGTATTACGTATCAACGGTTTGGACTGGGACAGCGGTAGGCACCTGCATCCGGATGAGCGCTTCCTGACTACGGTCACCAACGACCTGGAACTGCCGAAAACACTGGAGCACTACTTTAACTCGAGCAAATCCACGCTCAGCCCGTACTCGCTGGAGAAGATTGGCATGTTCGTGTATGGAACACTGCCGATCTATATCGTCAAGGCAGCCTCCGCGCTGCTGAACAACGATACATACGACAAAATCCCATATGTCGGACGGGTGATTTCGACCATCTTCGACCTGGGGGCCATCCTTGTTTTGTATTTCATCGGTCAACGGCTATATGGGAAAAAAGTTGGCCTGCTGGCAGCGGCATTTGGCGCCCTGAGCGTACTGAATATCCAGCTCTCGCATTTTTATGCGGTGGATACCTTTGCCAACCTGTTCATTCTGACAACGATTTACCTTTTGCTACGCGCCAGTTCCAGCGGCCGCTGGTTGACCTACCTGCTGGCTGGATTAATGTTTGGCATGGGGTTGGCCTCCAAGCTAAGCGTAGTTACCCTGCTGGCGCCGGTCCTGGCGGCCATCGGCCTGGATTTTTACCGCCGCAGTCGGACGCGACCCTGGTGGATTGCCTTTGAGCAAAGCCTGGTGCGCCTATTGACGGTGTTCATCCTGGCTGCCCTGGCCTTCCGGGTGTTGCAACCGATCGCTTTCACTGGGCCGACCTTCATGAATTGGGAGCTTAACCCGGCCTGGTTGGAGGATGTGCTGCAACAGCAAAAGATCCTGACCGGCACCAGCTCGGAGCCCTGGGTGCAGCAGTGGACTGGCCGCTCCTTCCTGTTCCCGTTTTACAACCTGGTGGTTTGGGGGCTGGGCATCCCGCTTGGCCTGGCAGGCTTTGCCGGATTCGGTTTGGCTGCCTATGAGTTGATCAAAAAAAGGAAGATCCAACACCTGCTGCCACTGGTGTTTGTGACAATGACCATCGGTTACCATGCCATTACCTTCATCCGTTTTATGCGCTACTTCCTGCCGGTCTATCCCTTCCTGGGGCTATTTGCGGCCTACGGTATTGCCTGGCTGTGGCGGCGCACCCATCCTGCCAGCGCCTCTGAAGCTGCGCCAACCAGACCGATCTCCCGGCTGGGGTGGATCAAAGGCTGGCTGAAAGGCCTGCGTCCCAATCCACAGCTGGTGTTCCTGCTGGCCGGCCTGGTGCTGGGAGGAACGCTGCTGTATGCCCTGGCCTTCAGCGCCATTTACAGCGTACCACACACCCGGGTGAGCGCTTCGCGCTGGATCTACGAAAACGTACCAGCCGGTTCGACTCTGGCCAGTGAGCACTGGGATGACGTGCTGCCAATCGGCGGGCTGGATGGTAAAACAGCCTATGGCGCCACAGGACCATACAAGCAAGTCCAAATGACAAACTACGAAGATGACACACCCGACAAACTGGAACAAATGGTGCAGAATCTAAGTAAAGTCGATTACGTGGTGCTTTCCAGCAACCGGCTGTATGATTCCATTCCGCGTCTACCGCTGCGTTACCCGATGACCATCCGATATTATGAGCTGTTGTTTAAAGGCGAATTGGGCTTTGACCAGGTGGCGGAATTTACCTCCTACCCCCGCCTGTTCGGCATCCAATTACCGGATCAGGTGGCTGAAGAAGCCTTCAGCGTTTATGACCACCCGCGGGTGTTGATCTTCCAAAAGACTGCCACCTTTGATCCGGAGGTTGCTAAGCAAAAACTGGGTGAGGGGATTAACTGGTCGGCGGTGATGCGACTGACGCCAAAGCAGGGAACAGTTGCGCCAAACGGTCTGCAGCTCAGCCTGGAGGACCAGGCGCTCTACGAGCAAGCTGCTGTGAAATCCAGCGCCGGCGTCAACAACCAAAGCTGGGGCAACCGCCACCCGCTGTTGGCCTGGTTCCTGGTGCTGCAGTTGATTGCCCTGCTGGCATTGCCATTGACTTTCAGCCTGTTCCGCAACCTGGCCGACCGGGGCTACCTGTTTAGCAAGGCGCTGGGGGTGTTGATCGTTGGTTGGGGTGCCTGGATGATTGCCAGCCTGCGACTGGCGCCTTTCACCGGCTGGGTGTTGGCATTTGTGCTGGGCTTGTTGGCTCTTGGCTCCGGCTGGATCGCCTGGAAACGCCGACGGGAGCTGTGGGAGTTCCTCCAGAAACACTGGCGGCTGGTGCTGCTCGAGGAGTTCCTTTTCTGGGTTTTCTTCGGGCTCTCGCTGTTCTTGCGCTGGAGCAACCCGGATCTCTGGCATCCATGGATGGGCGGTGAAAAACCGATGGATTTAGCCTACCTAACCGCCATCGTCCAGACGCCTTACTTCCCTTCTTACGATCCGTGGTTCAGCGGTGGTTACATCAATTATTACTACTTCGGTTTCGTACTGGTGGCAAGTCTGATCCACCTGACCGGCATCCTGCCGACCACGGCCTACAATCTGGCTGTGCCGACCTTCTTTGCCATGACCGCCCTGGGCAGTTTCAGCGTGGCGTTGAACCTGGTGGCCGGTTTCCACAAACCTGACCATGATGGGCAGCCGCGCCGGCAGATCGGCAAACTGGTTGTGCTGGCCGGAGTGTGTGGAGCGCTGTTTGTAGCCGTCCTCGGCAACCTGGGGCAGCTCAAACTGCTGTGGGATGCGATTCGTGAACTGAGTTCTCTCAAGGAAACCAGTAATATCAATTTCCTGGCAGCGCTGGCCCAATTTATGGATGGTCTGAATCAGTGGATCGGTGGAAAATCACTTGGTATTCGCAATGAGTGGTGGTATTGGAATGCCACCCGTCTGATCCCGGCCGCCAAGGGCGAATCCGGGCCGATCAACGAACTGCCGTTCTTCACCTTCCTGTTTGCTGACCTGCACGCCCACATGATGGCGTTGCCCTACACGCTGCTGGCTTTGGGAATGGCGGTCAATGTAGTGCGGGATGGCATCCGTAAAGGCTTGCAAGCTGGTAATGACTGGTTGACCCTGGGCGGGCTGGCGTTGGTGATCGGCGCACTGTGGCCGCTGAACACCTGGGATTACCCGACCTACTTTGCCCTGGCTGCTGCCGCCCTGGCGATCCGCGAATTCAGCCGGCGCCGGCGGGTGGACTGGCCGGGGGTTTGGGCAGTTGCCTGGCGGGCTGTGCTGGTGGTCATTGGCGGATATTTACTCTTCCTGCCGTTTCATCAAAACTACGCTGGAGCCAATTTTGGGGCCGAAATCTGGAATGGCTCCCGCACGCCGCTCAAATCCTACCTGCTGATTCATGGCTTTTTCCTGTTCATTATCCTCTCCTACTTGCTGGTGGAGTTGTTCAGCGGGCGCGGCCACAATGCCCTGGTGCGCACGGTTCAACATACCTGGCGTTATCTGAAATTAAACCGCCCGATCAAACCTCTCCTGGCCAGACTGATGCGCACTTCCCCCGGCTACCGGGCAGCCGTTCGTTTGAGCAAATGGCTGGCTCTGCTGACCCTGGTAGTGCTGATCATTAACCCGGTGATCGGTCTGGCGTTAGCCTTGTGCCTGCTGACCGCCCTGCTGCTTTTCAGCAAGGAACCAGACGGGCTGCGCCAGTTCGGCCTGTGCCTGATCGGGTTGGGTCTGCTGTTGACGGGGGTGGTGGAAGTGGTGGTTTTGAAGGGCGATATCGGCCGGATGAACACAGTCTTCAAGTTTTACCTGCAGGTGTGGGTGATGTTCGGCACTGCCAGTGCGGTTGCCCTGGTCCAGTTGATGCCACGCTTCATCCAGCCTTCCCAGGCTGTCCATCCGGTTGTACCACGCTTGGAGGTGCCGGAAGGCAGCGCCTGGACGCCGGAAGTGGCAGCCCTGGCCACACGCCAGCCCAGGTCACCCGGCCGGCTCCGAGAAACCTGGTGGTGGTGGATATTTGGCATCCTGCTGGCTAGCTGCCTGCTCTATCCAGTCACGGCGGTGCCAGCTCGCCTGAAGGACCGCTTTACCAACAGCACGGCCAAAACCCTGGATGGCACAACCTATATGCAGACAGCGGTTTACTCAGACGAAGATCGCCCGGTGACCCTGGAATGGGATCGCCAGGCAATCGAGTGGTTGCAACAAAATGTGGCGGGCAATCCAGTCATCCTGGAGGCGTACAGTCCACTCTACCGCTGGGGGTCGCGCATTTCAATCCATACCGGCCTGCCAACGGTCATCGGCTGGGACTGGCACCAGAAACAGCAACGGGCTGCCCTGCCAACCGATATCATTGACAAGCGGAAAGCCATTGTCACCACCCTATACACTACCGACGATGTGGAAAAGACCGTGGCTCTTTTGAAACAATACCGGGTGAGTTACATCTATATCGGCAAGTTGGAAACGCTGTATTACAGCGGGAGTGGACTGGATAAATTCATGCAGGCAAGTTCCCACTGGAGCGTAGTCTACCAAAACCAAGAGGTGACCATCCTGCAGGTGCATTGACCCTTATTTGATGTTTGTAGTTCAAACCTGACCGGTAAGGGCAAAGCAGCCGAGGATATACACCTCTTGTAAAGATCACTGCTGTTCCAGCCGCTTCCTCAGTGGAATGCTTCGCGATCGCCCTTACCCGGGTTAATCTGAAAAAATATCGTTTTGTGTGAGCCACCTCTCCAGGTGTGTAAGCAGTTTCTGATCTGAATCGGCAGTCCATTCCACCTGAATCTAAGTTTTCTACGTACCAACCATTTATTATGGTAGTATTTATTTAAATCCTTGTGTAGTCTTCCCCAATCTACTTCAAAAGCGGAGGCCATCCATGTGGCGTAAAGTCCTGAGTATTTTTCTTCTCATATTTTTCCTGACAGCTTGCCAAAAAACGTCGCCGGCATCAACCTCCATTTCGAACACACCTGAAATACCATCCACCCAAACCCTGGCGGCAGAAATCCCAACCGGGGGTGCCAACTACCTGGCCTACTGGCAGGCGGATGCCCTGAAAGCCAGCCAGAATTCTTTTACCAGTGTCCCCCTGCCGCAAGAGCGCGGGACCCTCTTTTCCGGATCGGGGGCTTGCGCAGCCTGCCATGCCAACATGAGAGATGAAGCCGGAAATGATGTTTCCATCACCAACCAGTGGCGTTCCACCCTGCTGGCCAACGCAGCCCGGGATCCATACTGGCGGGCAACTGTGCGCAGCGAAGTTAACCAGGCTCCCCAGATCGCCGATGTGATCCAGAAGAAATGCGCCACCTGCCACATGCCGATGGCTGAGGTCACTTTGGTGACCCAGGGCCAGGGGGTAGACCTGGTGGACCAGGGGTTATTTGACGTAGCCAACCCTTTGAACTTATTAGGCAACGACGGAGTGTCCTGCACGCTTTGTCATCAAATTGAGCTGGATAACCTGGGAAAACCAGAGAGCTTCAGCGGCGGCTTCCTTGTCGACACCCAATTGGCCCAAGGACAGCGACTTTCCTACGGGCCTTATCGGATCGAGAAGAACCAGGTAAATGTGATGCAAAGTGCATCCGGGTTCATCCCGGTCCAGGGAGTGCACCTGGCGAAAGCGGAAGCCTGCGGCAACTGCCATGATCTGTATACTACCTACCTGGACTCAGCCGGGCAGGTAGTGGGTGAATTTGCCGAGCAATTGATTTATTCGGAATGGGCCAACAGCGGCTATGCAGAAACCAAAAGCTGCCAGGATTGTCACATGCAAGTCGTCCAGGGCGGTGTACAGCTTTCCATTACTGGCGGCCCACTGCGCCAACCTTTCTCCCAACACATCTTTGTAGGCGGCAACGCTTACATGGCGCGCCTGTTGCAAGAAAACGGAGAAGATATCCCGGTCGCCGCCAACCCGGACCAATTTTTGGGGACCATCGATAAAACGATCGAGCAGATTTCCACCCAGACCGCCCGCCTAACCCTGGAAGGGGCGCGGGTAGAAAACGGCCAGCTTTCGGCAGAATTTTTAATTGAAAACTTGGCCGGTCACAAATTTCCTGCTGGCTTTCCCTCTCGGCGGGTCTGGCTGCACATCCGGGTGTTGGACAAGGACGACAAAGTCGTTTTTGAATCTGGCGCAGTGAGCGAAAAAGGCGCTATCTTCGGCAATGACAATGATCAGGACCCAGCGCTTTACGAACCACATTATGAAACCATCTCGCAGCCCGACCAGGTGGAGATCTACGAAGCGATCATGGTGGATTCCGACGGGCAGGTCACCACCACCCTGCTGCGCGGGGCCGCCTACATCAAGGATAACCGCCTGCTGCCGGTCGGGTTCAAGGCCAACCCACAAATCCCGGTATTAAGTCCTGCCGGCGAAGCAGCCGGGGACCCGGATTTCATGGGCGGCTGCGATCAAGTACGCCTGCAGCTTGACGCAAGCCAGTGGCAGGGGCCATTCACCCTGGAAGTCAGCCTGCTCTACCAAACCATCGCATTCCGCTGGGCGGAAAATCTGATTTTGGAAGAGGGTGCAGAAGTCAGCCAATTTGCCGGGTATTATGCGGCCACCCCGAACCTGCCCCTGACCGTAGCCAGCGCCCGGGTGACAATTACACCCTAGGTTCAATCACAACCAAAAAATCTTCCCATACAACAAAAAACTGATTACGACCCTTTACACTAAGGCCGTAATCAGTTTTTTGTATCCTGTGGCGGACGACAATTGAGTTGCTATTGCCCACCCTTCAGATATTGATCAAAAAAGTTCAAGGTGCGAGACATGGCCAGGCTGAAGGAACCGGCCAGGTTGTGATCATCCCCCTCGTATTCGTAATACTCGGCAGTCTGCCCGGCGGTCAGTAGCTGTTGGTAGAAATCTCGCGAAAACTTGATCGGCACCTCGGTATCAGCCGTGCCGTGATGGAGCTGGATTGGGCCGGAAAGATCCGCCAGGTAACTGTTGGCCGAAACGCCCAACCAGAACTTCAGGTTCTCCTCTGGCGAGCCGTACTCGCGCTGCCAGGAGCGCCAGCCGGGGCGAAAATCCGGATTGAGCGTGGCGGTCGGCCCGCTGGTGGCGGTAGGCCCCGGGGTGGGGGTACGCCAGCAGCACAGCAGGTCGGGGTAATTGGCCACCACTCCCGCCCAGATGACCGCAGCCTTGATGTCTTTGGAAATCACCATGGCCCGCAGGGTGAGGAAGCCGCCCATCGAATGACCCCACATCCCAATCCGTTCTGGATCTGCCTGTGGAAACGCCTTCAATGATGAAACAGCATTCAACACATCCACGGTGTAACCGGGGCTGCCGTAAGCGCCGGTTGGCTCTCCATCCGAACGATCATGGCCGCGGTAATCGATGCGATAGACGATGTAGCCGTTGGCAGCCAGGTTGTTGACGTAGGCAATGTAGCGCTCGGTGGATTTATAGACCGCTGACGGAATGTAGCCATGGTTAAAAACGATGGCCGGCCAGCCGCTGGCGGGCATCTCGCCGAAGGGCACGGTCAGCAGGCCGTAGATCTTGAGACCCTCAGATTCATAATAGGCAATGTAGCGGAAATAATTGGCTCCAGGGTCAAGCGTTTCCACAATCTGGATGGCGCTGCCAGGGTAAGGCGTCTGGCGCATGGCCAGGATGTTCATCGGGTGCAAGACCGGGGTGGGGCTGGGAGTGATAGTAGCCATTGGCTGAGGACTGGGCGAGGGTGTGAAAGTTGCCGTCCGGCTGGCGGCTGGCAGTGGCGTCCTGGAAGGCAACTCCGCGAGATGCGTCGGTGTCTGGCTCGCCAGGCCGCCCTGCGGGGTGCAGGCACAGAGCAGCAGCAATCCCGCCAAGAGAATCGCCGGGATGACGTTCCATGGTCGCCGCAATAAGATATTTTTTGGCAGAGTCATGGCTTCGATTGTACCCTTTTTTGTATCGGGAGACATGAAAGATAGATGAGAAGAACCAGGCCCTTGACGGCCGTGCTATAATATTTTTACCGCCACAGATAAGTGACAGCCCGTCATTTATCCTCATCGCAGCCCAGATCCCCAGCATTTTCAACAATTGTATAGTCGTCCCAATTTCATTCCCAGAGGAGATAGTTTATGAAATCCATTGTTTTTCGACTGATGGTTGTTTGCGCTGTCCTGGTCCTGTTGATCGGTGGCGCGCCAGCTGCGGCTGCCATGCCGAAGCTGAGTTTTGACCGGGTTGAAGCCGGCCGGGTGATTGATTTCAAAGCCGAAAGCCCGCATCCGGTCCAGGATGGCTGGACGCAAACCTACAGCTTCCCCGGCGCCGAATTCGTCCGCCTGCACTTCAAGGGCTTCCACCTGCAGGACGGGGATAAATTGATCGTGGCCAGCCCGGACGGGACCCAGGCCTGGGAATACACCGGCAAGGGCCTCAACAACAATGGCGATTTCTGGACCTTTGCCATCAACGGCCCGGAGGTGGTGGTCAAGTTCTCCGCCCCATCCGGCAAATCCTACGGTTTCCAGGTCTTTGAGGTCGGCTACGGCACCATCCCGCTGGAGCAGAGCGCCCCGCTGCCCGAGATCGTGGTCGGCACGGACGGCCGCGAGGATATTGCCTGCCATACCGGTGAAGCAGTGGTGAATGCTGCCCAAAAACCCGTTGCCCGCCTGCTGTTCACCGTCAAGCGCTCGCAATACCTGTGTACTGGCGAACTGGTGCGCGGTTCAAATGCCAACACCCTGATCACCAACAATCACTGTTTCAGCGACCAGACCGCCACCAGCACGGTTGAAGCCCGCTTTAACTACCAGTACACCACCTGTGGCGGCTCGACCCTGGCGGCTACCACCAGTTTTGCTGGAGGCACCTTTCTCAAGACCAACGCCGAGCGCTATAGTTCGCGCAAAGCCAGCACCACCGGCCTGGATTACACATTGATTACATTAAAAACCTCGACTGCGGGTAGTCCTGAAGTTCTCTTTGGTGAATTGACCCCAACTACGGCAATCTCCGTCAGCACCCAGATGAACTTCATTCAGCATCCGGCCGGCCTGCCCAAACAGATCGGTTACTGGGAGGATGCAACCCACTTAATTCGCTGCAAGATTGACACGATCAACCTGACCTACGGCTCCTCCTATCCCAATAGCCAGGCGGGCTACGGCTGCGACAGCGAGGGCGGCTCCTCGGGCTCGGCCATCACCCGCGCCAGCGACGGCAAGATGATCGTCCTGCATCACTACGGCGGGGTGACCAGCGTGCTGAACTCCGGTACGATGATGTCGTTCATTTGTACCAATGCCGGGGGCCTGTTGATCTGCGACGGAAATTAACCGGCGGCAATTCTCCTAACCTGGAGGCATTTTCAAAAAACTACCAGGCGAATGAAATAACTCCATGACGATTCAGGCTCAAGGCACATTCAGGTGTCTTGAGCCTGGTTGCTTTTTGAAATCATGCTGGTTATGATAAAGAAACATTTGATTAACTGTTTTCAGGTAGAGGTTCTCCCTTTATGCATCCCCCGAATGATTAAACCCTGGTAGATGATGGAAAAGAAGTCTGACTCTTCGTGTTTTTTCGGGATATTCTTCGTTATCCTGGCTATTTTTGCGATATATATTTTTAAGGCAATCGCCGATTCATTCCTGGAATTACTCAAGGCAGCCGGTCTGTGCCTGGGGGCGGCAGTTGTTCTATTTGCCCTTTTCGTCATTATTTCGCTGCTGAGCTCCCGCCAGTCTCTGGTAAGCTCCCGCCTAGTGTGGAAAGGTCGCAATTATTCCCTGCGCGTTTACCCGGTTGAACTGCAAATCCCATCGACCTATCGGCTTCCTCCCAATCTGCCTGAAGCCCCCAGCCAGGAAACCATCCACCCCTTGTTCCTGCTGGCCAATCTGACCAATTGCGGCTTGCGCCTGGCGCTCCACCCGCTGCGCTCTGACTGGAAATGGTTCCCAGCGGATAACGCTGCCCGCTTCAACCAGCTCAGCGATAACCATCCCGGCCGCTTGATCATCCCGTTCCACGCCACCTTCCTCTATTACCGCCTGACCACCCGGCAGGGCAACCTGAGCTTTACAACCGAGTCCTCCGACGCGCCTGGTTTCTCGGGTGATTTGCCCGCCTCGCTGGACGACCAGTCGCTGGAGATCATCATCATCTACACGTCCATCTGTGATCCGAAGAAATTAAACCTGAATATTCCCCGGGTGAAACCGCTGAAGTTAAAACTGGTAGCCCTGGATAAAAACGGGCAGGAGGATCCTGCAGCGACCCGCCAGTTTTATAATGAGTTATGGAATGACAAAAAACCCGCTCCACCCAGCGATGATGACGACGCATGGATGTACCGTTCCCGCCCGATCATGCCGTATTGAGTGGGGAGAATCTGCAGATAATGTGGATTTTCACAGATAGAATTTTCCGTCCACTGAGAATCATCACAATCCCGGTCAAGCGCGCCTGGAAATTCGGTGATATCCTCTAACCAACAGGTGAGCACATGGAAAGTTGGGATAACGTCAATGCCGTTCAGCGGATGCAGTCATATATTGAGGCGCATCTGCATGAGGCGATCACGCTTCACATGCTGGCAAAAGCAGCGGGATATTCGCCATGGCATGCCGCAAAGATCTTCAAAGCATTGATTGGCAAGAGCCCTTTTGAATATATCCGTACTCTGCGGCTGTCTCGAGCGGCTGTCAGACTGAGGGATGAAGATGTCAGAGTGGTGGATGTAGCTTTTGATTTTGTGTTCGATTCCCACGAGGGCTTCACCCGCGCCTTTTCGAAGCAATTTGGGTTTACCCCGCAAAGATATTCCCAACACAAACCGCCGATCAAGCTGTTCATTCCCAACCACATCCGTGAAATTTACCTCGCCCTGCAACAAGGAGAATATACAATGTCTGAAACTTTGAAAACCAGCACAATCTTCGTGCAGGTTGTGGAACGTCCGGCCCGGAAATTAATCCTCAAGCGCGGTATCCAGGCTGAGGATTACTACGCCTACTGCGAAGAAGTGGGCTGTGAAGTCTGGGATGTTCTCACTGGCATCCAACAAGCCCTGTACGAACCGGTGGGGATGTGGCTACCCGAAAATCTGCGAACACCGGGCACATCCGTGTATGCCCAGGGGGTCGAAATGCCCCTGGATTATGCTGGTCCGATCCCGGAAGGCTTTGAGTGCGTGGATCTGCCGGCGTGTCAAATGATGGTTTTTCAGGGACAGCCCTATGATGATGCAGATTTTGAAGAAGCTATTGGCAGTCTCTGGGAAACGATCAAGAATTACAACCCCGAAATATACGGCTTCCAGTGGGCTGACGAGGATGGGCCGCGCTTTCAGCTTGAACCCCAGGGATATCGGGGATATATTGAGGGACGTCCCGTCAGGCCGCTAAACAAATAACCAACCATCTGTTATTCTGAACAACAGGGTGCTGTCTGCCGAAGTGGGCAGCACCCTGAATGATTCAATTACCTTTGCAATTATCTAAACAGGCAGCAGGACAACTTGAGCATTAACTTAGGGCTGGCCGGTTTACCCGGCTTCTCGGGTGAATTGCCCGAATCCCTGGGAGGCCAAGCAATGATGACGATGACTCATAGATTTGCCGCTCGCGGCCGACCATGCCGTGGTAGATACTTTCCAGTTATCTCGAAGTAAATTCTGATTTATATAGTCCGATTCAGACTATAGATTCATGACCCACCAAGAGTCATAAATAGTCTTTTATTGAATATGGATTAAGGAGATCGTCTACCAATTTGACTTGATTGTTAATTTTCAGAATCGGTACAATCATAGTGTAATTAATTATTTGTAGGCTATGTGAGCACGCGCTGTCAGGTCACTCTTACAGGTTGAAACAATCTGACGATCCATCGAAACCACTGACATGTATTTGTCAGTGGTTTTAATTTTCTGGTCTCGGTTTTCCGGGTAGATTTTTTAACAACTAGCCTGGGTTTAATCTCAGTCAATCAGCCTACACACCTTCCCAGGCTGAATAAAGGCCATCACCTTTTGAAAGGAGAGCCAATCATCCAATACTAAGCAACCCTGCGTATCTGAAACAATCGGCTGATTCTAAGCCTGGTTCGATACAAAGAAAGAATGAAAGGAGTAGAAAATGGCTAAGAAGAATATTATCGGTTTAGGGGATATTCAAGAAGCATTAAGAGATGCGGGGGATCCCTGGGAGGCCGGGGTAACCTCACTCTCTTCTCTGTCCAGCGAGGAACAGAAAGCCCGATTGGGGGTAACCCCGCCGCCTGGAGAAATGAGCATTGAGGAGGTGGCCTTACATGCATTGGAAGTGCAGGCAGCCATGAAATCGCAAGCCATTACGGCGATTGCGGCACCCACTGCCTATGATCTGCGGAACGTGGGCGGGAATAACTACGTCACCCCCATCAAGGACCAGGCAAGCTGCGGCTCGTGCGTGGCCTTCGGAACGACAGCGACCGTTGAGAGCCGCGTGCGTCTGCAGCGCGGCGATCCAAATCTGGCGATTGACCTGAGCGAGGCGCACCTCTTCTTCTGCCTGGGTCAATCCACCGGGGCTTCCTGCTCCAACGGGTGGTGGCCGGAAAAAGCGTTCGATGCCTACAAAAGCACAGGCGTGACCAGCGAAGCTTGCTATACGTACGCCAGCGGCCTTTCCAAGAAGGATTGCAGTGGGTTATGCTCCAATTGGGCGGATAGCGCCATCAAGATTACCGGCTATACCACCCTGACCGGAAAACCCGCCCAGATCAAGGAGTGGATTTCCTCTGGCAAGGGGCCGGTGAGCGCCTGCTTCGTGGTCTACCAGGATTTCTTCAGCTATCGCGAGGGCATCTACCGGCATGTCTCGGGCAACCAATCCGGCGGCCATTGTGTGACGATTATTGGCTACAATGACAGTCCGGGTTATTGGATCTGCAAGAATAGCTGGGGTACTGGCTGGGGCAACCAGGGTTTCTTCCTCATTGCTTACGGCGAATGCGGGATTGATACCTGGCAGAACCATGGTGTGGATGCCATTGAGAATACCGGCTGGCACAACAATTGCCAGGTGGTCGGTCTGTGGACCATCAACCAGGACCGCAATGCCTGGGTGTACATCCAGGGCTTTGGCTGGCGGAAGATTTCATCCGAGAACGACAACATCTTCCTGGATATGTTGAGCCAACTGATCGCCGCCAAGGCGGCCGCCCGCCCCATTAACTTCTATGAAGAAAATGGGGTCATCAAGCAGATTTACGTTTTATAGGAAAGGAGCGAAACCATGGCAGAGAGTAGACCCCAAATGGAACCCGGTGGATTCCAAGGTAGTGTCATCGGTGGCAGCGGCGAGGTGAATGGTCCCAGCCAGATGCCGCCGGCAGGATTGCAGCAGGTTGAAATTGCTGCCAGCCAGGGGATGAGCGTCAAGGGTATCAGCGACGTGGCGCCCAGCTTGCCCCTCACCGCGGCCATTGCAGCCGGGGTTAGCGCCTGGCAGAACAGCAAGAAATTCAACGCGCTGTGGTCAATCAACCAGAACCGCAACTCGTGGGTGGGGGTGGAAGGAATTGGCTGGAAAAAACTGGCCAACAACTCCGACAGCGCGATTGTGGCGTTGACGATGCTGGCCTCGCATGCCCGGGCTAAAGGTTCGTCGGTCAATTACCGCGAAGAAAGCGACGGCATGATTTACGAGATGTACGTCTGGTAAGGTGCGAAATATGACGTGAAAGGAGAAGAATAGCGGCGTGGTTGGCTTGCGTTGCTATTCTTCTCTGTTATGATTATCAAAAAGGGATTGCTATGATTTTACGCGAACAAGACTCAGGACGCACCGTGCAGGTCAAACAGGGAGAAACCCTCAGCCTGCGGTTGGCAGAAAACCCGTCCACGGGCTACCGCTGGAGTGTGGTCAGCAGCGGTGGTTTGGAACTGGTGAGTGACCAGAACGAGGCGGGGATTGGGATCGGCGCCGGGGGCATGCGGGTAATCCAGTGGGTGGGAAGAAGGGCTGGCACTTACGAGTTGCAATTGAAGCACTGGCGGGAATGGGAGGGGGAAGCCTCGGTGATCGGGCGCTTCCAGGCTAGCGTAGTGGTGGAAGAGGATTAATCCAGAGCGTGAATTGTAGAAAAACAGGGACACGGTTGAAAAAACTTCCGTGTCCCTTTTGATTGAAACTTGGATTTACTACTTTACCTCTCCCTGCAGAAACGCCTTGTAAGTCAGGGTGCTGGCATCCATATCGGAACCCAGGTAAATGGTGATACTGAAAGATTCAACATCCCCGGGAGCATAACCATCATCCTGTGGAAAAACGGTGGCTTCGCCGATTGCCACCAGGGTCTCCCCGTCATAGGCGGCAACCATCAAATTTAACCTTCCAAGATTCTTGTCCGAGTCATTGGTCACCTCGCCGCTGAATTCCCAGGTATTGCCATTGACGCTTTCCGTGAGGTTGACGGTGTTGAGGGATACCACCTCGTTGATATAGGCTGCATTCGTCCAATAGGGATCCATTTGAACGGTGTAGCTATCCACCCGGATGGCGGTATCCGTATTCCAGCCAACAATGCTGAAGTAAGTGGCATCAAAAGGCACGGTTTTACCGGGTTCAACAAAAAAAGCCGAACCTACCGATGACACGTCCAACACAACACCACTGACATCATACAAACCGGTGACTAGGTCCGGCGCGTAAGTCTCCAGGCCGCGGTTTTCTACGGTTCCTACCACGTGGAAATCATTGTACTCATCGAAATAGCCATTCGTCAGTTGTATATCCAGGTCAGGAATCACCATCTCGTCTGCGACCACCGCATCCAGGAATACTTGAAAGTCCTTGTAATCAGAATCCTCCGGCCCGGAGAGACTGATCAGGAAGGGAGTGCGATCCATACCGCCTTCATCTCCAGCAGGCGCCAGGAAATGGGAATAGCTAAAGCTCCAATCGTTGGCAACCACATTGCCAGAGTCATCCAGTACAGCGCCAGCCATATCTTTCAAGTACATGGGCGTGCTGGAATTGTTGACCACCTCTCCGGTAATGTAATAATCACCCGAGCCAGCATTGAGAAATTCCGTTTTAACCACATTGGCTTCAACCCGGGTGGTGTTAGCGGAGTATGAATTTGTCGCGGTCACATGGATGGAGGCGAGGGTGTCGTTTTCTATATCAAAAGAATAATCAAACGGGGCAGATTCACCCGGGAAGAGATACAACAACTTGGGATAGAAGATGGTAGTTTCAACGGCTGCGTCGTTGTTATCCTTGAGCAGGGAAACATCATCCGCATTCCGGGCTTCCAGCGTTAGCTCCACAGCGGAAACCGGCCGGTTGCTATTGTTTTTCACCAGGCCTACCACGTGATAACCATCATAGGCATCCTGGTAGAAGATTGGATGGATTACCTCCAAACCATCCGCGCCGCCCTGGGTTATTGGCTCAGCGGTTGGGATCTCCTGGGTTGGAGATTCAGTCGTTGGAACTGGTTGCGTGGGGGCGTTCGCAGGAGCTTCCGAGGCTTCCGGGGGTGAAGTCGGGACTTCCGTAGCCTTTGCACCAGTCAGGCTGCAGGCCATCAGCGAGATCATGAGGATGATAATAATAAATATAATGGTTTTCTTACTCTTGTACATGATTCCTCTCCTGAAAAACAGTGGAATGATTGATTAATGCTGGTTAGCGTAACGGTTGTGCAATCAGTGGCCGAATCGTGAAAAACGGCCACAAAGTACAAGATTTTTGAACCTTACCAACTGAACACGTACCCTGTAAGTTCAAGCCATTCAAGTAAGTGAAGGAATGGCAATGAGCGGAAATGAGGAACAAGTTGAACAAACCCAGCATGCGTTTTTGGTGGCTTGGGGCCAGTTTGCCCAGGAGAAGGGATTGGTCAAAAGGATAGAGGCGGTCAAACTGCGGCAGAAAACCTACTACCATAGGCCACAAACGAAAGTGCTGGAATTTCTGGTGGCGATTTTGAGCGGATTGAAGCAATTGCAAGACATCAGCCTGGCAGCGCACCCCCTGGACAAAGACCAGGTAGTGGCCGAAGGCTGGGGACAACGAGGATGGGCAGATTATAGCGGGGTCAGTCGCACGTTGAGCAGCTTGAGTTGGGAAGAAGCCCGAGCCATCGTGGATGCGCTGGAACGATTCAGCCAGCCATTTTGGAAGCAGAACTAGAACTGCTCCGCACGCAGAAGAAACGATTGACGATGGATGGCGATCTGACCGGCATTCCGGTGTCAATCACCAGCACTACCTATCCCAACGCAGCGTTTGGGCACATGGATGATGACATTCAACTTGGCTATCAGGCTGGCGTGGGTAGGTCTACTCACCGAAACATATGGACGGCTGTGGTTGTCGGGAACGCATCATCCGGGAGACACTGTATCGAGTACGCAGGCAGAGGCTTTGGTGCTGGCAGCGGAAGGCCGGATTGGCTTGCGACCGCTGCGACGGACAGATTTGCTCGAAAAACGCATCGCCGATTACGCTCCGAGTCTGGAGGCAGTTCAGGCCAGACTGAAAACGCAACAAAAAAGCATTGAAACTGCGCAGGAGCGTTTCAAACAAGCGCAAGCACAGGTTACCAAGAGAAGCAGCGAACTGGAAAGTGTCGAGCAAGCTTATCAGGCTCGCAAAAGGCCGGAGCGCCCTACCAGCCAATTGGCTTTGCTGCGTAAGCGATCTCAGGCAGCGCAGCGGCGTTGTGAAAGTCGCAAAAAAGCTTGCGATGCTGCCCAACGCAAACTCACCAAAACCCAGGCTCGTATCCATCTACTGCTAAACGAATTCAGCACCTTGCGGCAACGCCTGGAACGCTTCAGGCAGGAGAATTTGGCAAACAAAGAACCCATCGAAGCCGAGTTTCGCCTGGATGCAGGCTTTGGCGCCTATCACAACATTGCTCTGCTGGTCGAAATGGGCTATGAAGTCTATACCAAACCCCATAGCCACAAAGTAACCCAGGCCTTGCGTAGCAAAGCTGATGGATTTGCCGCCTGGACTCGGGTTGGCGCTAATGCAGAGATGATTGCCTGGGCTGATCTCAAATTGAATGGCTGCCCCTATCCGCTCGATGTTGCATTAGAACGCTTTTACACTGGCAAGACCCTCAAGCACAGCGCCCTGTGTCACTTTGGCAGCGATCCAGTCACTCAGGATTTACCAGCCTGGTTCAACCATTACAACGGCAGGCAGATCATTGAGGCTGGCATTAAAGAGGGCAAACAGGTTTTCTACCTGCACCGTATTAAAGTACGCTCCGAGCCGACCATTTTTCTACAAGAACGCATGGCGCTCTTTGCCGCCAATTTCATCCGTTGGGCTACTCTCTGGCTGGCAGAACAAACCCAGCTCCAAGAAAATGCTCTCGATCTCCGAAAAATGGGCGTCAAACGCCAGGTGCAGGTAGGCGCTCACATTTCCGCACAGGTGATCCGTAATTCAGAAGGTATGTTGTTAAAGTTCAGCGAACACAGCGCCTTCGCAGGCAAAGTGCTCAAATTACAGGCTGGCGGTCATCCGCCAGCTACTAAACAGAAATTTTGAGGTTTTATGCCACTTTTTATCGAATCGCATCTGATTGCACAACCGTTACGTTAGATTATAGTCATCCACCACACAAATTAATTTACCTGAAATCTTACAG
This sequence comes from Anaerolineaceae bacterium, assembly GCA_041741455.1. Classification (GTDB taxonomy): domain Bacteria; phylum Chloroflexota; class Anaerolineae; order Anaerolineales; family Anaerolineaceae; genus CALESS01. The sequence goes on along the minus strand of JBGSJZ010000120.1, from coordinate 29,815 downwards.
ATGGTTATCAATCCTGCAGCCAGGAAGATTGATGAATCAAAAGATGCACACGAAGTGCAGCTATGGATAATGCACCTCGAAATTAAATTGCATTTAGGGATTTTAAAAAAAGAAGATCGTTTACAAACCGGTCAATGATAAGTGAAAAACACAACGGGGGCATTGGTATGGAAAATACAGAGTAAGAGTGCACCTCCTCAGCCAGTTAATATTTGACAATCCTATTGTTATACTATACTATAATAGTATATTAATAATTTTCGGTTTCTTAAACAATATGGATATCCTCGAAAAACTTCACGTCAACCCCCGCCTGGATACACCTCTGGTGCTGCAACTCAAGGAGCAGCTGACCTGGTTGATAGCCAGCGGCCAGATCCAGCCCGGTGAGAGCCTGCCGCCCATCCGCCAGGCAGCCGAGCGCCTGGGCATTAACCTGCACACCGTGCGCCATGCCTACCTGAAGCTGGCCGCCCAGGGCCTGGTCGAAACCCGCCAGGGCATGGCCGCCCGCGTCCTGCCCTATGACCCACTGCGGTTTTCCCTGATCGACGGGCAGGTGCCCAGTCACATGATTGGGGTGATCATCCCCAACCTGGAGAACCCTCTCTATACCCAATATATTCGCGGGGTGGAGGCGGTCACCCGCCCGGACCACAGCCTGCTGCTGGTGTGTGACGCCCACGATGAGCCTGAAGAAGCATTGCTTTACTTCCGTAAGTTGGTTGAAAAGCGGGTGGATGGCATCCTGGTGTTTTCATTCAGCATCTCAGGACACCTACCGCCGGGAACCCTCGACGCTGATCCAGCCCAAGCCATCCCGTTCGTGACGGTCGATTGGCCTGAAGAGCTGGGCTACAACGTCGTATGTGATTTCGAGAGTGGCACCCGGCAAGCTTTGGCACATCTATTGGAAGATGGACACCGCCGCATCGGCCTGATTGCCTTCGCTATGAATATTCCGGCAGTGACCCAGATTCAGGCCGGTTACCAGCAGGCCCTGATGGATGCTGGGCTGGCAGTGGACGAAAGTCTGATCGCCCCGGTCTATGGCTTCGACATGGCAGCCGGTGAAGAAGCCGCCCGGGCGTTGCTGCACCTGCCTGAGCCGCCCACGGCGATCTTCGCCATGTCGGATTTGCTGGCGATCGGTGCGCTGAGCGCCATCCGAAACGCTGGACTGCGCGTTCCAGAAGATATCGCCCTGGCCGGAGTCAATGATATACCCCTGGCACGCCTGGTGGACCCACCACTGACCACGGTCCACCAGCCAGCCTACGAAATGGGCAAAACGGCGATGGAGATGCTGCAACAACTGATCGCCGGGCAGCGCCCGCCTCAGCGGCAGGTCAACCTGCCGACCACCCTGGTGATTCGCCAGAGTTGTGGACCTCATAGATAAAACAGCGGGTGCCTGGCTGGTTTGCACGAGCAGTAATACCCGACCAGGTGCCAAACAATGAAAAAATCTATGGGAAGGATCACGGGGTTTTCCGATCCGCTTGAACAGGAGAGTACCCCATGAAAATCCGATTCCCATTATTCTTTGTCACCCTCATCATCGCCACCAGCCTGGCGGGCTGTAACACAGCCAATAATTCAACCCACACTCCGTCCATCCAAGACCCCTCCACCACCCTGACGCCCACCCAGGCCCCGGCAACCCAGGTTCAGCCAACCCAATCACCAATAACTACTCCGCCACAGGAAAACTCACTGGCCAAGGCGTTTCCGCTCTCAGGGAACGGTCCATATTTTGTGGGTACCCGGACACATACGGTAGTGGATGCCAGCCGGGACAACCGCGAAATTGACCTGGTGATCTTTTATCCAGCCGTGGAGAAGAAAAATGCCAATGGGCAAACCATTAAGCGGGATGCTGCGGCAGACATGAGCGGAGCACCTTATCCCCTGGTCTTAACCGAGTCGAACACCGGCGGCATGTTGATCTCATCCCAGCTTGCTTCTTATGGATTTGTGATGATCTCAATCCAGATCCCGGATCATGAAAAGTACTTACTTTGGGATTTCCAGATGATCGACTGGCCACGGGATTTCCTATTCACCCTGGATCAGATCGCCGCCAACTCGCCCGAGGGGTTAGCGGGAGTCATTGACGCCAATCATACCGGCGTGACCGGCTATTCCTATGGTGGGGATATCTCCCTGACCTTGAGTGGTGTGCGCATCGACCCGCAGGAATATTTGGATTATTGTAAGAATCCCCCTCTGATTGAAGTGGGTTACGGCGCTGAATGGTATCAGCAAAATTCGTGTGATCTTTCCAAAAAATGGGAGGAGTTCACTACCTTTGCCGGGTCCCAGATGACCGCCAGCTCAGATGGTCTCTGGCAGCCGCTATCCGATCCGCGCATCATTGCCGTCATGCCGATGGCACCCAGCGGGGCCTGGTTTTACGGCGAGCGCGGCCTGGCCGCCGCTGACAAGCCAGTGTTGCTGATTGCCAACACAGAGGATGAATTCTCGCCATACTCAGTGGAAACGGCCTTTATCTACGAACACCTGGGCGGTCCTGAGGTATCGCTGATTACCTTTGTCGGCCGCACCCACATGATGGTGTTTGACGCCGGCGAGATGGATCGTATCAAGCACTTCATCGTGGCCTTTTTCGGTTACCACCTGCAGGGACGCCAAGACTACCGCCAGTATTTCTCAGAGGAATTCGTCTCACAATTCGAGGATCTGGCCTGGGGCATCTACAAATAAACCCCGGCTTCAACCTGTCTCGCCATTCTGCTTAAGGCCGTCTCACTTCCCTGCAGTGGGTGAGCCTTTATCGATAATGGATCGAAATCATGCAATAAATATAATAAACCACTCCACCTGCCAGGTGCGCCAGGTAGGCAGCGTAAGCTGTGCCTTTTTCGATCCAACGCACAGGACCCCTGGCAAGCTTTTCCTGCAGGAACCAGCGCACCGACACCACAAACAACAGGAACAGCATGATCTGGGCACTCCAGCGAAAATTGGCATGCTCCATGCGTTCCCCGCCCTCGGTCAACAGGTAAAATTGAGCCGCCCCGACCATGAATCCAACCCATCCCACCAACAGGTGCTCATCTCTGATCACCTTACTCCGGGCGATTAGCAGGATCGAGATGGGCAAGAGGATCGAGAGGAAAAATTTAACCAGCAGGTAATCGGAATAGGCTCCTTCTACCTGAAAGGGGGCCAGCAGGATCGAGGCACCCGGATTGTTGTCATCAAAAGCAATCAGCCATTGAATCAACAAAGTCAAAGCGCCGGGGATGAAGAAACCGCCCAGTAGCAATTTCCAATCGAGGGGTTGCCGCCATAGCAGGCGCAAGAGGGCGATCAAGCCGAGGGCAGGCAGGATGGATAACGCATAATTGGGCTTGGTCCATGCCGCCAGGATGATCAAAGCAGCTGCCAGGGCCACCTGTTTCCAGCTGCTTTTTTGGCCGGAAACCGCGCGGGCAGCAAAAATGAAACTGAGCAAAGCGAACGGTTTCAATAAATGAATCGTGGGATTATGATAATTGGCCAGGCCGATATAGCCGTAATAAAACAGGCCATCCCGGAAAACAAGCAGCATGACAGGGCCGACAAATGTCAGGGAGAAAGCGACGCCTGCTCTCAGCCAATCCCAGTATTTGCGATCCGCCGGACCGATCCAAAAATAAACAATCAGAGCGATCAAGACCTGGACGAGCACCTGTAACACCATTAACGAAGCATACAACCCCAGGATGCGGCCGCTTGCCAGGTGCATGCCAATCAAAATAAATTGAAGGACCGGGTGCGAAAGGGTCGGACCCTCCCCGTTTTTTGCGTCCAGGATTTGTTGCGCAAACATAACATGAGAGCCATAATCCGTATCCACCGGCACGGCAATCCGATGGTAATAGATGGGTGCACTGAGCAGGCCGGTCAGCAGCACCAGGACCAGGATGCTTTTCCAATTTTGAGACCGGAACAAGCGTTTTAATCGTGCCATGCATACACCTTTACCATGATTGCTCGAGTGCTCCGGGAAAATTATACCCGATGGTGTGTGATAAAATGAAGCGCGATGGTGGTTGAACGGCGATCATGCAAATTGAGCCATCAATTTCTAAACCAAACTCTACAAACCTGATTGATGATCATGAAAATAAAACCTGTATTTTTCTGGACAACCGCCTTGTTGCTGCTGGTTGGGCTGGCATGCCTGGCATACCTGGGCACTTTTAGTCGCTTTATTGCGGACGATTTTTGCATGGCGGGTGATGCAATCCACTTAGGTTTGGTCGAGATGCTGGCAAAATGGTACAGCAGCTGGACCGGGCGTTTTATGTTCATCCTGGGTACCGGGTTGTTCGGCCTGGCAGGGCCGCGATTTGCCGGCGTATTGGTAATTTTGACGATTGCCTTCTGGTGTCTCGGTCTAGCCTGGGCGTTTCTCCCCCTGGTCCGTAACGCAGGTTGGCCGAACAGCCGTTGGTTGGCATTCTGCGCGGCGGCTCTCAGCCTGCTGGTCTTGTTTTCATCCACTCCCAATTTATTTCAATCGGTCTACTGGCAGGATGGTCTGGTCAATTACAGCTTGCCCCTGGTCGGCCTGACTTTTTCAGGGGGCATCTTGCTGCGCGCCTGGTTGCAGCCAATTCAGCGTTTTCCAGCAATCCTCTGGATCCCGGCACTGGCCTTTGTGAGCGGCGGCTTCACCGAAGCCTTCAGTGCGATGCAGGTGACGCTTTTCCTGCTGGCATTGGTGCTCAGCCTGGTCTTCTGCGAGCGAACGGCCCGCCAGCGCCTGGTCCCGTTGTTGGTGGCTGGCTTGCTGGCTTCCCTGGTTGCGATGTTGATTGTGGTGGTTGCACCCGGCAACCAGGTGCGGCTTCAGGCGGTGGGGGAAGAAATCGCCCACCCCGGCCTGGTGCGCATCATCACCTTCTCGCTGCGTAATATGGCCCATATCTTTGGAAAATTCTTCATCCAGACTCCCTTCTGGGCGCTGGTCTCGATCTTGCCGCCCTTGTTGACCGGCTGGCTGTTATCAGCCCCACCCAAAACCCTGCAGGCCGGTTGGAGCCTGGCCAACCTATGGAAGCAATCCTGGGTGCGTGGGCTGATTGGGATCAGCGCCTTAGCCTTGATCCTGGTGACAGCTGCCTGCGCCCCGGTAGTCTACGCCATGAATGCCTATCCGGACGACCGCACCATCCTGGTTCCGCAATTTGTGGTGGTTTTCTCTGTCATCAGCGCCAGCGCCCTGCTAGGCTTCGGCTTGCGCCGGCAGGGGATGCTGCACAAACTCGGCGAAAGTCTCACAATGACCCGGCTTTTTCAAGCCAGCATCCTGCTGATCCTGTTGGTCGCCAGCGGGATTACCGTCTGGCAAACTGTCCAGCAGGCGCCGGAATTTCGGGCGTATGCGCAAAGCTGGGATGAAAAAGATGCCCTGTTACGCCAGGCTGCTCAATCCGGGCAGAGCGAAATCACAGTTACTGGAGGATATGGACGCTTTGATGTATCCGACATCAGTACGGAGCCGGATTACTGGGTCAATGGCTGCATGGCGTATTACTATGGTTTATCCCGGGTGCGCGGCGAATAATCCGAACCTTGCAAATAAACACCCCCATTCGCCGATCGTTTTATTCGAGTACCCCGCAATAGAGTCCCCTGGCTCTCGGGCTCGGATTGAAAATTTCAATTCGAGGCGAAAGTCAGGGGAATTTCATGTTGATTTATTTGAGTGAAACCACCAGTTGATGCGTGATACCCTTAACACCGGCTTTGACCGTGATGAAGTAATCCTGACTGGAGGGCAGCTTGCCGCTAAACGCTCCCCCCACAATCGAGCCACTGTTGAAGGTCGTGCCATCCGCGCCCTTGATTTCCAGCCCCAGGCTTGTGCCCGGCGTGGCAGTGACCGTGAGGGTCTGGCCTTTGTCGCCTTTGAGCACATAGTATTGGTTCTGGCCGGCCGCCAACCAACTGCTGAAGGAGGCCGTTGAGGTTCCGCTGGTAAAGCTGAGGCGCCGCGGGATGATCACATTCATGCTGAAGGCAACATCTTTCTCACCCGCCCGCACCGTGACAAAATAATCCTGGCTGAGTGGCAACAACCCTTTGAAGCTGACCGCGTCACCCATACCGCTTTGCAGCACTGTACCGTCCACGCCGTAGACAATGATCTGCGGACGGTTTTCCGCCACATCCGGTGTGAGGTTGATTTCCATCCACTGGTCTTTTGCGGCTCGCAGGATGTAATTGTGGCTTTCATGCGCTTTCAGGCTGCCGGTCAGCGTAGCGGAGGTGGTTCCCCACTGGAACGAAATTCGCTGGGGGATCATCACGTACATGGAATAGGAAATCGCCTTGCTGCCGGTAGAAATGGTCAGCAGGTAATTACCCGTGCGCGGCAGGTAGCCGCGGAAACTGGTGCTGCTGCCGGTGCCGGCCACCCCGCTGAGTGTCGTTCCCGCCAGGCTGGTGACGGAAAGCGTCCCACCTTCCGAGGCCGAGAGTGAGACCTCCAGCAACTGGCCGTAAAAGGCCCGCAGGATGTACTGCACCTTGCTGTTGGCCGCCAACGTACCGGTCACCTCGGCCGAGGTAGCGTTCTTGGCAAACAGGATATGGATGGGCCCGGAGGCGCTCGGATCTGCCGAAGCAGCCGAGACCCTGGCTGATGGAACGGCAAGCATGGATGCTATGACAAGAACGGTTACCAGGATAAGTTTTAGTTTTTTGAGGTTCATGAGATTCTCCTTGGTTAACTCTCAACCTGGCACGCGCCAGGCACAGGGTTAAGACGTATTCCATCCCGGAAAGGTTTCCATGAATACTGTACCATGAAGCCGGGCAGAAGTACACACGAAAAATTCGATCTTTTTCAAAAACCCAACAATTGGATTCTTAGTTGGTAAATTCTTGCAGCAAGGATTCGATCTTTGCCCCCATCCGGCTGCCAATATTCGGGATGCTCTGTAGTCCCTTCAACCCCAGCACCTGGTAGATCAATCGAATGTCCTCCTCCAAATCTTCGATCGCCCAGGCAGCTTTGCGAACCACCCACAGTTTCCCTTCCTCGGCCTGGTTTAATTCCATTTCATGGAGTGTGTCCGCCAATCGTTCTACGATCCGTTTATTGAAGGTGCGTTTATCTCCCGGCAGGATCGGGCGCGGGATGCGGTCCCGGATGCCGTACTTCTCGCACAGTTCCCGCAGGCGGATGGCAATTTTTGGCCAGGGGTAATGTTGCGGGCTGTAACTGCCCGACGGGTAAATCCGCTGGTAACTGCTCGCCAGCTCCGGGAAGCGCCGGCTGATTTCAGCCAGGACATAACTTTTCTGTTGATCGGCCAGGGTCAGACTGCTGGCTAGCACAAATTTTCCACCATGTTCGGCGGTCCAACGCACCACGTTTTCCAGGTTTGCCTCGTCATCGCACAATCCGGGCAGGATTGGCATGCAGCAGGTACCGGTCAGGATCCCCGCCCGGGCAAACTGTTCCATGGCCGCAAAGCGCCTGGCCGCTGGCGGGGCCAGGTTTTCCATCTCACATACCCGTCCGTAGTTGAGGGAATCCGGGGTGCTGATGATACTGAATGCCACCACCGAAGGGGCGGATGCGTTAATTTCCTGCAGAAGGCCCAGATCTCGCAGGACCAATGGCGAGCGTTCCAGGACAAAGACTGGAAAACCAAGGTCGCGGCACACGTTAAGCATCTGGCGGGAAATCTGGTATTTCCGTTCCAGCGGCTGGTAATCCCCGGTGAATACCAGGTCCACCCTGGCCCGGCGCAGCGCCTGCCGCAACAGCTCAGCCGCATTTTCTTTTACCTTGATTTGGAAGGCAAAATCGTGCGGGTCGTCATAAGGGGAATATTTCTGCTCGCGACAGTAGCAGAAAACGCAGCCGTGCTGACAGCCGATGTAGGGATAAGCGCTGTAGCGCGTCCAAAACCAGTGGTCGGCCCGCTTGCCCTTGTTGAGAATGGTTTTTGGTCGGTAGGGATGGAAGGTTGTGCGGCGGCTCATACAGATCGGTTGTCCGTTCTTGCCTGGAAAAGTTTGATCTTTAAATTATCTCATGATCCCGGGAAAAATTTCGTAAAAAAGTTGATGGAGGTCGCAAAGAACCCTTCAGCAGTAGCCAATCAAAATAACCTCCATTATCGAGAAAGGGGCTTCAAGGACAAAGAGAATCTCGAACGGCGGCCGATCGGCCGCCGTTCGTTTCTTCTGGGTTGATCGCCAGTTATTTCAACGCGATCAACGATTTACATAAAACACGGGTCAGGGCTGCTGGGTTGGGACGGTGCCGTCTTGCATGCCATCGTGATCTGGGCTACCGCCACGCGAGCCGCCATGCCCATGCCGGCCGCCAAAATCACCGCTCAAATTAAAGAGGCCGCGCCCGGTCTGGTTCTGCTGTGCCTGGAGGATGGCATCTGCCTGGGCCTGGGTGATGGTTCCGTCGGCCACGGCTTGCTGCAGTGCAGCCTCATAGGCCGCTTGGATGGAGGACTGGAACGTCGCATCCGCGGCCAGGGCTGCCCGGCCAATCAATAGATCTGCCTGGGCCTGGGTCAGCGTGCCATCCGTGACAGCCTGATTGATGGCCGTGGTATAAGCGGTCAGATACGCACTGGTCAGCTCGTCGCTGCTGATGCCCAGCGCCTCGGCCAGCAAGGCGTTGTAATCGATGCTGCTGTTACCATCATCGACGCTGAAGAGGTGTTTGTGGCCTCCGATGGGGCCATTGGACAGGCCGCGGGCGGTGATCTCGTCAGCCTGCGCCTGGGTGATCAAGCCCTGCTCCACCGCCAGTTTGAGGGCTTTGGTATTGGCTGTTTCATAGGCTGCCTGCAGTTTGGTCAGGTCAATGCCCAGGGTATCCGCCAGGTCCTGTTGTGAGTAGCTGATTTTTCCGCCGTGGGGCTTTCCGTCCATGTCCTGTATTGTGGTTACTACCTGGTCAGAGGTGGTTGTCGGTGTCTCTGTCGGGGTTTGGGCAGATGCCTTGCTGAAATTTAGCGCTCCAAACAGGGAAACGACCGCAATGACTGCCACCGCAAGGGATGGTAATACAAGTTTTTTCGACATTTATATCTCCTGTTAGGTCAGAATATGGTTTGTTGACCTGAAGTCCATCATAAACAGGATCAATGATCAAGTGGTATAAAAGTTGTATAGGAGTGGGTGAAATACACCTCAGTTGCATTTATGAGCGGAGAGGGTCGCTTGCAGAGTGGGAGGTGTGCCATGTAAGCGGGGAAAAGGCAACCCCTGAGCTACAAACAGGTATAATACATATCCATTGGGGTAGAAGAAGATCTTTGAAACGATTCTCTGACGTTGGTTTTTCCAGCATACATTTGTACTAATTTTTACTCAACCACTGGAGCGGAATATGAAATCATTCATTTTGAACGTCGCTGTCATCCTTGGCTTGCTCTGCTCCTTGTATTCGCCAATCAGCAAAGATGCTGAGCTTCAAAAAGCTGACGGCTGGGAACTCACCGGTCAGGTTGGCGGCCCGACCCAGGGTATCGCAGTGCAGGGAAATTATGCATATATCGGGGTCGGCCCGCGCCTGGTGGTGGTGGATATTTCCAATCCCGCCAATCCAATCCAGGTGGGCGCTTCTGCCGTGCTGGACGATTTTGTTCTGGGCGTGGCGGTCAGTGGAACAGTTGCTTTCGTGGCAGCCGGAGGGGCTGGCTTGCAGGTGGTGGATATTGCCAACCCGTTGGCTCCATCTGTGATCGGCGCCTGGCATTCCATCGGCATGGCCGAAGGCGTGGCGGTTGCCAATGGTGTTGCCTATGTCGCCAATGGCCCGTATGGCCTGCGGGTATTGGATGTGAGTAACCCGGCAGTTCCGGTGGAGTTGGCGCATGCCTTTGAAATGAATTACGTCTACGACGTAACCATCAGTGGTCGCTATGCGTACCTTGCCGCGGCTGGAGCTGGACTATTGATCGTGGATATTTCCAACCCGGCCTATCCGGTGGAAATGGGTAATTACGATACACCCGGTTACGCTCACGCTGTGGCGGTGTCTGGTGGGCTGGCTTATATGGCGGACCAGTGGGGTGGATTAAAAGTAATCAACGTCGCCGATCCGCTCCACCCTTCGTTGTTCGGCGCTTTGCATACCCAGGGTTGGGTCTTTGACGTGACCCTGGCTGGCAGCAAAGCCTACATAGCAGATGCTTTTAATGGCCTGCGGGTGGTGAACATCAGCGACCCAGCACACCCGGCAGAGATCAGCGGGCTGGAATGGGCATCCAGCAATGCCATCGGAATTGTCACGGCAGGCAACCAGGCTTATATGGCTGACCGCAAAAATGGGCTGCGCGTGATCAACATCCTCGATCCAGCCCACCCTGTGCAGGCTGGCTTTTTCAACCGATTTGATACCGCCCGCATGGTGATTACGGATGGCGATTACGCTTACCTGGCGGCTGGTTTCAAAGGTGCCCGCATCCTGGATATCAGCAATCCGGCCCAACCGGTTGAGGTAGGAGCATACGAATTTTCCGGCTTTGCTGAAATCATCAAAGTCGTTGGTGAACGGTTATATGTGTGCACAAATTACAGCTCCAACTTCGGCGGGATGGGGGTGCACGTGGTGGATATTTCCAACCCAGCCCAACCCCGCCAAATCAGCTACTATGATTGGGTGGGGGAATGCCGGGGAATCGCGGTGATTGGCAGCCTGGGTTATTTCGCAGATGCTGGCGGATTGAAAATTGTGGATTTCAGCGACCTAGCTAACCCGCTGTTGGTAGGCAACACCCAGGAATGGGCAGGGTCCATTCAAATCCAGGGTAACCTGGCGTACGTGGCGCAAATCTCATTTGGATGGAAGATTTACAATATCACGGATCCGGGAGATATCCAGACGGTGGTCAGTGTTCCAGAGGCATCCGGATGGACCCAGGATATCAAAGTAGTTGGCAGCCTGGCCTATGTGAGAGTTGGAGATGGAATTCGCATATATGATGTGTCCAATCCAGCCGGACCCGTTTTTCTGTCGAGCTATCCCGTTTCATCAGGTAAATCTGGGCTGTTGGAGGTGGTGGGGGATCGGCTGTATGTTACCAAAAGCGAACGTGGGTTTGAAGTGCTGGATGTGAGTGATCCACTCAACCCGGTGTCTTCCAGCCAGGTGGATACCCTGGGATACGTTCAGGCGCTCACTTTTAATGGAGAGCATCTGTATATTGCGGATAACAACGGTGGGATGCAGGTGTATTCGCCTTCTACAATTCTTTCCGATCTTTCACAATCATCCCCAACACCCGAGCCAGAAATGGCCCCCTTCGATCCGTTGACATTGACTCTGGCATACCAGGTGCACCCCCCGCTGCTACCCGTTCCCACTCCGACCCGGCAGTTCGATTCACCGGATCGATTAGCCACCAATTGTATCGTGACCACCACGGCTGACAGCGGACCTGGAAGCCTGCGCACCTGTCTGCAAAACCAGGTCAATGGGGATGTGATCACTTTTTCAACGACTGTATTCCCGCCCGGTAACCCGGCGACCATTTTCGTCCTGGCAGAGCTGCCATTTCTCGATAAGGGCAATGTAACCATCGACGCGTCCAATGCTGGCGTCATCTTGAATGGTTCGCAGATGCCGCCCAATCACTGCTGCGGCATCGTCATTCATTCCGACGGAAACGTGGTGCAGGGCTTACAGGTGATCCACTTTCCGAGCATTGGGATTCATCTCCATGGGGAATACAACCTGATCGGCGGCAGCCGCCTGGTGGGGGAAGGCCCGGTGGGGCAGGGAAATGTGTTCTCAGGCAATCATGTAGAAGGCATCGGTCTTGGAAAGGGCAATAACATCATCAAAGGCAATATCATCGGCCTGGACGCCAGTGGAACACAACCACTGGGGGTGCAAACTGGTGGGATCTCGCTGCGGCTTCAAAATAATGTGATCGGCAGCCTGACGCCAGGCGAAGGCAATGTGATTAGCGCCAATAGCGTCGTTGGGATTGAGGCATACGGTGAGACGACGATTGGCAACCAGATCATTGGCAATTATATTGGAACGGACATCAGCGGCACCACAGTCCTGGGGAATGGGCAGGGCGGCATTATCGCATGGTTTGGCTCATCCAACACGCTGATTCAAGGGAACGTGATCGTTGGCACTGGTTACGGAGATGGAAGCATCAATCTCTGGGACATTGGCAGTGATTTCAACACGATCATCGGCAATAAGATTGGCACAGATTTATCCGGCACACTGCCGCTCCCCAACAAAGCCACCGCCATCACGGTGGGTTGGGCTACTTATTCCCGGATCGGTGGAACAGAACCGGGTGAAGGCAACATCATCTACGGAGCGAGCGGGATTAACGTTGAAGGCTCATTAAGCGCACCTAATTATGTGTTGGGTAACACGGTCGGCTTGAATTTGCCCGGAGAAACGATCCCAGACTATGGCGTAGGTCTCTCTTTGAGCGGGGTTCAAAGGTCTATCGCGGGTGGAGCTACGCATGCTGAAGGGAACAGCTTCATAATGGATCAAAATCCGGCGATAGCAACTTCTTCGGATTACCAAGTCATCCTCGGCAACCGCATCGGCATCACGGAAGATGGATCTCCGCCGCTGCGCCGCGCCGTTGTGAATATGTGGATCGAAGGGAAACACAACCTGATTCAAGCCAACCAGGTAGCCTTTGCCAGCGAGCGCGGCATCTGGCTGCCAGGACAAATGAACTCCCTGCGGCGCAACTCGATTTACAGCAACACCCTTCTTGGCATCTTGCTGGTGGAGGGCGGCAACAGTAACTTGCCAGCGCCCAGCTTCAGCCTGGACGCTTTGGGTGGCAGCGGCACGACCTGTCCTGGCTGCACCGTGGAGCTGTTCCTGGATGCAGGCAATCAGGGTCGCTTCTTTTTTGACAGTGTTATTGCAGATAGCAGCGGTAATTTCTCTTTTCCCTCGCACTGTCCGGTTCCCTACCCCTACATGAATGCCACGGTTACCGATCTACAGGGTAATACATCCGAATTTAATGCTCCCCATTATAGCGAGCCCCAATTGGTACCCTGGGATTGCAGCACTGCCAGACCTGCTCCCACCCTGGAGAGCCTCGATCCCACCAGCCTGCAACCGCTATTTTCCACCTTTCTGTTAACCCTGACCGGGACCGGTTTTTATACCGATTCGGTTGTACGCTGGGATGGATTGGCATTGCCTACTATTTTCATTTCCAGCACGCAGCTTCAGGCGGTGATACCCTCCTATCTACTGCAAGATGGTGGGGTTGTTCCGCTCACCGTTTTCACCCCCGCACCCGGTGGGGGTGAGTCTGCGGCGGTGCTTTTCACAATCCTGCCGCCGATGATGTTGTATCTACCCTTATTGAGAAGATAAACAGAGCATAAGTTTCAAATTTATAAGCCAGGTGCACACGAAGTGCACCTGGTATTTTTATTATATATGAGCGGAAAGGGTTGGTCTCCTCTCCAGGGTGGGTATTACACGTTTGAACTACATCTACAATTCGAGACACACCTACTTTTTAATAGAAATTCCCATGATTACAAACAAATACTTTATCACCGGTAAATCTCAATCTTGACCCATTTAACCATCCAAACTTTGAGACAATTGAGAGCGTCTGGTTTAAGAAACGATACTAATTTGTAAAGCCCCCTTGACATGTAAAGCAAACTTTACTATAATATGTACAGTTAGCTTTACATTGGAGGTGCCATGAAAAATCGGCTGGAAGAATTTCGTGTCCGGAATGGGTGGACTCAACAGGAGCTGGCTGACCGAGTGGAAGTTTCCCGTCAGACCATCATATCGTTAGAAAGTGGACGATACAACCCATCCATCCTGCTAGCTTTCCGGCTGGCGCGCTTATTCAAGTTGAAAATTGAGGATCTTTTCCTGTATTCAGAAGAGGAGGAACACCATGGATAATCGAACAAAGTGGATATCTACCAGGATTCGCATGGGATGGTTATTTCTGGCAGCGGGAGCCTTTGTAGCTTTGGTTGGAATATTCACTGAACTGCAATATGCACACCTGCCTTACAACTTCCGCATCATCACTGGATTGGGCATCCTCTTAGCCGGTATCGGGGTTGGATACCTGGTGCGCTACAGAGCTGCTCTGAAGGATGAACAATCCGCCAGGCGCTTGACCGTGGAAGAACGAGATGAGCGGACTGTGCTGATTCGCACCCGGGCGGGAAACAGGGCTTACTGGGTATCTACCACGCTTATTTATATCGGGTTGATGTGGGCGTCTTTTGCTGCCAACGGCAGCCTGCCTGCACTAACCGGAAATACCTTGTGGTTCTTTTTAGCAGCAGGTGTGCTCATACCCTTTGGGGTGTATATCACCAGCATCCTGGTTGACCAATGGAATTTATGATTCCACTGAAGAGAAAAGAGTACCCAAGATGATCGCAGATACTCAACAGAACACCAGTGTTTTTAAGCGTGTGGTCTTGCTGTACGGTGCATACATGCTCCTGAACAACATCGCTTATCTCTTCGGGTATTATTTCCTTCCAGAGGGATTCATGCGCGGCAGCCCACAGACTGCTGCTGGACGTATAGTAGACTTTGCTGGCTCCTTTGGGATGGAGTTATTATTGACCCTGGTTTTTAACCTCGGTATAACTGCTATGTTGGCCATTCTACTGAACCTGAACCAAGTCAATGGCTTCCCAACCGGATACGTATACCCTCTATTTTTGGGCGTCATTGGCGGGCTTATTGCTGGCACCAATTCCTTTGTTGCCTCAGATCTGACCCAGTACACGGTCCGGGAGGGTATGGCGCTTTCATTGAGTGTTGGAAACCTGGAAATGCTGGGTTACATCTGTGTGATTGCGGCTACGGTTAAACTTGGTATCTATCAATATAAGAGTTGGTGGCGCTGGACGGGAAAGTGGAAAGTAGCTAAGACAGGGCGACTGCGAGACGTACAGTTTGATCGATCCGAAGTTGCCGTCCTGATCATTGGGGTAGCCCTAGTCTTATTTGCCCCGTACCGGGAAACGCAAATGGCATGGGATATGCTCTAGCAGGGCCAAAAAGTCGTCGATAATTCCAGGCTATGCCCCCTGGTCAGCCGAAAATAAGAAATAACAACTACAAAGCCTAGGCGGAGAGGCTCGCACAGTACCCTCGAAGCAAATTAAAAAGCCCTGATATAGGGCTTTTTTGAGCGGAGAGGGAGAGATTCGAACTCTCGGTGGAGACAAGCCCCACAACGGTTTTCGAGACCGTCCCATTAAACCGCTCTGGCACCTCTCCGAACGGAGGAAATTATATCATACGTTCAATACCCCGGTCGATTCTTTATCTCCTCCTGTCCGCCGAATAACCCGAACAGAATTGGATTTCTTCACGGTCAGAAATCAATTCATTAAAACTGATTTTTAAATCAGTTATGTTAGTATAATATCTTTATGGAATCCCTTCAAACCGCCTACGAAACCCTTTTACAGGATGCTGCTGCCCGGGAACGCACAACTGCCCGCCGGTTGGCCTTATTGCAAATCCTAACTCAGGAGCGTTATCTTACCCGCGCTCAGCTGATCTCGCGCGTCGAAGGGAGTTTGGGGCGGGGTTGTTTTGGCGACTCTGCCTGGGAGGATACATTCTTTCGAGATATGAAGGTAGTCAAACAAGCTTTTCAATCCGCCTCCTATCGCCTGGCCTACAGCCGCCATCCAAAGCAGCCAGGTTACTACCTGGCCGGCTTGCCTGCAATCAGTAGTGAGCTGTTAAGTATCCTGGCGGGCAGCGTTTTGGAAGTGGATATGGCCCAAGTTGCGATTTTACGAAAATTGTCTTTTCCGACAAGGTTTCAACAAGGTTGTTCCATCAGCAACCTGGCGCGCCAGGTGGTTGCCAATCGCATTCATCAACACAACCCCCAGATCAGCCTGGCAGAGGCCTATCGGCAGGCGTCCAGCGGAGTGCCGTCATGAGCGAATCCATCCTGAAGTACGAAGATTTTATTAAGCTCATTTTGCAGGCTCTCCAGGCTGCCGGTATTGAATACTTGATCGGCGGCGCGGTTGCGGTGTGGGCCTGGGGAGAACCGCGTTCCACCCTGGATGTGGACCTGGTCGTCAATATCCCGCTGGAGTCCGTTGGCAAACTCTCACACGAGTTAGCCGTCCGCGATTTTCTGGTTCCCGCCGAGATCATTCTGGGGAATATCCTGGAAGAACGGGCGGATTTACCCATTAATGCTATCCATATGTACAGCGGGTATAAAGCGGATTTGTACCCTTTGCGAGCGGGGGATGAGTTAAGGGCATCCGCATTTACCAGGCGCCAACGGATTGACCTGGGTGATCCGCTGGGGGAAATCTACCTGCATTCGCCGGAGGATTTGATCATTTACAAACTCTGGTATTACAGCCTCTGCCAGCAAACCAAACATTTGCGTGATATCACTAGCATCGTTCTGACACTTGGGGACGAACTGGATGAGGGCTATATTTTGTTTTGGGTGAATAAAAAGGGGCTGACTTCTTTATGGGAAGAGCTCCGGGCAAAAATCCGCTCAAGAAAACCCAATTAATTATTTGGGCTCCCTGAGCGGAAACTCTCCTGGATGTAAAAAACGGCCTGTTATTTCTCTGCTTCCTCTCCCCGCCAGACCTTGAGGATGGCCTGCACCGAGCGGTTCATCTCATACGAGAACTCGGCACTAAACTTTTTCAGGTAGTTTAACTGTCCAAAGTTGCTTGCCTCGCCAATTTTCTCCCGGCCGGCAAATACTCGTTCGGTCCGCGGGCGGAACATTTCTTCCAACTCTGTCTTGTCCTGGCGGTGATAGCGGTCCGGGTAAACCACATACTGTGGTTCAAAACGACCGGTCTGCGGGCGGGTGATTTGCTCTTCAGTCGGGTAACCAATGCACAGCAAGGCGATCGGGAAGACGTAACGCGGCAGGTTGAACAACTCGCGGTGAGTTTCGTAGTTCTCCATAATGTCGCCGATGTAGCACGAACCCAGGCCAAGGGCATCCGCGGCCACCACGGCGGTTTGGGCTGCCACCAGGGCATCGCAGCAAGCCAGGAATAGATCACCTTCCTGTGGGTGGCGGCGTTCGAGACCTTTTTGAGCACAAATATCATCCAGCCCGCAGGCGCTGAAGTAATCCTCCCAGCGCTGGTAATCGGCCAGGAAGAGCAGCACCAACGGCGCCGTAGCGATGAAAGGCTGGTCATCGCAGGTGACCGCCAGCCGGGCCTTAATGGCCGGGTCCTGCACCTCGATGATGGTGTAGAGGGTCATATTGCCGGCAGTTGGCGCCCGCAGGGTCGCCTGCAAAAGCTGGGCTTTGATCTCCGGGCTGATCAGTTGGTCAGTATACGCCCGCATCGACTTGCGGCGCAGCAATAAATCAATGGTCGGGTTGGTTGGCAGTACGGGGTCGGTCATGGGTCACCTCAGATTAATCAAACAATCGCGGCTAAATCACCAGCCAGTCAAAGCGCTGCGGGTAATGGACGGGGGGAGGACCGCCCGCCTCGATCAGGGCTTTGAGCGGCAGGGCACCCTTCTCCTCGCCATGCACCAGGTAGATGGCCTTGAGCGAAGCACGCGAGGCGTTGGCGTAGCGCAACAGGATATCCTGCCCGGCATGGGCGGACAGGCCGCCGATGGTTTCCACCTCAGCCCGTACGTCATATTCCTCGCCAAAGATCCTGACCTTTTTTACGCGTTCCGCCAGCCGGCGGCCAAGGGTATCCGGCGCCTGCCAGCCGACGATCAGGACGGTGTTGTTAGGATTTTCGATGTTGTTCTTCAGGTGATGTAAAATCCGCCCCGTTTCAGCCATGCCGGAGGCTGAAATGATCAGCATTGGCCCTTTTCTATCGTTCAGCGACTTGGATTCTTCCACATCCCGAACATAGTGCAATTGGTCAAAGGCAAGCGCTGGGTGGCGTCCGGAGCGCACGAAGGCGTTGGTTTCGTCATCAAAGTACTGCGGGAACTGGGTGAAGATATCCGTGGCGTTGACGGCCAGTGGGCTATCCACATAGACCGGCACGTGTGGCACTTCGCCAGCGGTGTACATGCGGTTGATATCATACACCAACTCCTGGGTGCGGCCGACCGCAAAGGCCGGGATGATAACTTTACCGCCGCGCCGGATGGTGCGCAAGAAGACATCCCGAAATTCAACATAAGCCTCTTCCGGGTCACGGTGAGCTTTGTCGCCGTAGGTGGATTCCATGATCAGGTAATCCGCAGCTTCCGGCATCACTGGGTCACGCAGCAGGGGCAGGTTGGGCCGGCCGATATCGCCGGAGAACCAGACCCGGAATTTGCGGCCGTTCTCACGCACATCCATCACAATGGCAGCCGAGCCAAGGATATGCCCGGCATCCACCAGGTGGACAGTGACGCCCGGGATGGGCTCAAACTCCTGGTTGTAGTCCCGAACTTGCAGCAAGGGTTTGACCTGCTCCGCATCTTCAATCGTGTACAGCGGCTCAATCAGGGGTTCACCACGCCGGGCTCGCTTTTTGTTGATAAATTCAGCGTCCGCTTCCTGGATATGGCCGGCATCCCGTACCATCAAGTCCGCCAGGCGGGCCGTGCCATCCGTGGCGTAAATTGGGCCGCGGTAGCCATGCTTGACCAGGTTGGGCAGGTTGCCGCTATGATCGATGTGGGCATGCGAGAGCACCACGGCGTTCAACTTGCGCACGGAGAAATCAAAAGCAAAGGTACGATTCAGGGCATAGGTTTCCGCCCGCCGTCCCTGGAACAGGCCGCATTCCAGTAACATGCGGTGGCCGTTGGCTTCCACCAGGTACTGAGAGCCGGTAACCGTATGAGCTGCACCATTAAAGGTAATTTTCATGAATAGCCTCCTGATTAACCTCCTCTCCCTGCTTAGGGCGAGGGAGAGGAATGGGAACCCCCCGAATGGGGGGGTGAGGGTTAATGTTTCAACGCTTTCAGAATCTGTGGCCCAAAATGCTCCAGCCGCCAGGGTAAATCTACCATCACTTTGGCCAGTTGCTCCAGGTTGCGCGGGTTGGCTTCAGCGATGGCCTCCATCACGTCGCGTGGCAAGACCACGTCGGATTCCACCTTCATTTTTGCCCCGGTTTCTTTGCGCCAGGTGCGCAACCAGTCCAGCCGGTTGAGCAGGGCATCGTTGCGGCGGGACTGGTGCGGCCGGGTCAGGGGCGGGGCGTGGCGGCCGCGTTCTACGGCCTGCAGCAAACCGGAGGCATGCCGCACTACTAATTTTGTACTCAGACCCGGCAAGCCAACCAGGTCTTCCATGTTAACAGGATTAGTCTGAGCCACCGCCAGCAAGGCCTCATTTGGCAGCACCTTGAAAGCGGGCAGGTTGGCATAACGTGCCTGGCGATCGCGGTAAGCGCACAGGGATTGCAGAATGGCCGCCTGGGTGGGTGTCAGATCCTGGGAGCCGGTGATGCGCCAGCAGGCCTCGGCCGGGACAGCCTCGACCGGCAATTTCACCTGGCGCATGCGGTGGAAATCCTCCTCCGCCAGTTCCCAGAGGCCAACTTCTTCCAACTCAGCCTTCAATTTGGCGCGCAGCGGGATCAGGTAGTGACTATCCAGCCGGGCATAGGCCAACATGGCGGGTCTGAGCGGGCGCTGACCCCAGTTGGCGCGCTGGTAGCGCTTATCCAGGTTGAGTCCAAACTCGCTCTCCAGCAACGGCCCCAGTCCAAAAGCCTTACGACCGAGGATGCGCGCCGCCAGCATGGTATCAAACAGATTGGAGAATTGGTAGGCAAAATCGCGCGTCAAGCAGATCAGGTCGTATTCCGATGCGTGGAAGATGGTTTCGGTAGCGGGGTTGGAGAAGAGCGGAGCCAGGGGAGAAAGATCGCTGATGGCCAGCGGGTCGATCAAGTAATCGGTGCGCGGGGTAGAGATCTGGATCAGGCAGACCTGCTCCTGATAGGCATACAGGCTGTTGGATTCGGTATCCACGGCCAGCAAAGGTTCATTCGATAGTTCAACAACGGCGCGACGCAGCGCGGCGGGTCGATCCACCCAGATGGGAGCTGCAAGGTCTTCAGGCTGCATGCTTGGAATTATAACGTCAAGTGGGGATAATGGGGAGAAACCGGGGGTTTAAATGGTGAACGCCGGGGTGAGGGGGGCACCTCGGCGTTCAACTTGTATATAATATATCGAATTTCTGACAGAAACATTAAAATAAAATGTGAAAAAGATGAGAAATTTTCGAAATTGATTATCGGCAGGGGCGAGTCTCAATCCGGTTATAATTCCTTTATCCTTCTTTATGGAGTGATTCATGCTGATCCATTCTGCCTCTCAACTGCTGACCCTGGCGGGCGGGCCGCAACGCGGCACAGCCCTGGGGACGCTCGGACTGGTGCCGGATGGCGCCCTGCTGGTGCGTAACGGCATCATTGAAGCCTTTGGCCCCAGTGAAGACCTGCTGCAGCGCTATCCGGACGAGCCCCGCCTGGATGCCGGCGGTCAGGCCGTGTTACCCGGCTTTGTCGATCCGCACACCCACCTGGTGTGGGCAGGCGACCGGGCGACCGAGTTTGAGATGCGCCTGGAGGGCAAAACTTACCTGGAGATCCTGGCGGCGGGTGGAGGTATCCTTTCGACCGTGCGCGCCAGCCGCAATGCCGGAGTGGCGGAACTGGTACGCCAGATGCGGACCCGGACCCAAAGCCTGCTGGCGCACGGCACCACTACCGCCGAGGTCAAGACTGGCTACGGACTGGACTGGCAGGGCGAGCTGGATGAATTGCAGGCTATTTTAGTGCTGGACGCCGAAGGTCCGCTGGAGCTGGTGCCGACCTACCTGGGGGCGCACGCCATCGCCCCGGAATTCAAGGGTGACCCGCAAGGTTACACCGATCTGCTGTGCAACGACCTGTTGCCGCGCACTCACCAGTGGTGGACGGAGCACGCCAGCGGGCGTCCGCTGCCGTTTGTGGATGTCTTCTGCGAGACCGGCGCCTTCGACCTGGCCCAATCCCGCCAGATTTTAACCGCCGCCAAAGCCCTGGGCTTCCCGCTCAAAATCCATGCGGATGAGTTTGACAACCTGGGCGGGGCCAGCCTGGCGGTAGAACTGGGAGCTGCCTCAGCTGATCACCTCGTCAAAACCTCGCAGGCCGATATTGCCGCCCTGGGCAGCAGTGAAACCGTGGCGATAGCGCTGCCCTGCACGCCCTTTGGCCTGGCGGACCCGCACTACACCCCGGCCAAAGCCATCCTGCAGGCGGGCGGCACCCTGGCGGTGGCCTCGGATATCAACCCCGGTACGGCCTGGTGCGAGAACATGCAATTCGTGATCGCCCTGACCTGCCGTTACCTCAAATTGACCCCGGCCCAGGCCGTGGCGGCAGCCACCATCAACGCCGCCCAGGCCATCCGCCGGGCGGATCAAGTCGGCTCGTTGGAGCCGGGTAAACAGGCGGATGTGATTATCTTGAAAGTGAACGATTACCGTCACCTGGGTTATCGCTTCGGGTCGAATTTGGTTCATACAGTGATCAAGAAGGGTGAAATAGTAAATCAGTTTCTTGATTAATTGTATCTTGTGCGATACAATAAAAGCACATAGAGGTTTCCATGACGCGCTTTGAAAAAGTATTATCGCGATTACTGGAAAGTGAAGCCGATTCAAATTTCGATTTTTCTGATCTTTGCTGGCTTCTTTCCCGAATAGGGTTTCGAGAAAGAATACGCGGAGATCATCACATTTTTACCATTGAAGGATACCCCGAAATAATCAATCTTCAACCCTCCAGCGGAAAGGCCAAACTTTATCAAGTTCGTCAAGTACGAAGCATGATTCTTCGTTACCGTTTGAATGAGGAGAAAAAATGAATACTCAAAACTATCAATTAGTGATTTATTGGAGTTCTGAGGATAAAGCTTATATTGTCGAAGTCCCAGAATTACCGGGCTGTATAGCAGATGGAAAAACTCGGCAAGAAGCTTTGGCAAATGCTGAAATTATTATTCAGGAATGGTTAGAGGTAGCCAGAGAAGAAGGCCGGAAAATTCTAACTCCTCAGGAAAAGCTCATTAATTCAGCAGAAGCTGCAAAACGATTAGGTCTAAGCGTTGCATTAATCCGGAGATATTGTACAACGGGTCGCCTCGCTGCTCAAAAAGTCGGGCGTGACTGGGCTATACGTTTACGAGATTTGGAAGATTTTTCAACCGCACAGCGTCGTAGTGGTCGTCCAGCAAGGTCCATGCAGCATGCCGACGCTTGAGCAAGCCCGAACCTGGTACACCGACGCCGACCCGGTGCATGATTTTTCGCACGTGGAGCGCGTCTATCGCATGGCGGAGAAAATTGCAGCAGCCGAAGGCGCCGACATGGAGATCGTGCGGGCGGCGGCTTTGTTGCACGATGTGGAAGGCTCCGCCCCGGAGGGCGCCGGGCGCGCCAGCCACCACCATGAATCCGCCGAGTTTGCAGCCGAGGTGCTGCAGGCCGAAGGCTGGCCCGCCGAGCGCATCGCCGCGGTGCAGCACTGCATCCGCGCCCACCGCTTCCGCGACCGCAGCGAACCACCCGACACGCTGGAAGCCCAGGTGCTGTTTGACGCTGACAAACTGGACGTGCTGGGCGCCATCGGCGCCGCCCGCACCATTGCCTATGCCATCCTGGCCGGACAGCCGATCCACGCCCCGGCCTCGCAAAAATTCCGCCGGACCGGCGAGAAGGAACCCGGCGAACCGCACAGCAGCTACCATGAGTATTTGTTCAAACTGAGCCACGTGCGCGAACGGCTGTTCACCCGCACCGGCAAGGCAATTGCTGAAGGCCGGCATGCCGCCCTGTGTGCCTTCTACGACCAGTTGGATGCAGAGATGCGGGGGGAGTCTTAGTTTTCCCCTGTAGTGTGGCGCAACGACTAACGTCGTTACTACAGCAACTTCCTCAAATGTGACTGGGGAAAGTCGCCATTGACATCACTACTAAACAAAAATGAAAAGAACTTGCATCCCTCTCTGCGAATCATTACAATAATCGTATGAACATCCCCTACGGTCCCATTCTTGTTGTGGAAGACACCCCCAGCGTGCGCGAGCTGCTGGAGGTCACCCTGCGTTTCAAAGGTTACCCGGTGGTTTCTGCAGTCAACGGCCAGGAAGCCCTGGAGATGATTGCCAAACAGCGTCCGGCCATCATCATCACCGATATCCTGATGCCCAAGATGGACGGTTACTCGCTGGTGCACAACCTGCAAAAGAACCCGCTGACTGCCCAGATCCCGGTCATTTTCGTCTCCGCCACCTATGTCACCAACGAGGACAAGGCCTTTGCGCTCAACCTGGGTGCGGTGCGCTTTATCGAGAAGCCGATCGACACCGAGGACTTCCTGCTGACGGTCGCCGAGATCCTGACCCAGGGTGCGCCTAAAACGACCCAGCCGATGGATGACGAGACCTTTTTGCGGACGTACCGCAGCCGGGTGGAGGCTAAACTGCGCCATAAAAATACCCAGATCAGCCGCACCGAGCGCCTGCTGGAAAGCCTCTCGCCCGAGCAGCGCCCGGCCTTTGAAACCCTGTTGCAGGAGGCCATCGACGACCGGGATGAGTTGCAAAGCGAGATGGAAGAATTGTTGCATACCCTTAACAATTTCAGCATCGGAAAGTAACAATCTGTCATGACACCCAATCTAAATACCCTGATTACCCTGGCCAAAAGTGCAGGGGAGATTTTACGCGCCGGCTATAGCCAGGCGAAAGATATCCGCCACAAAGGCACGGTCGACCTGGTCACCCAGTTTGACCACCAATCCGAAGATTATCTGGTCGGTGAAATTCAACGCCTGTTCCCGCAGGATACTATCGTCACCGAGGAAAGCGGCCTGCTGAGCGGTAGCGGCGGCGGGCGCTGGTATATCGACCCGCTGGATGGCACAGTCAACTTTGCGCATGGCGTGCCGATGTTTGCTGTCTCCATCGCCTACGAAGAAGCCGGCCGGATGAAATTTGGCGTGGTCTACGAACCGCTGCGGGACGAGTGCTTCTGCGCAGAAGCGGGCAAAGGCGCCAGCCTGAACGGCGAGCCGATCCAGGTCTCGGACTCCCAAGATTTGATTCACTCGCTGATGGTGACCGGCTTCCCCTACGACCTACTGGATACGCCCCTCAATAACCTGGATAACTTTGTGCGCTTCTCCCGTCTATGCCAGGGCGTGCGCCGGCTGGGTTCGGCAGCGCTGGACCTGTGCTACGTGGCCTGCGGCCGGCTGGATGGCTACTGGGAGATCCGCCTGAGCGCCTGGGATATCGCAGCCGGAAGCCTGATCGTGAGCGAAGCTGGTGGGGTGATGACCGACCTGGCAGGTGACCCGCAGGTGATGAAAGCGCCGTTTTCGGTGCTGGCCGCCAATTCAGCCATCCACCCGCTGATGCTGGACCTGCTGCAAGATAAGGTATAATTTCCGTGAGAAATGCCCCTAACCCTGTCTCCAGGCCCCCTTCGGGGGTGCTTCGCGAAGAGAGGGAATTATAAAGAAGGTATACCCATGAGCCCAAAAACAACCACTTACATGCAAACCCGCTGGAGCCTGGCGGATTTGTTCCCCTCAGTGGAGGGATCGGAATTTCAGAATGCCCTCGGCGAACTGGAAAAACAGGTGGCGGTGTTTGAAGCTATCCGCCCGCAGTTGAGCGAAGATCTACCAGTGGAGACCTTCGTTGGTTTCCTGAAGCAGATGGAAGCTATCGCCATGGCTGAATCCCGCCTGTACGGCTTTGTGGAACTGATGTTTTCGGAAGATACCCAGAGCCAGGCGGCGCTTTCCAACTTGCAGAAAGTGGACCAGGCCATGGCTGAGTTGGGCAACCGCGCCCTGTTCTTCAGCCTGTGGTGGAAGGAAATGCCAGATGCTGCCGCCGAACGCCTGATGGCCGGTTCCGGTGATTTCCGCTACTTCCTGGAGGAAATGCGCCACTTCAAGCCGCACACCCTGACCGAAGCCGAAGAGAAGATCATCAACCTGAAGAATGTGACCGGTGCCAACGCCCTCAACACCCTGTATGAGATGATCACCAATGGCTACGTTTTTCACCTGACGGTGGACGGCGAGGCCAAGGACCTGACCCGCGGCGAGTTGATGTCCTACGTCCGCCAACACGACCCCGAGCTGCGTGCCCAAGCCTACCAGGAACTCTACAAAGTTTATGGCAAGGACGGCCCGATCCTCGGGCAAGTCTACCAGACCCTGGTGCGCGACTGGCGCAATGAACAAATCTCACTGCGTAAATTCGAAAAGCCGATGTCGGTTCGTAACCTGATCAACGATATTCCAGACCCGGTGGTGGATACCCTGCTGGATGTGTCTGTGCGCAATGTGGGCATTTTCCAACGCTTTTTCCAACTCAAAGCCCGCTGGCTGGGCATGGAACGCCTGCGCCGCTACGACATCTATGCCCCGGTGGTCAAATCCGAACAGACTTACCCCTTCGAAGAAGCTGCCGGCATGGTGCTGGAATCCTTTGCCGGTTTCGATCCGCATCTGGCCGAGTTGGCCGAGCGGGTCTTCGCCCAGGGTCACCTGGACAGCCAGGTACGCAAGGGCAAGCGCGGCGGCGCCTTCTGCGCCACCCCTTTGCACAACGTCACCCCGTGGGTGCTGGTCAACTACCAGGGCAAGGCGGATGATGTGGCCACCCTGGCGCATGAGCTTGGGCACGCCATCCACTCGATGCTGGCAGCCCACCACACCCAGTTCACCGCCCATGCCTGCCTGCCGCTGGCCGAGACTGCCTCCACCTTTGGCGAGATGATGCTGGTAGACCAACTACTGGCTGCCGGCGACGAGAACGTCAAACGCGACTTACTCTTCCGCCAGGTGGATGATTCCTATGCCACCATCCAACGCCAGGCCTTCTTTGCCCTGTTTGAACGCCGGGCACACGAAATGACCATGTCCGGCGCTTCGCCGGATGAACTGGCCGCCGCCTACCTGGAAAACCTGAAGACCCAATTCGGCGAAGCAGTGGATGTGGCGGACGAATTCCGCTGGGAGTGGGTCTCCATCCCGCACATTTACGGTGTACCATTCTACGTCTACGCTTACTCCTTTGGCCAGTTGCTGGTGCTCTCGCTTTACCAACAATACAAGCGAGAGGGAGAGTCCTTCAAACCTCGCTACCTGAAAATCCTGTCCACCGGCGGCTCCAAGGCGCCTGTCCAGTTACTGGCAGATGCCGGGATCGATGTCAGCCAGCCGGAATTCTGGCAGGGCGGCTTTGATGTGATCGGAAACCTGGTCAGCCAGTTGGAAGCCTTACCCATTCAGAAATAAACAGGGGGCGTATGTACCTGGCAATTGAAGGTGTAATCGGAGTAGGTAAAACGACGCTGGCGCGCATGCTGCAGCCAGCTTTCGAAGCCGGCCTGCTGCTGGAGGTTTTCGAGGAGAATCCCTTCCTGAGCAACTTCTATGGTGACCGGGCACGCTACGCCTTTCAAACCCAGATGTTCTTCCTGCTCAGCCGTTACTACCAGCAGCGGCGGGGCGTAAAGGAACATATGGATGCCGGCCGTTCGCTGATCAGCGATTACACCTTCGAAAAAGATGCCCTCTTTGCCCGGGTCAACCTGGCCGGGGATGAATTGGAAATGTACAATCGCATTCACGAGGCGCTGGGCGAAAAGACCGTTCATCCGAATCTAATTGTTTATCTACGGGCGGACGCAGAAGTATTGATGCACCGGATTGCCATGCGCGACCGACCCTATGAGCGCCAGATGGAACGCGGCTACATCGAGCAACTGGTTAGCTCTTATGATGCGTTCTTCATCGAGGAAACCCGTCACCCCTGGCCAGTGCTGGTGCTTGAGTGCGGCGACCTGGATTACGTCCGCAACCCGGAAGATTTACGCTATATCGAAGATCGCATCCGCCAGGAACTGCACCTGTCACCATACCAGGCAGTTCTGCCCATGAAAGAATAAACACCGGGGAGAGAGACCATGCGCATCACCCGAGAAACCCTGCTGAAAGCTGCCAAAGACTGGACGGCTGCCCGGCTGCGCCAGGACCGCAACGTGGTGTGTGTCTACCTGACCGGCTCGCTGCTCAGTGAGGAACCGCTGCTGGGTGGCACCACGGATATCGACCTGATCTTTGTCCATCCGAACGATCCTGAAAAGCCACGTGAGATCGTGCGCCTGACAGATGATGTACATATCGACGTGGCGCACCTCTCGCAAAGTGTTTTTCACCAGCCGCGCCACCTGCGGGTGGATGCCTGGGTTGGCTCGTATTTATGCGCCGGACCGTTGATGCTGCACGATACCCAGCACTGGTTCGAATTCACCCAGGCCAGTGCTTTTTCGCAGTTCTTCCGGCCGGAAAACGTGATGGAGCGCTCCCGCCCGGCGGCCGAAGCTGCCCGCCAGACCTGGCTGGAACTGCACAGCCTGACCGGCGCTCCAGATGCACAGGCCCGCTGGTCCTACCTGAAGGCACTGGAAAATGCAGCCAATGCCATCGCCATGCTCAATGGACCTCCTCTGACTGAACGGCGCTTCCTGTTGCAATTCCCGCAGCGGGCGCAGGCCGTCGGCCGGCCCGGACTGGCTGGCGGGTTGGTGGACCTATATATGCCTCAAGCACCGGACGCCGAAACCTGGAAGCTGTGGCTGGAGAACTGGCGACTCGCCTTCCATGCGGTCAGCCAGTTGCCGGATGTTCCTCCCCGCCTGCAGCCCTGCCGGCTGCTCTATTACGAGCGGGCTGCAGAAGCCCTGTTCAGCGATCACCCCGAAGCTGCCACCTGGATGCTGCTGCGCACCTGGACGCTGGCCCTGGCCAGCCTGCCAGCAGACTCACCACAACACACTGCCTGGGAAGGTGTTTGCCAGGATTGCGGTCTGGGCAGCAGCGAATTCAGTCACCGGTTGGCGGCAATGGATGTCTATCTGGATTCTGTGGAAGAAACCCTGGATATTTGGGCTCAGAAGAACGGTGTCTGACCCGTATATGGGGGGTGTCGTCTTTTTCCGGTAGAGCCATTTTCCACAAAAACTGTGGATAAATGCCAAAAAACTGTGGATAAACTGACTCGCCTGTGGAAAACTCGTTCGATTATGAGACAAAAACAGAAGTCTGAATCAAGGGCATACCCCCATATATGGGGGTATGCTTTTTGACTCGTTCCACATCTATTTTTCAATGTTTCACGGAGCAAAGATACCACTAATTTCTCCCTATCTCTCCACAGGTGGCTTGGGGATGGCTACCGGTTTGTTTAACGCCATATATGGGGGCAATTCTACTGATTCGGGATGTGGGATCGGAAGATCTGGCTTTCTCCACAGTTTCCACAGGTCCTACTACAACTACTATAACTTAATTATTCTATATATATGGGTTGAGTGTGTTTCCAGCCAAGCAATAACCATGACCGCTGGATAAGTCTCCGTGATAATTTTCTTGAAACAAGATCAATCCTTGAGGATCATGGCACAGACGCATATTTAACCAGGTAGGATGACTGTCACAAATTCTTGTGACGATGGCTGATTTTGTAAATTCTCATGCGAAACTCATCGAAACAGGTTCTTGAATCTTTCTTAATAAAAGAGTATTATCTTTATTAGGCGGATCGCCCATACTTTGTCGTATGGATCTCATTGCACCTGACATGAATGGGGAGGTCAGAATGGACATAATCAAGGTAAAAGCAAACTCCCGTACAGCCGCTGTAGCCGGGGCAATTGCCGGAGTGATGCGAGAACATAAGCGCGCCGAAGTGCAGGCCATCGGCGCCGGTGCGGTCAACCAGGCAGTCAAAGCGCTAATACTTGCCAAGGGCTATCTGGCAGAAGAAGGGGTGTTCATCGTTGCCATCCCAGAATTTGTGGACGTAGAAATTGACGGGAAGGTGAGAACAGCCATCAGATTGATTGTTGAACCCCGCTAAAATCAAACGGAGGCCGCTGGGCCTCCGTTTGATTTTAATTGTAACCACTAATGGGAATTGAATTCATCGGGGAAAAAAACTACTTCATCCTTGCCGGTCAATTTTTCCTGAACTTTGCGCAATACCAATTCAAAATGGCGTGGCTGGCCGACGTAATCCAGGTCATCCGCCGGGACGGTCAGCACCGGACACAGGGTGAAACCGTCGATCCACTCCTGGTAAAGCCGGTTGAGTTGGGCCAGGTAATCATCGCTGATCTTGCGCTCATACGTCCGGTCGCGCCAGGTGATGCGGGTTTGCAGGGTTTCCACCGAGGCCCGCAAGTAGATGACCAGGTCCGGCGGCGGGAGGAATTCACACAGGGTGTGGTAGAGCGCATTGTAGGTAGTGAAATCCCGCTCGCTAATGTGACCCTGCAAATACAGGTTGCGGGCAAAAATCTCGGCATCTTCGTAGACGCTGCGGTCCTGGATCACCGATCCGGGCACCAGCAGTAACTGGCGGTGGATCTGCAGACGGTGAGTCAGGAAGAAGACCTGGGAATGAAACCCCCAGGCTTTCATGTTCTTGTAGAAATCCGCCAGGTATGGGTTTTCGGTGTGAGGTTCGTAGAACGGCTGCCAGCCAAGATGATCACACAACAAACCCACCAGGGTGGATTTTCCCACTCCGATATTCCCGGCAACGGCGATGAATTTTTTAACCATTTAGAACCTATCCGAAAAATATTTGAAAAAGGAGACGAGATCTGATAGAACAGAGATTCTCAACAATCCTCTACCAAGGTCAACGTCTCCATGTCCAAGGATAACACAAAATCAAAAAGCCTTTATCGTATGCCGGGCAAGTTGTGGAAGTTGTTGAAAA
>JBGSJZ010000119.1:0-6194 GCA_041741455.1 Anaerolineaceae bacterium | reverse complement strand
GGGCATCTAATCCCATTCATCCAACCTACAAACTACTCCCCGACCCACCCAGGTCGGGGAGTTTGCTTTGGACAACAACCCACCAATTACAGGCTGCTCCCTATTGTCTGGATAATTTGACTAGCTTCCGGTGTGGCAGGTTGAGGCAAGGCTATGAATTTGCAAAATCCTCTGCGGGGTGAGCTTGATTTTAAATACCAACCCAATGAAAGCCTGGCGCTCCGTTGGAAGTCCCCGGTGGACCCTGAAAGATTCGACGGCTTCACCTTGCAGATGAATGAAAAAGAACAGGTGCTGTAAGTTGACTGAAAAGTGACTTAATCTTGTATTTCGTTTATGGAATTTTATAATGTAATCAATCAAATTATTCTTTCAAAGGAGATCGCAGTCATGTTATTCGCCCCCAGAGAAAAAGCTCAAGGATTGGTAGAGTACGCGTTGATCCTCGTACTGGTTGCTGTCGTCGTTATCGTTATCCTGGCCCTGCTTGGCCCTGCCATTGGCAAAATCTTCAGCAACGTCGTCCAAGCCATCTAACATCGTTCAGACCCTCTACCAATACTCCCCGGCCAGCACTGGCCGGGGAGTACTCTTTTTCCGGTTCTACTTCGTGTTAGAATCCTGATATCCTTCTCCATCCTGATCCCTGGAGTTTCTCATGACCTTGCCCATCTATCAAGTCGATGCCTTTACCGGCCAACTCTTCCGCGGCAACCCGGCCGGGGTTTGCCTGCTGGATGTGCCCCACCCGGATGCCTGGCTGCAGGCCGTAGCCCAGGAGATGAATCTCTCGGAAACTGCCTTTTTGCTACCGGAAGACGACGGCTACCGCCTGCGCTGGTTCACCCCGGCGGTGGAGGTGCGCCTGTGCGGCCATGCCACCCTCTCCAGCGCTCATATTCTATGGTCCACCGGGCGCGTGCCCGCCTCGCAGACCCTGCATTTCTACACCCTCTCCGGACTGCTGACAGCCGAGCAAAGGGACGGCCTGATCTGGTTGAACTTCCCCGCCCGGCCAGCCCAGGCTGCCACAGCACCGCGCGGCCTGTTGGAAGCTCTGGGAGTACAGGCGGTGTATGTCGGCCGCAGCGTGGAGGATTACCTGGTGGAAGTGGGCAGTGAGGCGGAAGTGCTGGCCGCCCAACCGGATTATGCCGCCCTGCGCACGGTGCAGGCGCGCGGTGTGATCCTGACCAGCCGGCCAGATGATGGCCGAGTCGATTTCGTCTCGCGCTTCTTTGCTCCGGCCGTCGGGGTGAATGAAGACCCCGTGACCGGCTCCTCCCACACCGTTCTGGCCCCCTACTGGGGGCACAAGCTGGGCAAAACTGAACTGCGTGCTGAGCAGGTCTCGCAGCGTGGTGGCAGCCTGCACCTACACCTGCTGGACGAGCGGGTGGAGATCGGTGGAACTGCAGTTACGGTTTTTGGCGGGGAACTGGCGGATTAACGCTTCTTTTGCTGGGCGCGCATGGCGCTCAGGGTACCGATCAGGACGACCAGCAGTAAAATACTAGCACCCAGGATGATGCCGGTGGTCTGATCGGGCGTGGCCAGCCACTCCTGTGGCAGCAGCGTAGCCGTAGGGGCGGACAATTCCTGGTTTTGGCGAGCCGGCGGCAGTGGGGTTGCGGTTGGCGGGGGCAGGGTTGGCTCAGTCGTCGGGTCAGCATAAAGGATCATGTCTGGCGCCAGGCTGAAGCCGCAACTGATCACCAGCCAGGCGAAAACGGCTAAAATCACAATTCCCCAGAACAGCCGGGGGTGGGAAGCGAGAAATGCGGGGATGTAAAACAATTTGCTCATGGAAGATAGGGTTTGGCTAACCTTTCTGCTGCGGCCTCGGCGGCCTGCAGGGAATCACTTTGACGGGTTAACACCTGGCGCACGGCCTCTTGCAACACTGGCCCCAGGCTGAAGGTTAAATCATTGGCGGGGCGCAATTGGGCGGCCAGGGCAAACTGTTCAGCCAAGTCGCGCTCGTTGAAATTATTCCATTGCTCGAGCGATGAGGGGCGCACCGGCAAATAACCGGCGGCCTGCGACCATTCGGCCAGGAAACCGGCGTCCGCCAGGTATTCAGCCAGTTCCATGGCCAGCAGGCGGCGGGCGGGTTGAGGATCAGCCAGCGCCCAACTCCAGCCATCAGCCAGAGCATAGGCTGGAGCTGAAAGCGAGGGCAGCAGGGTGACCGAGGTGTCGGCAGGGGGTTCGGACAGGTAGCGGCTGGCCCAGGTGATCACCAGGTTCGCACCACCATCTTGATAGGTCTGCCAGGCCAGGCCATCCGTCGCCACATCCACCATGCCGGGCAGAATCACCCCCAGGCCCAGGGCCCGCGAATATTGATCCAACACTTGTTGTAGAATCTCCGCCTGCAATACGGGACGCCCCTGCTCGTCTTGGATAGCGCCACGGGCCGAAAGATAGAGGGCCAGGCTGATCAGCGCCTGCGGGTCCCCGGCCGGCAATGCCAGGCGTTGAGCGGAGAGGAGGATTTGTTCCCAGTTTTGCGGGGTTTCAGCCAGGCTGGCCGGTCGGTAGAGCAACACCAGGGCATCCCCGGCCAGGGGTAGGCCGTAGACCGTGCCCTGCACCTGGGCAAGCTCCCGGGCGTAGGCGTACCAATCGCTGCCCTGCAACCCGGCCGCATCCGCTTCAAAGGGGTAAATCAAGCCCTTGAGTGCGGCCTCTTCCAGGTCGGTGCGCGGCAGGACGATCAAGGAGGGTACCACATCCGGAGCCACCACGCTGGCAGAGCTGAGCGTCTCCATCAAACCGCCGATACCGGAGACGGCCTTGAGGCGCACCTCGATTTCCAATGGTGAATGGCTGGCGCTAAAACTCGCCAGGCGGGCTTTCAGCAGCTCACCGGCCGGGCTGCCGCTTTCAGGGTCAAACTGCGGCGGCAGCCAGAGGATCAACTTGAGCGGGCCTGCCGGGCTGGGCGTGACCTGTGGGGTCGGGTCGGTTGCAGGCAACGGGGAAGTCGGGCTGGGTTGCCCCGGAAGAGCAACTCCCCCGCCGGGGGTTGAGGTTCCGGCAGGGTATAAGACTGAACATCCGACGGCGGCGAGCAACAGCAACGCCGCCAGCCAACGACTAAAAGATTTCATCCGAGGGTGACTGGCCCCTGGAGCAGTTCAACCAGCAGGCGCACGCTGCTCTGTACGTCGCGGTAATCTACCATCTCGGAAGGTGAGTGAATATAACGGCAGGGAATGGAAATACAGCCAGCCGGTACACCTGCCCGGGTCAGTTGAATGGCTTTGGCATCCGTCGTGCCGCCTTCCAGGATCTCCAACTGGTGGGGAATGCCAGCTTTCTCGGCCGTATCCACCATCCAGCGCACCACGCGCGGATCTGCCAGCATGCCGCCATCCCGCACTTTGATGGCCGCACCCTTGCCCAGGCCAACTTCCATCTTCATACCCTTGGGGGTATCGCCGGAACCAGTGACATCCACCGACAGGCCAAGCTCGGGATCCACGCCATAGGCTGCCGTGGTCGCGCCGCGCAGGCCGACTTCCTCCTGCGTGCTGAAGACGAAGAAGACCTCGTGCGGGCTGCCGGCCGGGAACTGGCGCAGGGCTTCGATCAACACGGCCACCGCGATACGATCATCCATGGCTTTGGAAACCAGGCGGTCGCCCAGGTCAACAAATGGACGGTCGAAGATCATCAGGTCGCCCACTTTGACCGGACAGGTCTCGCGGCTACTGGCGCCGACATCAACGAACATTTGCTCAAAGGTGTAGACGCTGGCAGGACTTTCAGTGCGTTCAGCGCCGATCACACCCGGCGTGCCGTTCAGGAACCGCACTCGCCCACCGGGCAGGGTGTGCGGCCGCACGCCGCCGATGGTGGTGAAACGCACAAAGCCGTTTTCATCCACGTGAGTGGCGATCAGGCCGATTTCATCCATGTGAGCCGAGAGCATGATGCGCAGGCCATCTGCCTTTTTGCTGCCTTTGCGGATGATCAGGTTGCCCAGGGCATCGACTCTCATTTCATCGCCCAGGCCAGCCACTTCCTGCTTGATCAGGTTGCGGACGCCATCTTCATAACCGGATGGGCCGACAGATTCAACGAGTTTCTGGATCAGTTTTTTCATTTAATGTATCTCCTAATCATTCTTTACCACTGCCTTAAAGGGTGCTTCGCGAAGGCACAGAGGCCACAGAGATTTTTTATTTTTTTCTTGCGCTCGGCTGAATTGCTAAGACCGGAGGAAGAAGAAAGATTTATTTACGTTCGCCAGCCAGCAGTTCGGGCGAGAGGCGCTCGAGAGCGGCGTGCAACAGGCGTAGAGCTGCCTCCCAGTCACTGAGGCGGCTGAGCAGGACCGCGGTGTGGGCATAGCGCCCGGGGATCGAAATTGAAACCGAGGGCACACCCGCCCGCACTTTGTGGATCGAGCCGGCATCCGTGCCGCCGCCGCCGGGTTGGCGGAATTGATAGGGGATGCCCAGTTCCTCGCCGGTCTGGGCCAGGAAGCGGATCAGGCGAGGGTCGCCCAGGGTGCCGGCATCACTGATGTAGATGGCCGGGCCGCCGCCCAGTTTGGTGTTGTAAAAGCTGTTCTCACCGCCATCCCAGGTCGGCAGATCATTGGCCGGGGTGGAGTCGACAGCAATCGCCAAATCCGGGTTGAAGGCATAGGCCGCCACCCGTGCCCCGCGCAGACCGATTTCCTCCTGCACTGCGAAAGCGACCAGCAGTTCGACGTTCTCGGGTGGGTTCTTGACCAGTTCAATCAAGGTCGCCACGCCCAGCCGGTCATCCAGGGCTTTCGCCAGTATGCTCGGCCCGACCTGCTGGAAGCGGGTGGCAAAGGTCGCCCGGTCGCCAACTTTGACTTTGCCATTGCCGCCCAGGCCAACATCGATGCGCAGGCTATCCATCGGCATCGTGCGGCTGCGCTCCTCGGCCGTGGTCAGGTGGATCGGGCGGGCGCCGATGATGCCAGGCAGATGCTCTTTGCCAACCAGCACCGGCTTGCCAACCAGTTGGCGGGCATCGATGCCACCGACCTTCTCAAAGCGGAAGAGGCCTTCACCGTCAGAATCGACCAGCATGAAGCCAACTTCGTCCATATGCGCATCCAGCATCACCCGCACGGGGTTGGCCGTTTTGGCATGGCGCACAACCAGCAAGTTACCCATCGCATCTTCCTTCACCTCGTCGGCAAAGGGCTTGAGCTCTTCCAGCACAATATTGCGTACTTCACCTTCATCGCCGCTGACGGCGCAGGCGTTGCACAGTTTCTCCAGCAGGGCCAGCAAATCGGGGGTTATGGTATTCTCGCTCATCATTCTTTGTCCCAGCGGAAGGTTTCCATATAATCCGGTTTCAACCGGGTGATGAATTCAGCCAGCAACCGGCCGCAGCGGGCGATGTCCTTGAGCACCACCGCCTCAACCGGGGTGTGCATGTAGCGCAGCGGCAGGCCCAGCACCAGGGTCGGAATACCCTCGGCCACGATCTGCATACCGTAGGCATCCGTGCCGGAGTGTTGCGGCATGTTCTCCACCTGGTAGGGCAAGTCCAACTCTTCGGCAATCTCTTTGAAAGATCGGAAAAGTGCCGGGTGGACGTTGGGACCCCAGCCGATGGTCGGTCCCTTGCCGAAGCCGTAGGCGCGGTGATCCGAGACGCCCGGACCCTTGGCGAAGGTGACATCAATCGCAATCGCCAACTGCGGGCGGATCTCAAAGGGCGAGGTCAAGGCGCCGCCCAGGGTTTCCTCCTCCTGGACCGTAGCCACCGCCCAGACATCCCAGTCGAACAGGCGCTTCTGCAGCTCGGACAGACAGTGGGTGACAGCAGCCACCGAAGCCCGGTTATCCAGGCTGTGGCCGGCCAGCACGTCGCCGGGCAATTCCAGCGGAGGTTGGGCGAAGGAAATCAGGTCGCCAATCCGCACCTGTCCCGCCACTTCCTCGGCCAGTAAGCCGGTATCCACGAAGAGATATTGCATCTCCACGGCGTGGTCCTTCTGCGAGGGTGGCAGCAGGCGCTCCAGCGGTTGGACGACCACGGCAGGCAAGTCGCGCCGGCCGTGCACCGTGACCAGTTGGCCGGGCAGGATGCGCGGGTCGATCCCGCCGATTTCGGTGAAACGCAGCAGCCCATCCTGGATGCCGGTCACCATCAGGCCGATGGCGTCCATGTGGGCGGCCAGCAGCAGGCGG
>JBGSJZ010000118.1:0-1676 GCA_041741455.1 Anaerolineaceae bacterium | reverse complement strand
CTTGCGTGGGTCAATGTTATTGCCCAGGATGGACACCCTCAACCCGTTAGCCTGCAATGGCATCTGCACCCGATCTTGAATATCACGAGTGCCGGTCTGACGTACATAAATCAACACCTTCCGCCCCTGCTGTTTTTCCAGTTTGCAGAAGTCGGCCAACCAGTTTTCTTTCGGCAGCCACTTGTGACCATTTGGATTGATCG
Organism: Anaerolineaceae bacterium; assembly: GCA_041741455.1. Lineage (GTDB taxonomy): Bacteria > Chloroflexota > Anaerolineae > Anaerolineales > Anaerolineaceae > CALESS01. Next base: position 1,473 of record JBGSJZ010000118.1, on the reverse strand, counting down.
CCGGCAGTTCCATCAGCGGAACCTTGCGTACTGACTTTCCATCCTCACCATCCACCTCATCCACCAGCACAACCTCATCCCGAAAAGCTGAATTCGGTCGTGCCAGGCTCCATTGTAGCCAGGTGGACAGGTAACGGCTGGATTGGACCGCCAGTTGTTTCAGACTACTGTCCATGCTGTGGTACTGCTGTCCCTGATCGTCGAGCATGTCCAGGGCAACCACTTCCTCCTTGTACACCGGAAGCGCCAGGTTCAGGTCTTTCAAGCTCAGGAAAATGGTTGTGTCCAGCAATCGGCTGACGATGGCCGGGCTGACACCCGGTTGTTCTTTCGCTTGATTGCGATACCGGCGATTGCCTGTGTATACACCATCCTCATCGGCATCATCATCCCGTCTCCTTCGGCGAGTGGTTTCGAGCACCCCGTACAGCCTTGCCCAGCGCTTTTCGTCGTGGAACGCGAAGTCGCGTCGAACGCCGTGGTTCAGGCGGTGCAACAGCCAAAAGATTGAAGTGCTTTTCCCACCGAAGAACGTCCCCGTGAGGGTCAACGTCCACTTTGCGGCGGTAACCAGTTGGTGAAAAGCCACTCCCCGGTCGGAACTCTTGGATTTAAACTGATGGGATTCGTCAGCGATTAATAGTTTGAATGCACCCTGAGCATGTTTTGCGATGTAGTCCGCAATGCTGTGTCGGCGCGCTCCAGTGAACTCAAACAAGGGCGTTTTACATGCATGTGAGCCCCACACCGGGTCTCCATTGGTATCCAGTTTGATCCTCCCATCTGGGTCCAGTTCCCAACCAGGGACACGGTTATGACAGAACTGACGTTTTTCTGCCAGCTCTTTCAGGTCGGTTACAGGGATGACAAAGCCATCCTTGTCGATCATCACTACCTTTCCGCAGCCCGGGCAGGCGCAGGCATCTACGATCTTACTGGTCAATGGATCCCTGGTTTTACGCCAGATCACCGCCGGCTGCCAGCCTGTGCCAAACTTGGCTGAGGTGTGCGCTACCACCGCCACCCATCTCGGTTTATCCCCTCCCGTTCTTTTTGCTGTTTCATTTGCCTGATGGAACTGTTCCAGAAAGTTGCCAACGTCATTTACGTCAAAGGCTTCATCGCTATTTCGCCCGATCCGGCGCAGTTCACGTGCATGAGCATCGGGGATGACTTCTTCGATTTCCCGAATCCACTTGGGGACCAGGTGCGGCGGGCAGAGTACCAGAGCCGGGTAGGCATTCAGCAATTCAATCACAGCTGATCCAATGGAAGTTTTTCCCGAACCCATCTCCGCCTGGCAATTGGCTACACCGTTTTTACGGATCGAGCGCGCCAACGCCGCAGCCGCATGTCGCTGGGCAGGTAACAGTCCAGCCCGTTCCTGACCAGGCAGCGGTTTGCGCTGTGTCCCGATCGTATCCAGAACGGCTATCTCCTTCTGTGTTGGATCCAGGTTGTAGAGCGGTTTAT
>JBGSJZ010000117.1:0-5024 GCA_041741455.1 Anaerolineaceae bacterium | reverse complement strand
AAAAACTATTTCATTTCAGGCGATCCTAGAAGGCAGTTAGTAAGATTTGATGAAACTTCTGCATCTTTTTAAATGAAAAAATAACAAGGAGATTAACCATGAACCAGCTCATTCAATTTCGAAAACAAAAAGACGTATTCTACGCCAAAGATCCACAAAGCCCGCTGACCCACGAACAGAAGCACGATTTTAAGGGGCTGCATTATTTTCCGGAAAATCCAGACCTAAAACTGGAGGTAACTGTAGAAGAATTTCCCCAAAAACAGACTGTGACGATGCAAACATCCACCGGAGATATCCAAACTTATCAACGTTTTGGACGATTTCGCTTAACCGTGGACGGGCAAGAAACAGAATTGACCATTTATTCCAGTGACCATGATTTCTTCCTTCCTTTTGCAGACGCTTTAGCAGGTAAAGAAACTTATGGCGCCGGACGGTATTTGGAACCACACCCACTGGGGAAAGGAAGGTATTTGATCGATTTCAACTATGCCTATAATCCATACTGCGCATATAACGAACGGTGGTCTTGCCCTATTCCCCCTGCCGAGAACCGGATCAAGGTACCTGTGCGTGCCGGGGAGAAAATTTTTGAAGCCCACCCATAAAGAGGTCTTTGTAACGAAATAAGATCCGGTAAGTAAGAAAACAACGCGGGTACTCGTCACAACAATCAACAATCGAAATCAGTTAGGATAGAAATTAGGAGTAAAAATGGCTACGAATGTGATTGCAGGAAAAAATTCCCTCAGCAAATCCCTGGTCTCAGGGATCATCGCGGGCCTGGGCGGTGGTGTCGTATTTGGCATGATGATGGCTATGATGGGCATGCTGCCGATGATCGCCGGCCTGGTCGGGTCACAATCACCGCTGGTTGGAGCACTTGTTCATATGGCTATCAGCGCTGCCATCGGAGCGTTCTATGGGGTTGCCGTGACCATTGGCCGCTTCAACCTCAGTTGGGGATTCGCCGTCGTTTCAGGTATGGTCAACGGTATGATCTGGTGGGTCATAGGCGCACTGATCCTGATGCCCCTGGGCCTCGGAATGAGCAACATGGTTTTCGTTATCGGTACAACCCAATGGTTGAGCCTGATGGGCCACGTGATTTACGGCATTGTCTCTGCACTGCTGTACGTAGTTCTGATCCGCCGAAAATAGATCCAACCCAATCGTCATAATATTGGCGTAGCGAGAGGTTATGGGGCCCATAACCTCTCGCTACATTCAGAAACAGAGCGATAACGGTATGAAATTTACAGGTGCTCTCATGATCAAGTTATTATTGGGTAAATTCATCGGCACCATTTTGTTCATGGTCGTCCTGACAGGATGCGTAACCCAAACGGGAGACCTGACCAACTATCCGATCCAAGAAATCTTTGATACTTCCGATGGTTCGAAGGTAACCCTGGTAATGGGGGAAGGCAAATTAATCCTCAATGCAGGCGATGATCATTTGGTCAAAGGCACAATTCAGAATAATTTCAAAGATTGGAACCCATCGATCCAGCGTTCTTCCGAATCACTAACAATTTCTCAAGGCGACATCTCTCAAATAGTTCAACCGCCACAGAAAGGCATCGTGAATGATTGGGCCATCCAATTGAGCAATCAACCAACGGATCTGTTTATTGAAGCAAAAGGTTATTTCGGGAATTTGAACCTGACAAAAGCAAATTTGCGGACTTTCAGGATTCTCGATTCTTTCAGTCAAACGGAAATCAAATTTGAAGACCCCAACCCAGTAAATATGTCCATTTTTGAGGTTGGTTCAGCCAGCTCAACGCTAAAGCTTACTGGACTTGCCAACGCAAATTTTGATCTCATGAATTTTCGCGGAGTTGGAGGAAATTACACCCTGGATTTTTCCGGTCAACTGCAGCATGATACTCAAGTGAATATTGTTGCGGGGCTAGGAAACATAAAGATTGAAGTCCCTCACGAGATCGCGGCAGTAGTGAATGTGTCTGGAAATTACTCAAAGTTTGATTTGCATGGCCCCTGGGTAAAGGACAATGGATATCGGAATCCGGCAGTGGGAAAACTATTTACGATCAACATCAAAATGGACATGGGATTTTTAACTTTGATCTTGAAGTAAATGGATTGAATTTTTTCAGGTCGTCAAGACTCTATGACCTCAATTCGGGTTCCTCCAGGCATATCCACAGTCAAGTCACCCGGATCATAAGAAATAACTGGGAGGGCCCAGCGGAAAATCCACTTTGCATCCTCCGGTGCGGCATTGACACAACCGTGTGACATCTGCTCACCAAAGTTGTTGTGCCAAAATGTAGAGTGAATCGCGACCCCATTTCCCTCAAATAAGCTGGTCCAACTCACACCTGGTAAATCATACCCACCGCCGGTTGTACCGCCAGACATATGGACTGAGATTAATTTCCGCCATATCGGGCGTGTCCCTAAGGGAGTGAACCATTCAGTACGTTTGCCATACATATCTTCTTGGATGCCCGTCGAGATCAAGGCAAAAAATACCTCGTTTTTTCCCTCGAAACAAGATATGGTTTGACGAGTAACGTGGACAACGATGCGCTTATCCTCAGCATCTGGGTGGATTGGTGCGACTTCATCTTGTGACAATGATCGAAACGCTTCAGCTTTTACCCAAAAGATGTCTCCATACCCGAAACGTTCGTTGACCCGATACCAGGTTTGCCCTTGGGAATCTTGCTTGATTTGGTCGATCCAGAAAACCTGGCTGTAATACAGCCGGGGGGTCAGGTCTTCTTTTAACCATGGGGAGCGTGCCGGTGGATTGACCAGAACCAAATCCACAAAAGGCACCGTAACCTCAGCCCAAAAACCTGAGCCTAAACTTGTCATTGGTAGCTCGTTCACAGCCGAATTCGGTAAGTTTCGCACAGGTTGGAGGTAAGGAGCCCAGATGTATCCTTTGGATGTTTCTACCCATCGCTGGCTCCGCCGAAAAGGCCTTCGACCGACGACTTCCCGAAGCCAGGGCACAACAGCATCCTCGTATTTTTCCCCGATCGTAGCGCTATCAGCATCTGGTTTCAATTTGATCTCAGCCATTCCCACTGTTACCCTACCCAGTTTGTCAGCTCGCGGAAATTGGACTGGAGGCAATTGAGTAGTAAAAGGCAGAAATGCCAGGGCAGCTGTTCCAAACATCGATTCTTTGACAAATCTGCGGCGGGAAATCATAGGGCTCGACATGAGGTGGCTCTCCATAGCATAAGGGATTTGGCTCCTCTTTTCGTTCTAACCATTTCCATTTCCTATGTCCGTAAATAGGGGGGCAACTCCTATTTGGATGTTAGGTTGGGTCTTACAAAACGATACCTGAGATAGGTCGCCAATTCTTTGCCAAGATTGGGCAGGGTATCGCGCATAAAAAAGTCGGCTACTTTCAAAATCCCGCTGGAATAGGTGGGGTAAGGATAGACCAGGCGGTAGATCTGATAAAGCGAGATTTTTTGGCTCATTGCCAGTGTAAAGAAAGAAATCATCTCCGAAGCGCGCGGACCGACAATCGTGGCATGCAAGATCTGCCCGGTCAGGCGAACCGCATCTACAATGATGAAGCCGTTTTCTACGCCATCGGTGTAACCTCGATCAGTATGGGTCTTGAAATCCACCCGAATGCGTTTGATCACATTGGGGTGATAATTCTCTGCCATCTGCTTCTCCGTCAGCCCGACGGCGGCCACTTCCGGGTCGCTGAAGGTAGCATTGGGGAACAGAGGCTCATTCCTGGCGATTGGCAGCATCGGGAAGGCAATGCGCTGGGTGACGCGCCGCCCCTGGGCATTGGCGGAGTGAGTGAAAGCGGACGTGGGCGTCACATCACCAATGGCGTAGATCCCTTTGACGTTAGTCTCGCCATATGTATTAACCAAAACTCCCTGCCGCGGATCAACTTTGATCCCGGTTTTTTCCAGGTTAAGTTTTTCCAGGTTGCGCACACGACCAACTGCAATCAGAACCTTATCAACTTCGTGAAGTTCAATTTCTTTGTCACCAGATTGCAATGTAAGAGTCCGTCTTGAAACATCGCAGGCTTTTGCGACTGTGCCGAGATGCAGAATAATTCCGCGCCTGTCAAGTTCAGCCTGGATGGCTTCAGATGCTTCGGGAATAGAGGTTGTCAGCGGGCGCCGGTCGAGCGCGAACATGGTGACTTTTGTGCCTATTTTATGGAAAGCAAAGGCCATTTCCAGCGCGATCACGCCCGCGCCAATAATGACCAGGTGTTTTGGAGCATTGGTTAAATCAAACAGCGATTCATTGGTCAGAATCATCTCGGCGGGCAGTCCGGGAATGTCGAGTAAACGCGGCCGCGCGCCGGTAGCGATCACAATATTGTCGGCAGACAGCTCGCGGGTCGCACCTGAATGAGTCACTGCAATCGATTTGGGGGTCGTGAAGCTCGCCATACCCTGGATAAACGTCAGGTTCTCCAGGTGCTGGACTTCTTCGGTTTCTTTATCTCGCAGAGCGTCGCGCTTGCGGATGACTTCCTGTAAGACTTCGTCCGGGTTCATCCCGGGCTTGAAGGTTTTAGCCAGGTGGATCAAGGTTTTGGATGGCACGCAGCCAACATTGGTGCAGTCGCCGCCAACATGGTTTCCTTCGATCAAGGCAACCTGTCGTCCCAAGCCGGCCAGCCCGATGGCGACGGTCATACCGCCAGATCCTGAGCCAATAACAATCGTTGAAAAGTGTTCAGTGGTCACGATGAAAAGTCCTTTGTTTATGATTTCTTCGTACTTATGGAAACGGCTTCGCGTTTTTTGAACATACGTGAGAGCACGATGCTGATAATAAAAATGGCAATCGAAAAGCCAAGCGTGACCGGGTTGAGCCTGGGAGGCGAGCCATCAAACGTTTCAATGGATGCGCCAAAACCGATAAATGCCATCGTGCCGGGGATGGAGCCAAGCGCTGTTGCCAGGATAAAGGGCAAGAACTTGATGTGTAAGAATCCGGCGATGTATGTCACCAGGTCGTAAGGTAAAAAGATGAAGCGCATG
>JBGSJZ010000116.1:0-19428 GCA_041741455.1 Anaerolineaceae bacterium | reverse complement strand
GCAGTCAACATAGCCGGCTGGGTGATGGTGGTATCTTTCAGGTTTTTTTCACCCTGCGCCAGGGCGGCTTCATCGCCTTCCATGAAAATATAGCTGGTTAGTGGTTTGCCCAGAATGGGCGTCATCACCCTGTCGGCTTCGCGGAAAGTATCGGCCACGACAGGTTCTATCTCACATAGGTCGCGCAACATGTTGACGTACTGCGATCCTTGGCCTGGAAACATGAAAACCATTTTTCCAGGCTTGCCACTACCGCGGAAAATGCCCTGGGCGGTCAAGGCCTGCCAGGCACCAGTATTTTCGGAATCCAGGGCTTTCAAGGCTTTTTCAGCCCTTTTCAATAATTCCTCGACATCCATATAATCGATCGCCAGGCGTTCCGGGCGGGATAGCTGCTCAGCGCTTGGGCATTCCCAAGGGGGTAACTGGCCCTGGCGGGCTTGTTCCACCACGACTTCCAATGATTGCTTAAGATCAAGTCGGCTGTCTCCACTCAGGAAAAGCAATCCCTGGTAGGGTTTAAGTTCACTAGAACCCGAAGTAGGTGAATCAGAGACTGGTTGTAAAGTGATTGCTTCAATGACTGATGGAACAATAGGTTGAGTACTCACACCTTGATTCTGGAGAGCTTCGCTCATAAAACTGACCACCCTGGCCAGCGTGTTGTAATCCGAGAGGCGCAGGTCTTCCCGCCGGGGGATGTTGTAATGGCTGCGGATGGTTGCAAAAAGTTCCGCCTGCTTGACCGTATCCACTCCCAGGTCGGCTTCCAGGTCCAGCTCCAGGTCGAGCATTTCCGCAGGGTAGCCAGTTTTCTCGCTGACCACGGAAAGCACGTATTGCTTGATTTCTTCGAAATTTGTCACACGTTCAGCTTGAGACTGTGAGATCGGGATGGCCATTGATGTCTCGGCAACCGTAATTAGGAGCGGTACAGCAACCGGGGTAGTTTGAACGGCTGGGAAAATTGCATGCTGTGAGGTGAGCAGCCCCGGGATGTATTCCTCCAGTACAATATGAAAATTGGTGCCGCCAAAGCCAAAGGAACTGACACCCGCCCGGCGTACATCGCCGCTGCGCACATCCCAGGGTCGCGCTTCGACATTTACGTAGAATGGCGAGGTGGAAAAATTAATATTGGGGTTGGGTCGCTCAAAATTGGCGCTAGGTGGCAGGGTCTGCTCTTTGAGGGCCAGGATGGTTTTCAACAAGCCGACAGCTCCGGCTGCGCTTTTCAAATGGCCGATATTGGATTTCACCGAGCCCAGAGCAACCGTTGCGGTTTGCATTCCAAGTTCTCCAAACACAGCATTCAAGCTATTGACCTCAGCCACATCCCCCACCTTTGTGGAGGTACCATGGCCTTCGATTAAGCCTACACTGGCAGGGCTTATCCCGGCATCCTGCCAGGCTCGTTCCAGCGCTCGCTGCTGACCGATGGGATTGGGCGCTGTGATACCCTTGCCCTTGCCATCGCTGCTGCCGCCAATTCCTCGCACAACGGCATAGATTTTGTCACCGGCACTCTCGGCATCCTCCAGGCGTTTCATCAGGAAGACGACCGCGCCTTCACCCTGGACGAAGCCGTTGGCCCCATCCGCATAGGGGCGTGATCCATCCGGGCTCAAGGCACCGATCTTGCAAAACTTTACAAATCCCTCTGGCCCCATACTGCGATCCACGCCACCAGTCAGGACCGCATCAAATTGGTGGGACATCAGGCCATTAAAGGCAACCTGCAAGGCTGCCAGAGAGGATGCGCAGGCTGCATCAGTAATGAAATTCGGTCCGGAAAAGTTGAACACATTGGCAATTCGTCCAGCGATGATGTTGGCCAGTTCACCGGGCATGGTATCTTCCGTGATGGCTGGGATGCGGCTTTGGATTCCCTTGCTCATGCCGGATATCAACGCGTTGCGTAGTTCAGGGGATAAGGCTTGGAAATCTGGTACAGATTGCAGCACATCCAGGTATTCTGGGAGGAAAATACGCAGGCTGGTGCGGTAGTGATTTTCACCAGCGAGGGCATTCCCCAGGATAACCGCTACCCGTTCGTTATCCAGCGGTCGCTGGGGGTAACCATAATCTAGCAGCGCTTGGCGGGCAGCAGCAATACCCCATTGCTGCGCCGGATCCATCACCGCCAGCACGTTTGGCGGAATGGCGATGCCGGCCTTTAACGGTTCGAATTGAAAACCACGCACCCAGCCGCCAATTTTTGTGTAAGTTTTATCCGGTGCTCTCGGATCCGGATCGAAATACAGGTCAGCATTCCAGCGCTCCGGTGGCACATCGGTGATGGAGTATCTGCGGCTCCGAATATTTTTCCAGAAGGATGGAACATCAAACGCATCAGGAAGGATGGCCCCCATGCCAACAATTGCTATTGCTTTTGTTTCATTCATGATCTGATCCTTTCGATCCACTTATTTGTAAAACAGTAAGGTGAATCTTCAAAATTTTGACAACACGGAAAGATACCTATCACAGGCAAGCTTTATGAAACCCTGGCGTTGTCTTTATGGGAATTTATAGATGAAGTGATTTGCCGTCTCTGGCATTCTTCTTTACCAATAAACCAAATTACCGCTAATATAATAGCCAGAACCCCACAGAAAAAAATAAGTTTCGCTCGCGAGGCATAAGGATATCCAATAATGGTAAAGAAAACATTCTCGCTTTTGGCTTTTGTCAGCAAAAAAACCTACGCTGTTGAGATTTATTCTGGGACCGATGACCTTAAGAAATGGCCTTTCATTGCTAATTCCAGTAAAGGAGATTTGACATGCGCTCCACTGGAGAACATCGGTCCCATTTGCCTCTCCAGGGTGCTTCGCGAGGGGATTGAATAAAATTTCTCGCGGCAAATGGGGGCCAACGAACTTAAAACAAAAAACGCCTACTCAGGCGTCCTTGTTTTTGAGTAGCGGGGGTTGGACGTGTGCTCCGCAGGAGCATTCGAATATCATCCCCCTCGTGCTCCTCTGGGGTGCTTCGCGAGGGACCAACGACCTTTAAAACAAAAAACACCTATTTCTAAACGTTTTCAATACAGTAGCGGGGGTTGGATTCGAATAGCATCCCCACATGGGGACCACTGACTTCCGGGTTACGCCAACACCCAGCGCGGTGTGAGGCAAAATCCTGCATGCATGCCACATTGTCCAGTGTTTTTGGGATTTGTTTGCAAAACAGCCTGGTAAGGGCTCCTGTTTCCATCGGGAATTCTCCTTGAGTAATCCCCCTCTTTTTGTAGAATTCTCAAGTTGTTCAAAGTTTAAGAAATATTAATCTTCGTCGAAGTCTTCTGGAACAAGCTTTTCCAGGATTGCAAGTAACTCCGGTAGGCTTTTGGTTGCAGTCAGCCAGATCCGTACTACCAGAATTTCTCCATATTCGTGTGCAAGGACGTTGCGCTGCCCAATGATTTGTGCCCATGGAATTTCCGAATGCAGTTCCTGAAATTCACTTGAAACATGTGCGGCGGCTTCACCAACGACAAGCAATTGGCGTTCCACGGCATAACGCAATTTTTTATCCTTCTCGAATATTGGGTATGAAACATCCAGCATAAACGCGCAAATTTCTCGTGCGGCCTGGCGCATGTCCCATAAATAGGAGAGATCGCGCTTCTCAGGACCCATAGACTCTCTGAGCTGTTCGAAGTATTTCACGGCGACGATAAGGATTGAGCAGACTGGCCTTTTCAACCAGATCCACATCGCGCCCAAACAAGATTTTTAACTCCATTTGCATCTTTACCATATCAAAAAGACTCACTTGCGCACCCGGCGAAAAAGTGACCAGAACATCCACGTCACTGTCAGGATTAAAATCATCCCGTAGAATTGAACCGAACAGGCTGAACTCCTCCACATTCCATCTTTGACAGAATTCACGGAGCTTTTTCGGTGGGACGGGCAATTTAATTTTATTCATGAGCACACCTTCTTTATCAATTATCCAACAACTCGTGTATCTTGGCAAGCAAGAAGTTACAATAACGAAAATCCATAAAAGGATTGCAAAAAGAGAGAGTTCCAATCAATATTGAAGTAGGCCACAACAACACCGAAAGGAGCTCTCAAATGACAGACGAGGCTGTCAATATCAGTATAACCATAAAAGTCGAAGAAGTGTCAATAGAAATCCAAAAAAAGGTACCCATTACCGCCGTAGAGGAAGGTGTGCATGTTCTAGCCCAGTCAGTCGGCCAGCAGATATTACTCGGGATGATAGGTGTTTTGGATGCGCACATCGCACGGAATAAACCCACAGGTTGGCGAAATGTGGGCACAGAGAAGCGGTGGATGGTCAGCAGCCTGGGAGCAGCACAGTACAAACGGCGGGTATATCTGGATGAACAGCAGAAACGATTAAAACCAGTGGATGAACTGCTGGGGCTGCAACGTTACAGCCGAATGAGTGGCAAGGTGCAGGAAATAGGAGCTGCCCTGGTGAGCCACGAGAGTTACCGGCTGGCAGCGGATCAACTCAGCTATTTGACCAGGACACCGATCAGCCACAGTGCGATCCAGCGAATGGCCTGGTCAGTTGTTAACCGGATCGCGGATGGTGAGGAAGCTGAACGCAAACGTATTTTTGAACGTGGTGAGCAGGATAAGCCCGGGAAAATATCCGCTCCCGTGCTGTATGGTGAGAGTGATGGTGTCTGGGTGCACCTGCAGCGCGAGAAACGGAGGTCGGCTGAGATAAGGGTAGCCATCCTGAGCACAGGCCGGAAAGCGGTCGGAAAAGATCGTTTTCGCCTGGAAAACAAACACTGTTTCACTGCAATTGGGCTGGATTCACAGAAGTGGCAGGAGCAGATCTTGCGGGAAGCCCTCATGCATTACGATCTGGAAAAAACCCGGCTGCTAGTCAGCGGTGGAGACGGCAACCAGTGGGTGCGTCATAGTTTTGACCGCTTGCAGATCCACCAAGAATTCATCCTGGATCGATTTCACCTGCTCCGCGCTGCCAGATGTGCATTCCAGGATCGCAAAGCTGCTAAAGAATGGGTGACCCGTCTTCGGCAAGAAGGCTTTGACAGCGTTCGGCCAGATCTGAAAATTCAGATCCAGCAGTCCACTGGACTTCGAAGAAAAAAGCTGGAAGATTTTTACCGTTATGTCCACCACAACCAGGATGGGTTGCTGGATCTCCAGTACCGCGGACTTTCTGCCCCTGCCTGCCTGGGTGCAATCGAAGGCAATGTCGACAAGCTGGTGGTCCACCGCATGAAAGGTCGGGGGTGTTCCTGGCGTTTGCCCGGGGTTCGTGCCATGTTGGCTATTTGTCGAAATGCCGACCTTCTACGTTGTCATGCCTATCGATACTTTCCGCTGGATTGTTCCCAACGTTCCAGGCGTTCAGTTCAATATCTGGAGGTAGAATATACTGAGTCGATCCATTGTTCCATTCCGGTCTTCCATGGCCCTCATCAAAACAGACCCTGGGTCAAGACACTTCACCGGGCTATCTATGGCCGCTGATCTCTGTCTTTTCCCATTCTATGGGTTTTTGATACAGTAACAGCAAGAATGGCCTGATGATGAACTACGAGCTGAAAAGTTCTCTTCGAAAGGCTTTTTTATGATATGAGGCTTCACCCTTCGCAGATTGGAGTTGAAACGAATTCCGAACCCTGATCCGATTCATGTCAAGTTGACGGTGGTGAAATCAAAACAAGGCTTCGCAGATATAGCAATTTGGATGCAAGGTTGTTCTATCCAAGTTTCATGCCATAAGAACCAGGTATGTATTGATGCTATATACGGCGCAATCAACCCATAGATTATCCCCTCTACTGGTTGACATTTCAACAGCCGTTGATGGATTTTGATTTTGATAGAGAAGCATTCTTGTAGTATTCGCGGGGAATGGATTCGCATCACTGACCGAGGGGTTATGATTTCTAATCCGTATTCCGTAATAAAAAACCACCTTTTCAGGTGGTTTTAGTAGCGTGGGTTGGACTCGAATACCATCCCCATCCTGCCTCACCGGGGTGCTGCACGAGGGACCAACGACCTTAAAACAAAAAACGCCTTTCGGCGTTTTTTTACAGTAGCGGGGGTTGGATGCAAACCGACGGGCACCTCCGAAGCAAGTGGAACGGGGTGAGCCTTAAACCAGAATCCAAGACAATCGTGCGGAGGGCTAAATAAATCAGCCAAACCGCCGAACGCTGGTTCTTGCTTGCCTGACACGCTGCAGTAGTGGATTGTGGTTCGCATAATATATCTATCCATGATTATGTCAAGCATATAAAAAGAAGTTATGGGATCACTCTAACCATATTATCGGGTGAATCAAGCTTCCTGAAGCACAATTTCTGCCTTCTATTCTGAGAGATCAATTATCACAATTTCAGCCATAGATATCTCAGAAAGCGGCACGGAGGTTCTCAGACCGATACATCGCATACCAGCAGGTCTAGCTGTTTGCACCCCATGAGGTGAGTCTTCAATCACCAAACATTATTCCGGTAGCTGCCCTAAACCTACAGCCGTTTGCAGGAATATTCCCGGGATGAGGTTCACATTGGCAGATTAGCCCCAGAAATGATTGAATTGAAATGAAAGAACTCCAACCATATCCCAGAAGACAGCACTCGGAAAATTTTTCCCAAACAATGAATTAAGCGGTTTTACCAATTAAACACACTATCTAAGTCCTCTTCTGCTACATCGAAAACAGATTCCGTCGGTGGGAGGGCTTCTTTGGTCATCCAATCTGGCAGGCGGTCCTGTGCTTTCGTGAATCCCGCCAGTGTATTAAACTTCCGTTCCATTTGAAGGGTTTGTTTTCCCAACTGCTGTAAGATATTGGCTTCAGAAATCCATCCGTAAATCGCATGGAGCAATTGCTGTATCGATTCGGGAACTGTAGAAAAGCCAAACCCAGCAAATATACAAGCGCCTAGGGTATCATAACCTGCCATGTTGATTTGAGCCATCCGAGAGAGATCAGCCTGTCCTTTTGGATCAAGTTGATTGACCTTGGCACGAATGGTCAGGCCAGCTGTATGGTCAGCGCCTTGTGGAGAGGTTGCATAAGTTACCCCGGTTCCTTTGATTGCCCGGGGATCATAAGCAGACATCGCCTGACCCTTAACGGATGGAACTCGTTCTACACCGAACACATTCCCGGTAGTAGTAGCGCCATTACCAATAATTCGTCCCAGAGGAGTTCCTTTTCTCACATCGTCGATAAGCTCAAAAACCCGATCGATATCACCCAGGTCAAGAATCCCAGCCTGGGCAGCAACCCCTAGAGCAGCCCCCAGTTCGATGGAATCAACCCCGATATCGTTGGCTTCCCAGTTTAATTGAGCAACGATATCAAGATCATGGATCCTAAGGTTTGTACCCAGTAGTCCAATGGTTTCATATTCTAATGGAGCTACAATCGGCCTCCCATCTTTCCCTCCATAGATGTTGGAACATCGGATAACACAGCCCGGCATACAAGCATGGGTCGGATTGCTTTCGCCGCCCCGCTCGAGCATAAGCTCCCGCATATGTTCGCCGCTGATCTCCTCAATCTGGCTTGTGGAACCTTTGGAAAAACCATCCGTAGGTAACCCTCCCAATCGGTTGCATAATTGGGCCATGGCTGCTGTTCCAAAATCTCGGTAAGTCATTGACTGTGGATGATCGAGCAGAGCATTTGTGAGGATTTGTTTAGCTTGGCGGAATTCTTCTGGATACAGGAGACTGGGACCAGTGGTTCCACTTGCATCAATGACGATGGCCTTCAATCCTTTCGAACCCATCACGGCCCCCAACCCTCCCCGGGCGGCAATCCTGGAAGGAACTCGATCTTTGTCAAGATTTAGTATTCCAGCAGAGTTCAGCTTCAACTCTCCGGATGGACCGATCAATGCAATGGACACTCTGGATCCATATCGATCCAACAGGAGTCTGGTCGATTCGTATGCGCCTACCCCTATCAAATCATCTACAGAATCAAACCTGGCTCCTTCCATACTGAGGTGTAAGACCCATAAGCCATTTGAAATTTTGTTTTCCAAGATCAAGACTTTTATTCCAAGTCGTGACAAGTCGATCGCAGTTGTGCCACCCGCATTGGCTTCTTTTATTCCACCAGTAAGAGGACTTTTGCTTCCTACTGACAATCGATCACAGGAGGAAAGACGATGCCCAGAGAGCAAACCGGGAGCAAAGATTAGTTTATTTTCAGATCCTAAAGGATAACAGGTAGCTCGAACTTCATCCAAGAGAATCCGGGCTGTAAGGCCACGCCCCCCTAACTTCTCCCACCCACTAGGAACCGCTTCGACCTGTAGGCTTTTCTCCGCCAGGTTGATACGCCATACATCCATCACGTTTCTCGCAAGTGGGAAATTTTATTTTTTCTTTCCAACACGGATTCTACTTTGGCAATGATATGCGCAGCAGTGAGACCAAATCGTTGAGCCAAATAACTCAAGGATCCAACTTCTCCAAATTCATCCCGCACCCCCACTCTTTCCATTGGAACCGGGCAGTGTTCAACCAACACCTCGGCAACAGCTGAACCAAGCCCATTAATAATGTTGTGATTTTCGGCAGTTACAATTGCACCTGTTTCCAGGGCTGCTGTAATGATTGATTCTTTATCTACTGGTTTTATGGTAAACATATCCAGCACGCGGGCCGATATGCCCCTCTCTGTCAAACGTTCTGCCGCCGTGATTGCCTCTGCGACGCAAAATCCTGAGGCAATAATGGTCACATCCTGGCCTTCCCTAATTTTAACAGCTTGGCCAATTTTAAAGGTTGAACCTTCTTCATAGACCTTAACCGCAAATCGGCGGACCAATCGGATATAAAACATTCCATAAATATCGGCGGTTTGACGAATCATGTCCCGGATCATGCTGGAATCTGTCGGTTCCAAAATAGTCATACCAGGTATGGTGCGCATTATTCCCATGTCTTCAAAAGGCATATGAGTTCCGCCGTTTATTACAGCCGTGATTCCAGGATCGCTGCCTATGACTCGTACATTCAACTTTGGGTACGCACAAGAGACAAAGATTTGATCACAGGCGCGCCGTGAAGCAAAACAGGCGAACGTATGAGAATATGGCACAAAGCCCATAAGGGAAAGGCCAGCTGAAACCCCGTACATGTTGGCCTCCTGGACTCCACAGTTAATGGTTTGTTGGGGGAATTTCTCTGCAAATCGTTTAATTCCCATCGCAAGCATTAAATCCGCATCAACTGCCAGGATGCGTGGATCGTGTTCAGCCAGTTCAATCAGAGCATCAACATATGCATCTCGCATGGCGACTTTTTCTTCTACATTTTCATTTGCAAGTATGATAGCCATTTGCTTATCCTTCTCTCTACGCTGGCGTAGAGGCCGTTTCGGAGGTTTCTTCTGCAATTTCCTCAAGAGATTCTTCCAATTCGACCAGCGCTAATTCAAGTTGCTGTGGGCTTACCGGAATATTATGGTTGTTTGGATTCCCGGCCCAGAATGAAACCCCTTTTCCCTTAATTGTGTTTAGGACAATCACCGAAGGCTGCCCCCGCACTTCCTTGGCACGTTCGATGGCCATAAAAATCTCCTGAACATTATGGCCATCGATCGATTGCGAATGCCAGCCAAACTGCTCAAATTTCTTATCGATCTCCCCCAAATCCAAAATATCTTTGGTGAAACCATCAATTTGCTGTTTGTTGTAATCCACAAACAGAATCAAGTTATCTAAATGATATTGAGCTGCAAAAAGAGCCATTTCCCAGACTTGTCCTTCGTTGCATTCCCCATCCCCGACAATTGCATAAACCCGGTTGGACATTTTCTTCAACTTGAGTCCCAACGCAATTCCAGCTGAACTGGATGCACCTTGACCTAACGATCCTGTGGACATATCCACGCCTGGAGTTTTCAAACGGTCTGCATGACTCGGTAAGTTTGTCCCCGGTTGGTTTAAGGTTCCCAACATTTCCATTGGGAAAAATCCTTTCATGGCAAGGGTTGCATATAGAGCCGGGCCGGAATGTCCTTTTGATAAAACCAGATAATCTCTCTCCACCCATTTAGGATCTTCGGGTTTGAACTTCATTACACCACCATATAAGACAGCCAGCACTTCAGCAACCGAGAGAGTTCCACCTACATGTCCGATGCCGATGGATGCAATCGATTTAAGGGCTTCCATTCGAATATGGATAGCAAATTGGCGTAATTCACGGATCACGTGAGCCTCTAACATAATTAAACCTCCTATTCATTTCACAGGAACATTGAACAAACCTCACCGCTGACAGGGAGTTTTTTGAGGTTTATTCAATTGAGTGAACAGTTCCCTGCAAGGAAAACTCTGATTAGGCTAATTCCAATTTTTCCAGAGTTTCCTGGGTCGGTATGCCAAATTCACTCCAGCCGCGGAATTGATAGTATTCACTGAGCATGTACCCAATGTGCGGCAGGTTATCTGCAGCACCGCCGGTTCCTCTACGGTGGCTTCTTATCCTCGGAGGGAGTACATCATCTTTGCGGCTAATACCATGCTTTACGTTATACATTCGTTTCAGGTTAAAAATTCGCTCGCCGGTGGCCATGAACTCTTCAAAAGTCATATCCCAACCTGTCACGCTGTTTGTAAATTCAACCATGGTTTTTATTATCGAATCACCCAAACCATAAACAATAAACTTGCAGAAGACTAGAGAATCAAACATTCCCATTACATTTTGAAACTTGGCAATAAATTCACCCTTACCTTGGGTTTCCCATCTTTCGGGAGATTTATCATAGCCAAGCTCAGGAAATGTACAGCCGATTTCAAAGTCATGTGTAAACGAGCTTAAATGACAGGCTCCTCGAGCGCTGGTGGCAAATTGCAACCCAGTCCCGACGGCATTCCGAGGATCATGAGCAGGAAAATCAAGTCCCTTGACATGAACAACAAATTCAGGTGCCACACCACCCAAAATTCTGGCTGCGTTTGCAGTTCCCTCTCCCAGCAGGTATCCTATATCCTCCCGCATGGCTATTTTCTTGACCATTGTCACAAGAACATCCGGATCGCCCCAAAGTATTTCCAAACCTCCAGCCATATCTTTGGTTATGATTCCACGTTCGTATGCTTCCATGGCAAAAGCAATTGCTGCACCCGTTGAAATGGTGTCCAAACCCCATCGATTGCATAGCTCGGTCGCTTTGGCAATTGCCTCAATATTGTCGATCAGACAATTCGACCCCATCAGGCCAACTGTTTCGTATTCCGGACCACCCCCCTCTACCGTCTGGAACTTGCCTTCCTTCACGTGAACCGTTCGCCCGCAGCCAATCACACATTTATCGCAATAATAGCGCTTAGTCAGGATGGTTTTTGACATATACTGACCGCTAATGGTGCTGGCACCTGAAAAGTTGCCCTGGCTCCAGTTTTTGATGGGTAAATTCCCAATAGCTTCTGAGCCTTCAATCCCATTCGCCGTACCATCTTTGGCCCAGCCTGTATTTTTAGAAATCGTCCCCGCCCATTGCCTAACCAGCTTATCTAATGCAGCCTGATCAGCAATTGGCACAGGCAAATTACCTTTAACCACAATGGCTTTGAGAAGTTTTGATCCCATTACTGCGCCAACACCCGTACGCCCGGCAGCCCGGCCATCCACGCCATCATTCATGATGGCAGCATACCGCACCAATCGTTCACCGGCCGGGCCAATTGAGGCAGTCACAATCTCATTTCCATGTTCCTGTTTCAACATCTCATCAACTTCATAGGTGTCCTTTCCCCACAATTGAGATGCGTCACGTAGTTCGGCTTCACCTTGATCAATGAATAGATAGACCGGTTTATTAGATTTTCCCACAAAAATAACACCATCAAAACCAGCATGTTTCAAACCGGAACCAAATGTTCCACCCGAGTTAGATTCTCCGAAAATACCAGTAAGCGGCGACTTGGTAATGACATGGTGTCGACCTGAATCAAGTACTTTGGTGCCTACAACCGGTCCGGTCATGAAAATGAGGAGGTTTTCCGGCCCAAGAGGGTCCGTACTCTGATCCGTTTCGTCAAACAAAATCTTTGCTCCCAGGCCACTGCCCCCAATATATTTTCGCAATATCTCATCCGAAAAAGATTGGGTTGTCATTTGACCTGTAGCTAAGTCCACTCTCAAAACTTTTCCCATATAACCATGCGTCATTGCTCTACCTCCTGATTGATTATTTCAACCACCACAAATAGGACTGAGAACTCGGATATGTGTTTGATCTGTTACAACAGAATCGTCATTCAAGATTGTCTGCCCAGAGATTAACATTGCATTTAATTTTCCATCAATTATCAAATTTCCTCTCAATAATGCCTCCTCAATCTGGGGGTGTTGTTTCAATAATGCTTTGAGAATTTGATCAACTTTGGCGGATGATTCATCAATATGAACTTGAACCTGCTCATGCCCTGTGATCACGGAAAATGAAGTGGAAAACTCAATTGTTATGATCATTGATGCCTGTATCTCTTCTCAAATCTATAGTACGTTTGTTTCATGATCATACAGTAACTCGAAATCCCATCTGAATTGAAATCTGTTGAGCACTCTTTATAACTGAGCTAATAATACTATCCAATTTCTCATCAGTGAATCTACCAATCAACCCTGCAATACTAACAGCTGCTACAATTTTTCCTGAATAATCTCGGATCGGAGATCCAATCGCAGCCACCCCAATAGTTACATCTTCTCGAGCAAAAACATATCCTTGTTGAATAGTTTGAAAAACATCCGTAATCAACTGGGTAATTTCAGAAATAGAGAACTGGGTAAAAGATGGTAAATTGGTTCGTTCTGCATATTCCCGGATCTTTACAAGTTCCATCCCAGCCAGTAAACATCGAGGAGCAGCGCCACAATGAAGAGGCTGTTTTCCGCCGACCCTCAGTGAAAAAATGTTTACTTCTTGTTCAGCCTCCACTCGTTCAATACACAATGCATCATCACCCTCTCGAATACATAGAAAAGCGGCATCACCGGTTTCTGCCGATAAAGCAATTAGAAAGGGTAAGGCCATGCGACGAATGTCCAAGCGCGCTTGGAAATAAGACCCCAGCTCGAAAACCTGAGAACCTAGACGGTATTTCTTTGAACCATATGAACGTTGAATATACCCACGTCTTTCCATTGTTGAAAGTAATCGGTGAACCGTAGCTTTATTCATGTTCAACCGATATGCCAACTCTGTTAAATTAACCTCTGGGCCATATTCAAGAAAAGCTTCCAGGATGTCTAGTGCCCGGTAGACTGATTTTACAGCACCTTGAATTTCCTCTTTATATTTATCCACTTGATATGGTCCGGGTTTTTCTGGTTACCTTGATAAGAATCCGCCGTCAATAGGGATGATCGCGCCACTCAGATAATCTGAAGCATCTGATGCAAGAAAAATGACTGCTCCCTGCAAATCCTCTGGTTTTCCCCAACGACCCGCGGGGATTCGGACCAGGATTTGTTCATTCCGAACTGGATCACCTTTTATGGCTGCATTTAAATCTGTATCCATGTAGCCTGGCGCAATTGCATTGACAGAGATCCCTTTGCCAGCCCATTCATTTCCCATCGATTTTGTTAGTATTGCTACAGCTCCTTTACTGGCTGCATAAGCAGACACCCGAAAACCTCCAGTGTAGCTCAACATAGAGGCCACATTGATGATTTTGCCTTTTCCTTGAGGAATCATGACCCTGGCGGCTAACTGGCTGAGTTGAAAAACCGCGTTCAGATTAATTTCCATCACTTTATCCCAATCTTCCATAGGGAATTCCTCGCAGGTATGGCGTATCACAATCCCAGCATTATTGACAAGAATATCCAGGCGGTTACCGAGAAGAGCAATGGATTCTGTAAAAGCACGAATTAATTCATGACGATCCGACAGATCTGCCTGCACGCCATGCATTATTAGCCCTTTTCTACTCATCGACGCAGCAATTTGCTTGACGTCGTTACGGACGTCTATGATTACTACTTCTGCACCAGCTAATTGAAGACCTTCTGAGATGGCTTTTCCCAGCCCTGTTGCGGCTCCCGTGACAATTGCTTTACGTCCTATTAAACTAAATAATTCCATGCTTGCACTCTCCCAAGTATGATGTTCGAATGTTAATTCTGTGTGGCACTTTATGTGAAAGAAGTTTGATGTTTTTTATTTAGAAAATCAAGACTAAACGTGGTTTATGTGAATCGCTTATAAAAAATACGAAATAGCAGAGAATTGATATTCATAATATACATCTTTTTATTTCGCATGTCAACACATTGGTTTGTATTATGAAACAAATAATTGCCTGAGACATATTAGGAATGGATATCCTGTCTCAGGCAATTAAACATAAACCCCGATTAAAGAGTTAATTACCTGTGAACCCCATGTGTCTGGAAACTTTTTGAGCAGCTCGTTTTACAGAATCTACAAGTTGATTCATCCGCTTCTCGTCGAAATGCGAGGCCAACCCACTTACACTGATTGAGGCAATAATTTTTCCTGTATAATCGCGTACCGGTGCGCCAATTGCAGCAATTCCTGGAGTGACATCTTCCATACTCACAGCATAACCCTGTTGAGAGGTTTGCTCAACATCTATGATTAGGTCTTCAACTTTCACAATCGTTTTAGCGGTGAAAGCAGGCAGTCCGGTTCTCTTTGCATATTCTTCAATCTCATTCCGCTGAAACCCGGCCATTAGCACTCTTGGCGCAGCTCCTGTATGCAGTGGCAATCGACCTCCCACCCGCAGGGCAAAAATTTTAACCTCGTGCTCGGCTTCCATTCTCTCAACACAGAGGGCTTCGTCGCCTTCGCGAACACAGAGGAAAGCAGCCTCCTGGGTCTCCTCAACCAATGTTGACAAAAATGGAAGCGCCATTCGCCGAACATTGACTTGGTTTTGATAGTATGCCCCCAACTCAAACACACGAACACCCAAACGGTATCGCCGATCATACGGAGATCGCTCAATATATCCGCGACTTTCAAGGGTTGAGAGCAAGCGATAAGCAGTAGCCTTATTTAAGCCAAGATATTCTGCAATAGTTGTCAGCCCAATTTCAGGTCCAATTTTCGTAAATGTTTCCAACAAGTCCAAAGCCCGATTTAAAGATTGAACACTATTCTGTCGATCAGTATCTCCTGAATCATTTCTAGAACCAGACTTCATAATGTTTTTTCCCTGTTTATCCGAATTCATTTTTATTATACACACAAAGAACACGGCAGCTACGGTTCATTTGCACAGCTTTTCTAGATAATGTGTGTGTCGAAAACCATAATTTATATCCATTTTCTTTCCCCTAGGCCAACATCCATTGTACAATAAAGATACCCCATCAAATCCACATAAGAATCAAAAGGAGTTACCATGTTGCAGGCAGTGATGATTTCTCCAGGCGAAATAATAGTTCATAATACGAACAAACCATCCCTTAAAGCTAATGAAATTCTGATTAATATCAAACGAATTGGTATCTGTGGTTCAGATATTCATGTTTACCATGGGTTGCACCCTTATACAAAGTATCCCATTGTACAGGGTCATGAAGTCTCCGGGATCGTAGCTGATGTTAGCCCTGATGTGGAAGGATTTCAACCGGGTGATCCTGTGGTATTCATGCCCCAGGAGACCTGTGGGGAGTGTTACCCTTGTCGGCATGGCATGTACCACATTTGTGATTACCTGAAAGTAATCGGATTTCAGGCAAATGGAGCGGCTCAAGAATTTTTCTCCATTGCAGTAGATAAGGTATTAAAACTACCTTTATCGATTAATCTTGATCAGGCTGCTATGATTGAACCACTTTCCGTGGCGGTGCATGCGGTTAATCGGGCTGGTAGTGTCATCGGAAAAAAAGTTCTTGTGCTTGGTGCAGGAACAATAGGCAACCTGGTTGGCCAGTCTGCCAAAGCCATGGGCGCCAGCTGCGTATTGATAACCGATCTCAGTGATTATAAGTTAGAGATTGCCCGCCAATGTGGTTTGACACAGGGTGTAAATCCCCAAAGAGATGATCTTGGTGAAGCAATCCTGCAAGTTTTCGGACCTGACAAAGCAGACTTAATCATTGAATGCGTTGGTGTTGAAGAAACCATCGGGCAAGCCATCAATTTGGCTCGAAAAGGAAGTACCATTATCGTTGTTGGCGTCTTTGGGAAAAAGCCTACAGTAGATTTAGGTCTTGTCCAGGATCGCGAGCTCAATTTGATTGGCTCATTGATGTATCAGAAGAAAGATTACGAGGATTCAATTACCCTGATGGATCAAGGGAAACTTCTTCTCGAACCCATGATCACCAAACGCTTTTCTTTCAATGATTTTAAAGCAGCCTATGAATTTATTGAACACGCCCAGGGCAACACTCTCAAGGTGATGGTGTGCTTGGAGTGATTCCTTACAACCTGGTGACTGCCTGTAAATTTTTGGGATGATCAGGATCTTGACCTTTCGCCAATGCTCGGAAGTAAGCAAGCCACTGGACGAAGGGCAAAAATAAAGAAATCTGTTCATCATCCATAAGCTCACTTGCAAGCATCAAATTCTCCTCCGCCCCAAATACCGGGGAGATGCTTTCAGGATTCTTGTCGTATATCGCCAATGTGTGTGCCCCCTGGCTTTTCATTTCCTTCAACACTCTAATTTCCTCACAAAAAACTTGGGGGATGCTTGATAGGAAAGAGCAAACCAAAGCACGTTTACCTGCGGCGGTATGTGGGCCATGACGGAATTCAAGAGGGTGAAATGCCTCAGCCCAATCGGCACAGCTCTCTTTCATTGTAAAGCTTGCGTGACATGCTGCGCCGTAAAATACTCCACCACCTAAAAAGAAGAAGCGATCAATCTCCTTATTCCTTCCATATTTTTCAGCCAGATTACACAGTAGATGCAGATTTTTTCTCATTTTCTCGGGTATCGACGAAATGCGGGTCAGCATTAGTTGATCATCAGTCAACAATGATACAAATGCTTGAGCAATTAGTAGCATGGACGTGAATGACTTCGTCTCAATGATCGATTTATCTTTGAGTGCTGCCGTGCCCAGCACCAGGTCTGCACAAGAAGCCAGTGTAGATTTTGGGGAGCCTGTTATAGCAATCACTTTCGCTTCGGGCTGCCGTTGGCGGAAAGATTCTACAGCCCATATTGTCTCACTAGTCTCACCAGAGCGCGAAAAAGCTATCACCGTCTTGCATTCAGAGGGAACCGAATGTGGATAGAAACTGATCTCAGAAGCAGGCAGGGTGGTTGCTGAAAATCCTTGTTGCTGAAAGATTGCTGCAGCACATAAGCCTAACGCATAAGTAGTTCCACAACCCGTAAACAATATCGGGTTGGACAACCACCGTCGAAGAGATGGATGGTCAATATTCGCTACCTGGTGAGAGAAGTCTGTAAGGACGATTTCCAAAGTATTCGGCTGGTCATTAATGTCATCATACATCAGCTGACCAATCTTTTCAGTCATGGCTAGATCTCTCCAAAGAAAGTTTTTTATTGAAACAAAAAACCAACAAAGTGTTTTAGGATTCTTATGGTTACACTTTGCTGGCCTCTTGTCAGTTAAGAGCGGTGAATTTGCAAATTATCCTATTGTAAAGATAAACCTTGCTCCACAACAATATCTCCAATTTCCGCAAGATATTTTCCGGATTTGATAAATATTGGCATGATCTTGTCATAAATAATTACATTCGATGGAATTGGCTCAAGAACCTCCACCACATGGTGAATTTCATCGATGATTTCAAAATCCTTCCAGAAACCAGCACCCACTCCAGCCAATGCAGCAGCACCTAATGCAGCTGCCTGTTGATCGATATTGGTTTTAATAATCGGCATTTTATATAAATCTGCATAAATTTGACGCCATAATGGACTGCGGCTTCCACCACCCACCACTAACATGCCTTCACTGATTGTCATTTTTTTATGCAGTTCATTGAGTGCCATGCGCATTTCCATTGCTATCCCTTCCATGGTAGCCCGAATTAAATCTGCACGGTTGTGTCCCAGGTCCAATCCTAAATAAGCCCCTCGAATGTTAATACTATCATCCACAGATGAACCGCCCGCCAGGTTTGGGTTAAAGATGACCCCCCGAGCCCCCACTGGTGACTGGGCTGCCAAGGCTGTCATCAACTCATAGACATCCTTTCCTTCTTCTTGTGCTTGAACGACCAAGTCGGGGCAGAGATTATCTCGTAACCAGCGAAAGCTGGAACCTGATGAGAAAACTGGGATCGCAGAATTGAACAAGCCCGGAATGACTGCAGTAAAAACAAACGGTCGAAATTTATCATCCAGAATGGGCTCTTTGGTGGTCACGGCAATCCAACTAGATGAGCCCTGCGAGTTATAGATACGCCCGTCTTTAATGTTGCGAGCACCCAATGCCATGCAGGAATTATCCACCCCACCAGCCACAACCTGTACTCCTTGAGGAAGCCCAAGCGCTTTCGAAGCTTCAGGAGTTAGTTGCCCAATCACTTCGGAAGAAGGAACAATATCAGGAAATAAAGATCTCGAAATCTGTGATGCTGCAATTAACTCATCAGAATATCGCCAATTAACCAGGTCATAGACACCACTACCGGAGGCATAGGAATAGTCAGTAAGAATTCTTTCTGTGAGTCGGTAGTTGATATAATCTTTGGTTCCAATAATCTTGCTGACCTGGCGAAACATTTCCGGCTCATTATCCCGATACCACATCATTTTAAATACAGCATACAGTGGCGCTGGGAAACCATTACCTGTCAGGTAATACCATTCACTTTCATTGACCCTTTCAAACATTTGCCTGGTTTGCAGAACTGACCGGGCATCTGACCAGATGGGTGTACTCTCGCGGAGCAATTGGCCGGATTTATCCAGTGGCACAACTCCCAGGCTGTGTCCTGAAATCCCCAATGCGGCAATATCATTTACGTCAATTCCAGATTTCTGGACAAGCCCACGGGTGCTTTCAACCACAGCGCTCCACCAATCTTCTGGTCGCTGTTCGTGCCAGCCTGCCCTTGGATAAAAGGTTTGATATGGCACAAATGTATCAGCAATACAATTCCCTGCCGTATTATACAAGGAAGCTTTATTACCACCAGTACCTAAATCATATGCAATGAGGTAATTTCCCATGGGTCTTTTCCCTCTTTCAAAAATAAGGTGTATTCAATCAATATTAATTATATATTACGTCTGATGTGAAATCAAAAAGCGATTGACGAAAAGAGGGAATGCCCTCAAGATTATGGTGCTGAGCCAAATCCAAAAGGAGCACTCCCATGACAAGTATACCTATAACTGACATTTTAACGATCATTTTTGTACTGGTAGACGATTGGTATCAAATTGAAGGTGTCCGATTACTCAAAGGAAAAGCCGGGAAAAAGCCAGAGTTT
>JBGSJZ010000115.1:0-26010 GCA_041741455.1 Anaerolineaceae bacterium | reverse complement strand
GACAATGGGATTTGGTCGCGACATCCTGCTAGACCGTCACGCCAAACTGACCAATGAGGCCGGTATTGCCCTGGGACTTTATCACTGGCTGGACCCAACCAGCACGCTGCAGCGCCAGGTGGATCTATTCCGGGCGGCGATTGACCAGTACCAACCGGCTTACGTGTGGGTGGACATCGAGCAATGGTGGGCGGATTGGGGGCTGTGGTACGATGCGATTTACCATCAAATCCCAATGAGCCAGGTGCCGGTGGTGAGCGATGCAAAGCAGTTCGGCATGGCAGTTGCGTTTCTGACGGCGATAAGCGCAAATTTCAAACCGGGGCTGGTGGGAATTTATACCGGAAAGTGGTTTATTGACCGGTATTGTCCCAGCCTGCGGGGAATCGTTGCACGGTATCCGCTGTGGCTGGCGGAATACCTGAGCTTTTTGTATGGAACTCTTGATAAAAACACTTTATTGAGGGTGCCGGAAGCGCTGAAAAACGCGGCTCCGGTGTTGCCAGCAACAACAAAGACCTGGGATTTATGGCAAGTGTCGAGCAGGGTAAAGCTGCTGGAAGTATGCAACAGCAACCTGGACATCAACATTAGCCGGTTAGAGAGTGATGCCTTTTTGGGGTGGCTGAAACACCCCATTCCTAACCCGGAGCCTCTTCCTGACCCTTCAAAGGAAGTTAAGGTAACTGCCCTGCTGGGGCTGCGGGTGAGGGAGTCGCCGAATACAACCAGCCGGATATTGAAGTCGCTGCGGTATGGGACGAAGGTAAAAGTAATTGATCAACCTGGTGATTGGTTGAAACTGGCCGACGAACCGGGGTGGATATCAAGTCAGTGGGTGAAGTAGGGCAGGACAATGGTTCGTAGATAATTTGAATTTATTCTTTTTCCCTTATTTGAGATGGAAAATAGACGGGAATGGAGAATTTTATCCGGCTTAATGTCTGGTTCGTTGTCTCTCCTTTTACTTGACTTCCAATAGAAAAAGCTCCAACAAACAATCCCGCTTCTGCTGTTCCTCCGGTTACATCACCAGTAGTTACAGCAATATCAAATTCCACCATATGAGGTTCCCATAAAAAATCGTGATCCTCAACATTTCCAGATAATCGTGTTACCTTAGTATCCCAACCTGGAGTGATTAATGCTCTATTACTTTCAGCATGTTTTTGCGCTTCTACTACTCCATCAATTAATTCTATTAACGCTGTTGATACAAATTTCTTCAATTCCATAATGCTTTTCTCCTCTCATAATATATTTCTGAAATACTGTTCACAAGTCCAGCTCACCCTGCTTGCCCGATGACTTCTTGACCTTTGGGGCCTGTTTGAAGGCGCCGGTGCTAAAGCGGGGCAGGTGGACGCCTGCCCCGGAGAGCAGAGCGGGGATGGTGAGAATCTGGATTTTCGGGTATTTTTCCTGCCAGATGGGGGAGAAGTAAAAGCCGGCAGAGCTGGCAGCGGCGATCATTTCAGAGGTTGGTTCTTCGAGGGTAATGAAGATGCCGAAGGCGGCATTTTGATTCTGGACCGCACCGATCAGGTCACGGATGTCGCCGGATTTGACATGACCACTCTTGACCTGGACGATGGCGGTCTGAGGTTTGCCCTTCGGGTCGTCGATGAAGGCGATCAGGCCATCGATGCCCTGGTCGGAGCCCTTCTTACCTTTCTTTGAGCCTTCGTCGCCACCCAGCGGTTTGGCTTTGACCAGGGAGAGGGCCCACCACTGGAATTGATAGCGATCATCCTGGGCCAACTGGCGGGCGGAATTCAGATCTTCGGGCTCGCCAATAACCTCGTAATCTTTTCCAGGTTCAAGGTTGAACATATCTTTGAGGCGGGCTTTGTGCATGGCGATGGCCAGGTGAGTGATGTCGATGCCGATCCAGCGGCGGTCCAGTTTCTGGGCGGCTGAGATGGCGGTGCCACAACCGGAGAATGGATCCAGAACAATATCACCCGGGTTGCTGCTGGCTTGGATGATACGCTCTAGAAGAGCCACAGGTTTTTGTGTCGGATACCCTAACCGTTCGGCTGCTTGACCTCCAATCGGATAAATATCATCCCACAAATCTTGAAGTGGTATCCCCGGCATTTCATCAAGGTAGCGCTTTTGACGAGGCACACTTCCAGGCGCTACCTGAACAATCCTACCTTCCGCAAAAAGAGCTTCCATATTTTCACGGCTAAACCTCCAATACCTAGTAACCCCTAAAAATTCATATTGAGGATTGCCTTTCGAAGCACCGCCAGGTCCGGTAATGTCGCTGAGTGTGTACCGTCTGCCATCTGTGTCTTTATACTTATAAAACTTATCTATATATTCATCATCGTATGGAATGTAAATCTCATTTCTCGTTTCTAGGCTTGATTTCGTGTAAAAAAGAATAATATCGTGAACTCGTCCCATATGAACTACATTACCCTGCTTAGTGTCACTGTGAGCCGTTGTGCGTTTCCAGACAATTTCATTTCTATAATTTGTTGCCCCAAATATTGAGTCAAGAATGATTTTTAAGTAATGGCTCGCGGTTGGGTCACAATGCAGATACAGACTCCCGGTTGGTTTTAGAACCCGGTGCAATTCAACCAGGCGAACCGTCATCATAACCAGGTAAGCCATCATTTGGTTGGCGCCGATGAACTCCCGGAAGGCGGCGATCAGCCTGGATATCCCAGAAGGGGCGTTGGTGACTAGGTCATAAAATGTGGATTCAGCGTTGGGACCCCAGTGCCAGGTGTCATCGAAGGCGGTAATCTGGGCTTCGGCCGATTTTCCGCTTTCCTCTTTGAAGAGAACGTTGTAAGAGCGGTTGGAGTTGAAGGGCGGGTCGAGGTAGACCAGGTCCACAGATTCGGAGGGGATGTAATCGCGCAGGATGGGAAGATTATCCCCGTAGAACAAGATGTTGCGGGTGATGGGTTTGGGTGGCATGGTCAGTGCCCCTTTCTGAGATGATTCTACATCAGAACGGGGAAAAGATATCTGCAGATCGCTTTTATAATGGGTTGATAATTAATCTTGTGGATTAGGAAATATTAGTTCAGAACAATCGAGTAGAGGATAGAACGACAAGAACGTAATACACAATAAATTTAAATGTTATTTGTGCTTAACGAGGTTCTTGCCGTGACACTTCCCATATCTTATCCGTTTTCCCTTATTATCTACAGCTCCACATGGGCAAGGCGAATATTGATCCAGCAATGAATTATTGATCTTTTGCGCTTCAAATACATAATCAATTGTATGACATGACGGAATTCTAAATGACATACAAGTTTTATTGTCGTAGTTTGTTATAGAAAAATCCCCACCAGCTATTATATCCATTCCAATCAATGCGCCAAACTCTTCACTTACAAACTCGGTTACTGACACACCAGGTATGACAACATTATTGGGTAGATAAATATTTACGATGTAGGTGTTTGTTTCGCTCTTCCCACCGGCATGGTTAATTATTGCTAATCCTGTAGGAATTAGTCCTAGTTTTTCGGCTGTCGTTTTTGTAATAAACGTCTTAGTTGCTCCGGTATCCCAGAGAGCTGTCGTTTCATATAAACCGTTGCCTGCCGATTCCTCTTTTAGATCGGACGGTAGGGAGATTTTAATTTTTGTAATTATTCTATTAGTAATTCCATTGTATTTAATTGTGAACGCGAGAAATTGTTTGTTGTTATTCTTCATACAATCACTATCAGGCACAAATCCCCACTGTGCTTATCGTTGCTGTGTAGGCACCCACACCACTTTCACATCGTTGGATCATAAATGTTCCAAGCTCGTGATTTTTTTGAGTTTCGAGATAGGCTTCAATCGGTGTATTGAATACACCAATAACCTTTTGCTCTTTGATCACTAAAACTTTCCCCGAAAACTGCGCAACCAATTCTTCTTGGTTGGCAATAAAATAAGCTAACTCATCCCTGAGCATTCCTTCCTCCGTTCTAATTTGCGCATCTACAAATTGTAGATAAATGTATTATACAGCTGCATCGTTTGAATTGTAATGGCAAGTGTAATATTTCTATTCAACCCTATAATTTATGGTTCTAGTTCCATTCTTGTCAGATGATATTCAGAAAATCATTGATTAAATAAGAATCGGAAACTAGGCCAGTCATGATTATTGTTCACTGGGGAAGTGCATTTTCTCCCACGGACGCACCAGGTCAAGCTGGATCCAGCTGCGGCAACGGTGGCACCAAGCATCACCGGAGAGGACGCGGGCGGCGATGCGGCGGGTGAGTAGGTTGGAATTGACGATGGCGGACGGGTAGGCGTAGAGGTAGAAGAAGATCACACCTTCGACGGTGGCGCGGTAGCCGAGGATGGCGCCACAGTCGCAGGAGATGAAGGTTTCTGGGGTAGGATTAGGGTTGGACATCAACTGCCTCCTGTGGATCTGGCAGGATCGGCATGTAATATTCCACATCAACCGCCATCAATGTATCCAGGTGGTAAGTTTCTCGATCCAGATACCACTTGGGTAGAAGCGGGAAATCGATAGAAATCCAGCAAGTTACAATGCAGTAATGCCCTTCCGGCGTGAGTGCTTGCAGTTTTTCGCTGAATGTTCCGGGTTTGCAAGGTAACTTTTCTGTAACTGGTATCCACCTGGATTGATTTCTCAGCCGGGCGTTTTCTTGCTCAAGCTCAAAATTCTCGTAGGCAAGATTGGTTATCTGGGATTGTAAACTTGTCTTTTGATAAGCAATCCATTCTTCCTTAAACTTGTCCATTATTCCGCATCCGAGGGTTCAGAATTATCACTGCTGATCAGCTCTATATCCACGCCGTTACCGCACCATTTTGCCAGACCGTTCTTCACCAGGTATTCAAAAGCATTCTCCCCGGCGCTCATAAAGTAGTGGCTGAAACATGCTTCCCGAGTTGAGCCTGTAACCGCCGATGGTCCATCCGTACAATATTGTGCAACCATGCCGATCAGGGCTTGTTCGCATTCCTTCAACTGGATGAATAGGGCGGACTGTTCAGCTAGCCTGGAAATCTCTAATTTGAGGCGGGAGTTTTCTTCTTGAGATCGTTTCAGTAGCTTATTTGCATTGACGATCTGATTGGCCACCGTGAAATTATCTTCTTTGCCGCCTTCCTCCACCTGAACCCTGGCAATGATTTTGCCTTGATCGTTCGTGATTGAAATCGACCTTTGATTGATATACATTGACCATGCCATTACTTCACCTTTTCTATTCTGAGAAAATCAAATGAGCCAGGGCTGGAAACAGAGTTTTTGCAACTGCTTCCGGCACCGGATCGCCTTCTGCAGCCACTTTCTCATCTGACCAACCGGTGCCACCACGATAGCAGGACCAGAAGGGGCCGGATACGACAGCAATGATTTTGTAACCAAGCCGGTCGCGATCCAGGACCTCGGCCGGTGCCAGTACGTATGGATTGAGCGTGCCTTCTTCAAACTGCGGGGTTGATGTTCTCAAGCAATTCCTCCAATTTTTCTTTGAGTTCCTGATTTTCTAGCCAGAGCGAGACCTCTACATCCGACGCTGGTAGACCGTTCGGACCGTCATTGATAAATACAATCCACTGCTCGTTTTCGTCCTGCTCGAGGCGGACAGGCCAGCGCCGGGCCTTCCAGGTTGGCGGGCCGGGGCGCTTACCCTGGCGGGAAAGTTTGGAATTTTCTTTGTGGGATGCGTTGGGCGAGAAGGATTTCAAAGGTTAGACTCCTATCTCTGAAAAATGAGGGATGGTGACAAATGGTGGGAGCAGCTCACCGGGACGGATTTCAACAAAGACACCGGGACGGGCTTTTTTCATGACGTGCTTGACCAGGTGCAGGTTGACGACCTGGCTGTCATCGACGTAGCAGATGCCGTTGAGTGAGTCGCTAACCGCTTTATTGAGGTTATCCAGGTCGACCCGGCGGCGGTTGGCCAGGACGAAAACGAGGCGCATGGATACCGGGCCGATGATGGGCGGGTTGCCCTGCATGGCCAGGCGGGCGGCCCAGGCGACGCGCCCCTGCCAGGCTTTGACGTGGGGCGGGGTGTGGGCGCGGCCGTGGCCGTCGACGATGAAGATCACGGAATCCATCACCAACCTACCTCACCGCTCATC
This sequence comes from Anaerolineaceae bacterium, assembly GCA_041741455.1. Classification (GTDB taxonomy): domain Bacteria; phylum Chloroflexota; class Anaerolineae; order Anaerolineales; family Anaerolineaceae; genus CALESS01. The sequence goes on along the minus strand of JBGSJZ010000115.1, from coordinate 19,902 downwards.
AGTGGGATCACGATTGCAATGGCATCTTTGATCTCGGCAATCGTTGGGATCGAGGTGTATTTGTGATTGCCAATGACATGATCGACGGCCTTGCGCAAGACCTCCGGTGGGTAATCCTGGAAGAATTCGAAGTAGATCGTGAGCTGCTGGGGGTCGGCTTTGCGACCGATGACTGACCACAAGCGATTCAAGGCCGCCATGATCAGCGCTTGGATCTCACGGTGTAGGGGCATAACAGCGGATTCCCATTCGGTCGGGGACTTGTAACCGGCGATGACCATGATCTCTTCTTCGGATTTATCACCGAAGAACGGATCAGCCTGCCAGGCTTCGAGATCTCGAAATCCGTAGGTGACCAGGACAAGTTCGGTCAGGTCGATTGATTTTGATTTGGTCATGTTTCACCTCGAATTTGACGTAAGATTTGATCAGCAACGGCCTGGTTGTGTTCGGAAACGGATTGTGAAGGCGAGTCACGATTACCCACAGTCCTGGGCGGTCCACCGGTAGCCACGATAGACGGCTTTTTACCCAGGCCTTCAGTGCGATAACGGTGTAAAATGGCGCGGATGTAGGATATTTTGCGGGCATTGTTGGCCACAGCCTCGTGAATTGCGGCCGAAATCCATTCTGGCGGATAATCTTTCTCCCACTGGCACAACTCGTCGGAGATAAAGGGCGTCAATGGTCCGATTTCACGTTCGAAAATGGTAAAAATTACAGGCCGATTGGTTTCAGCAGCGGCGGCGGGATTTTTTTGCGCCGCAGGCGCTTCTGCTTCTGCCTCTGGTTCTGTATCTGTATCTGTATCTGTATCTGTTATCTGTCTCACGTTTCGTGACGTTTGCGTGACATCTTCGTGACCGTAGTACTCTTCATTTTTGTCACGCGCCCGCTGGTGGCGTTTCCGCTCGACGTCCGAAATAGGAGACTGTCGTTCGGCAAATTTTGTCACAATCCAGCCGGTTGCAGTTTTTTTGATGATGCCGATTGCGGCGATCTGCTCCAGGTCTTGCTGGATTTCGGCAAGCGGTTGACGAAGCAGCCAGGCGATTGATTGAGTATCCGGAATTTCTCCGTCTTTGTTTGTACGCCCTGCAATCAAGAACAGTTCGATTACCCGGCGATACAAGCGGTCTGGCAGCGTCCCCATTTTAGGGTCATCCAATATCTCGTTGTACAATTTGATCCAGTAATTTCCTGCCATAAAACTCAGTATCCTTCTCTCAAAACAGACTGGTTTGAACGGGTTCTTTTGCGGGGATTTGCAGATCTTGCAGGAAGATCTCGACGAGATCCGGATCGGAGTAATCTGGCAGGGTGGGGGTTTCGGTGACGACAGCGGAGGGGAAGATCTTCGAGATGGGGCGGGTCATGGACAGGGCGGTTTCAGTCATGTCTTTGATCTTCTTCCAGTATTCGCGGGCGACAAAGGCGGTAAATTCCTGGTGGGTGGCGGGGAGGAAGTAGCCAGATTCGGCAGAGGAGGAACAGACCGGCACTCCGGCCTTGCGCAGTTTGACGATAGCGATGCGCACCTGGCGTTCGTCCTTGAGGTGGAAGCCGCCATTTTCGAGGGTCAGAATGAGCGGTTCTTTCTCGATGGCTTCAGCCAGGCCAATGTGGAAACGGAGAATGGAGAGGACTGCGCGATCGAGGCCGGGCGGCATGTCGTCCAGGAGTTTTTCGTAATATTGGCGTGGGTTCAGTTTCATTTTCTCTCCATGTGTCCCCCGTCCGGGGGATGGCTCCTGCTGGTGGAGGACCAGCAGGAGCGTTAGAAAGGAGCCCAGGGTTCACCAAGCCCTGGCCGGGAGGCGAACCTCCCAGCCAGGGGGTAACTCAGGCTTTGCGAATGGTTACCGACGGCGCACCGATTGACCGAGCCTGAAGAATCTGCGGAATGGCAATGGCCAAACCTTCGAGCATTTTGGCATCCCAGGAGGTGCGGCCCTTGATGAAAACGGCCTGTAAATGCTTTCCTTTGACGGTCTCACCGTTGACGATCACGGCGGTTTTGATTTCTGCCTCGAGTGCGACAATCCCAGTGTCAATCGCTTCGAGGGTAGGGGCGAATTCTGCATCAATTTCCTCGATGCGGGCTTTGATTTCGGGGGTCAGGACCTGGTCGATGAGGGATTGCTTTTCCAGACTGACAACAGTGCGCGAGGCTTGCAGTTCGGCCAGACGGTTCAATTTCTCTTCAATGGTCATAGGCGACATATTAGGCATCCTCTAAACTGAGATCGTAATCATCCGGGGTAAATTCCGGCGCGGGTTCGGCTGATTCGAGAGCAGGTTGGTTCCTGGCATCCAGCACGGTAACGATTGTGTTTGCTTCGCGCTGGGCAGTGGCCAGAGGCAGCCAGGCGCCGCCAGAATCCTTCTCGGGGTTGAGCCACTGGTAGAGTGCGATCAGGAAGTTATCCGGGATCTCTTTGAGGGAGGAATGACCAGTGAGGAATTTGAGCACCTGGTGGCGCTTGGCGGTAGCATCCCCACTGGCAAAGCAGGTCTCGAGGACGGGAGCGATCAGGCCTTTCTTGCCATCCGAGATTTTCTTATCTTCCCATTGGGCTGCGATCTGTTTGATCCAGGCAAGGACCTGGTCGGGGGTGCGGATCTCGACCGTTTGCTGGGATGCTGGGTTGGATTGGTGGCCGTTGCCCCCTGAAGGGGGGGTGCCGTTGGATGGTGGCGGTGTTTGGTTCGGAGATTGTGCGGGTTGGGTGATGACTGGGACGGGCGTGCCATCTGTGAGCCAGGCGCGCAGGGTTTCGGCCAGAGCTTCACCGGGTTTCTCGAAGACTTTGCCGTTGATGTCCTCGCAGCGGGTCTTGGAGATAACGTAGCGGTTATCGAAGTCGATATCACCGACGACATCGAACTCGTACTCCAGGCCGTCGCGCTGGATGGGCTGGAGGCCGATCTTACGCGGAACGGAGCGGCCGTCCTTGTCCTTCTCGACGACCCACTCAGTCTTGGAGCGCATGGTAACAACCAGGTGCAGGGTGGATTGAAGCATGGCGTCCACCAGCTCGTTATGCTTGGGGGTGGCCATGCGCCAGCCTTCGGAGAAGGCGTTGTGGCTCTTGGAGCGGGCAGTGACGGTGTCGACGTATTCGAGCAGACCGCCTTTGCCAGCCCAGGCATGGGAGAGACTGTCGATGATCAGGCAGTCGTAGCCGGCGCGTTCGGCGGCGTGTATGGCAGCGATGTAGTTCTCGACGGTGAATTCAGCCAGCTCGAGCACATCGAAGGTGAAGCGGTGGGCATACTTGCTAGCCGAGCCGCGCTCGGTGTCGATTAGGGCGATGCGCCCGGTCGGGCTGACCAGGGCAGTTGCAATTCGCAGGCTGGAATAGGTCTTGCCCGATCCGGCCGGGCCAATGAAGGCCAGGCGCAGTTTGGATTGGGCTTTGGTGGCTTTTTTGAAACTAAAATCAGTCATTTCAACTCACTTTCTAACAAAAGACGCATGGGAACCTGGGACGGGGGTTTCATCGGCCGCGAGGTACAGGCGGCGCCAGTCTCCCAGGACGGTTGGCTCCCCTAGTTTGGCGCTGCCGGTGAAGACTTCCTTGCCCTCCAGCAGGAAGCGCCAGGCGGTGGCCAGATCGGGGGTGATGAGGGGTGTGCCCTGGTCGTTGTAATCCGGGATGAGGAAGATGATCTCGTCCATCAGGCCTGGCTTTCGGCCAATTCTGCCAGGCCGGGGATGGTGAGATTGAATTCGGAGGCCAGGCGAATGGAGGTTTCAATTCTGAACTGACATTCATCTGGACGGTTCTCGACGTAATTTATATCTGCGCTCATAAGCTGGCTATCAACCATCCGGTAATGGGTGTGTGTCATTCCATCTTCTGGATCCCAAAGGTTGAGTTTTCTTTGAAGTTCCCAGATAGCGTCTCGGACGGACTTGATCTGTTTGACAATCGGATCGTTGGCCCGTGGGTATTTTTTGATGAGGCGTTCCTGGTAGGTCAGCATGATTCCTCCAGGTTTGAGAGCAGATCGGCCAGCTCAGCGGGGGTGAGGTCGGGTTGGACACCCGGGTAAAGTTCTTTGCCGCAGTCCAGGCAGACGATGCTGTCTTCCAGGTCGTCCCAGACTTCAGCGTTGAAGTGGTAACCGCCAGTGGTTGAAATTACAGTGCGCTTGTGTTCGCAGGGCATTGATCCGGACTCCGGTTTGATGTACAATTGTGGTAGAGACATTCTCGTTCTCCTGACAGCCGTCCTTGCACTAGGGCGGTTGTTCATTGAATAAAGCCATAGCCAGCATTTTTCAAATACTGCTTTACCTGGTCAAACGATTTCATTTTGTTCTTGACGAATGCGGTCACCTCCTTACCAAGTTCATCCACCACGTACACACCAAACACGCCTTCGAAGGTCAGGCAGACCAGCGCGGTACGGCCGTTGGATGGGTTGAAAAACAGGTGCTCTGGGCGTTCAGCGCAGCTGCGGGCCAGAATGGCCTCGTTTCCGTGGCGCTCCACGGCATGGCTGACGGCTACGGTGGCCAGCAGCAGCAGGACGCAGACCAGGGCCAGCATCAGCCAGAACAGGGGGCTGGGGCCGGTGGTCCGATCTTGATGGACAATCGCCAGGGAGGTCATGCTACCGGCTCCTTCTCTTCGGCTGCGATCATGTTGCGGATTTCGTCCACGGCTGCCCGCCAGTTGTCGAGGTTGGCGTTGGCGGTGGCCTCCAGCCAGTCTGGCAGTTTTGAGCGGTCGTACATAGCCAGTAGGTATTTGGCGGCCAGGACCAGAGTCATGTCTGGTTTATCTGCCAGCAGAGCGGTTTTGATCAGGAATACGTAGAGATTCAGGTTATTTTTCATTCTTCTCCTTTCTTATGGCCGGGTGCAGGCCCCGACCGATTCGAGGTAGCGCAACGCTTTTTGCACTTGCGCCAGGGCTCGAGCTGCCCGGTACAATCGCTCGGTTTCGGTCATCGGCCGTTCTGACCGGACGAGCGATTCCAATTGGGACGCAGCCTCCACCAGGGATTCGGCTGCCCCATCCCGCGCCGCGCTTGCAACGTTCGGCCAGCGCCCAGGCGGGGTTGTCATGCAAAGGCTCCTGTGATGGCCAGTAGGATGATCAGTACGATGATCACAGGGGCAGCTAGCGCCAGGCCGTAGAGCATAACCAACCCGGCTGAAACTTTCTCGTCCAACAGGTAATCCAGGTGATGGTCGTCGTGATCGTTCATACCTCACTCCAGGTTTTACACAATCCGGGAAATAAACCAGGTCAGACCCGCTAACCCGGCAATGGACAAAATTATGAAAATCCACAGGATCAGACTGCTGTGCTGTTGATCGTCATAGCTGACCAGTCGCTCTGGTTTTCCTGGCCGGTCTTCCAGGGTGTAGATGATTTCGTCTTCGGGGGTGTTCTTGGACATCATTTCACCATCCAGATGGCCACCAGGTACCAGGCTGCCAAAACCACCGGCACCCCAACCAATCCGACCAGGATCGCCTTGACGCCTTCCCAATCAACTTCGGTTTTCATCGCGGGCCTCAATGTGGTTTATGACGATCTTTCCCAGGCTTTCCAGGATCTTGATAGCCACGATGATCGGGCCGAACAACAGCCGCACTGCGAAACTGCCGGAGTGTTTTTCAGCAGTTTCCTGGTCATCTGCCACGTGGACCGTAAAAACGTCTTTACTATCGGTTGCCATCCAACCAGCCATTATTCCCTCCGTAATTCATCAAAGCCGGTCATGAGTGACCGTTTGAGTGCCTCGCGGCGCTGGATGTAGCGCCAAATCGAGCCGCCGATCATCGTGGAGCCGGTGATCACAAACCCGCCCAAAGCGAGCAATGCCGCCTGCCAGCTCACCACGGCCACGCCCAGCAAGGTGCCGAACACACCCAGGGCTACAACCAGGGAGAGGAATCCCTCGTGATAACCCTTGCGCTCTAGCCAGGCGGTGAAGGCGTTGTAACCCACGCTGAAGAGCGCCAGGCCCAGAGCCACCGCCAAAACTTGCCCGAAATCGACCCGAACGCTGAACTCGATCATTTGGCCTCTATACTGGATTTGATGGACACCAGCTTATCCAGGATCGCATTGGTCTCTTCCGTGCTCAGCAGGTCGTAATGCACGAGCCAGGTCTGGGTATCGTAGATCTCGCGGTAGAAGTAGCCGTTGACGTCGATAATCCAGGCGGTGCGGCCTTCCTGACGGCAGACCTTTTGCGCTCGGCCATCCGTGAGCAGTTGGAACATGGCCCGGTAGCTGTAGCTGGGGAGTGGCTGAGCAGGTTGGTTGAGGGGGGCTTCCTGCTCCGGTTCGATCTGGTTGAGGGTAGGTTCTTGATCAGTCATCAGGCCTCACTTCTGGGTTGGGTCGTCGCGGTCGGTGACCTGGTGGGTCATGATCAGCGGTTCGGGCTGGGAAAAGCGCCGAGCCCACTCCTGGCGGACGATCCAGGCGACCTCGTTGCCCATCGCCCGCAGATCCATCTCAGCCAATTGGCGCAGCATGGCGCGCGCTTCGGTATCTGGAACTCTGATTAGTTCGTTCTCGTTTTCGGCCATACGATATCCTTTCTTTGGAAATAATATATTCTTTCTTACGAAATATATTAGCAGAAAGTAAACCGATTGTCAATAGGGAAATAGTAAATTATCACCAAAGAAAGAAAAATGAATGTGATAATACTTTCTGTGGAAATAAGTTTTTCAGAGTGGTTGCAGCGTGAAATTGATCAGCGAGGTTGGTCGTGGAATAAACTCGCTGAAATGGCAGGATTGTCCAGTGGGACAATCTACAATATTCGGGATGGCATTAGGGGAGTAGGTGAAGCATCCGTGACGGCGATAGCCAGGGCTTTACGATTGCCAACGGATGAGGTCTTCCGAGCCGCGGGTCTACTTCCGCCAGACCGGGAAATCGACGCGGTGGAACAGGAGATTTTGCACCTTTACCGGCTGGTCCCGCCAGACAAGCAGCAGCAGCTGCTCGAGTACGCCCGCTTCCTGGTGGCTCAGGCTGAGTCCGAGGAGAAGCGGAAGAAGAGGTAGGGGGGGGCAATAGGGTGGAGTTGAAATCAATTCAAAACATGGAGGATATAAATGGCAGAGAAAGTTATCTCCAAGACCTATAAAATTTCAAATCTTGTGAAGGCGGCGAAAAGCAGCCAGGTCGGTCCGGATCCATATTGCAATCATGTAGTAGCAACGGTCGGAGGTGTTGATCTGGTTCTGGATTTCTACCAGCTTGCGCCAAAAAGGGAGGATACAAAAGTTCCATTTGCTGAGCACAGGCAGAGAATTATCCTACCAAAAGATATTGTCCCTGGTTTGCTTACTTTGCTGGTGAAGCTGGCAGAAAATGTGCAGAAAGTGGAATCAGAAACAGTAGCCACAGGTGATGAGGATCAGCTTGACATGAAAGAACTGGTAGAATGACAGAGTACACCAGCAGTCCTGATCGCGAGGAAGTAATTTGCCAGCCCCAAAGCGACGATTCAAGCGGGGACAAAGTGGCTGCTCCAATCAGCGCTGAAATTGATATAATCAAAGCGAGAACAAATTCAGCAGAAACGGATTTGTATAAGCTGCTTTTTCCAATGGCGGACACGGTTGATTTGAACGAGATTGCCTCTCGGTTATCCAAAGAAAATATTGAATTCTCCCTGAAGAAAGATGGCTTGGGAGAAATCTTTCAACGTTCTCCGGGTAAGGCCAAGAAGATTGTCCAAGTTGTGCGAGATATTCGGCGTACATTGGGAGGTGATGCGAAATTCTATCTGGATGTGGATAACGAACTGGACCCTAAAGACCCGGATTTGGATCTCTATGTGCGGCAGAAAAATTATATTGACGGTTTGATCCAGATTTTGGGGGGGATCTCACAAAAATATAAAATTAACTGGCTTTCGATTGTCACTGACCTGAAGGAAGTATAATGTCTGCCTTCAATTGGATCGAATATCTTCAGCTGGCCCGCCATTTGGAGAAGAATCAGCCATCCGGACTGAGCGCAGCCGCATTACGTAGTGTAGTCAGCCGGGCTTATTATTCTGCTTTTCATCATGCCGAAAAATGGATTTATGGGCAAGGTCATCCTCCTTATCCTAGACATGGGAAACACGCAGCAGTGATCAGGGATCTGAAAAATAAATATTATAAAAACGATGCATCAGATCAGCTAAAATCTCTCAGGATTCTAAGAGAACAATGTGATTATGATGATAATGTTTTTTCTCTTCAAAAAGATGCAATTTCATCTATTCATACATCTGAATTTATAATCAATCTACTCCAATAAGCAGGCAGGAAATGGTTAGATCAGCGCCAGATCAGGATCTCCAGGCGCTTGCCGAAGATTGTCAGCGACAGCCCCCAAAGGGCAGGTGTTTTGCGGATGTGGATTTTGATCATTCCTTGAGTCCCTTGTTCTAATAATAGCACAAACGTTCTACGAGTCAAGTTAATGTTTTGGGGAGGGAAAAAAGAAAATGCAGGAAATTACTACAGCTATTATGGCTTTTTCAAAAAAGAAACCCAAACAGGCGCTCGTTGCCGGAATCTTGGTCCTGGTCTCTCTCTGTTGCATTGGAAACAGCATTTTCAATCCAGGCAGCAAGCAGCAGGTTGTCCCAACTGATACACCAACCATTGAGCCATCCTCGACCAAAACCAACCCGCCGCCAACATTCACCAGTACATTTACTGAGACAGTAACTTTCACTCCGTCTATTACCTTCACCCCTTCCATTACCTTTACCCCCTCCATAACCTTCACACCTTCAATCACCCTGCCGGCCACAGACCTTACCTCTTGCATTCCAGCCAACGAACGGATTTTCGCCTCCGTTCTCAAAGTCATCGATGGGGATACCATCCAGGTGAAATTTGCAGATGGAACAACAGCTGACGTGCGTTATATCGGTGTGGACTCACCTGAAACTGAGGACCCACAGGGACCATCAGCGAAATATGCAAACAGCAAACTGCTGACCACCTACAAAGTGATCCTCATCAAGGATGTGTCCGAAACCGACAATTTTGGTCGTATGCTGGCTTATGTAATATCCAACAATAAATTTGTGAATTACGAGTTGGTGAAATCCGGGTGGGCGGTAGCGAAGAAATATTCACCTGATATTGCCTGTGCAACTCTATTTTCTTCTGGCCAAGCTATAGCATCAACTGGTAAAATTGGACTTTGGGCGCCCACCCCAACCGTAGCCGTCCGCATTGCTCCAATTCTTGTTTCAACCAACACACCATCTTCAGGCGGTAGTGGCTCAGCAGTTTGCGATTGCAGTCGTGATTATAACTGCTCCGATTTCAGCACTCACAACGAAGCCCAGGCATGTTATGTCTCCTGTGGTAGTAACAACTGGTCTGGCCTGGATAGTGATGGAGATGGTTCTGCTTGTGAATCGTTGCCATAGCGAGGTCTAATCCATGAAAAAATGTCCGTTTTGCGCTGAGGAAATTCAAGACGAAGCAATTGTGTGCCGGTGGTGTGGGCGGGATCTGAAGGCGTCCCCGGATGATATCGACAAGCCCCTTTACGAGTATTCGACCTCCGGTATTTTCTTTGTGACTGTGTTTCGAAATCGCGTGTCAATTTTGGATAAACGTGGTGGAATAAAGAACCTGACTTTCCCAAAGAAAACCGATATATTGATAAAAAACATTACCGGTGTGAATATCAAAGGATTTATGCGCAATCTTGAGTTCACGATGAATGATGGGACCGTCCGGCAAATCCCAATGATTTTTGGTAAGGATGCTGAAAAAGTGCGCGAATGGATTTTGAAGCTAATTTAGGTAGACCAGGCGTTTCACATTGTCGATTTTGATAAAACGATATCAAAAACCCCCACAGGTACTAGATTTGATGATCGATTACCCCCAGATGTGCGGTATCAGGAGAACCAGGCCGGGTACGTTTCGTAAACGCCAGGTCATGGGTTCGAATCCCTTCGGTGGCTCCACAAAACCTGCGATCCATTGGATCGCAGGTTTATTTTACCTTTCAATTTGTTTCTGCACACAATCTGCAGTGGAAGTTAGCGTAAAACGGTCGGCAGGAAAACAAGGTGATCGGCCACATACATTCCGAGACAAATTTGTTGATTATCCACGATGGTGCAAACCTGTTCCACACCGGGTACCGCCAGGGCGGTGTAGCTGGATGCGGCGGCGGCATTTACCAGCAGGATGGAGACAGGCGTAAAAGAGCCCAGCGAGGCGCTAAAGGCTGCTGAAGTGGAAGGGAAATTGATACCCAGTGAGGTGACATCTGCGCCATTTGAATTCGTCAGCAGGGAGGTGGTGAAGACCTGGCTGGCGGAAGGGGAAATTTGGGAGAGAGCCGGGTTGAGAGAAAGCACCAGCCAGGGATCGGCATCGACCAGGCCGGTGATTGTATCGCAGCCGGGTTGACCGGGGCCAGCATTGCAGCCCCACCAGTTGTTTTCCAGCAGCAGTGGACTTGCCAGGTTGGACAATACTCCGCCCGAGTTGCCTACCAGGGCATTGCCATGAATGGTGAGCAGGTGGGCATCGGTTGTATTGTCAAATTTCAGGCCGGTAGTAAAGCCGGTAATTCGGTTGTCCGTGATGTTGACGGAATCAGCGGAGGAACCGGTGAAGCCCGAAAGCAGGTGAATGCCGGCTGCTCCAAAAGCTGTATCGGAGGTGATTGTGTTCTGGGAAATGGTGAAATTGCCGGAATACCCGGGAACGGCGGGGATGTAGGCCAGGGTGATACCGCCAGTTTGTTCTGAACCATAATTTACAATGTGAATTTCATTTTCGGAAATCAGATTGGTTAGCCCGTTATTGTAGAGCAGAATGGCAGTGTGATCCTGCCAGAGCGTGGCGGTGGTGGTGATGGTGTTCCCGCTGATGGTTAGCTGATCAGCAACAGTGGCATAGATGGCGGCAAAGGCCGCGTAGGAGTGATCCATCTGGTTGTTCGAGATGGTGATGTCGTTAATGGTGGCGTTGCTTGCTGCGCTGAATCCATTGCGGTGGATATAGATAAGATAAAAGCCCTGCGTGCCGGTTGAACTGGTGCGGTTGAAGGTGTTCCCGGTAACCGTCACCCCGGATAAAACGGGGTCTGTATCTCCCCCCGTAGAGTCAAAACTTTCCAATTCCACAGCCGCAGTGGTAGCGCCGTTGACCGTGTTGCCGGTCACCACGACCCCCATGCCGTTGGTGAAAGTAGGGTTCGAAGTGCCGGTTGATTCGCAGGCAATCCAGATGCCTTTCTGCACGCCACCTTCAATGATGTTGCCCTGGATCAGCGAGTTGCGGCAGTTGGTACATTCGATACCCACCCAGGGTGTAAAAAGCGGATTAAAGGTATTTTCAATCCGGTTGTTCAGAGCCTTAACATTATCGAAATACAAGGAAGGCAAACTGCCATCACTGAAGTACATGATGGATTCCCATCGGTTATTTATGAAGAGGTTGTCATTGATGGTGATATTAGAGACGGGGACATTAAATTGGTTTTTGCTGAAAATTCCAAAACCTCCAATATTCGTTCCATTAATATCCCTGTTATGGTCGCGGACAATAAAGCCTTCAATGGTCGTCCCGTTGGCAGGGGCTTTAAATTCAATCCCACTGCAGTAGGTCACACCGGTCGGGCAGCCGCCGATGGTGGGGGCGTTGGGTCCGGGGCCGGGGGCGGTATCGCCAGGGTCGCCTAAAAGGTGAACTGTGTAATAAATTTTAACTTCTTCCTGGTAAAGACCCAGCGCAACATGTACAAGCCCCCCTACAGTGGCTGCATCCAGACCATCCTGGATGGTGGCAAAAGCATTCACATCCCACTCGTGTCCCCCAGCACTGCTCGATGAATAATTATCATCCACCCAGACTTCAGGTTGGGTGCCAGCCATTGGAGAAATAGGGGTGTTGCTAATCGCTGCAACTGGCAGGAGCGGTTGTAAATTCAGGGTTGCGATGAGGGCAACCATGGAAAAAGCTTTGAGGATGTGTTTGATGTTCATAGCTCTACCTCAGATATTTTGGGCCAATCGGTGTAAATCCATTATACAACAGCCCGAAAGAAGGTCAAGGACGAAATTGGATGTATTTAGTCTGAATATCACCAAATAGAAAATTAGTAGATAAGAAGCGCAATACAAATTGTAACGAAAAAAAACCGCCCGGTTCAGCCGGGCGGAAGATTGCTTTCACACTTTGGGCAGGATGATATCCTGCTGTTTTTGATATTTGCCTTTTTTATCCGCGTAGGAAATCTGGCAAGGCTCATCTGCCTCAAAGAACAGCACCTGGGCGATGCCCTCGTTGGCGTAGATTTTCGCAGGCAGTGGGGTGGTGTTGGAAATTTCCAGGGTGACAAAGCCTTCCCACTCCGGCTCAAACGGCGTGACATTGACGATGATGCCGCAGCGAGCGTAGGTGGATTTGCCCAGGCAGACTGTCAGCACGGAGCGCGGGATGCGGAAGTATTCCACCGTGCGGGCCAGGGCAAAGGAATTGGGGGGAATGATGCAGACTTCGCCGCGGAAATCGATCATCGAGCGCGGGTCAAAATTTTTCGGATCCACCACTGCCGAATAGACATTGGTGAAGATCTTAAATTCATCCGTCACGCGTACATCATAGCCATACGATGAAACGCCATAGGAGATCACACCCTGGCGCACCTGGTGATCGACAAACGGTTCGATCATGCCATGCTCGAGCGCCATTTTCCGAATCCAATGATCAGGTTTTAAACCCATTGCATCCTCCTCAGGTTAATCAGGTAAGGTCATATCGCTGCGCTCAGCCAGGGCGCGGCGCAGTTCAAACACTAAATCACGAGCGGTTTTTTCCAACCGGGTCAATTCATTCAGCATCGGCTGGCCGGAAGTGGGATCTTCCAACCCCTGCAGATTGATGCGAACGTTCAATCCAGCCCCATTCAGGCAGGCACGGGCCATGCTGAAACCGGATGCAGCATCCGAAATGGCGTTCAGGTTGCCAAAACGGGCAGCTTCCAGGGTCAGTCTCATCACGTCCACCGCCAGATTGGCCACTTTCAACGGAACCCGGGCAGCTTCCAGGGTGGCCTGCTGGATGGCGAGTTTGCGGGCTGCTTGTTGTTCCTCGGTTTCTTTTGGCAAGCGGGTGGCTTGCATCAAGCAGGTGAATGCGAGCGCATCTTCATCGATGGCCAGTGTCAGGGTCTGTCGCAAAGCGTCAGATTTTTCAATCAGCAACCACATTCTCTGTTCGACGTTGGCGTATTTCTTCTTGCCGACCGTCAGGCGGGCGACCATGGCTGCCAGGGCAGCGCCAATGGCGCCGGCGTGGGCAGCCGCCGAGCCGCCACCTGGCGTGGGTGTGCCGGCAGCCAGTTCATCCAGGAAGGATGACCCGGCCGGCGGGGTTTCAGCTTTGGGCTCAGAAAGTACTTCATACAAGCGCTGTTCTAGAATTTGATCAGTTTGGAAGGCGTCCAACTGGGTGTACCAGACCGCCGCGTCATTTAGTGCTTCCTGGGGAATCAGGCCGACCAACTCTGTGTGGTGGATGCCGACCCCGTAGCGCACTGCCTCGCGCCGGACCAGCTCCACCACCCGAGCGATGGGCGTCTGGCGAAAATTGGTAAGATTCATCGAAACCTGGGCCCGGCCCTCCACCAGCACACCCATAGCCTTGATAAAACGCAATCCGCCGGAGGAGTTGCGGATGGCCTTGGCGATTTTCTGGGCGATCGAGACATCATCCGTGGTCAGGTAGGCATTAAACGCAATCAGGGGCTGGCGTGCGCCGATTACGGTTGCCCCGGCCGGACCCAGTTCGGCCGGGCCAAAATCGGGTTTACGATCCGGATTGGTCAGAATATCGGCTTTTAGGCCTTCATACTGGCCGCGGCGGATATTTTCCAGGTTCTGGCGTTCCGGACGGGTAGCGGCATCCTCATATAAGTAGACCGGGACCTTCAGTTCATCCGCCACGCGTTTGCCAAGTCGACGGGCCATCTCCACACATTCCTGCATGGTGATGTCGCTGATCGGGACGAACGGGACAACGTCCGCAGCGCCGATGCGCGGATGTTCACCCGTGTGATGAGTCAAGTCGATGAGTTGGGATGCCCTGGCGATAGATTGGAAAGCGGCCTGCTCCACGGCTGCTGGTGATCCGATGAAGGTGATCACCGTCCGGTTGTGATCCATATCCGAATGGCGATCCAGGATGTGAACACCTGGGACTTGTGTGATGGCCTGAATGATGGCTTCCACGACTTCGGGCCGGCGAGCTTCAGAAAAATTGGGAATGCATTCCACCAATGGATTGGGCATACCTTACCTCTTGAGTTGGTTTCCTGTAATTATACTTCACCGGTCGGTGGGGATAAGATAACATTTATCCTGATTTTGGCGTGGACTGGCAAAGTTCAAGGACTAAGGACCAACGTTTGACCGGAGACAATGGGCTGGAATGACTTGCAAGCATTATTGTTGTCCAACCAGGAGCGTAGTGCTATAAAAAGGTGTGCTAGAATCAGGACAGTGAGGTTAACATGTGCGGACGATTTACCATCATGCTGGAAGCGGACGATTTACGGGAGATCCTGGATTTGGGTTCGATCCCGGAGGACTGGTATCCACGATTTAACCTGGCGCCCAGCCAACCAGCCGGCGTGGTAGTGGACCCATTGACAAAGAACCTGGGTTGGATGAAATGGGGACTGGTGCCAGGCTGGGCCAAAGACCCAGAAATCGGCAACCGGTTGATCAATGCCCGGGCAGAAACCCTGGCTGAAAAGCCCTCTTTCCGGCAGGCCTTTGCCCGCCGGCGGTGCCTGATCCCGGCGGATGGATTTTACGAGTGGCAACACCCGGTGGGTGGAAAAGGCCGGGGACGCCCGCATCACATTCATCTGGCCTCGGGCCGGCCATTTTTCCTGGCCGGTCTGTGGGAGCGCTGGCAACCAAAAGATTCAGATCCTTTGCTGACTTTTACCATCATCACCACCCAGGCAAATGAATTGGTCGCGGCTGTGCATGACCGAATGCCCGTCATCCTGACCGGGGAGATGGCCTGGGATTGGATGCGGCCGCACACAGTTGAGGAGTTGGCAAGATTCTTGCGACCGTACCCTGCAAACGAGATGGAGATTGTGCCTGTTTCCTATGCTGTGAATAATCCGGCAAACGATGGCCCAGCTTGCATTGAACCCGGAGCGTGAAGGAGAAAAATGTCTGAGCTCACCGATTCAAACGACCATTTGAAGCGCCTGTTTGCAGAGGTTGAAATCGGTTTGGGGATTTTCGATTGGCGCAATGGTGAAGCCATGGAAGTGAACCCGGCTTTACGCGCCCTGGCCGGCCGGCTGGCCTGGGAAAGCGCGAGCTTGTTTGATTGGCTTGAATGGCTGGGAGTGCCGGATAAACAACAAACCAGCCTGCTATGGCGGGCAACCACCGGGGATGTACAACAATGGCAATGTGGAACTGAAGTGGGGGAGGGAATTGCTGTATTTGAAGTTTCGCTCCACTGGATGGGTGGACGGGATGAGAACCTGGTCTGGCTCTCGGTACGGCCGGGCAACCCGGCCCAGCAGAGCATTGAGCAGGCGCTGGCCTTTGCCCGGGACGAGGCCCTGAAGGCTTCGCAGTTGAAGTCTGAATTCCTGGCCACCGTCAGCCATGAGATCCGCACACCCATGAATGCGGTGATCGGCATGACGGAATTGCTGCTAAATACTCCGCTCAGCCGGGAACAACGCGAGTACGGCGAGTCAATCCGGGATTCTTCGAATGCTTTGTTGACCTTGCTCAATGACATGCTGGATTTCTCAAAGATAGAAGCCGGCAAAATGACCCTGGAGGAAATTGATTTTTCCCTGCCGGGATTAGTGGAAGGAGTTTCGGACCTGTTTGCCAGCCGGGTGCGCCTGAAGAAGTTGGACTTGATGGCCTGGGTAACCCAGGATGCACCAACGGCAGTCCATGGAGATCCAACCCGCCTGAGGCAGGTATTGGTGAACTTAACCGGGAACGCTGTAAAATTCACAGAAACCGGGGCCATCAATCTCTGGGTGGATTTGCATGAAGATACCACCGGGAAATGGCTGCGATTCAACGTGCAAGATAGCGGAATCGGGTTGAACGAAGCAGCCCGCAAACGCCTGTTTGAGCCATTTACCCAGGCGGATGGCAGTACCACAAGGCGCTACGGTGGAACCGGATTGGGTTTGGCGATTTCCCGGCGGTTGGTTGAGATGATGGGCGGACGGATAGGGGTGGAGAGCGAAGAAGGAAAAGGATCCATCTTTCGATTCATCATCCCATTGATCCAGGCAACCCATCCTGAAAATATTGAGCAACCGCCCAGCCAGGAATTGCAGAATTGGAGAATTCTGGTGGCCGATCCGATTGAAGCCCAGGGGCGAGCTATTTGTGAAACCTTGAGTACCTGGGGAGCGGTCTGCGGATTGGCAACCAACTTCAAAGATGTGCTGGAAATTGTGCTGTCCACCCGGGAAGATGAACCCTTGCAGGTGGTTATCATCAGCAAAGCGATTGGGCGCGGGGATTTCTACCGGTTGTGCCGTGAGCTCCAGCAATATCCGGCCTTGAAAACTTGTAAGTTTCTCCTGTTAACCGCGGCGGATGAACCTGGTTTATGGGAGGAGGCGTTGAATCATGGTTTTTCGGCTTACCTGGTCAAGCCAATCAAGCGTTTGATGCTATTGGATACACTGCAAAGTGTGGTTACGGGTCAGCCGTTGCACATGCGGATCACCCAACCGCCGACATCCATAAAGGAAGTTGAACGAACAGCCAAGAAGAAAGGGTTGGTTCTGCTGGTGGAAGATAACCTGGCGAATCTCCGGCTGGGTCGATTGCAGTTGGAACGCCTGGGCTACCAGGTGGAAACCGTCCGGGATGGTCTGGAGGCAGTGCAAACCGTGCAGACGCGCCGCAAGGATTTCTGCATGGTACTGATGGACTGCCAGATGCCGGGCATGGATGGCCTGGAAGCCACCCGCCAGATTCGCAAGCTTGAGCAGGATGGCACCCACCTGCCGGTGGTTGCGATGACGGCCAATGCCATGCAGGGGGATCGAGACGAGTGCATCGCGGCCGGTATGGATGATTACATCAGCAAACCGGTCACCCTGACCATCCTCAGCCAGGTTGTGGATACCTGGGCGGGTCAGAACACGCAGGAGGAGAAAGTAGAAGTTCAAATGGAAGAACTTCCTCCAGCGGTAGAGCAAACTGCGCTGGAAAATATCCGAGCCCTGCAAGTGGTGGGTGAGCCGGACTTCCTGACCGAAATGATCGATATTTACCTGATGGATGCCCCGGTGTTAATGGACCGGGTTCAACGATCCTTGCGGGAGGGCGATGTGCAGGGGGCGCGCAAGGCTGTTCACTCACTTAAGGGTATCAGCGGCAACCTGGGAGCCCGGCGATTTTCCGACCTGTGTGAGCGAATGCAGCTTCAGGCAGATGCAGAAAACCTGGGGGAAATGCAAACACTGGAGCCGAAATTGGAAAGGGAGTTTGAGCGGGTGTGTGCCGCCCTGGAAAAAGAGCGGATGGAATCTTGAAGCAAATTCTTGACCGGTGGAAAAAGGCATGATAAAATATTGACCGTTGCCCCCATGGTCTAGCGGTTAGGACACAGCCCTTTCAAGGCTATAACCGGGGTTCGAGTCCCCGTGGGGGCACAGAAAAAATCGTCGAAAGACGATTTTTTGATTTAACAGCCCTTTCAATCCCATCGAGGGATATGGCTTCAACCGGGGTCCCCTGGCGGGGATGCTATTCGAGTCCCCGTCCCCAAGGGGAGGCTGCGCGCTGGGGGCACTACAGGAAGCATCGCCAGAATAAGGCGGTGCTTTTTTATAACCGGGGTCCCCGTCGAGGGGATGATATTCGAGTCCCCGTCCGCAAGGGAGGCTGCGCGCTGGGGGCACTATAAAAAGCATCAGTTTCGGCTGATGTTTTTTTTGTTTACTATAACTGGGGTCCCCGTCCCGCAAGGGGAGGCTGCGCGCTTGGCCCCCTGCGGGGGTACTGCGCGAGGGATGATATTCGAGTCCCCGTCCTCTGCGAGGATGCTGCGCGATCCCGTAAGGGGAGGCTGCCAGTCATGGTAGCAGTGGATATGGGAGATGGATTGCCAATCACCATCGGATAAGTGGATGAAAAAGATCCAAAGGCAGTGAAACGGTTTCTGGAACCATTGGTACAGCACCTGGGAGTAAGCGTGGTGGTGACGGACGATTTGATGACCTATCGAACGGTTACAGATCAGCTGGATCTAGAGCACCTGGTATGCCAGTTTCATCTGAGGAGATGGGTGGGACGAACCTTGCGAGAATTGAGACAGACCGTGCCAGAAGTATGACAAGAAGTGGTGGATGAGATCCAGATGATCATTGATGTGCTTCCGATCAATGGAGAAAGACGTTTATTTCAGCTATGGAAGCTTATCCCAGAAACCCGGCAGGGAAGAAAGGATGAACCATACTCACCGTTGGACCAACTGCGCTATTTGATTATTCGATTGGCAGAAAACTGGAAACGCTATCGAGTGTTTGAATGGGAAAAAGAGGTACCCTGGACAAGCAACCTGACCGAACAGGCGATTGGAAGAATGAAAATGCGATCGAGGACGGTCAGAGGCTACAAGAGCAAGCGGGGCATGCTGAATGCCCTCATGTAGGCAGGAATGGGTCTTTGCTAGAAGGATTTGAGCAGAAGGGGAGGATTCTACAATTCATCAATTCCAGATTTTCGCCAACCATTCTTGGGACAAATACCATTGATTTACCATCTTGGATAGAGCCTGATTTAATTGTAGAATAGAAATGTAATCGTTTTGGGTCGCTGATCTCCTTGGACATAAATCAAATCGTAGGAGCGGCCGCATAACAAAGCAATTTGTTATGCCGGTCGCGTTTCGTTTTTTCAGATGACCTTCGTGTTGATGTAAGAAGTAAATATCAAACCATTTGGAGCCTTTGATGCCAGATCCCATTCCGCCCAGTGATGTAGATGCCGAAAGAGCCTTGCTTGGTGCAATCATGATTGCACCTTTTCAATTTGTAGATTTGGTCACCATCGTTAAAGCGGAATATTTTTATCGCATCTCACACCGCTGGATTTGGGAAGCAATGAATCACCTGTTGGAATCTGAGCAACAGATCGATCATGTCACCTTATGTAATGCTTTGAATACCAGTGGACGGCTCAAGGAAATTGGCGGACCGGCATACATCACAGGGTTGCTCAATGCGACGCCGACGTCCATGCATGCAGAATCTTACGCAAAGATTGTGCGGGAAAAGGCATTCAAGCGCAAAACCCTGGAAATTGCCAGTAATCTTGCACGAAATGCATTTCAAGATAAACCGCTTTCTGAAGCTCTGCAGAAAATGGAAGAATTCATTGTTAGCTCATCCGCCTTATCCGGAGTCACGGAGCGAATGGTTATGACAGCAGAGAAATTGTGCTTATTGGAGATGGGTGAACTGAGCTGGATCCTCAAAGACTGGATTATGGCCGGTGGGATCAATTTGATTGCCGGTATGCCGGCAGCCGGAAAGAGTTTTCTGGCCCTGGACCTGGCGATAGGCATGGCTTCTTCGGGTCTGGCATGGGATACCCAGCCAGTAACCCAAGGCAAAGTGCTGTATCACTTCCTGGATGGCAGCTACCGGGGTATGCGCTCACGCATTCTCAAACTTTGCTATGGGCGGGGCATTCAACCGCCTGCGAACCTGATTTTTGATTTCTCTCCGCTAAACTTGAAAGTACCTTCCGAAGTGCTGGCATTACGTCAGCGCATTCAGCGATTGGATGCCTCTGTAGTCATTTTTGATGTCATGGCCAAATTTATGCCTGGCGCAGATGAAAATTCGGT
>JBGSJZ010000114.1:0-1653 GCA_041741455.1 Anaerolineaceae bacterium | reverse complement strand
GTCTGCTTCGGCTGAAAGAACGACAGAAGTGTCGAACGCTCAAATGTCCCCGCTCTTTCAAGCCGCAATCGAAGAGACAGAGGAGGCGATTTATAATTCCCTTTGCATAGCAGAGACGATGACAGATTGCAAACGGATCGTTCATGACTTGCTGTTAGTCAGCAAGGTGAATGCTTAGATATTTACGTTGGTGTATATGTTGATTATGGAGAATCTGTCGTATAATTTCAATCGCCCTATCAGAGGGAGATATGACAAAAACCATAAACCGTCCCTTACAAGCTTTTCTATGTCACACCTCTGCAGATAAACCTGCTGTGCGCGTATTATATAAACGCTTAATCGCCGATGGAGTGGACGCATGGTTAGACGAGGAAAAATTACTGCCCGGCCAAAATTGGCGATTAGAAATTCCAAACGCTGTCCGTGATGCTGATGTGGTAATTATTTGCTTATCGAATCATGCAATCACCAAGGAGGGATACGTTCAGAAAGAAATCTCTTTTGCCTTGGATATTGCTCAAGAAAAACCAGAAGGCGTGATATATATTGTCCCAGTAAAACTTGAAGCATGTGAAATACCTGCCCGCTTAAGTGACTTTCAATGTGTTAACTTGTCGTTTGATGGTAAAAGATTTGACGAATTGGCGTACAATCGTTTACTTAGTTCTCTACGGTATCGAGCTATTGGAATTGGTTTGTTGCCTATAAATACAAACAAGAAAACAGCTAACAAGTTTAGCCTTCAGGCACTACTAAGTAATTATCTCAAAAGGCACTCTGGGCTAATCTACGGAACCAGAGCATAGCACAAGCAAATTGAAGCAACGCGAGATAATTTTTAGACTTTTTCTCGTAACGGATCAAGAGACCTCGACATTTGGATAACCATGCTAATGTCCTTTCCACAACCCAGCGACGAGCAGGATACTTTTTTTACCCTTGCTCAGTTTCTCCTCTCCGATGCGGCGAATATGTCCTGTGTAGTTGTGCTTTTCTACCGCCGCCATACCTGTTGGATTATCATAGCCTTTATCCAGGCACAAATTCTGTGGTTTCGCTTTGGTAGGTTTCGGTCTATCGACTACAATGGCTTCAATCGTTTTATCAAGCAGTTTCGTATCATGAACATTGGCTCCCGCAAGCACGACCGAAAGCGGACCGCCCTGCCGATCCGTCAAAATGCTCTTTTTTGAACCATTTTTGCCTCGGTCGGTCGGGTTGGCGCCAATTTCATCCCCGCCCAAACGCGCTTTGCCCATCGTCCCGTCCGCTGCTTGCCATTCCCAGTCCACCAAACCCAAGGCGTCACACTCTTCAACCAGCAATGCCCAGATTTGCGGAAACAAATCTATTTCAACCCAATGCTGAAATGTGCGATGAATGGTCGCATCATCTCCATACACTCGCGGAATTTGATTCCACTGACATCCTGTTCGGATCCGAAAGATGAGCGCATCCACGATGTTTCTTGGATTAGCACGAGGTCTGCCAGTCTCTTTCGGCGGATCAAGTTCCAAAATCAGAGGCTCCATGCGCTTCCATAGTTCGTCGGAAACTTCCCAGATAGTTGGTAATGGCTTCTTTCTCTTCATCGCTTTTCCTTTGTCATATACATATTATATGCGCTCAAAGGGTTTTGAGATATTTACT
>JBGSJZ010000113.1:0-5315 GCA_041741455.1 Anaerolineaceae bacterium | reverse complement strand
AGTACAAAAATGATCGTTAAAATGTCAGTTATAGGTATACTTGTCATGGGAGTGCTCCTTTTGGATTTGGCACAGCACCATAATCTTGAGTGAGGGCATTCCCTCTTTTCGTCAATCGCTTTTTGATTTCACATCAGACGTTCATTTCTTATTAATTTAGGCTCATTGGGAATTTCCGTGATTCGGCCACATATGGTGGTTAACCTGCAAACAGGCGGTAGCCTTCCAGATCGAGGAAGATGCGTTGGAAAAGATGATTCAGATTGAACAATCCGTAGCAACGCCGTTTGAGCACCTTGAGTTTGTTGTTCAGACCTTCGACAAAGCCGCTATTGTCACGGTTGACGAAATAGTTGATGATTTCTTGCCACCACCGGCCCAGGGTGTTGATGAACTTGTCGAAGCAGCGCAACTCACTTCTTGCGACGCGTTTGATCCAGGCCCGGATTTTGGTTTTGGCGGATGTTGGGGAGATGTGCTGGTCAAAAATTGCGGTCAATTGTTGCTGCAAGTCATAGGCCTGCCTCAGCTTAGGCGAGTAGCGGAACAGCAGTCTCAGGGTGCGTCTTTCTTCGCTATCCAGATCAGCGGGTTTCTTGCGCAAGGCCCACATGCTGCCCTTCAACTGCTTGTACTCAACGTCTGAGAGCTCTTTTTTCAGCCGTCCCAGTTCCTGTTTGCGTAAATCATCCAGTCCATCTCGATAAGCTCTGGCAATATGGAAACGATCGATCACGATCCGTACATGGCTCAACTCTTCTCGCACCGCTTCGGTAAAGCCTTCGTACATGTCACAACAGGCTGTTTGGATGCTCTGCTTCAGACGTTCCGGGATCGAGCGCAGGAATTCAACCACGGTATCCTTCTGGCGGTCCGGCAAAACTGCCAGGATCACCACCCGCCCCTCCTCCAACCGTGCCGTCACAATTACGACAAAGTTGCGGTGCCCTTTCTTGAGCGCAATCTCATCCAGCCCAATCACTCCCAAAAACCTATACTGCCCCCAGTCCACGCTGGCATTGATCCGCCGCTCCAGAACACCCAAGACACTGTCATACGCGATGCCTTCTTTGATGCTCACATCTTCTACAGTCGAGTTCACCAATTGCAGCAGCAGGTGATCATCGTAGGCCATACTCTGTGAACTGCTGCCTTCTCGCCAATCCAATCTCTGTGTGGTTGTTGGATGATCTTCACACTCCATACATTGGTACAGCCGGGGACGATAGCGCAGATAGCTCGGTCGCCCAAAAACCGGCAAGTGTCGGATGATCGTCCATTCATCATACCCATGCCGCTTGCGGATCTCTCGCCCACACTTTCGACAGATTGTCCCTTCTTTGGTGCTCTCAATGCTGATGATCAAATCACCAACTTTGTTGATCTCTGTACTCAATACCCGCACATCGGGAATATCCAACGGAACTGTAATTTGTGCTCTTTTCATCTGGCCAATTCACCTATGCATTCCCTTTTCTCGCTATTGTACCCCCCAGATGTTGGGGGTACCACGGCATCTCCCAATGAGCCTTAATTTAATATTCCTTGAGGAATATTTATTTGATTCTATAAGCCTCATATTTATATCCAACTATTCCCTATAGAAGGAAAATGATTCCTTGGACTTGGTTGCCGAAATTATCCCGCTAATCCCAGTCTGTGGATACTCCATTGAATGCTAAGAAAGCTTAGAGAAAAACCATTTTCAAGAAAAATAAAATCCCGGTTGTGAGAATGAGGCACAGCCGGGCGGGATTTCGATATCGTAATGAAGGATTCCTTCAAGGCTCGCATGGAGTCATCTGCCTTGCCCTACTTCCAGTTGATCTTCGCAGGATTCCATTCCTCCCCATGCAATGCCTCACACTCAGCCGGATCTGCCTTGCCAGCCGCTTTTCCTTCTCTCCCATCTCCCCCACCAGAAGGTTCTCTACCCACCAGTTATAATCTGACACTTTCCCCGCTGAAAGCTACCTCCACGCGGGCACCGGGGTTCAGCTCCCGTATCCGCTCCTTCACCATGTCCGCATGCCGCTCATCCCAAAATTCCTCTCCCGGCCGTCCCACCTCGTGCAGGTGGCTCAGCAGGATGCGCCTGGGCTGGAAGCCCAGCTGGAACTTGCAAAAGTCCTCCAACAGCGGCGGCTTATCCAGCAGGGCGCCCCGCCGGCCCAGCCACACATGCGCAAACAGGCCATCCACCGGCTCATTTCCGGGCGCTTGCGTTGGGCTGTAGCTGCGCGTATCCCCCGGAAACAGCCAGCATTTGTCGGAAAACTTCACCCGGTACCCCATGGCTGGCACACCCTTGCTCGTCCCGTCCGCCAGGGTTTCCCAGTGGTTCCCTTCAAACGGCAGGATCTGCATGCCGTCAAGGATCAATTCCTGTTGCAGCTGTGGGGTGATGATCTTCCCGGCCGGCAGGCCGGTTCGCTGCCTGACTTCTTCTTGCATAAATTCCGGCACCACCCAGCGCATGGGTAGGTCACGTAAAGCCGAGATCAAACCAATATCCAGGTGGTCCCGGTGGCGGTGGGAGAGCAGGACGAAGGAGAGCGGCTCCAAATCCGCCGCCAGGTTCTCAAGCGGCGGTTCGCCCAGCCGTCCGTTCAGGGTCAGCGGGTCCAACGCCCAGCGGATACCCCCGGTGCGAAACAAATAATTGGCTGAATACGTCAACCAGGCCCGGTCCTCCAGGCCTGGCTGTTGCCATTCTGAGATCATTCCTGCCCAGATTTCAGGATAGCGAGCCGTGAGTTCTGCTCGCCGCGCCTCGATCCGGGCTTGTGTTTCAGCGAAGCGATCCATGGTTGTAGTGGACCTGGATGAATTCTTCAACCTCAGGCATGGGGCGGTTGAATGGCCCCAGTTTTTCCATCTTCAGGCTGGTCACGGCGGCCGCCCAGATGCCGGCTTCCAGCGGGGATTTCACCAGGCGCATCGCCATATAGCTGCCGATGCAGGTATCGCCCCGCCCGCTCCGCCCATCCAAGCGGGCCGGGTAAAATCCCAGGTTATGGAACTCGCCATCTGCATAAATCAGCACGCCGTCTTTATGCGTCAGCACAATCTCGCGTGGACCCAGGGCAGCATAGAATTTGACTGCCTGGTAGATATCCGTTTCCCCGGTCAGGAACTCCGCTTCCACCGCATCGCTCTTGACCACATCCACGGCCGCCAGGGTGGAGCGCATTTCGCCCCAGGGCTCGTATTTCAACTCCTGGCCGCGCAATACCCGCACAAAGCCCTGCATATCCGCCGCCACCACCGTGTTATTCTGCTTTAAACTCTGGATGACGTCCATTCCCACTTCCCCCCGCAGGCTGGAACCGATCACGGCCGACTTGGCCCGAACATTTGCCACCGAAGCCGCGGAAATGGGATCCGCTACGGCCTTCACCGTCAGGGTGCGGATGTCCGGGTTGGTGGTCGGGTATTCCAGTTGCATCAGGGTCGAATGGCTGGAATAATCCACCAGGCACTCCACCCCGGCCTGTTTCACTTTTTCCACCACGTACTCATCTGCCTGGGCCAGGCGGGTCACCAGCGCCACCTGAAAACCCAGGCAGGCCGCGGCTTGTGCCGCATAATGCGCCCCGCCGCCATCAACATACGTCGTGCCGGTCACCGGGTGGATGATCGTATCCTTGGTGTAATTGCCGATATAAACTACATCAAACTCTTTTTTCATATTACTTTTCCTCAATATTCCATCTTAAGGAATGAATTTTGAAATGATCCAGAAAAATCCTGCCCCTGCCAGCGCAGTCGCTGGAATAGTTAAAAGCCATGCCACTGCAATCTCCTGGGCTACCCCCCAGCGAACCTTGTTGATCCGTTCGGCCGCACCCACCCCCATGATGGCCGAACTGACAACCTGGGTTGTGCTGACGGGACCGCCAACCAGTGAGGCTGTTAAGATAACTGCGGCAGAAGCCATTTGAGTTGCAAACCCATCCACGGGTTTAATTTTGTAGAATTTAGCGCCCAGGGTGCGGATTAATTTCCATCCTCCAACCGCGGTACCCAGCCCGATCATCCCTGCGCACAGGAAAATTACCCAGGTCGGCACCTCAAATGTCTGCAAGAATCCACCTGTAACTAAAGCCAGGGTGATGATCCCCATTGATTTTTGAGCGTCATTTGTGCCGTGACTGAGTGCTAAAGCCAGGGCAGTCACAATTTGCCCGCGCTTGAATAATCCATTGATCTTGGGAGAAGCATTCCAGGACAGCAGAACGATAAATCGCAAGATTAAGAAACCAATCAAATACCCGATGATCGGAGATGCAAACAAAGCAATTAAGATTTTTTCAAGACCTCCCATCTTAATTGCTCCCCATCCGGCTGCCATCATCACCGAGCCGATGAACCCTCCCATCAGGGCATGGGAGGAGCTGCTCGGAAAACCTAGATACCAGGTGAGAACATTCCACAAGATTGCGCTGGCTAAAGCTGCAATCAAAACCTGGGTATTGATTGCACTGGCATCTACAATCTCATGACCGATCGTGGTTGCAACCGCAACGCCAAAAATAAACGGGCCAATAAAATTAGCTATAGCCGTCATGCCCAGCGCCAGTTTTGGAGAAATGGCGCGCGAGGAAATCATAGTAGCGACGATGTTACTGGAATCGTGAATTCCATTCAGAAAATCGAATGCCAATGCTAGAACAATCACCGTGATGACTAAAGGTGTCATGTGATTATGCTCTCATCAGGTTATCTTGACGACAATATCAGCGATCACGTTGGCGGCTTCGTCGCCGCGATCCGCCGC
Organism: Anaerolineaceae bacterium; assembly: GCA_041741455.1. GTDB lineage: Bacteria > Chloroflexota > Anaerolineae > Anaerolineales > Anaerolineaceae > CALESS01. The sequence continues at coordinate 535 of JBGSJZ010000113.1, read as the reverse complement.
GTTGCTCAGGTGGCGGTAGACTTCGCGCTGCTTGAGCATCTTCATGATGTGCTTGGTGTCCTCGGCCCCATGGAAGAGATCCGCCAGCGCCTCACGATATACATCCTCAATCTTATTTTCCAGCGCCTTGGCCCGCTGGGCATGCTCGCTGGCCACACCGGGATGATCGCCCAGTCGGTCCACCGCCTGCAACAGTTCAAAGGCCGCATCCCGTAACAAGGAGGCAATCCGCACCATATACTGGGTCGGCTTGACTTTCAGGATCTCCATCTCACTCAAGGTGCTGTAGGCATAATCTAGCACATCATCAATCGCGCGAGAGAGCGCAAAGATATCTTCCCGGTCAAACGGGGTGATGAAGGTTTTATTCAATTCGTAAATCAGGATCCGGCGTACTTCGTCTGCTTCTTTTTCCTTCCTGGTCAACTCAGCTCCTGCGCCTTCCTGGCCTTCCATAAAGGCTTTCAGCGCATCCAGACCGGCAACGGTCAAGGCTGCCTGATCGTGCATCAATTTAAGGAAAATATTCTGGCGT